>NZ_JAPDIQ010000013.1:0-129371 GCF_029872515.1 Pseudomonas flavocrustae | reverse complement strand
GACCAAACAGCGAAGAATCCGTGGACCCCTCGCCCGGCTCAGACCTAAGTGCTTGATTTTCAAGCCGCTTCAGCGTCTGCGCCGGAAGTGGGGCGCATTATAGGGGAGTTTCAGGACAGGTCAACAGTTATTTTACGACCGAGCTGCAGCGAATCAATTCGGCCATGTCCCTGACCGCCTGCTTGAAGCCGACGAAGACTGCCTGGGCGACGATGGCGTGACCGATGTTCAGCTCGTTGATACCTGGCAGGGCCGCGATCGGCTGAACATTGTGGTAGTGCAGGCCATGGCCGGCATTGACCACCAGCCCGAGGCCGGTGGCGAATTCCACGGCCTTGGCCAGGCGCTGCAGCTCCAGGGTCTGCTCGTGCTGGGTGTCTGCCTCGGCATAGCGACCGGTGTGGAGTTCGATCACCGGGGCGCCGCAGTCCTTGGCCGCCTGAATCTGCTGCAGATCCGGGTCTATAAAGAGGGACACTTCCGAAGCGGGCAGCGCGGCAATGGCATCGCGGATGCGCTGGACCTGCCCCAGGACATCCAGACCACCTTCGGTGGTCAGCTCTTCCCGGCGCTCGGGCACCAGGCAGACGTGCTCGGGACGGATCTCCTGCGCGAAGTCCAGCATCTCGGGGGTCAGGGCGACTTCGAGATTCATGCGGGTCTGCAGGAGCTCGCGCAGCAGGCGTACATCCCGTTCCTGGATATGGCGACGGTCCTCACGCAGGTGCAGGGTGATGCCATCCGCCCCTGCCTCTTCGGCGTCCAGTGCCGCCTTGACCGGATCCGGATATCTCGTACCCCGGGCCTGGCGCAGGGTAGCGACATGATCGATGTTGACGCCCAACAGAACACGACTGAACTCTTTCATGGCTTATTCACTTGGCTTGGCGAACAATTCGCGACTCATCAGGGGTTTGCTGCCCAGGTGCGGCGCCAGGGCCTGGCGCATCAGGCGCTTGGCAGCGCGGACTACCGTGGGATCGTCCCATTCGCCACGATCCAGTGCCAGGATTTCCGCGCCGGCCAGACAGCCCGGGCGAACCTCGTCGACGGGCTCGAAGCCCTGATCCGGAATGAAGCGATAGAGACGCCGGGCTTCGATGGCCCGACCATCCAGGGCCTGGGCCAGCGAAAAACCGTAGCCCAGCAGATCAAGCAGACGCCATTCGAAGGTACGCAACAGGGGTTCGACCGGACGGCCCTGGACCAGGGCGGCCAGGGTCAGACCATAGAGTTCGAAGAGGGCGGGATAGGGATCTTCGGCGGGTAGCAGCCGGACCAGCAGTTCGTTGAGATAGAAGCCACTGAAAAGGGCCTGTCCCTGAAGCAGAAAGGGCGGCGCCAGGGCCGCCACCTTCTGCAGATTCTTCAACTCCCCTCGCCCGCTGAGCTGGGCTTCGAGCGGAATGAAGGGTCTGGCCAGACTTCCGGAGCGGGAGCGGGCCGCGCGCAATACGGTACGGACCCGGCCAAAGGCGCCGAACACATCCACCAGCGCACTGCTTTCCCGGTAGGGGCGCGAATGCAGGACGAACAGCGGCTCGGACGCCTGCATCGCTAGAGGTCGGAATAACCCAGAGAGCGCAGGGCACGCTCGTCATCGGACCAGCCGCCTTTGACCTTGACCCAGAGGTTGAGCATGACCTTGGCGTCGAACAGGGTTTCCATGTCGTGGCGGGCTTCCTGGCCGATCCGCTTGATGCGCTCGCCGGCCTGGCCGATGAGGATCTTCTTCTGGCCATCACGCTCGACCAGAATCAGGCCGTGGATGTGCAGCACGCCGTTGTCGTACTTGAATTCCTCGATCTCGACCGCGACCTGATAGGGCAACTCCGCCCCCAGCTGGCGCATGATCTTTTCCCGGATCAGCTCGGCCGCGAGAAAGCGGCTGGATCTGTCGGTGATCTGGTCCTCGGGGAAGAAGTGGTCACCTTCCGGCAGACGTTCGGCGACCAGCTCTTCGAGGGCGTCGAGATTGTGGCCATGCTGGGCGGAGATCGGAATGAGCGCGGCTTCCGGCAACTGCTCCTGCAGCCATTGCAGGTGCGGCAGCATGTCGGCCTTGTCTTCCAGGCGATCCATCTTGTTGACGGCGAGCAGCACCGGGCACTTCACGAAGCGCACCCGCTCCAGCACCATCTGGTCTTCGTCGGTCCAGCGGGTGCGATCAACCACGAACACCACGACGTCCACATCGCGCAGGGCGGTGACGGCCGTCTTGTTCATGAAGCGGTTGAGCGCCTTCTGGTTTTCCTTGTGCAGACCGGGGGTATCCACATAGATGGTCTGGACCTCACCCTCGGTCTTGATGCCAAGCATGTTGTGCCGGGTGGTCTGCGGCTTGCGCGAGGTGATGGCCAGCTTCTGCCCCAGGATATGGTTGAGCAGCGTGGACTTGCCAACGTTGGGGCGACCCACGATGGCTACGTAGCCGCAGCGCGATGCCTTCAGCTCATCATTCATGACCATTCTCCACGCCCAGGGCGATCAAGGCCGCCGAGGCCGCTATCTGTTCGGCGATGCGGCGACTGGCGCCCTGCCCCGTCGTCTTTTCGTTGAGCATGGCGATCTCGCATTCGACGAAGAAGACCCGGCAATGGGGCTCTCCTTCGATGGCGACCACCTCGTAGCGCGGCAGGTCGCAAGCGCGCGCCTGGAGAAACTCCTGCAGCCGCGTCTTGGGATCCTTGTTGGTATCCACCGGCGTCAGCTCGCGCAGTTGCGGCCCCAGCCAGGCCATGACCCGGTCTTTAGCCGCGTCCATGCCGGCATCCAGATAGATGCCGCCGATCAGGGCTTCCATGGCATCGGCGAGAATGGATTCGCGACGAAAGCCGCCGCTCTTCAGCTCACCGGAACCCAGGCGCAGGTAGTCACCGAGTTCGAAGCTGCGGGCCAGCAGCGCCAGGGTCTCGCCTTTCACCAGCTTGGCCCGTAAGCGGGACAGCTGGCCTTCACGGGCCTGGGGGAAGTGATCGTAGAGGGCTTCGCCGATGATGAAGTTGAGGATGGCGTCGCCGAGAAATTCAAGGCGTTCGTTGTTGCGACCGGCAAAGCTGCGGTGCGTAAGGGCGAGCAGCATCAGGTCCGGGTCCTGGAAGGTATAACCCAGCCGACGCTCGAGGCGATCTAGAGATAAAGTCACGGGAGATTTATACGGAAATCACGATTGAAACGAACGACCAGATCGATGTTGCGGATCAGGTGTTCACGTTTTTCATAGTCGAGGTGGATCTGCAGGTGGTTGCCGTCGGCTTCGACGCGCATGGCCTTTTGCAGATCGAGATCACGGATGTCGTTCACCTGCATACCCTTCCCCACGTAGCTGTAGACGTCGGACACGCTGCGAATCTGGTTATCGGGGTTGTCGCCGATGGATTCGATGACCTTGGTCAGAGCATTGTAGTCCAGGTAATGCGGAACGAGTTTCATGGCCGTGCTGGCCAGGAAGGCGATGACGCAGAGTCCGAGCAGACCACCGAGAAACGACAGACCCTGCTGACGCGACGGGAGACCGGGCACTCTGCGTTCATTCATCTGATGATACCTACGCGAGACAGGGTGGGCATGCTCTGCAGCTTGGGCTCCGGCCAGCTCAGCCAGACGGCGAAGGCCTTGCCGACGATGTTGCGGTCGGGAACCATGCCCAGCAGATCACGGGGAATGTTGGGATCGTCCCAGTAGCGACTGTCGTTGGAGTTGTCGCGGTTGTCACCCATCATGAAGTAGTGACCGGCCGGCACCTTCCACTCGTGGTCGGGCTCCATGCGGTAGCGGGTCATCTCTTCGCGGATCAGGTGTTCGGCCTTGCCCAGTTGTTCCTTGAACAGCTTGACGCTGCCCAGCGAACCCGGCTCGTCGCCTACCAGCTCCTCGCTGACGCGCTGGCCGTTGATGTACAGCTGCTTGTCGCTGGTATAGCGGATGGTATCGCCCGGCACGCCTATCACGCGCTTGATGTAGTTGACGCTGGGATCGCTGGGATAGCGGAACACCATGACGTCGCCGCGCTGCGGATCACCGATCGGGATGACCTTGAGATCGATCACCGGCAGGCGGATGCCGTAGGCGAATTTGTTCACCAGGATGAAGTCGCCCACTTCCAGGGTCGGCTTCATGGAGCCCGAAGGAATCTGGAACGGCTCCACCAGGAAGGATCTCAGGATCAGCACGATGGCCAGGACGGGAAAGAAGGACTTCCCGTACTCGACCAGCGCCGGTTCCTTGTTCAACTGCTCCAGGACCACGGGATCAGGCTCGCTGACCTGCTGCCCGTAGGTCTGGATCGCCTTGCGACGACGCGGTGCGAGCACCAGCAGATCGATGAGCGCCAGGGCGCCGCAGACGGCGACCGCGAGAACCAGCAACAGAGGGAAGTTCCAGGACATGGGCTTTAGCTATCCACCTTGAGCACGGCCAGGAAGGCCTCTTGAGGAATCTCTACGCTACCAACCTGTTTCATGCGCTTCTTACCCGCCTTCTGCTTTTCCAGTAGCTTGCGCTTACGGGAGACGTCACCGCCATAGCATTTGGCCAGGACGTTCTTGCGCAGCGCCTTGACGGTGGTGCGGGCGACGATCTGACCGCCAATGGCTGCCTGGATCGCCACGTCGAACATCTGCCGCGGGATCAGCTCCTTCATCTTTTCGGTCAGGGCGCGACCCTTGTAGTGCGCCTTGTCGCGATGGACGATCAGGGCCAGGGCGTCGACCTTCTCGCCGTTGATGAGGACGTCGAGCTTGACCAGGCTGGCCGCCTCGAAGCGATCGAAGCTGTAATCGAGCGACGCATAGCCGCGACTCACCGACTTCAGGCGGTCGAAGAAGTCCAGTACCACCTCGTTCATCGGCAGGTCGTAGCTGACCTGCACCTGGCTGCTGAGGAACTGCATGTCGCGCTGGACGCCACGCTTTTCAATGCACAGGGTGATGACGTTGCCCAGGTGCTCCTGGGGTACCAGGATGTTGGCGCGGACGATGGGCTCGCGCATCTCGGCGACGGAGGCCAGGTCCGGCAGTTTCGAGGGGTTGTCGACATAGATGGTGCTGCCATCCTTGAGCACCACCTCGAAGACCACGGTCGGCGCCGTGGTGATGAGGTCGAGATCATATTCGCGCTCCAGGCGCTCCTGGATGATCTCCATGTGCAGCATGCCGAGGAAGCCGATGCGGAAGCCGAAGCCGAGGGCCTCAGAGCTTTCCGGCTCGTATTGCAGGGCCGCGTCGTTGAGGGTGAGCTTTTGCAGCGCTTCGCGGAAGTCCTCGAAGTCGTCGGAGCTGACCGGGAACAGACCGGCGTAGACCTGCGGCTTGACCCGCTGGAAGCCCGGCAGCATGGCCACGTCAGGGGTGGCGCTGAGGGTCAGGGTGTCACCGACCGGAGCACCGAGGATTTCCTTGATGCCGGCGATGATGAAGCCTACTTCACCGGCCTTCAGGTCAGGCATCTCGGTATGCTTGGGCGAGAAGACACCGACGCTGTCGACCTGGTGCACCTTGCCGGTGGACTTGACCAGGATCTTGTCGCCCTTCTTGACCCGACCGTGCTTGACGCGCACCAGCGAGACGACGCCCAGGTAGTTATCGAACCAGGAGTCGATGATCAGGGCCTGCAGCGGTGCGTCGATCTCGCCTTCCGGCGGCGGAATGACCTTGACCAGTTGTTCGAGCACCTCGGGTACGCCCATGCCGCTCTTGGCACTGCAGGGCACGGCGTCGGTGGCATCGATGCCGATGATGTGCTCGATCTCGGCCTTGACCTTGTCCGGATCGGCCTGGGGCAGATCCATCTTGTTCAACACCGGCATGACCTCGAGGCCCTGCTCGATGGCGGTGTAGCAGTTGGCGACCGACTGGGCTTCCACGCCCTGCCCCGCGTCCACCACCAGCAGCGCGCCTTCGCAGGCGGCCAGCGAGCGGCTGACTTCATAGGTGAAGTCGACGTGGCCAGGGGTATCGATGAAGTTGAGCTGGTAGGTCTTACCATCTTCGGCCTTGTAGTACAGCGTAACGCTGTGGGCCTTGATGGTGATGCCGCGCTCACGCTCGAGGTCCATGGAATCCAGGACCTGGGCCTCCATTTCTCGGTCGCTCAAACCACCACACATCTGGATGAACCGATCCGCAAGCGTCGACTTGCCGTGATCGATGTGGGCGATGATGGAGAAATTGCGGATATGGCTCAGATCACTCACGAATCAGCACTCGAATAGCCAGCGGCGGAACATCCGCCGGGAAAATAGCGGGGGAGTTTACCTGAATGCGGCAAACAAGGGGACTCGCGCCGTTCGAGCGGACAAAAAGAAGGGGCGGTCGCCCGCCCCTGCGCGCCTGCCTTGCCGTTACTTGCCCGGCAGCTTGAAGGTGATGAAGCTGGCGCGACCGTCGCGCACCACGCGCATCGAGATGGAACGACCCGCCGGCAGCGCCGAGGTGATCTTCTCGAAGGCCGGGGCCGATTCGATCGGCTGGTTGTTCAGGTGGGTGATGACATCGCCCGGACGCAGGCCGATGGCCGCAGCGGGACCGTCGCCACTCAACTTGTTGATGACCACACCGCCCTGGATATCCAGGGTCTTCTTCTGCTCGGGCGTCAGATTGGCGACGGCGATGCCCAGGCGATTGCTGGCGCGGTCGGAGCCACGCTCGCCACCGGAAGCGGCCTGGTCATCCTTGGGCATGTCGCCCACGGTGACGCTGAGGTTCTGCCGCTTGCCTTCGCGGATGATCTCCATGTCGGCCTTGGCACCCGGCTTGAGGTTGCCGATCAGGTGCGGCAGGTCGGCGGACTCCTCGATCTTCTGACCATTGACCGAGAGGATGACGTCACCCACCTTGATGCCGCTCTTGGCGGCGGGACCGTCGTCCAGGGTCTGGGCGACCAGGGCACCCGCCGGACGATCCAGGCCGAAGGATTCGGCAAGGTCCTTGTCCACTTCCTGGATGACCACGCCGAGCCAGCCGCGACTGACCTTGCCTTCGGTCTTGAGCTGATTGGCCACGTTCATGGCGACGTCGATCGGGATGGCGAAGGACAGCCCCATGAAGCCCCCGGAGCGGGTGAAGATCTGCGAGTTGATCCCGACCACTTCCCCCTTGAGGTTGAACAGGGGGCCGCCGGAGTTGCCCGGGTTGATGGCTACGTCGGTCTGGATGAAGGGGACGTAGCTTTCATTGGGCAGGCTGCGACCCTTGGCGCTGACAATGCCGGCGGTGACCGAATGATCGAAGCCGAAGGGTGAGCCGATGGCCAGCACCCATTCACCCACCTTGAGCTGGTCGGAGTTGCCCAGCTTGAGGGTAGGCAGGTCCTTGGCGTCGATCTTCAGCAGGGCCACGTCGGTGCGGGGATCCGCGCCGATCAGTTTGGCGGTATGGTCGCTGCGGTCGGACAGGCGCACCAGGATCTCGTCGGCATCGGCGACCACATGATTGTTGGTCAGGATGTAGCCATCGGGCGAGATGATGAAGCCGGAACCCAGCGACTGGGCCTGCTCCTGCTTGCCCCGGGGACTGCGCGGCATCTGCGGAATGCTGCGCTCGAAGAATTCACGGATACCCGGTGGCAGGCCTTCCAGGTCGGGCATGGTCATGGCGCCGGCGCCGCGACCTTCGGGAATTTTCTGCCGGGTGCTGATGTTGACGACCGCGGGAGATGCCGCCTCGACCAGCCCGGTGAAATCCGGCAGATCGGCCCGGGCCATGGCCGTCATTCCCATCAGCCAGAGCCCCATCAGGGCAGCCGTGTAATGCTTTAGATTGCGCATGCGCATGCAGCTCCACTCTATCCAATGACTTGAACACATCGCTGGCGACCTGCCTTTCCGGGATCGGAGGCACTGTCAGTGACGACTGGCAGCAGAAATACCACGCCCTTGCTGAACGATAGCTTTCGAAGCTTTTTTGCGACCTGGTCGAAAATCTCCAGGGCAAAAAAAACGGCGCCTGGAGCTGGGCTCCGGGCGCCGTTTCGAGGTGAAGCCAGCGGATCAGCGCTGGGCAGGAGCGTCCTGCTTTTCACCTGCTGCAGGCTGATCAGCCTTGACCTGGGCGTTGGCCTTGGTGCTTTCTTCGCTGAAGCTGGCCAATACAGCCGGGCTACGTGCGGGTTGTGGCACGGTCAGCTGGCTCGGCGCCTGCTGGGCCAGACCCTGGGTGGAGACGTCGGACTGGTTGTACATCCGCACGCCCGCCAGTACGGCGAAGGTCACGGACGCAGCGACCGCGACACGACCCAGGCTCGACCAACGACCCTTGCTCGCCTGAGCGGCAACAGGTGCTGCTACTGGCGCTGTGGCGACCTCATCACGCTCCAGCGTGGTGGTGACGCCTTTGGCGATATCCAGATTCGGCAGCATGGGCTCACCGCGAATCACGGCGCTGACCATGGCGTAGCGCGACCAGGTGGCGCGCAATTCCGGGTCCTTGCTGACCTCGGCGATGACGCGCCGGGTTTCGAATTCGTCCGCTTCGTTATCCATAACAGCGGACAGGGATTCCAGCAGGGCTTCACGACTCATACGTATTACCTCTCTAAAAGCTGTCGCCGCTGTCTATGCATCACGCAGCAGGGGCTGCAATGCTTTGTCTATCGCTTCCCGAGCCCGGAAAATCCGGGACCGGACCGTTCCCACCGGACATTGCATAACATTGGCAATGTCCTCGTAGCTGAGGCCTTCGAACTCGCGAAGAGTCAGCGCGGTGCGCAGATCTTCCGGGAGTTGCTGGATGGTCCGATGCACGGTGGCCTCGATCTCATCCCGCAAAAGGGACCGCTCCGGGGACTCGATATCCTTTAGAGCATGGTCGCCTTCATAAAATTCCGCATCTTCGGCACTGACGTCGCTATCCGGTGGACGACGACCCCGGGCAACCAGATGGTTCTTTGCCGTGTTGATGGCGATGCGATAGAGCCAGGTGTAGAAAGCACTATCGCCACGGAAGTTCCCGAGGGCACGATAGGCTTTGATAAAAGCCTCCTGAGCGACGTCCTGGGCTTCCTGGGTATCGTGGACGAAACGCACGATCAGACCGAGAATCTTGTGCTGATACTTGAGCACCAGCAGGTCAAAGGCACGCTTGTCGCCGCGCTGTACGCGCTCGACCAGTTGTTGATCCTGCTCCTGAGTGGGCAGGACTTGCTTGCTATCCTTGGCTTGCAGCTCGGTATCGTCCTTGCCTTCACTATCGACGCGCGCTGCTAGACTGGGCTGTTGCACGAAGTTTCTCCCCTCCACAGCAGTTGATGAGCGAGCACTGAAATGGCTGCTAATCGCTCCTGGGTATCACTGATTTAGCTTTGGCAGATGGCCCATTCTCGTCCAGGCACTCCGGCCGCACGGATGAGCGATTATCTGTACATAGACCCCGTTTGACGCCCGCGAGTTCCCTGCCCCCTTGCCATCGATGGCTATGCCGTCAGTCGCCGTGTTCCTATACTCGCCGTCTCGGTGAGAAGGAAACGTCATGGCGCGTCATCTGGAATTCGATGTCCTGGTAATCGGCAGTGGCGCCGCAGGCCTGACGCTTGCGCTCAATCTGCCCGCGACGCTGTTGATCGCGGTGCTGAGCAAGGGCGAGTTGGCACATGGCTCGACCTACTGGGCGCAGGGGGGTGTCGCCGCCGTGCTGGACGAGGGCGATACCGTCGAGGCGCACGTGCAGGATACCCTAGTCGCGGGCGCCGGGCTGTGTGACGAAGCCGCCGTGCGCTTCACCGTCGAGCACAGCCGCGAGGCCATGCAGTGGCTGATCGACCAGGGCGTACCCTTCACCCGCGAGCAGGACGGCGCCAAGGGTGGCCTGGGCTTTCACCTGACCCGGGAAGGCGGCCACAGCCACAGACGCATCATTCACGCCGCCGATGCCACCGGCATGGCGATCTTCGACACCCTGCTGCGGACCGCGGAAGGCCGTCCCAATATCCAGCTGCTCAGCCAGCGCGTGGCGGTGGATCTGATCACCACGGAAAAACTCGGCCGGCAGGGTACGCGCTGCCTGGGCGCCTATGTGCTCGACCGCACCAGCGACCAGGTGGATACCTTGCACGCGCGTTTCACGGTGCTGGCCACTGGTGGCGCCAGCAAGGCCTACCTCTATAGCACCAACCAGGACAGCGCCAGCGGTGACGGCATCGCCATGGCCTGGCGCGCCGGCTGCTCGGTAGCCAATCTGGAATTCAACCAGTTCCATCCTACCTGCCTCTATCACCCCCATGCGCGGAGCTTCCTGATCACCGAAGCCCTGCGTGGCGAGGGGGCCGTATTGCGCCTGCCCGATGGCGAGCGTTTCATGCCGCGCTTCGACCCCCGCGCCGACCTGGCACCGCGCGACGTGGTGGCGCGGGCCATCGATCACGAGATGAAGCGCCTGGGCATCGACTGCGTCTTTCTCGACATCAGCCACAAGCCGGCGGACTTCGTGCAGGAGCACTTCCCGACGGTCTATCGCCGCTGCCTGGAACTGGGCATCGACATTACCCGCGATCCGATCCCCGTGGTACCGGCCGCGCACTACACCTGTGGCGGGGTGCGCGTCGATGAGCACGGGCGCTCGGATCTGGCCGGTCTCTACGCCATCGGCGAAACCAGCTGTACCGGTCTGCATGGCGCCAATCGCATGGCCAGCAATTCATTACTGGAGTGCTTCGTCTATGCGCGCTCGGCGGCACTGGACATCCAGGCGCAAGAAGCCGAGATCGCCATGCCGCGTGACCTGCCCGACTGGGATGCCAGCCAGGTGACGGACTCGGACGAGGACGTGGTGATCGCGCACAACTGGGACGAGCTGCGGCGCTTCATGTGGGACTACGTCGGCATCGTGCGCACCTCCAAGCGACTGGTGCGCGCCCGCCATCGGATTCGGCTGCTGATGGACGAGATCGACGAGTTCTACAGCAACTATAGAGTGAGTCGCGATCTGATCGAGTTGCGCAACCTGGCGCAGGTCGCGGAGTTGATCATCGAGAGCGCCCTCGCCCGTCAGGAGAGTCGCGGCCTGCACTTCACCCTGGACTATCCGCAGCTCGCCAGCACGGCCCGGGACACTATTCTGGTGCCGCGAACCGACGCGGCGCGAAGCGAAGCCTGACTCTCAGGCGGCGATGGGCGTCCGCGGTGAGGCTGTCGCGGGCGATGCAGAGACTGCGGGTGCGTCTTTCGTCCGGCACCCGATAACGCAGCACCACCAACCGCGCCAGGGCCAGGCTGTCCGGGCGCACCTGGATGGCCTGCCAACCGGTCGCTGGCGACCAGAGCTGCCAACCCTCGGCGCCATGCCGCAGCCGCCGTGGCACGCCCGGGTAGCGCTGCTGGAGCTGGCGCTGGCGCACGCGCTGCCAGGACCAGAGCACCAGCAGCGTCAGCAGGGGCTTGAGCGTCCAGGGAATGGCCGCCAGCCAGGGGCAGATCCCCGCGCCGAAGGCGGCCAAGGCGTGCAGCCGCAGGAGGCCGGCAGAGGCGCTCCAGCGGCATTCGAGGGGCTCAAGCCGGCTGGACACGGTCCAGGATCATGCGCACGATGAGCTGCAGATCGGCGTCTTCCGGTTCGCCACGCTGCATGAACCAGTGGAACATGTCCTGATCCTCGCACTCGAGCAGCTTGCGATAGCGCGCCTGGTCTTCCGCGCCCAGGGAGGAATAGACCTCCTTGACGAAGGGCACCAGCAATACATCCAGTTCCAGCATGCCGCGACGGCTGTGCCAGTACAATCTGTTGAGTTCGGTAGCTTCGGTACTCATGGGGACTCCTGCGACAATCGGCGCAGTATAAGCCCGAAGCGCCCCGCCGCGCAGTGCGCCTGACATTCACCCCGGGCACGCCTATGATGAGCGGCTTCACTCGACACGGAGCTGCTGCCGCAATGGCCGACTCGCCGTATTTCTGCCGCTTGACCCACGAAGGCGTCCTGGCCCTCCGCGGGGTCGATGCGACCAAGTTTCTCCAGGGGCAGGTGACCTGCAACCTCAACTATCTCGCTGACGACCAGGCCGGCCTGGGGGGTCGCTGCACGCCCAAGGGGCGCCTGGTGTCCAGCTTCCGCATCGTCAAGCAGGCCGACGGCTATCTGCTGGCGATGGCCGCGGAGCTGGTCGAGCCCTTGCTGACCGATCTGAAGAAGTATGCGGTCTTCTCCAAGTCGACGCTGACCGATGAAAGCAGCCACTGGCAACGCCTGGGGCTCTCTGCCGCCGGTTTCGCCAGCGCCTATCCCGACGTCGTGCTGGGTGACCAGGCCAATGCCGTGGCACCGCTCGATGGCGGCTTCGCCCTGCGGCTGGAGGATGGCCGGGTCGAGACCTGGCGCGCGGTGGACGCAGCGGCGCCGGCCTTGCCGGAGGTCGCGCTCGATGAGTGGCTGCTGGCCCAGGTGCGGTCCGGCGTGGGCCAGGTGTTCGGCGCGACCCGTGAGCTGTTCGTCCCGCAGATGATCAATCTGCAGGCGCTGGATGGCGTGAGCTTTCGCAAGGGCTGCTACACCGGCCAGGAGATCGTCGCGCGTATGCAGTACCTGGGCAAGCTCAAGCGGCGCCTCTATCGGCTCGCCGGCAGCGACCAGCCCCCCGCCGTGGGTACCGAGCTGTTCTCGCCGGTGCATGGCAGCAGCGTGGGCGAGGTGGTGCTCGCCGCGTCTAGCGCCGAGGGCTGCGAATTCCTGGCGGTGCTGCAGGGCGATGCCGCCGAGGATGGACGCGTCTCGGTGGGCAGCTCGGGCGGGCCAAACTGCCGTTTACTCGATTTGCCCTACTCACTCGATAGCGATCGTGAAATAAAGCGCTGAAGGTTGGGATCGCCTTTTCCGCTCCTCACACAGGTACGTCATGACTCCTCTTGCCGAAAAAGTTGTCCAGGATCTTCTGCACGCGATAGACACGGATCGCGTGGTGCTGCCCACCCTTCCCGAGGTGGCGCTGAAGGTCAGAGAAGCGGCCGAAGACCCCAACGTGGGTGTCGCCGAGCTGAGCCGGGTGATCGCCATGGACGCCGCCCTGACCGCGCGCCTGATCAAGGTGGTCAACAGCCCGCTGCTGCGCACCAGCAAGGAGATCACCGACCTGCAGATGGCGGTCGGGCGCCTGGGCATCAACTACACGGCGAACCTGGCCACGGGCCTGGCCATGCAGCAGATGTTCCAGGCCACCAGCGACGCCGTGGATCGCAAGATGCGCGAGGTCTGGAGCCAGGGCACCGAGATCGCCGCCATCAGCCATGCGCTGTGCAAGAAGTACACGCGCCTGATGGCCGACCGCGCCCTGCTCGCCGGCCTGGTGCACCAGATCGGCGTGCTGCCGATCCTCACCTATGCCGAGGAACAGGAAGAGCTGCTGGCTAACGCCATCACCCTCGACCAGGTGACGGCGCGCATCCATCCGCAGATCGGCGAACGCATTCTCAAGGTCTGGGACTTCCCGGCCGACATCGCCTGCGTGCCCCGGGAGTATCTGGTGCTGGAACGCCAGCCCGCGGCGGCCGACTATGCCGATATCGTGCAGATCGCTACCCAGCTGCACGCGCAGCGCCAGGGTCAGCAGGAGATCGCGGTGCAGACACTGCCGGCCGGCATCCGCCTGGGGCTGAACAACCAGCCCGATCCCGCCCAGGATCAGTCCTTCTGGGACGCGGTGGAGCAGTCGCGCACCCTGCTCGGCTGAGCATCGGGCTTGGCTGAAACGTCGCCTAGCGAAGGTCCGGCACTTTTAGACAAAGCCTAGGCTTCCTCGGCGGGAAATTCGACCCGCACCCGTAGCCCGCCAAGCGCGCCGTCCAGCAACTGGATACGGGCGCGGTGGGCGGCGCAGATCTCTCCGACGATGGCCAATCCCAGACCGGCGCCCCCGGACTGCGGATCCAGGCGCTGAAAGCGCTCGAACACCTTGACCCGCGCATTGGCCGGAATGCCGGGACCGTCATCCTCGACTTCCAGCACCGCCGGCGCCAGCACCCGCACCACGATGTTGCCACCTGGCTGGCTGTGGGCCAGGGCGTTTTCCACCAGGTTGCAGAGCAGCTCGTTGAGCAGCGTCGGCTCACCGATCACCGGCGCCTTGGCGAAGGGCTCGAAGGCCAGGGCGACGCCCTTGGCATGGGTCAGCGGCGCCAGCGCCATGGCCAGCTCCCTGGCCAGTTCGCTGAGCTCCAGCCGTTCGGCGCCACCCTCGGCGATGGCCTGGGCGCCGCTCTCGATGCGTGCCAGCGACAGCAGCTGGTTGGCCAGGCGCGCCAGGCGATCGGTGCTCGCGCGGGTCTCTTCCAGGGTGGCGTACCAGGCCTGGGGCTCGCGTTCACGCAGGCCCAGTTCGACTCGCGCCTTGATCGCCGCCAGCGGGGTGCGCAATTCGTGGGCGGCGTTGGCGATGAAGTCGGCCTGGCGCTCGAACAGCCGGCGCAGGCGCAGGGTGAAGCCCTCCAGGGCATGCACCAAGGGCAGCAGTTCCTGGGGCGCCCGCACCTCGGGCAGCGGGCGCAGGTCGTCCACCCCACGCTCTTCCACGGCCTGGCGCAGGCGCTCCAGGGGCCGCAGGGCGGCGCCGACCGCCATCCACACCAGCAGGATGGCACCCAGCCCCATCAGCCCGAGGCGGATCAGGGTGTCGGTGAGCAGACTGCGGGCCACCTCCTCGCGAGCTTCGGCGGTCTCAGCGACGCGGATCTCGGCCATGCCGGTGAGATCCGGCTGGCTGACCGGCTGGGCCAGGCTGACCACCCGCACGTCCTTGCCGCGATAGGTGCTGTTGTAGAAGCGCGCCAGGGCCGGATAGTCGCGGGTCAGGGGGGCGCCCGGCGGCGGGGGCGGGATCTCTTCGTAGCCGGAGATCAGCCGGCCACGGGTATCCAGCACCTGGTAGAAGATGCGCCCCACGTTGTCGTAGGCGAAATTGTCCAGGGCGATGTAGGGCACATCGGCGCGCAGGGTGCCGTTGGACGCCGACAGGCCCGCGGCGATGGTCCGGGCCGAAGCCAGCAGCGTCCGGTCATAGGCCACGTCGGCCAGGCGCCGGCCATTGAGATAGGCCGCCAGACTGCTGATCGCCAGGATCACCGCAAGCAGGATGACCATTCGCAGCAGCAGGCGGCCACGCAGGCTGCCCGCCGCCTTCGCCACTTCAGCCATGCTGTTCTTCCAGCAGATAGCCCAGGCCGCGAAAGGTGACGATGCGTACCGCGCCGGCTTCCAGCTTCTTGCGCAGGCGGTGGACATAGATCTCGATGGCCTCGGGACTGGCCTCTTCGTCCAGGCCGAAGACCTGGGCGGCGAGTTGCTCCTTGCTCATGACCCGTCCGGGACGGGCGATCAGCGCAGCCAGCACGGCGTGCTCGCGGGAGGTGAGCGACAGCGCCTCCTCGCCCAGGGTGAAGCGCGAGGTATTGAGGTCGTAGATCAGCGGACCGCAGCGCTGCTGGCGATCGCCGCCCAGCACGCTGCGGCGCAGCAGGGCCTTGACCCGGGCTTCCAGCTCGGTGAGTTCGAAGGGCTTGGCCAGGTAGTCGTCGGCGCCAAGATTGAGGCCCTGCACCCGGTCCTTGACCTCGCCACGGGCGGTGAGCATCAGCACCGGCAGGCGATCGCCGCGCTCGCGCAGGCGCGCCAGCACCTCGAAGCCATCCATGCGCGGCAGGCCGACGTCGAGAATGGCCAGGGCATAGCTTTCACTCTGCAGGGCCAGGTCGGCGGCCACGCCATCGTTGAGCAGATCGACGTTGAGCCCGGCACTCTTGAGCGCCTGGGCGACGCTTTCGGCCAGAGGCGGATGATCTTCGACCAGTAGGATGCGCACGCTGACAGCTCCTGCCTAAAAGGCCCGAGTTTACCGGATAGTGGCCCCTTGACCCGTTGCCCGCCCCGCACATTCGTTGCCTTTCACGACTGAAAGGCTGTTGAAAGCTTGGCGGTCTAGAGTGAAAGGTAGCGGTCCCAGAACCGCATGATGCTTGCCCAAGCGCCACCCCTGGTTGGCCAACAACAATAACAAGCGGAACGACATCCATGCTCGCCCTCGCGCAGCTCCACGTGCTCCCGTGCTACCTCTCCGAACGATCGCCGCCCTGGCGAGCCTGAGCCGTGTCCGCCTGTCAGCTTCTGAAATAACAACAAAAGGAAGACGTCGATGAGCACCACCTTGCGCACCCTCACCCTGACCCTGGCCGCCTCCATGCTGCTGTCCGCCCAGGCCATGGCCGAACCCAAGCGTCCCGAATGCATCGCCCCAGCCTCGCCGGGTGGTGGCTTCGACCTGACCTGCAAGCTGGCCCAGAGCGGCCTGGTGGAAGCCAAGCTGCTGGACAGGCCCATGCGCGTGACCTACATGCCCGGCGGCGTCGGCGCGGTGGCCTACAACACCGTGGTGGCTCAGCGTCCGGCGGATGGCGACACCATCGTCGCCTTCTCCAGCGGTTCGCTGCTGAACCTGGCCCAGGGCAAGTTCGGTCGCTTCGACGAGAAGGCCGTGCGCTGGCTGGCGGCGGTGGGTGCCAGCTACGGTGCCATCGCGGTCAAGGCCGATTCGCCCTACAAGACCCTGGGTGATCTGGTCGAGGCGCTGAAGAAGGATCCGAGCAAGGTGGTTATAGGTTCCGGCGGCACCGTCGGCAGCCAGGACTGGATGCAGACGGCGCTGATCGCCAAGGCCGCCGGCATCAATCCCAAGGACCTGCGCTACGTGGCCCTGGAAGGTGGCGGCGAGATCGCCACCGCGCTGCTGGGCGGCCACATCCAGGTCGGCAGCACCGACATCTCCGACTCCATGCCCCATGTCGAGGCCGGCAACATGCGCCTCCTGGCGGTCTTCGCCGAGCAGCGTTTCGACGAACCGGCGATGAAGGACATCCCCACCGCACGTGAGCAGGGCTACGACATCGTCTGGCCGGTGGTCCGCGGCTTCTATGTCGGCCCGAAGGTCACCGACGAGCAGTACAACTGGTGGAAAGCCAGCTTCGACAAGCTGCTGGCGTCCGACGACTTCGCCAAGCTGCGTGATCAGCGCGAGCTCTTCCCCTTCGCCATGACCGGTTCCGAACTGGACGCCTATGTGCAGAAGGAAGTCGCGCGCTATCGCGGCATGGCCAAGGAATTCGGCCTGATCCAGTAACAGAGCCCCCGCCCCTGGCGCCCCTCCGGGCGCCTTCGAGGATGTCGACATGATCTTCCAACGCGCCTTCATGGCGGTCTGGCTGGTGGCCGGACTCGTCATGCTGTTCATCGCCCGGGATTACCAGGCGCCCTTCTCCTACGAACCGGTCGGTCCGCGGGCCTATCCGATGCTGATGTTCGGGCTGATGAGCCTGGGCCTCGCCTATCTGATCATCCGCCCCACGCCGATCGGCGATGGCGAAGACCAGAAGCCGCTGGACGCCTCGTCGCTGCGCAAGGTGGTGGCCTGCTGCGTCATCCTGCTGGGCTACGCCCTGACCTTCCAGCCGCTGGGCTTCCCCTTGAGCGCCTTCCTTACCGCCACCCTGTGCGGCCTGCTCTATGGCGGTCGCCTGATGCCCTGTGCCCTGGTCAGCCTGCTGCTCTCGATAAGTCTCTATGTGCTGTTCGACCGGGTGATGGAAGTCCCCCTACCCCTTGGCGTGCTGGAATTCCTGGAAGGCTGACATGGAAACCTTGAATTTTCTGATGCAGGGCTTTGGCGTCGCCATGACGCCGACCAACCTGATCGTGGCGCTGATCGGCACCCTGATCGGCACCGTGGTGGGTCTGCTGCCGGGTCTCGGGCCGATCAACGGCATCGCCCTGCTGATCCCGGTGGCCTTCGCCCTGGGCCTGCCGCCGGAGACGTCGCTGATCCTGCTGGCGGCGGTCTATCTGGGCTGCGAATACGGCGGCCGGATCTCTTCGATCCTGCTGAACATCCCCGGCGAAGCCGCGACCATGATGACCTGTCTGGACGGCTATCCGCTGGCACGGCAAGGGATGGCGGGCGTGGCCCTGTCGCTGTCGGCCTGGAGCTCCTTCATCGGTGCCTTCATCGCCACCTGCGGCATGGTGCTGTTCTCGCCGCTGCTGGCCAAGTGGGCGATCGCCTTCGGTCCGGCGGAATACTTCGCGCTGATGGCCCTGGCCATCCTCAGCCTCTCCGGCATGGCCGCCGAGAAGCCGGTCAAGACCCTGGTCGCCGCGCTCTTCGGCCTGGCCATCGCCTCCGTGGGCATCGATGCCAACAGCGGCGTCTATCGCTTCACCTTCGACAACGTGCACCTGGCCGACGGCATCGACTTCGTGATCCTGGTGCTGGGGCTGTTCTCGGTGAGCGAACTGCTCCTGCTGCTGGAGCAGACCCATCATGGCCAGGTCGCGGTTAAGGCCACCGGGCGCATGCTGTTCAACGTGCGCGAAGCCCGCAGCGTATTCATGGTCAACATGCGCAGTTCGGTGAGCGGCTTCATCATCGGCGTCCTGCCAGGTGCTGGCGCGACCCTGGCCAGCGCCCTGGCCTACACCACCGAGAAGCGTCTGGCGGGTGCCGATGGCAAGTTCGGCAAAGGTGACCTGCGTGGCCTGGCCGCGCCGGAAACCGCCATCGGCGCGGCGGTGTGCGGCAACATGATTCCCATGCTGACCCTGGGCATCCCCGGCTCGGGCACCACCGCGGTGATGATCGGCGCCCTGACCCTGTACAACATCACCCCCGGCCCGCTGCTGTTCCAGAACGAGCCGAATCTGGTGTGGGGCCTGATCGCTTCGCTGTTCATCGCCAACGTGATGCTGCTCATCCTCAACGTGCCCATGGTGAAGATGTTCACCAAGATCCTCGATGTGCCGAACTGGTCGCTGGCCCCGGCCATCGCCATCATCACCGGCATCGGCGTCTACGCGGTGCACGCCACCACCTTCGATCTGGTGCTGATGGTCTGCGTGGGCATCTTCGGCTACATCATGCGCAAGCTGGACTTC
Organism: Pseudomonas flavocrustae; assembly: GCF_029872515.1. NCBI lineage: Bacteria > Pseudomonadati > Pseudomonadota > Gammaproteobacteria > Pseudomonadales > Pseudomonadaceae > Pseudomonas > Pseudomonas flavocrustae. The sequence goes on along the minus strand of NZ_JAPDIQ010000013.1, from coordinate 110,480 downwards.
CCCCTCTCGCCGCTGCTGCTGGGCTTCATCCTCGGCGAGCTGATGGAGACCAGCCTGAGACGCGCGCTGTCGATCTCCAACGGCGACGTGGGCATTCTCTGGCAGAGCGGCATCAGCCAGGTCATCTGGATCGTCTGCATCCTGATGGTGGCCCTGCCCTTCTACCGGGCCTGGCGCAAGCGTCGCGCGCCCAAGCCCGCGACCGTCTGAAGTCGGTGACACCAGCGCCCGCGGCCGGAGTCCTTCCGCCCGCGGGCGTTTTCGTTCAGGGCGGCTAAAAAAACGTAGCGAGCGGCTGTCAGGCGGGTGCGCGCGGCGCGCAGGAACCGCACCGGGCTCGCGCACGAGTGTACGAGCGGTACATGAGGATTCCGAGCACTGCACGCGCCCGTCTGGCGGACGCGCAGTAGGGTTGTTAGCTGCTCTAGGAGGACTTGAAGCTCTTCTTCGGATAGATATCGTAGCGGCTGGACTTGCCCTCCAGCACATAGCCCGGCTTCACGCCCTCGATGGCCGGCGCCTTGCGCGGGCGCTTGACCACCACCCGGTGACTGGCGCGGGCCAGGGCCGCGGCCAGCAGCGCCGGGGCGTCCAGATCGTCGCCCACCAGCGGTCGGAACAGGCGCATCTCCTTCTTCACCAGGGCGCTCTTGTCGCGATGCGGAAACATGGGATCCAGGTAGATCACCTCGGGCGCCTCGCCTTCCCCGCCTTGCAGGTAGGCGGTGGAATCGGCCTGCACCAGGGTCATCAGGACTGCGATACCGGCCGCTTCATGATCCCGTGCCGCGCGAGCGAGGCCGTCTTCGAGCAGGGCGGCGATCAGCGGCTGGCGCTCGACCAGCGTCACCGTGCAGCCCAGGGTCGCCAGCACGAAGGCGTCGCGACCCAGACCCGCGGTGGCGTCGAGCACGCGCGGGCGCACGCCGGGTCCGACTCCGATGGCCTTGGCGATCATCTGGCCGGCGCCACCGCCGAACTTGCGCCTGTGCGCCGCCGCGCCCTCGACGAAGTCCACCCGTACCGGACCCGGTGCCTCCGGGCCGCGCTGCACCAGTTGCAGGCCCTGAATACCGACCTGCAGGGCGAATTCCTCGGTCGTGGCGGTGCCCAGGGGCAGGTCAAGGCGCGCGGCCCAGGCAGCGGCGGCCTCGGTGAAGGCGGGTTCCAGGGCTTCGACGATAAGCGCGGGGCGGGCGGTGGACATGGGCGACTCGCTGGCGAAAGGACCGGCCATTCTACCGGCAGACGCGAAAGCCACCCATGTCGACATGGAAATGATCGCGGTGCGCCGCGTTGTAGTCCGGTCCCAGGGTGGTATTGAAGGACCGGCAAGCCCCATCGCGTACCAGCCGCAAGAAGCGTTGGGCCTGGGGATCGCCCTTCCAGTCCCGTGCCACGCTGATGCGGCGGCCATCGGCCAGGCGCAGTCCGGCGATGTCCAGGGCGTTGGCCGTGGCGTGCTGACTGCGCCGGCCGCTGGCGCGGCCATAGATGTTGCGGCAGGCAAAGCTGCCGTAGTGCTCCACCTCGGCCACCCGCTGGCCATAGACGGCTTCGGCCGCCGGCTGCAGGCCCTGCCGCTCGAACAGCGCGAAGCTGACGGCCAGGGGACAGCTGGCGAGGAAGCTGCCGCTGAGTCTCACCCCTTCGCCGCGCTGGATGCGCACCGTCCGCTCCAGCGGGCAGTCGGCCGAACCGGCATTGCCACGTAATTCGCGATAGTTGAGCGCCGAGGTGGCCAGGGACGCCGCGCAATAGTCGGCATCGGCCTGCAGGCGCCAGAGCTTGAGTCGGGTGACGGCAGTGGTGGGTGCCTGGATGTCCAGCGGCGCCCAGGGGTTGTAGGCAGGCGGAATGCGCAGCCAGCCCTGGTCGAAGGCGGTGTGCAGACCGCCATAGAGCAGGATGACGAGACCGAGCAGGTGTCTGGCTTTCATGCGGCGCGCCGAAGAGGATCGTCAAGCGAGAGACTTCATCTGACCGGAGCGGACCACGGGAATGCCGGCGAAAACGTCGCCAAACGTATCGCGGTGGACGGCGCGGACTAGAGCAGGCCGAGTTGTTCGGTATCAGCGGTGCTCAACTCGGGCAATGCGGGCAAGCCGGACAGGCGCTCGCGCAGCTGGGCGTGGAATCTCAGGGCCAGCTCGGGCGCCTGGCGGTTGTCCGGGGTATGCAGGAAGACATAGGGCACCTTGCCCGCCTCGATCCAGTCGGCTACCCGGGTGACCCACTTGGCCAGGTAATAGTCGTTGGCAGCGAGCTCCAGGCGGCCGATGAAGCGCACCTGGGGATGCTCGCTGAATGCCAGGGCACGCGCCGGTACCCGCGGCTTCTTGGCCTGGGCCAGGCGCACGGCCGGCTCGCTCGGATCGGCGCTGAACAGGGCAGCCGAATCCAGGCCGACGCGCTCCACGCCCAGGTCCATGAGCAGGCGGTTCAAGGCCCGCTCGGACTCGCCCTTGTCGAAAAAGGCCAGGTGCCGGACCTCCACGGCCAGGGCGCAACGCGGCGCCATGGCCGAGAGAAAGACCTGTAGTTCCTTGAGCCGATCGGGCCCGAAGCCGGCGGGCAGTTGCAGCCACAACGGACTGGCGCGCTCGCCAAGGGGCGCCAGCAAGTCGAGAAAGGTGCGTGCGCTGGCGAGTTGCACGCGCAGATCCTCGGCATGGCTGATGTCGCGGGGAAACTTGGCGCAGAAGCGAAAGTCGGCAGGCATCAGCTCGGCCCAGCGGCGGATGGTGTCCGCCGCGGGCCAGGCATAGAAGGTGGTATTGCCTTCCACGGCATTGAACACCTGGGCGTAGCGCGGCAGGAAATCTCCCGGGCGCAGGCCGTGGTAGAGGCTTTCACGCCAGGCGTTGTCGTTCCAGGAAGGGCAGCCGAGAAAGTACGGCAGCATCAGGCGTAGAGATCGAGGCCCACGACGCTGGAGGAGCCGTCCGCCTCGGCGCCGAGGGCGGCGGTGCTGCCGTAGCTGGCCAGCGCCTGTTGCGCACGCGCGGTGAGCTGACTGGCGAAGCGCCCTTCCCGCTCGCTGAGCACCAGGCCATTGCCACCGCCGTTGCCGGTATCGGTTGCCCCGGTCGCCTCGACGCGGCGGACGGGCGCGACGTCGGACCGGGAATTACCCGTGGCCTCGCGGGCGATGGCGTTCTGACGGGCGTCCTCGTCCTTCGCCACCTCGCGTACGGGCGTGACCGCGCGCGAGGAACGATTCAGGGAATAAGCAGAGGAGGAATAGCCGCTGTCAATGCGCATGGCAGGTCCCAAACGGATGGCACTACTCTAAGTAGGGTCGAAAGCTATGACAATCAAGGGGCGGACGCCCGTCGCGACCGGCGGACGAGCGGCATACATAGCTTGGACGTCAGACTATTACGTCGGGTTTCCTGACGTCAGACCGACTGCTTGGGAGTGGCGACCCGATCACGCAGATAGACGGGTTGCGCCGCTTCGGATTCGGCCGACACGGCTTCGCCGCGCTGCCAGGCCGAGGCCGCCAGCACCGCCAGATCCTGCGCATGGGGCAACAGGCTGGCATCCCGCTCGATCAGGGGCACAGCCATGCGATCGCCGTAACCCCACCCGGTGCCGGCACCGAACCAGTCGCCGGTGGCGGCAGCCGGCAGGACGACGGCTTCGGGGGCCAGCACGGCTTCCGTTCCTGCCAGCACCATGGCGTCGTCGGCGAGGTGATAGCAGCCCCAGTAGACCTCGTCCATGCGCGCATCAATGGCCGCGGCCACCTGGGTCACGCCACGCTCGCGCCAGGCGCGCTGGGCGATGATCGCCAGATTCGACACCGGCAGCACTGGCCGGTCCAGACCGAAGGCCAGGCCCTGCACCACGCCGATGGCGATGCGCACGCCGGTGAAGGCGCCCGGACCGCGACCGAAGGCGATGGCGTCCACCTGCGTCAGACTCAGACCGGTCTCGGCCAACAGCTCCTGCACCATGGGCAGGACCCGCTGGGCATGCAGGCGTGGCGCGATCTCGTAGCGATGGATGATCTCTTCGCCCAGATGCAAGGCGACCGAACAGGCTTCGGTGGCGGTGTCGAGGGCGAGCAGGATGGACATGGGGGCGAATCCGCGACGAGGAAAAGGGCTGCGCATTCTAGAGGAAGACGGGACGCGAGGGGACCCGCCCATCGGTCACGACGCCAGGACGGCGCCTTGACCGGACCGCCTGCAGGCACAGGCGGCCGTTACCGGCGTTTAGTTCAGGGCCTGCAGCACCTTGGCGGTGATGGCATCCACCGAACCCACGCCCTCGATGCGGCTGCACTTCGGCGTGCCCTGGGCGGCGCCCAGCTTCTGGTAGAAGTCCACCAGCGGCTTGGTCTGGGAATGATAGAGGTCCAGACGCTTGCGAATGGTGGCTTCGCGGTCGTCTTCGCGCTGTACCAGCGGCTCGCCGGTCAGGTCGTCGGTGTCGGCGACCTTCGGCGGATTGTGCTCGACGTGATAGACGCGACCCGAACCCGGGTGCACGCGGCGACCGGACAGGCGCTGGACGATTTCTTCGTCATCGACGGCGATTTCCAGCACGTGGTCGATCTTGACGCCCGCGGCTTCGAGGGCCTCGGCCTGGGGAATGGTGCGCGGGAAGCCGTCGAACAGGAATCCCTTGGCGCAATCGGCGTCGAGGATGCGTTCGCTGATCAGGGCGATGATGATCTCGTCGGAGACCAGGCCGCCGTTGTCCATGATGTCCTTGACCTGCAGGCCCAGGGGCGTGCCGGCCTTGACCGCGGCACGCAGCATGTCGCCGGTGGAAACCTGCGGAATGCCGAATTTCTCAGTGATGAACCGGGCCTGAGTACCTTTGCCGGCACCGGGCGCTCCCAGCAGGATTACGCGCATCTGTTGCTCCTTAGAATGGTCTCGGACTGGCAGCCCGCACGGGGCGCTGTCGCGATGATTGTTGTCGACGACACGAGACGGCCAAAGGGACCAACCATACACAGCGCCCCCTGGCCGCACAAGTTACCAAGCGTCGCAGGTGCCGGGGCCGTCCAGACGACGCCGGACCCCGGCAAAAGCGACAGTCTGTTCAACCGGTATTGCGCAGTCCGGCGGCGATCCCGGCCACGCTCACCAGCAGGGCCTGATCGAGTGCGGCCGGCTGGCTTTCGCCCGCCGCCCGCGCCCGGGCCAGCAACTCGATCTGCAAGAGATGCAGCGGATCGAGATAGGTGTTGCGCACGGCAATGAACACCAGGGTTTCCGGATGGTGCTCGAGCAATTCGGCCTGTCCGGTCAGGCGCAGGACCGCCACCCCGGCCTGGCGCAGCCGCTCGCGCAACTGGCTGCCGAGCACCTGCAGATCGGCTTCCACCAGGCGTTGGTCATAGAGCCGCGCCAGTTCGGCTTCGGCCTTGGCCAGCACCATTTCCAGCATGTCGATGCGCGTCTGGAAGAACGGCCAGCGCTCGCGCATCTCGCGCAAAAGCGGCGATTCGCCACGGCGCTCGGCTTCTTCCAGCGCCCTTTCCCAGCCGAGCCAGGCCGGCAGCATCAGCCGGGTCTGGGTCCAGGCAAAGATCCAGGGGATGGCCCTGAGGCTTTCCACGCCGCCTTCGCGGCGCTTGGCCGGGCGACTGCCCAGGGGCAAGCGGCCCAGCTCCTGCTCGGGCGTGGCCTGCCGGAAATAGCTGACGAAATGCGGATCCTCGCGCACCACCCCGCGATAGGCCTGCAGGCTGTCGCGGGCCAGGCGATCCATCTGCTCGCGCCAGGCCGGCTCGGGTGCCGGCGGCGGCAACAGGGTGGCCTCCAGCACGGCGCCCAGGTACAGCGCCAGATTCTGCTCGGCGATGGCTGGCTGACCGAACTTGAAGCGGATCATCTCGCCCTGTTCGGTGGTGCGGAAGCGCCCGGCCACCGAGCCCGGCGGTTGCGAGAGAATGGCCGCGTGAGCCGGGCCACCGCCACGCCCCACGGTGCCGCCACGGCCATGGAACAGCAGCAGTTCGACGCCACGACTGGCGCAGATGTCCACCAGGGCTTCCTGGGCACGGTACTGAGCCCAGGCGGCCGCCAGGGTGCCGGCGTCCTTGGCCGAGTCGGAATAGCCGATCATGACCTCCTGGGGACCGGCCAGACGCTCGCGATAGTCGGGCAGATCGAGCAGGCTGGCGATGGCCGTGCCGGCGTGATCCAGATCGTCGAGGGTCTCGAACAGCGGCACCACGCGCATCGGCTGCCGTACCCCGCACTCGCGCAGCAGCAGCTGCACGGCCAGCACGTCGGATGCGGCGCCGGCCATGGAGATGACATAGGAACCCAGGGCGTCAGGCGGCGAAGCGGCGATGACGCGGCAGGTGGCGAGCACCTCCCGGGTATCGGCCTCCAGCTCGGCGTCCAGCGGCAGCAGGGGGCGCCGGCTGCCGAGCTCGCCGCGGAGGAATTCCAGGCGCTGCGCCTCGCTCCAGGCGGCATAGTCGCCCAGGTCGAGGTAGCGGCAGATATCGGCCATGGCTGCGGCATGGCGCGCGGCGTCCTGGCGGATGTCCAGGCGGACCAGATAGAGACCGAAGGTGCGGGCCCGCCGCAGGGTATCGAGCAGGGAACCGTCGGCGATGACCCCCAGGCCGCAGCGCTGCAGGGAGTCGTAGCACAGCTGCAGCGGCGCGATCAGCTCGGCGTTGTCGCTGAGGACATGGCGGGCGCCGGCATGGGGATCGGTGATGGCATGGGCCGCCCAGCTGCGGGTGATCTGCAGCCGCTCGCGCAGCACCTTGAGCACCTTGCGATAGGGCTCCGGGTGATCGCCGGCCTGCTCGCGCAGGGCCGGACTCGCCGCCTGCATGGACAGCTCGGCGGCCAGCCGATCGACATCGCGCAGATAGAGATCGGCGGCCATCCAGCGCGCCAGCAGGAGCACCTCGCGGGTAATGGCGGCGGTGACATTGGGATTGCCGTCGCGGTCGCCCCCCATCCAGGACGAGAAGCGCACCGGCGCCGCCGTCAGCGGCGGCCGCTGGCCGGTGCGTTCCTGCAGGCCGGCATCCAGCTTGCGCAGCAGACTGGGTATCGCCTGCCAGAGCGAATTCTCGATCACCGCGAAGCCCCACTTGGCTTCGTCCACCGGCGTCGGGCGCTGGCGGCGGATCTCTTCGGTGTGCCAGGCCTCGGCGATCAGCCGGCGCAGCCGTGCCTCGATGGCGGCCACCTCGGCAGCGGTGAGGTCGCGATGATCGAGGGCCGCCAGTTGCGCACTGATCTCGTCGTATTTCTGGATCAGGGTGCGCCGGGAGACCTCGGTGGGGTGAGCGGTCAGCACCAGATCGATGTCCAGCGCCGCGACCCGCTCGGCCAGCGCCTGGCCGGAGTGCCCGGCCGCGCCCAGACGCTCCAGCAATTCCGGCAGCACCTGCTGCTCGAAGGGTGGCGGCTCGTCCTCGGTGCGCCGTCTGACCCGATGATATTCCTCGGCGATGTTGGCCAGGTTGAGAAAATGGCTGAAGGCCCGCGCCACTGGCAGCAGCTCGTCTTCGGCCAGGGTATCCAGGGTGTCGCCCAGTTGGCGGGCACCCTCCGCGGAGCCGCCACGGGCGGCCTTGGCGCCCTTGCGGATCCGCTCGATCTTGTCGAGAAAGGCCGCGCCATGCTGGTCGGCGATGGTCTGCCCCAGCAGATCGCCCAGCAACCGCACCTGCTCGCGCAGGCGAACGTCGATTTCCACCATCTCGTGCTCCTCGAAAGTACCGGTTCGGACCTCACGGCAACCGCTGCGGTCTAGCGCAGAGGACAGCACCCTGCTGTCACGGTTGCAAGCCCCGGCTGTTGCAGGGTGCCCAGCCTCGCTCAACCTGAATATCCGACCTTTGCCTAAGCCACGGGAGATGCTCATGAAGATTCGCGAACTCGCTCACCAATGGGAGCAGCAGGCCACCACCTCCGGCACCACCCGCAGCTACCGCCTCGACCTGGAAGTCGAGACCGCGGCCCGTCTCGAGGCGCTCTGCGAACTCTATCCCCAGCGCACGCCCGAAGCCCTGCTCGGCGAGTTGCTGGCGGCCGCCTTCGAAGAACTGGAAGCCAGTTTCCCCTACGTGCAGGGCGAGGAAGTGGTGGCCACCGATGAACTCGGCGACCCCCTCTATGCCGATGCCGGCACCACGCCGCGCTTCCTGGAACTGGCGCGCAAGCACCTGCATCGCCTGCAGTCCGAAACGGCCGGCTAGCCGCCGACCTGCAGCTTTACCTACGCCGCTACCGCTCTGCCAAGGGCCTCCGCGCATGGCGAAATTCGATAGCCAGTGAACATTTTTGCCGGATGAGCGGTCACAGAGTCAGACCGCAGCGCTGGACGAGGGCTGGTTACCAGTACCCGTCACGGCCCCTTGGGGACGGATCGGACTTGCTTCCACGTGCGGCTTTCAACTGACCAGGCGCCCGCCCTGCCCGTGCCGGCGGCGCGCTTTTCGGATCAACAACGGAGCTTGAATCCATGAAGAGTGCCACTGCCCAAAAGTCCCTTTCCAAAGCCTGCACCCTGAAACTTGCAGCCCTTGCCCTGGGCAGCTCGCTGTTGCTGGCCGGTTGCGCCGGCAATCCGCCGACCGCCCAGATGGCCGTGACCCAGTCCGCCGTCAACGAAGCCGTGAGCGGCGGCGGCAACCAGTTCGCCCCCATCGAGACCAAGTCGGCCCAGGACAAGTGGACCCAGGCCCAGACCGCCCTCTCCAACGAGAAGTACGACGAAGCCAAGCAACTGGCCGAGCAGGCCGAGTGGGATGCCCGCCTGGCCACCCGCAAGACCCAGGCCGCCAAGGCCGACGCCGCACTCAAGGATGCCCAGAACAGCATCCAGCAGATCCGTGAGGAAGGTCAGATCAACCTGCAGCTCCAGCAGAACCTGCAGAAGAAGGTCCAGCAGTAAGCGACCGCCCCTTTCCTCCCTTCACGAATTCAAAGGACGACCATCATGCGTAAACACATTCTGATCCCTGCCGTGTCGCTGCTCAGCCTGGCCCTGGCCGCCTGCTCCACGCCGCCCAACCCGAATCTGGAACAGGCCAAGTCCGACTATTCGGCGCTGGAATCCCAGCCCCAGGCCGCCCAGCTGGCCGCCCTGGAAACCAAGGACGCCGGTGCCTGGCTGCAGAAGGCCGAGAAGGCCTACAAGGACGGTGAAAACGAGAAGACCGTCGACCAGCTGGCCTACCTGACCAACCAGCGCATCCAGACGGCCATGCAGACCATCAAGCTGCGCATGACCGAAGCCCAGATGCAGAATGTCGATGCCGAGCGCACCCAGGCCCGCCTGGACGCCCGTACCGCCCAGCTCAAGCAGCTGCAGGACGCCCTGCAGGCCAAGCAGACCGAGCGCGGCACCGTGGTGACCTTCGGCAATGTGCTGTTCGACTTCAACAAGGCCGAACTCAAGCCCCAGGGCTACGCCAATGCCCAGAAGCTGGCCGAGTACCTGAAGCAGAATCCCGAGCGCAAGGTGATCGTCGAGGGTTATACCGACAGCGTCGGCAGTGACTCCTACAACCAGCAGCTGTCCGAGCGTCGCGCCCAGGCCATCCAGACCGCCCTGGTCAGCGCCGGTGTCGAGCCGAGCCGCATCCAGACCCGTGGCTATGGCAAGGCCTTCCCGGTGGCCAGCAACAGCAACGCCTCCGACCGCGCCCTGAACCGTCGCGTGGAAGTGACCATCTCCAACGATGCCAACCCCGTCGCCCCGCGCATGTAATGACTGCGTGAAGCTCAAGGACCCCGCCCAGGCGGGGTCTTTTTTTGCCTGCGGTCCGGCTAGCGGCGCTTGCCACCCAGCAGGGAGCCAAGCAACCCCCGAACCAGCTGCCGTCCGAGCTGATTGGCCGCCTGGCGAGCCGCGCTCTTGAGTGCATTTCCCGCGAGTTCGCCCACCAGATCGCTAAGGGCACCGCCCTGCCCGGCCTTGGTCCGTGCCGCTGCCGGCGCCTCCGTCGGTACCCGCTCGGCCTGACGCTCGCGCAGGATCTCGTAGGCCGATTCGCGATCCACGGCCCGGTCATAGCGACCCGCCTGGGGCGACTGGCGGATCAGCGTCTGGCGCTCGGCTTCGCTCAGCGGGCCGACCCGGGATTGCGGCGGGGCGATGGCCACGCGCTGGACCAGCGCCGGCGTGCCCTTGTCTTCCAGGCTGCCCACCAGGGCCTCACCGATGCCCAGCTCGGTCAGCACCTGCAGGCTGTCGAACGCCGGATTGGGCCGGAAGCCGTCAGCCACCGCGCGCAGGGCCTTCTGCTCCCGGGCGGTGAAGGCGCGCAAGCCGTGCTGGATGCGCAATCCCAGCTGGGCGAGGATGGCGTCCGGCAGGTCGCTGGGCGACTGGGTGACGAAATAGACGCCAACGCCCTTGGAGCGGATCAGTCGCACCACCTGCTCCAGGCGATCGCGCAGGGCCTTGGGGGTGTCGCCAAACAGCAGATGGGCCTCGTCGAAGAACAGCGCCAGCACCGGCTTATCGGCATCGCCACGCTCGGGCAGTTGCTCGAACAACTCGGCCAGCAGCCAGATCAGAAAGGTGGCATAGACCTTGGGCGCCTCGTGCACCAGGCGACTGGCGTCGAGCAGATGAATGCGTCCGCGGCCGTCGGCCTCCGGGCGCAGCACGGCTTCCAGCTGCAGCGCCGGCTCGCCGAAGAAGGCCTCGGCGCCCTGCTGTTCCAGGGTCGCCAGCCGGCGCAGCAGCGCCTGGGCCGAGGCGCCGGCGAACAGCGCGCGGTCTTCGCCCAGGGCCTCGGGCTGTTCGCGCAGGTGATTGAGGACGGCCTTGAGGTCCTTGAGATCGAGCAGCAGCAGGCCTTCGCGATCGGCCACCTTGAAGGCGGCGTGCAAGGCGGCCTGCTGGCTGTCGGTCAGCTCCAGCAGATTGCCCAGCAGCAGCGGGCCCATCTCGCTCAGGGTGGTACGCAGCGGATGACCGCGCTTGCCGTCGACGTCCCAGAGGGTGACCGGATAGGCCTGGGGCTGGTGCGGCAGACCCTGGGCGGTGATGCGCTCGGCCAGCTTGCCCTGAGGCGCGCCGGCCGCGCCGAGGCCGCAGAGATCGCCCTTGATGTCGGCGGCGAAGACGGTGACGCCAGCGTCGCTGAAGGCTTCGGCGAGGCGCTGCAGGGTCACGGTCTTGCCGGTGCCGGTGGCGCCAGCGATCAGACCGTGCCGATTGGCCAGCTTGAGCGGATGACCGAGCGGTTGGCCAGCGTGCGGGGCGGTGTTCGGGTCGGCAGAAACGGCAGTACCAAGGATCAGCAGGGGCGTCGAGGGCATGGCGCAGCTCCGTAGCGGTTCTGCGCCCAGCTTAACCCGGGAGTCCGCGCTCAGGTACGGTTGCGAATCCGCTCGACGATGGCGGTGGTGGAGCTGTTTTCCACCAGGCCGAGGATGCGTACCTCGCCACCATAGGCCTGCACGATCTGGGCGCCGACCACCTCTTCGACGCTCTTGTAGTCACCACCCTTGACCAGCACATCCGGACGCACCTGCTCCAGCAGGCGCTCCGGGGTGTTCTCGCTGAAGGGGATGACCCAGTCCACCGCGCCGAGGCCGGCGAGTACCGCCATGCGCCGGTCGACGCTGTTGATCGGCCGGCCCGGGCCCTTGAGGCGGGTCACGGAGGCGTCGTCGTTGACCGCCACGATCAGGCGATCGCCCTGGGCCCGCGCCTGTTCCAGGTAGGTCACGTGACCGGCGTGGAGGATGTCGAAGCAGCCGTTGGTGAAGACGATCTTCTCGCCGTGGGCGCGGGCGTCCTCGATGGCCAGCTGCAGCTGTTCCAGGGTCAGGACGCCGCGCTCGGAGCCTTCCGAACGCTGCACCGCGCGCCGCAGCTCGGGGGCGCTGATGGCGGCGGTACCCAGCTTGCCGACGACGATGCCGGCAGCCAGGTTGGCCAGCCCCACGGCCTGGGGCAGGTCTTCACCGGCGGCCAGGGCAGCGGCCAGGGTGGAAATCACGGTGTCGCCCGCGCCGGTGACATCGAACACTTCGCGCGCACGCGCGGGCAGATGCACGGCCGGCTGAGCGGGACGCAGCAGGGTCATGCCGTGCTCGCCGCGGGTCACCAGCAGCGCCCCCAGATCCAGGCGCGCCATCAGTTCGCTGCCCTTGGCCACCAGCTCGGCGTCGTCGGCGCAGACGCCGACGATGGCTTCGAATTCGGAGAGATTCGGCGTGATCAGGCTGGCGCCGCGATAGATGGAAAAGTCCTTGCCCTTGGGATCGGCCAGCACCGGGATGTTGCGCGCCCGCGCCAGCTGGATGAGGGCCTGGTGATTCTTCAGGGCGCCCTTGCCGTAGTCGGACAGCACCAGCACCTTGACCCCGGCCAGCATGGCGGCGGTGTCCGAGGCCAGCGCCTGGGCATCGGTGTCGAAGGGCTCTTCGAAGTCGACCCGGATCAGTTGCTGATGGCGACTCATGATGCGCAACTTGACGATGGTCGGCTGCTGGGCGATGCGCTGGAAGCGCACCTGCACATGGGCCGCTCTCAGGCTGTCGGTGAGGGCATCGGCGGCTTCGTCCTGGCCGGTGACGCCGACCAGATAGGCCGGCGCGCCCAGGGCGGCGATGTTGAGGGCGACGTTGGCCGCGCCACCGGGACGATCCTCGTGCTGGTCAACGCGCACCACGGGTACCGGTGCCTCGGGCGAGATCCGCGAGGTGGTGCCGTGCCAGTAGCGGTCGAGCATCACGTCGCCGACCACCAGGACCGGCGCGAGATCGAAGCGAGGCATGGTCAGCTTCATAGGGACAGGCTCCAAAGCGCGAAAATGGCGGCGATCATAGCATAGGGGCCCAGGCGTCCCGGAAGCGCCTGCCAGCGGGAGATGCCGGGTTCAGAGCTCGTCGCGGCGGTCTATCCAGAACAGCTCGTGACGGCGTACGGCCTTGCGAAAGAACTCGTCTTCGCCGGTGCGCGGCCAGCGGCGTCCGGCCAGCAGCCACTGGATGGCCCGACGCAGGCGTTTCTTCGCCGGCAGCGGCACCAGCAGGTCGTGCTGCATACCCAGGGCCATGGCCTTGTCCAGCCGTCGCTCGGGGGTCAGCAGCGGACTCCAGGGCACCAGGGGCGCGGGCGTCTCGATGGCCGGCGGCAGGGCGATGCCGCCTTCGGCCGGGCCCATGGGCCAGCGGTCGTTGTCGTGCAGGTGGTTGGCGTAGAGCAGTTCGAGTTCGGGCTGCCACTGGCTCAACGTCAGGGCTTCGCGCAGGGCCTGGGTACTGGCCACGTGATCGGCATGGGGATCGATCTGCGGATGCGGCAGCACCACCACCTCGGGACGGAAGTGCTCCAGCAGGGCCACCAGATCGGCCACCAGATTGCGCCAAGTGGGGGCGCCGTCGACATCGCCGGGCAGTTGCAGGGGATTGTGGCGCCGGGCGCTATGCACATCGCTGTCGCCGGACTCGCGGGAGCCGAAGGTGTCTTCCGGCGCCTGGCGCATGGCCGGCAATTGCAGGCAGTAGTAACCCAACTGCACGCAGCGCTCCGGCGGTACCCCACCCCACAGCGGCGTGACTAGGCTGTCCCAGGTGCGCAGCCGCCCCTTGAGCCGGGCCGCGGCCTGGCGATCGAGGCCCAGGCGCTGATAGTGCCCGGCCTCGATCTCGCCCTGGGTCAGGGTGACGATGCTGGCTTCCCGCGCCTGGCTGTAGAGGCCGAACGCCGCCAGTTCGGCGTCGTCGGCGTGGGGCGCGATGACCATGACGCTCTTGCTGCGGAAATCCGGCTGGGCGAAGACGTGCAGACGCAACTCGCCCTGCAACCGGCAGAAGCGCGTCCAGAGGTGCAACTCGCCACGCCGCAGGGCTTCGGCGTAGCCACTGAGATTGACATAGCGCCGCCCGGCCACGCCGCGCTCGAAGTCCTGGCGATCGCCTTCGTCACCAGCGCGCAGGTGCACCCGGGGATCCAGCAGGCGACCAAGCCAGCCGGCCCGCAGCCGACCTTCCAGGAACAGCGTCAGCTCGCCCGGCGGCAATTCCACCGCGGCCAGTCGACCGTGCTCCAGATGCAGGCCCAGCACCAGGGTGTCGGCGGGGAACTGGTAGCTGTAGTTGTCGCGCGGCGAATAGAAGAGATGGTCGGCGAACCAGGCCTCGTGGCCGAGCCAGACCAGCAGCGCCAGCAGCGGCGCGCTCCACCAGGGCCCGAGCGCCAGGCAACCGAGCAGCACGACGGCGATGACCACCAGGACCAGCCGCTTGTGACGGCGGTGACGCTTGAGCAGGGTTTGTTTGCGGGCGGTCATCTCAGCTCTCGAAGACGGTGACGCGGTGGCACCAGCGGTCCTTGTAGTCGCGATCGGCGCGGCCGAAGGAATAGCGCAACGCCTTGCCGAGGGCGCGGGCATCCTGCCAGGCGGCCTGGGTGTTCAGATAGGTGAGGACGCTGCCGGGACTCAGGTCGCTGGCAGCCGGATCGACACCGCCGTTGACGTATTCGACGCTGATCCATTCGGGCGCCTCCACCCGATAGAGCACCTGGATCGCCACCGGACGTTCGCCGAGCATGAGCAGCGAGCCGGTCATGAATTCCCGCAGCAGGCCGAACACCTCGGCCAGCCGGGCCTTGCCCGGCACCTCGAAGCCCCAGCGCGCCTCGAACAGCTCGGCATAGATCCGTGCCTGCTCGGTGCTGTCCAGCTCGGCCATGGGGACCACGCGCCCACCGGCGTCTTCGAACAGGCGCTGCTCGCGACGCTGGTTGTAGCGGAATTTCTTCGACCAGGCTTCCGGCTCGCGGAGCATGGCCAGTTCTTCGCTCTGCCGGCGCAGACCGGCGAAACGCTCGTCGCACAGGGGCGACAGATAGCGGGCGCGCTGCCGCAGGGGCGCTGCGCTACCCGGAGCGGCTGGCAGGATGATCTCGGCGTTGCCCAGGTCGAACAGGGCACGCTGGCGGCGCTTCTTCAGCACCGTACGTGACAGCGCCAGCTCGCGCCCCCAGCAGGGCACCGCGGCCTGCAGGCCATCCGCGCCGGGCCAGCCCAGGTAGCGCACCGGAATCCCGGCCAGTCCGGCCAGCCGGTCGACCACCTCGGGGTGGCTGGCGACGCTGCCGCCATGGCACTGCCAGGCGGCGGCGTAGTCGGCGGCGGAAATGGTCGTCCAGCCGCGCTCACGCCAGAAACGGAATCTATTCAGCATTCGATCGTCGGCGCCGGCGGCACGACCTCCTCGAATTGCTTGGCGTGCAGGCGCGCATAGTAGCCGTTCAGCGCCAGCAGCTCACTGTGGCTGCCGCGCTCGACGATGCGGCCATGGTCCATCACCAGGATCAGGTCGGCCTTCTCGATGGTGGAGAGGCGGTGGGCGATCACCAGGGTGGTCCGGCCCTGCATGACGCGATCCAGCGCCGCCTGGATGTGGCGTTCGGATTCGGTGTCCAGCGCCGAGGTGGCTTCGTCGAGGATCAGCAGCGGCGCGTTTTTTAGCAGCGCCCGGGCGATGGCCAGGCGCTGGCGCTGGCCGCCGGAGAGCAGCACGCCGTTCTCGCCGACCTGGGTGTCGTACTGCTGCGGCAGGCGCTGGATGAATTCGTCGGCATAGGCCGCCTCGGCCGCCGCCCTGACCTGCTCCATCGGCGCCCCGGCCAGATCGCCATAGGCAATGTTGTTGGTGACGCTGTCGTTGAACAGGGTGACGTGCTGGGTCACCAGGGCGATGTGCCGGCGCAGGTTGGTCAGCCGATAGTCCTGGATCTCCAGGCCGTCGAGGAGGATCTCGCCCTGCTCGTGCTGGTAGAAACGGGGGATGAGGTTGGCCAGGGTCGACTTGCCGCTGCCGGAACGGCCCACCAGGGCCACCATCTGGCCGGGCTCGGCGACGAAGTCGATGCCTTCCAGCACCGGCTTGTCGGTGCCCGGGTAGCGGAAGGTCAGATTGCGCACCTCCAGCCGACCCTGGACGCGCTCGCGTTCTTCACGGCCTTCATCGCGTTCGGCGGGCTCGTCGAGCTGCTCGAAGATGCTTTCCGCACCGGCCACGCCGCGCTGGATGGTGGAGCTGACCTCGGAGAGCTGGCGGATCGGCTTGGGCAGCAGGCCGGCCATGGTGATGTAGGCCACCAGGTCACCGGCGGAGGCTTCGCCGCGCAGCCAGAGCACCAGGAACATCAGCACCGCCATGGCGGAATAGATGACCAGCTGCAGCATGGGCGTATAGACCGCGCCGGTCTTGGTCATGGTCAGCTGCTTGTCGGTGTTGGCCAGACTGGAATCGAGGAAGCGCCGTTGCTCGTAGGTCTCGCCGCCGAAGCTGCGCACCACCCGATAGCCCTGGATGGCCTCGGAGGTGATGTGGGTGACGTCGCCCATGGCCGACTGGATCTTGCTGCTCTGCTTGCGGAACTTACGACTGGCGCTGGTCACCATCAGGGCGATCAGCGGCAGGATGGCCACCATCACCAGGGTCAGCTTCCAGTTCATCCACAGCAGCGAGGCGAACAGGAAGACCACGGTCATGCCTTCGCGGATCACCACCTTGATCGCCTCGGTGGCGGCGCCGGTCACCATGGTGACGTTGAAGGTGATGCGCGAGATCAGGTGACCCGAGTTGTTGGCATCGAAGTAGCGATTGGGCAGGCGCAGCATGTGGTTGAACAGCGCCACCCGCAGGTCGTGCACCAGGCCGAGGGAGACCCGCGCCAGGAAGTAGTTGCCGAGAAAGGAACCGACCCCCTGCCAGGCGGCGATCAGGATGATCATCAGCGGCACCGCCTGCACCAGGTGCAGGCCACCGACGATGGGCCAGCCCGGGAACATGGAGGCGTTGGGGTTGTTCAGGCCATCGACGAAGTACTTGAGGATGCCCGCCAGCATCGGCTGGGTGGAGGCGAAGATCAGAAAGCCGACGATACTCAGGGCGAACATGCCGATGTAGGGCCGCACGTAGCCGAGCAGGCGGAAATAGATCTTCAGACTGGAGGTCTGCGCAGGGGAGTCTTGGCTCATGGTCTCGTCGTGACGCAAAAGCGCCATGTTAACACGCACCCGCCGCCGACCCAGCGGCGGGATTTTCCGCTAGGCTCTGCACGAAAAGTCGTCGAGCGAAGGTCAGGCGAGGCGAAAAAGGCCGAGGAAGCGGAGTCTATGAGCGGTAAATGAGCATTCCGCATGTCTTTTTCAACGAAGCATCACCGAGCGCAGACTCTTTTCGTACAGAGCCCAGGCTTGCCCTCCCCCGCCCCGGAACACCTATCATGCCGCCGCTGATCGCCACCTTCGCCGAACTCAAGGATTACTGGCGCCTGGAGGTGCTGGACGCACCCGGCAAGCCCTTGCGACTCAAGCGTCTGCTCCGGCGCGTCACCGCGGGAGAGAGTCCGAGCTTCCTGTTCTGGTATCGCCTGGCGCAATTCCTCTACTGCCGCCCGCGCGGCCTGCTCAACTACCGCAAGCTGGCGGAGCGGATCAATCGCCGGCTGATCCGTCGGCACAATATCGAGATCCTGCTGGGCGCCCGTATCGGCCCCGGGCTGCGCCTGCCCCATCGCATGGGTATCTGCGTGTCGAATCTGGCGGTGATCGGCCGCAACGTGATGATCCGCCAGCACACCACCATCGGCATCAAGAGCGACGATCCGGCGCAACTGGTCGGCATCTTCATTGGCGACAATGTCAGCCTTGGCGCCCACGTCTGCATCGTCGGCGACCACCTGACCATCGGCGACAACGTGGTGGTTGGCGCCGGCGCCCTGGTGATGCGCGACATCCCCGCCGACAGCCTCTACTACAGTCGCCACGAGGCGGTGATCCGTCCGCTGCCGGGCGCTACGCCCGGGGATGGCGCCCCCTGAGGATGGTCCGCAGCATCTGCGGCAGCACGCTGTACAAATACGGCCGATTGCCCAACAGCTGCCGCCCCAGGTAGCGCAGCACCTTGCCGCGCGAGGCGCCCTTGTAGTGCAGGCGCAGCAGCAGGGCGACATAGAACTTCTCGATGTCGCGAAAGCGCCGCTGGGCCGGAGTTTCCGCTTCCAGTTCGGACAGCGAATGGTCGAGGATGCCCGCGCAGCGCAGCGCCACCGGCTCGTCCCGCGCCAGCGCCTGCACCCGCAGGAAAAAGGACACGTCGACGCCATAGAGGGCGAAGCGCTCGTCGAAGACATCGCCGTGGCGGGCCGCGATACGCGCGGCCAGGCCCTGCGTCAGGCACAGGCCCGAACTGATGGTCACGGTGGCCTGGGGATCCAGGGGTCCCTCTGCGGTCACCACCGCCTTGTACTGGTGGGGATAGCGGATGGTGCCCGCCCCCAGCACCAGGGGTACCAGCAACTCGGCGTCCTGGCCAAGCGCCTGCAGAAAGCGCCCGTCCACCACGGTGTCCTGGTCGAAGATCACCAGCCGCTCGGCGCCCAGCCGCAGTGCCTGGTTGTAGACCCGACTCAGGGGCGGATTGCCGAGGTCTTCCTCGATCAGGACCGTCGTCCAACCCGGGGCTGCCAGCAGCGCCTGGCGCTCCGCGTCCTCCAGCGTCCGGGGGCCGTTGTTCCAGACCAGCAGGGCGCTGTCGGCCGGCAGGCTGGCCGGGGGCTGGGCCAGCAGGCTGTCAAGGGTGGCCGACTCCGCGGGACGCAAGCCATAGAGGACGACGAGAAAGAGCGTTCGCATGGAGTTCCCTGGGGATCGCGGCCTAGCCGCGCACCCGCTTGCGCAGATAGTCGAGGGCCGCGCCGGCTTCGTCGGCCAGGTGCGGACGCGGCAGGTCGTTGGGCCAGATGCCTTCGGCGAAGGCCTGGCGATCGCCGCCGCCGAGACGCTCGCTCAGCGCCCGCTCCCACCAGACGTGGCGACAGGCACGGGCATAGCTGTCCTGGGGCGCCAGGCAGCCATAGAGCAGCTTGCGCCCCAGGCTCGCCCGTTGCTTGTCCAGGCCGGCCAGCTGCCACTTCACCCGCAACCGGGTCCAGACATCTGGCAGCGGCTTGGTCAGTGGCACCTCCTGCCAGTGCTGCTGCAGCGCCGGCGAAAAGTCCTCGCCATAGCGCTCGAAGAAGTGCGCCAGCATGAAGTGCAGAAAGCGCTTTTCCGCGTAGTAGTGGCGCACGGGGCCGCGCGCCTCGCCGATGGCCAGATCCGCCAGGCTGAACGACAGGGCGATCTGCTCCAGGGTATGGACCTCCTCGTCGTGGCCATGCCAGTCGTCGATCAGGGCGATGGCCTGCTCGACCCGCGGCAGATGGACCCGCGCCAGACCACAGACGCCGCTGTTGTAGAGCCGGGTCTCTTCCGCCGGCTCCTGGCCACGCGCGGCCAGGGCCGCCGCGAAGCGGGCGAATTCCGGGCGGGTACGGGCCTTGCGCCAGGACCACTCCTCGATGTCCAGCAGCCCGCGTCCGCTGTCGATGCCGTCAAACAACGACGCTAGCGGCGCCTGGACCACGGTGTCGCTGTCCAGGAACAGGGTCCTGTCGGCCCGCGGCAAGGCCCAGGCGATGGCGCAGGCCTTGCTGCGGTGCAGATAGCCGTGCTGCCCCTGCCACTCCCTGAGCGTCGCGGCCTCGATGGCCACTACTTCCGCCGGCCAGCCGCGATAGTCCTGCGGCCGATCGGTCAGGATACGGAGGGCGATGTCCTGGCCCTGCCGCCAGTGCAGGGCGCTGAGCAGGCTGAACTTCAGCTCCTGCCGATAGGCCTGGGCACCGCCGTAGACGAAATACAGGAGTTGGCGTGTGGGGCGCATGTAAAGCTGCCGGCAAAAATCTGATTCTAGCAACAAGCGGCCGGATAGGTCGCAGGGGTCACTTCACAGCCTGCCACCTTCGGGTAACATGCACGCCCTGACGTTGACGGGTCCTGCATGAAGCCTCTCGAACATTCGCGCTATCTCGAACTGCGCGACGCCGCCCAGGTAGTGGAAGCCGATCACCATGGCGACAAGGTCCTGCGCCTCACCGATGGCAGCTATCTCAAGCTCTTTCGCCGCAAGCGGCTGCTGACCTCGGCGGCGCTGTTTCCCTATGCCCAGCGCTTTGCCGACAACGCCCGCCAACTGGCCGAGCGCGGCATTCCCTGTCCGCAGGTGCTGGAGGTCTATCGCGCCGCCTCGCTGCAGCGCGATCTGGTGCACTACAGCCCGCTGCCGGGCGCCACCCTGCGCCAGCTGCGCACCTCGGACGAGGCCGCGGCGCTGCGCCCCGCCCTGGGTCGCTTCATGGCCGAATTGCACGACAGTGGCGTCTACTTCCGCTCGCTGCACCTGGGCAACGTGGTGCTGACGCCAGAAGGCGAACTGGGCCTGATCGACATCGCCGATCTGCGCTGTCATGCGCGGCGTCTGCCGCTGCGCCTGCGGGTGCGCAACTTCCATCACCTGCTGCGCTACGGCGAAGACCGCGACTGGCTGTTCGAACCCGGTCGCGAACCCTTCCTCAGGGCCTATGCCGAAGCCTGCCGCCAGCCCCTGGACTGGCGCGAACTCGACCGGCAGCTGCAGGACTAGATCAGGACTGGACCGGCACCGCCTGTCCCAGCGCCAGCTTGCGCCGGCGTTGCACCTCGGCGCCGACGATCATCGCCGCGGGCAACAGCACCAGCGGCCACAACTCGTCCGGATTGCCGATCAGCTTGGCGCCGTCGAAATTGAGCATCAGCAGAGCCACGGCCAGATAGAGTCCCCAGGGATCGCGCTGGCGCAGGGCCGCGCCCAGGCTGGCCAGCATCAGCACGCCGAAGATCAGCAGCGACACCAGGCCGGTGTAGATGCCGAAGGAGACGAAGATGTTGTGCGGGTGCTGGATGGCCTCGGTGCCATGCAGCAGGTCGTGACTCTGGTAACCCAGGCCGCAGCCCAGCCACCAGCCGCAGGACTCCCAGTCCTTGATCATGAAGTGGAACAGCTCGATGCGTCCGGAATCCGCCCGGCCCCAGAAGGCGACGAACCAGGCTTCGGTATGCACCACCTGGACCACTCCGGCGATCAGGGCACTGACCAGGACGACCAGCGCCAGGGTGCGCAGCGGAAAGCGCGGAAAGGCGAAGAGCACGCCGAGGGCGGCCAGGAAGCCGATGCCCACCAGGCCGGTACGGGTCTGCAGGGCGAAGGAGATGCCGACGATGCTGACCACCACCGCCGCCAGCAACTCGATCCAGCGACGCTCGCGGATCCAGGTGGGCGCGGCCAGGCCGCCCAGGCAGACCATCCAGATGCTCACATAGATGGGATTGGAGATGCGTCCCGGCAGGTGGATGACCCGCTGGCCGACGGCATAGTGGCCGGTCAGCCAGAACACCAGGCTGGAGCCCACGGCATAGGCGCAGACCACCCAGAAGGCTAGGCGTACGAGGCCGGGGCGACGAAAGAAGTCGCCATCCACCAGGCAGGCCACGGTCAGCACGAACAGCAGCACATAGAGGATGTGCTTGAAGAACTGCCCCTCTTCGGCCCGTGCCCCCGGCACGATGAACCAGGCGAGAAACACCAGCCAGAGCAGCAGCAGCGGCGAGCGCCAGTCGATCAGCCGCGGCCGCAGCACGAAGAGGATCAGCGCCGGCAGGGCGATCGCCGCATAGAAGTAGCTGTTGATCCACTTGGCCGTGGGGATGCACAGGTAGGCGGCCATGAACACCAGCACCGCCAGGGTGAAATAACGACTCTGCTGCAGGCGATCGAGCAAGGGTGTCACCACAACAGGGCTCCCAGGAGTGCGCCGACCAGGAAGGCCAGTGCCAGTTTGATGCGTTCCATCCGCCGGCGCTTCTGCTTGTCGTTGCGGTCCTTGTCGCTGACCACGTGCTGGCCGAAGCCGGTATGCAGCACGGCATCGTTTTCCAGGATCAGCGCGTGGCGCTGGGCGTCGGCATAGCGCCGGGACAGTTCCTTCTCGCCGCTCAGGTCGCCATAGGGGGCGTGCAGCAGGTAGTCGGCGCGCCGGCGCAGACCGGGATTGAAGGAAAAGCCCTGCCATTCGGGCTTGTGCGAGCCGACTTCGTAAAAGGCGATACCGGCATGCACCTGCCGCGACTTGAGATAGACGTAGGGGCTGTGGATCGCCAGGTCATGGGCATGGCTGCGCAGCCAGACCTGCAGCGCCTGGGGATCGGCCTCCAGCAGCGCCTGGGAGTCCTCGATGAAGCCCGGGCGATAGAAGGCCCAGTCGTCTTCGCAGTGGAAGATCCAGCTGGTCTCGACCCGGGCATAGGCGGCGTCGACACTGCGCATCTGGCCAAGCTTGGGATTGTTGACGATGAACTCGGTGTGTTCGCGCCAATGGGCGGGGATGCAGTCGCGTACCGCCTCGTCACCGGAATCTTCGGTGATGAAGACGCGGCGGATGGGCGCGGTGTTGAATTCGTCGAAGGTCGCCAGCGTCTGCCGCAGCAGGTCGAAGCGCCCGCAACTGGTGACGACCACGGAGATGTCGCTGTCGGCGGAAAACTGCACGTTCTACCCTTTCTGCCAGTTGAGTCGAAAGCCGGACCTCGGGCAGCGCATCAGCGTCCCAGCCTGCCGAGCAGGCGGTGCAGGAACCCCGGAGCGACTGCCGGTCGCAGCGCTGGGGTTATAGCCGAAACGATGCGCTCACCCAAGTGGCCGAAAGCGAAAGAGTGACGCGCCAGGGCCTCTCCAGCCCTGGCGATGGTCGCGGCGTGCGCCGGATCGCCGCGCAGCCGGGCGAGTTTCTCGCGCAACTCGTCCAGCGAGCGATAGAGCACCACGTTGACGCCATCCGCGAAACCCAGGGCGCGGTTCTCCTCTTCACCCTGATCGAAGGTGAAGAGCACGCAGCCGCAGGCCATGGCCTCGAAGTTCTTGATCATGTATTCGCCCATGCCGACATCGGCGCCAACGAAGTAGCGGATGCGGTTGAGGGTCTGCAGGTATTCGTCGCCCGAGCGGGTCTTGGTGATCAGCAGCGGCTCGACCTTGGCCAGGTCTTCCAGCAATTGCTTGCGCCCGCTGTAGGCCACGCTGCCGAGGCTGCCGACGAAGCCCAGTTCGATGTCGCGTTCGAGCCCCAGGTCGCGCAGCCGGCTGTCGTCGTAGCCCTTGGGCACGAAGTGGGCGTCCACCCCCTCCTCCTGCAGCCGCCGCGCCACGCCGGCGCCGGAGACCAGCACCCGGACGTGGGGCATGGCCCGGTAGTAGCGGCTGAATTTGCCGGTGTACTTGCAGGGGATGAAATTCTGGTAGGCGTCGTGCTCCAGCTCCACCAGATTGGGCAGGCTGCGGATGAAGGCGACCTGCCTGAGCTGCTTCTTGAATCTGAGAAACAGCAGGATGCGATCGTATTGCTCGGGCTGGGGCACCGCGCGGCGGAAATAGCCGCGCAGATCGGCCTGTTCCTCGTCACTCAGCCAGCGCAGGTCGCACTCGCAGTGGGCGGCGATGCTGGCATAGAAGTGGCCCAGCAGGATGCGTTGCTCCTTCTGGACCAGGAACAGGACTTTCACGGCGCCGGGGCCTTGAAGGCGGCGACCATCGGCAGGCGCCAGAAGTCACGGCGCACGGCCTCGTCGGAGAAGCGTTCGGCCAGGCGCTCGCGCATGTGCTGCACGCAGGCGCGTCTCTGGCTCGGCGCCAGGCGGCCGAGGTGCTGCAGGCCCTGGCCGAGGGCTTCGGCGTCGCCGAGGGGAAAGAGGAAGCCGACCCCCTCGACGATCTCCCGCGCGCCACCGCAGGAAGTGGCGATCAGCGGGACGCCGGCGGCCATGGCCTCCAGCAGGACCATGCCGAAGGGCTCGTGGTCGGAACTCAGGGCGAAGACGTCGAAAGCCTTGAAATAGCGCCGGGCGCCGTCCACCTGACCAAGGAACAGCACCCGGTCGGCGATGGCCAGTTCGCGGGCCAGGTCCTTGAGGTCTTCTTCCAGGCGGCCCTTGCCGAGGATCGCCAGCAGGGCATTGGCCGGCAGATTCGGCAGGGCGGCGGCGAAGCCGCGCAGCAGGGTGGCCTGGTCCTTGTCCGGATGCAGGCGACCGACGTTGCCGACGATCCAGGCGTCCTGGGGCAGCTTGAGCCCGGCGCGGGCCTCGTCGGCCGGCAGTAGTTCGCGTTCCACCGCCTCGACGTCCAGACGGTTGTAGAGGGTCTCGATGCGCTCGGCCGGCCAGTCCTTGAGGCGCTGGCGCAACTCGTCGCGTACCGCGTCGGAAACGCCCAGCAGGGTCAGGCGCTTGCTCATCAGCTTGGCGAACAACCGCCGGCCGAGCCGGTCGTAGTCGCCAAAGGCATGGTGGACGCCGATCACCGGCAGAATGGTGGCCAGGCAGGCGATCCAGATCGGCTTGAATCTATGGGCGATGACGAAGCGGATACCGCGCGAGCGGACGATCTCGCGCAGCGCCTGGATGGCGCCGAGCTTGAGGCCCCGCACGTCCTTGGAGGAATACTCGAGGAACAGCACCTCGTCGCTACCGCAGCCGGCGGCCACCTCGGCATCGGCCGTGCCGGTGAGAAAGACCGTGGTGACGCGATAGCCGCTGCCCGCGAAGAGGCTGGCGGTCTGGCGGGCGCAGTCGAGGAAGGGACCGTCGTAGCCATGACAGAACTGCAGCACCCGCGGTTCGGCGGAACGCGTCATAGGCCGGCCCCCTCCTTGATCACCAGGACGTCTTCCATGATCAGGTACTGCAGGTCCGAGCCGAAGAACATGTTCAGGGCATCGGTGGGCGAGCAGACCATGGGTTCGCCGCGACGGTTGAGCGAGGTATTGAGGGAGACGCCGTTGCCGGTTAGCTTTTCCAGCTCGACCATGAGGTCGTACCAGCGCGGATTATGCCGGCGCTCCAGCACCTGGGCGCGGGAGGTGCCGTCTTCGTGGACCACCTCGGGCACCCGGCTCTTCCATTCCTCGTTGACCTCGAAGGTAAAGGTCATGAAGGGCGAGGGATGGTCGACCTTGAGCATCTGCGGCGCCACGGTATCGAGCATGGACGGGCAGAAGGGCCGCCAGCGCTCGCGGAACTTGATCTGGGCGTTGATGCGATCGGCCACGCCCGGCACGCTGGGGCAGCCGATGATGGAACGACCGCCCAGAGCGCGCGGACCGAATTCCAGGCGACCCTGGAACCAGGCCACCGGATTGCCGGCCACCATGATCTCGGCGATGCGCTGGGGCATGTTGTCGATCCGCTCCCACTTGGGTGCATTGGGATGGCGGGCGCAGGCGGCGATGACGTCTTCGTTGCTGTAGCCGGGACCGAGATAGACGTGCTCCATCTTCTCCACCGGCACGCCACGGGCGTGGGAGACGTAGGCGGCAGCGCCGACGGCGGTGCCGGCGTCGCCCGAGGCGGGCTGGACGAACAGCTCCTTGACCTCGGGACGGGCGATGATCTTCTGGTTGAGCTTGACGTTGAGCGCGCAGCCGCCGGCAAAGGCGATCTTCCCGGTCTGGCGGATGATGTCGCCCAGGTAGTAGTCCATCATCTCCAGCGCCAGGCGTTCGAACAGTGCCTGCATGCTGGCGGCATAGTGGATGTAGGGATCGTCGGCGATGTCGCCTTCACGCTTGGGTCCCAGCCACTCGATCAGCTTGGGCGAGAAGTAGTAGCCCTTGCCCTTTTCCTTGTAGCGGCGGAAGCCGATGACGTTGGCGTAGTCGGTGTTGATGATCAGCTCGCCGTTCTCGAATTTCGCCAGGCGCGAGAAATCGTACTTGCTGGCATCGCCATAGGGCGCCATGCCCATGACCTTGAATTCGCCGTCGAGCATCTCGAAGCCGAGGAATTCGGTGAGGGCGCCATAGAGGCCACCCAGGGAGTCCGGGTCGTAGAACTCCTTGATCTTGTGGATCTTGCCGTTCTCGCCGTAGCCGAAGAAGGTGGTGGCGTACTCGCCCTTGCCGTCGATGCCGAGGATCGCGGTCTTTTCGCTGAAACCCGAGCAGTGGTAGGCACTGGAGGCATGGGCCAGGTGGTGCTCGACGGCTTCCAGCTTGACCTTCTTCAGGTCGAAGCCGAGCTGCACCAGGCACCACTCGATGCGCTTCTGGTAGCGGTGGTAGCGACGATTGCCGAACAGGATGGCGTCCAGGGCGCGATCCGGGGCGTAGGCATAGCGCTTGGCGTAGTGCCAGCGGGCTTCGCCGAAGAGACTGATGGGCGCATAGGGAATGGCCACCACGTCGACATCGGCGGGGCTGATCCCGGCCTGTTCCAGGCAGAACTTGGCCGACTCGTAGGGCATGCGATTCTTGGCATGCTTGTCGCGCACGAAGCGTTCTTCTTCCACCGCGGCGATCAGCTTGCCGTCGATATAGAGCGCGGCGGAGGGATCGTGGCTGAGGGCGCCGGACAGGCCAAGGACGGTCAGGGACACAGGTAAAGCCTCTGTACAGGGCGAAGCCAGAGGAGTTCGCCGGGGTTTCGCGAGGCCGCTGCAGGCCCGCCTCGCCTCAAAAACGGCGAATTATAGCCGTTCAGGCAGGCCACGGGTAATGGCCGCACGCCGGAGCGGGGCCTAGCGCACGGCGATTCAGCCCCGGTACAGATGGCGGGTCGGCGCTCAGGCTGGCGGCAGGCGCTCGTCGAGCAGGCGATGCAGGGCGCTGTCGGCCGGCCAGTTGCGCAGCAGCCGGGCGCGGTCGCGGGCATAGGCGGCGGCGTAGGCACGGTCGCTGCCATGGGCCTGGAGGGCGTCGAGGTCGATCACCAGCCAGCGACCTTCATGCCAGATCAGGTTGGTGCCCTTGAAATCGCCATGGCCGAGGCGCTCGCGACGCAGGGCGTCGACCAGCGCCAGCAGGGCCTCCAGCTCGACCGCGGGTGGCGCCGACTGCACATAGGGCGCGAAGCGCTCCAGCAGATTGGGCCCGTCGACGAAGGGCGTCACCAGATAGGCGCGCCCGCGCAGGCCGAGAAAGCGGCGCTCGCGCACGGCCAGCGGCTCGGGAGTGGGAATGCCGAGGAATCGCAGCCGATGCCCTTCGCGCCAGCTGTGCCAGGCTCGGCTCGGTCGCCAGAAGCGCGTCAGCCAATGGCCGAAGCCCTTGATGTTGTATCTCTTGAGCACCAGGTCCTGGTCCTGCCACTGCACGCGGGCCACGGTGGCGGCGCCGCCGTCCTTGAAGGTCGGCAGGCCGGCCAGGGCGGCGTCGGGATCGGCCAGCAGGCCTTCCAGGCGACTCAGCCAGGTGCGCCGCACGGCGATCAGGCCAAAGGCGCTGCGGGTAACGGCGAACAGGGTGCATTCCCGGCCGCTCTTCCTCAGGTAGTCGGCCAGGCGCCAGCGGCGGATCTCGGCGATACGCGCCAGCAGAGCTTCCAGGCGCAGGGCGTGTTCGGCATTGACCAGCAGGTAGTGGATCAGCAGCTCTTCCAGCTGAGCATCCAGGGCGGCCGGCAACTGGGCGAAGAACACCGCCAGATTCTCCTGCACCCGCGCCTGGGACAGTGGCTGGCCGACGGTCTCGGCCTGGATGTCCGCCGCGTCTATGACCAGGGCGGCGCCGTCCTTGACCAGCAGGTTGTCCAGGTGCAGATCGGCTTGCCAGAGCCCCTGGGCATGCAGCCGCGCCAGGGTGGCGAGGGCCGCGCCGAGCAACGCGTCCTGTGCCGGCGACAGGGGCGGCTCGGTGACGAGCGGCTGCCAGAGCTGCTCGACGCTGGGCGCCGCCTCGATGAAGTCGAACAGCAGCCAGGCGCCCTGCCCGCTCGCCTCGCCGCTCTCCAGCAGCGTGGGGGTCGGCGCCGCGGCGGCCGCCAGCAGGCGGCAACCCTCGCGCTCGCGGGCGAATTGCCGACTCGCGCGCTCGCCGACCAGCAGCTTGGCCAGCACCCGCCGGCCCTGCCAACGGGCCTCGCCGACATAGCGCTGACCGGGCAGCACCCTGAGCAGCGACAGCAGTTCCAACTCGCCACTGGGCAGTTCGATGCGCAACGGCAGGGTCGGCGCACGACCGGCCTTGGTCAGTTGCTCCAGGGTCATGCCTTGCGCTCCTTGTGGCGGCGACGCCCGGCCAGACGCCGACTCCAGTCGCGCACGGCGACGCTGTCCAGCGGCTGGTCCAGATAACTCGCCAGCAGGCGGGCGATGTCCTGCTCGCGCCATTGCGGCGCGCGGCGCAGCAGGGGTTCGAGATCGCGCAGGCGATCGCGCCGGCCGAACAGCAGCGGCCGGGTCTTTTCCAGATCGATCAGCCGCGCGGCCAGGCCTTCGCCCTGACGCTGCAGGAACAAATGCTTGGGATAGAAGCAGCCGTGCACCTGGCCGGCGCCGTGCAGCTGGCGAGCCAGTTCGCCGACGGCGACCAGCACCGCCTGGCGCTCCTCGGTGGCCAGGTGCGCCCAGACACGCAACCAGCTGTCGAGATCGCGCCAGTCATCCAGCGCCCGGGTCAGCAGGATGGCGCGCCAACCCTGGTCATCGCGGCGCTCGCCGTAATAGGCCAGCTCCAGCGCCGGGATGCCGCGCTCGGCGTAGCGGCGGATGTTGCGATTCTCGCGGGCGAAGGTCGGCTCGCCCAGCGGGCGGGCCAGGGTGCGGGTCAGGTAGTCGCGCTGGCGCTTGAGGTAGTAGCCATGGCCGCCAACGTCCAGGCGAAACACCTGGCTGAAACCGCCGCGTCCCTGGTTGGGTTCGTCCACCGCGGTCAGCTCCAGCGCCCACAGCGCCGCGAAGCTGTCCAGGCCCTGGCCGGCCAGCACGGCCCGATCCTCGGCCGCCCACACCTCGTTCATTCCCGCCCCTTGAAATAGTCCAGTACCTCGCGGATGCGCCCCTTGTCGTTGTCGCTGAGGCGCGCGCGACCGCGGTATTGCAGATAGAACCTGAGGCGCTGGGTGCGCGACAGCTGGTACTTGGCCACCTTGTCCAGACAGGCCAGGTCCTTGACGATGCGCCAACGCAGCCAGTGGCCGACCCAGAAGGCGCCGGCCGGGCAGTCGATGAGATAGAGCACGCCCTGACCATCCACCAGCAGGTTGCGCCACTTGAGATCGTTATGGACGAAATGGTGGTCGTGCAGGGTACGGGTCGCCGAGGCCAGCTGACGGCTGACGTTGTCCACCCACACCCGGTCGCGCAGCCGCGGATCCTCGCGCCTGGCCAGCTCGGCGAGGTCCAGGGTGTCGGGAATCTCGCGGGTGATCATGGCGCCGCGGGCGAAGCCCCGGGGCGAGCGCTCCATCCCCCAGGCCACCACCGGCGCGGTGGCGATGCCCCACTTGGCGAAACGCTTGAGATTCTGCCATTCGGCCTTGACCCGCGGCCGCCCGACATAGCGCCGCAGCCCCTTGCCGGCGCCGTGGTAGCGCTTGACGTAGTAGCGGATGCCGTCGCGCTCGATGCGCACCACTTCCGACAGCGGATCGCTGGTC
The DNA here is from genome assembly GCF_029872515.1 of Pseudomonas flavocrustae. Taxonomy (NCBI): domain Bacteria; kingdom Pseudomonadati; phylum Pseudomonadota; class Gammaproteobacteria; order Pseudomonadales; family Pseudomonadaceae; genus Pseudomonas; species Pseudomonas flavocrustae. Next base: position 81,208 of record NZ_JAPDIQ010000013.1, on the reverse strand, counting down.
AGGCGTTCGCCGTCGAGGGCGAACACCGCTTCCAGGGTGGCGAATTCGGGCAGGTGGGCAACGCTGGAATCGATGCGCCAGTCAGCCATCAGAGCCGGTCCCCGTAGCGTTCCTTGCGCTCCAGCAAGGCGGCGGCCTTGCGTTCCAGACGCGCCAGCAGCGGCGCCTCGTCGCGCAGGATCTCGCGCAGCGGCCGCTGGAAGTAGCCCTGCAGGAAGCGCAGGAAGTCGCGCTGCGTCAGGCCGATGCCCAGGGCGGAGAAATACAGCCCGGCCAGGTCCTTGTCGCGCCAGCGCCGGGGCACCTGGGTGCGGCACTGGGCGCGGTGCAGGTCGATCAGCCACAGTCGCAGATTGGCCACGGTGACCGGCTGGGCGGTGTCGAGCAGGAAATGGCAGATGTAGCAATCGCGATGGTTGACGCCCGCCCGGTGCATGGCCCCGGTCATGCGCGCCACCTCGGCGATCAGCGCCCGCTTGAGCAGGGGCTCGGGCGGCTGGCGGAGCCAGTCGAGGCTGAAGTCTTCGAGGCTGACGGTGGGCGCCAGCTCCTCGGTGATGATGAAGGAGTGCTGGGTCGCCGGATTGGCGCCGCGCTCGCCGAAGGCCACCGCGGTCATGGTCGGCACACCGACCTGGTGCAGCCGCTCGATGGCCTGCCATTCCTGGCGCGCACCCAGCACCGGCTGCTTGGCCTGCAGCAGATTCTTGGCGATCTCGCCCCAGCCGATGCCGCGGTGGATCTTGACGAAGTAGCCACGACCGGCCACCTCGGTGCGCAGGGTGCGGCGTCCGTCCAGCTCGCGATAGACCTGGCCCTGCAGGGCCTCCACGGCGACGAAGGGATCCTGGCCGGCCCAGCGGCTGGCGAAGGGCTCACGCAATTGCAGGGTCATGCCACCCCCAGGATGACATCGGCGGCGCGTTCGGGCAGCGAATAGAGATCGGCGCTGGCGGCGAAGGCCAGGCCATTGCGGCCCTGCACCGCGCGGCGCTCGGGATCGGCCAGCAGCTCGGCGAGCATCCGGTCCAGGGTCTCCTGGACGAAGGGCGACGGCACCACCGCGCCGGCGCGGGCCTCGTCGATGTAGTGGGCATAGCCGCAGACATCGGTGACCAGCACCGGCAGCCCGGCGACCAGCGCCTCCAGCAGCACGGTGCCGGTGTTTTCGTTGTAGGCCGGATGGATCAGCAGATCGGCGCCGAGCAGGAAGCGCGGGATGTCGCTGCGCCCCTTGAGGATCTCGACCCGCTCGCTCACGCCCAGCGCCTTGGCCTGCAGCAGGAAGGGCTTGGGATCGTCCTGGCCGATGGCGAACAGCCGGGTGCGCTTGCGCAACTCCTTGGGCAAAGAGGCCAGGGCGCGCAGGCTGCGATCCAGGCCCTTGGTCTTGAAGCCGGAACCGATCTGCACCAGCAGCAGCTCGCCCTCCTCCAGCCCGAATTCGCGCCGGAAGTCGGCGCGGATCTCGGCGGCGTTGGCCGGCGCGCGACGATCGGCGGCGATGCCCGGCGGCAGGAGGTGGAAGCGCGGCGTCGGCGTGCCGTAGTGCTTGACGAACAGCGGCTGCTGCACCTCGGAGATCATCAGGATCTCGGTCGACGACTCGGGGGCGAACACCGCGCGCTCGTATTCGGCGAAATGGCGATAGCGACCCCACTGGCGATACAGCGGATTGCGCAGGGTCTGGGCCTTGTCCTCGAAGCAGGGATCGGCGGCGTAATAGACGTCCAGCCCCGGCATCTTGTTGAAGCCGATCACCCGGTCCACCGGATCGCGGGCGAGGTCGGCCTGCAGCCAGGCGTGGAATTTCTCGTTGCGTCGGTGATTGAACAGGGCGCTGACCCTGGCCACCCGCACGTCGAAGCCCTCCGGCACCGGGCCTTCCCAGATCAGGGTGTAGACGCGGATGGCATGGCCCCGGCGCTGGCACTCCTGGGCGATGCGCAGGAAGTCCCGCTGCAGGCCGCCAAAGGGAAAGTACTTGTAGAGCACGAAAGCCAGGGTCATGCGGGGAGGTCTTCCAACAGCAGGGTTTCCAGTTCCAGTTCAACCCGCTCCGGGGTCAGGGCGGCGAGACTGGCCGATGGCTGATCGCGCGGCTCGTCGGTGCCGTCCAGCCCCACGGCGCTCAGGTGCACCTGGGAGCGGCCATAGGCGCCGACCTTCTTCGGACTGGTCGGGCCATAGAGCGACACGGTGGGCACGTCCAGGGCCGCGGCCAGATGACCGAGGCCGGTATCCACCGCCACGCAGGCACGGGCGCCGGCCAGCACCTTGGCCACCCCGGCGAGATTCAGTCGCGGCAGCACCTGGACGCCATCCAGGCCGTCGGCGACACGTTCGGCACGGGCATGTTCCGCCTCGTTGCCCCACAACAGTCGCACCGGCCAGTCCAGTTGGCTCATGCGCTCGGCCAGTTCGCGCCAGTGGGCCTCGGGCCAGTGCTTGCTGACCCAGGTGGTGCCGTGCAGGAACACCACATAGGGCGTCTCGTTGGGACCGGCCAGGCGTTGCCGATCCAGGCCGTAGTCACCCACGCCCGCCGGCAGCGGATAGTCCAGGGCCTGGGCGAACAGCTGGCGGATCCGCTCCAGGGCGTGCTGCCCCTTGGCGACATGATAGCGCTCGTCATAGAAGCGGCTGGCCAGGGGCTCGCGGGCGGAGTTGCGGTCGAGACCGGCCACCGGCGCCTCGGCGTAGCGGGTCAGCCAGGCGCTCTTGAGCAGGCCCTGGGCATCGATCACCCGGTCATAGCGCTGCTCGCGCACGCGCGCCTTGAATTCGCCCCACTCGCCACTGGCCCAGGCGGAAAAGGGCTGCTTGCGCCAGCGGCGCAGGGCCACCGGGATCACCTGGCTCACGGCCGGGTGCCAGGCGGGAATCTCGGCGAAGCCCTCCTCCACCACCCAGTCGAAGCAGATGCCGGGGATGGCCCGCGCCGCATCGGTCAGGGCCGGCAGGGTATGGATGACATCGCCGAGGGAGGAGGTCTTGATCAGCAGCACGCGCATCTAGCCCACCTCGATCGGATCGGCGACCAGGCGGCCGAGCGCCTCCTGCACCAGACTCGGCTGCAGCAGGCGCAGACAATCGTAATGGCCGAAACGACAGGTACGGTCGAAGCAGGGACTGCATTCCAGCCCCAGGCGCACCACCTCGACCTGGCTGGCCAGCGGCGGCGTGAAGCCCGGCGAGGTGGAGCCATAGACCGCCACCAGCGGGCGATCCAGGGCGGCGGCCACGTGCATCAGGCCGGAATCGTTGCTGATGACCGCACCGGCACAGGAAAGCAGGTCGATGGCCTCGGCCAGGGAAGTACGCCCGGCGAGGTTGTAGACATCCTCCTCGAAACCGGGGGTGACCCACTCGCGGATCTCTTCGCCACCGGGAGCGTCCTTCTGCGAGCCGAACAGCCAGACCTGCCAGCCCTGACGCAGCCGGGCATCCGCCACGGCGGCGTAGTGCTCGGCCGGCCAGCGCTTGGCCTCGCCGAATTCGGCGCCCGGGCAGAGCGCCAGCACCGGCCGGTCCAGGCTCAGGCCGAAGCGCTCCAGGGCGGCGTCACGGCTGGCCGGGTCGATGGCCAGCCGTGGCTCGGGATAGGGTTTGGGCAACTCCGCACCGGGCGCGTAAGCCAGCGCCATGAAGCGCTCGATCATCAGCGGATAGCGCGCCTTGTCGAGGGTGCGGATGTCGTTGAGCAGGCCGAATCTCATCTCGCCGCGCCAACCGGTACGCTTGGGGATGCCGGCGAAATAGGGCACCAGCGCCGACTTCAGCGAGTTGGGCAACAGGATCGCCTGGTCATAGCGACCGCGCAGCTGCTGGCCGATGCGCCGGCGGGTGGCCAGCTCGAAGGCGCCGTGGCCGAGGGGAAAGCTCAGGGCTTCGCGCACCTCGGGCATGCGCTCGAGCAGCGGGCGACTCCACTCGGGGGCGAGGACGTCGATCTGGCAGTCGGGATGCTGGCGCTTGAGGCAGACGAAGAGGGTCTGCGCCATCACCATGTCGCCGACCCAACTGGGTCCGATGATCAGAATATTCATGCTGGAAGGCGATCGGCACCTAGCGGGTGGCCGACTCCCACTCCCTCAGGCCCGGCCTGATCGAAAGCTCGCGCACGGACATCGACATCTTGCCTCTCCTTACTGATGACGGCCTAAAAGGTGGCCGGATTGCCGGACGGCGTGTCCAGCCCCAGGCCGTGCCAGATACGGCGCACTTCGTCGCGCTCGGCGAGAAAGCCGTCGGCCGGCACCTTGCCCGGCTGCTTCTGCAGCACCAGGCGGTGCAGCGCGGCGCGGTAGACCTTGTAGGCTTCGCGCAGGGCAATGGCGTCCGTGGCCGGTACCAGACCAGCCGCTTCGAGGGATTCCAGGATGCGGATGTTGTCGGGAAAACGCAGCAATTCGGGATGCTGCCACGACCAGGCCAGAACGGCATATTGGACCATAAATTCGATATCGACGATACCGCCGGCATCCTGCTTGAGGTCGAAGCGCTGCTCCGGCCGGCGCGCGTTCGGCCCCAGTCCGCCGGCGGTCACCGCGGTGCCGAGGTTGTCGAGCATCTTGTCGCGCATGCCGGCCACGTCGGCCTGCAGGGTCGCCAGCTCCCGCTGCCGACCGAGGATGCGCGCCCGCACCGCGTCGAAGCGCTCGCCAAGCCGCGGGCAGCCCGCCACCACCCGCGCGCGCACCAGCGCCTGGTGCTCCCAGGTCCAGGCCTCGCTATGCTGGTAGCGCTCGAAGGCCTCCAGCGAGCTCACCAGCAGCCCCGCCGCGCCGGACGGCCGCAGGCGCATGTCCACCTCGTAGAGGGTGCCCACCGGGGTAGTGGTGGTGAGCAGATGGATGATGCGCTGGCCGAGGCGATTGAAGAACTGGGCGCCATCCATGGGCTTGGCGCCATCGGTCTCGGCCAGGGGATCGGCATCGTGGATGAACACCAGATCGAGATCCGAACCATGGCCGAGCTCGATGCCGCCGACCTTGCCGTAGCCGACGATGACGAAGTCCGGCTGGCAGGGCGAGCCGTCGCGTCGCTGCGGCGTGCCATGGCGCTGCACCAGCTGGCGCCAGGTTAGGCCGAAGACCTCTTCGAGGATCACCTCGGCGAGCCAGGTGAGATAGTCGCTGACCTTCATCAGCGGCAGGCTCCCGGCGATCTCCGCCGCCGCCACCCGCAGGCTGTGGGCGCGCTTGAAGTGACGCAGCACGTCCATCTGCTGCTCCAGATCCTCTTCGGGCAGGCGCATCAGGCGCTCGCGCAATTCGGCGGCCAGCTCCGGTTTCTGCGGCGGATGATAGAGCCGGCCCTCGTTGAGCAATTCGTCGAGCAGCGCCGGATAGCGGGTGATCTGTTCGGCCACCCAGGCACTGGCGCCGCAGAGCTCCAGCAGCCGCGCCAGGGCCGGCGGATTCTCGCTGAGCAGGACCAGGTAGGCGGAGCGTCGCGCCACGGCTTCCACCAGCGGCAGCACCCGCTCCAGCGCCCGATCGGGCTGCTCGTCGGCGCTGACCGCATCCAGCAGCCGTGGCATGAAGGCATCCAGGCGCTCGCGACCGGCGCGCTGCATGGCCCGCACCTGGCCGCTGGCCCGCAGACTGGCCAGCAATTCCAGCGCCTGCTCCGGCGCCTGGAAGCCCGCCGCGCGCAGTCGCGCCAGGGACTCCTCGGGATCGAGCAGGTCTTCCCACAGCGGCAGCCAGCTGTCTTCCAGCTCGGCGCTCTGGGTCTCCTCCTCTGGATCGGCGATGGTCTGCTGGAAGTGCCAGTCGATGCGGCTGCGCCAGCCGTCGAGCGCCGCGCTGAAGTCATCCCAGTCGGCATACCCCATGAGGAAGGCCACCCGCGCCCGACCCTGAGGGTCCACTGGCAGGGTCTGGGTCTGCTGGTCGGCGATGGCCTGCAGCCCGTGCTCCACATAGCGCAGGAAGCAATAGCCCTCGCGGAGCTCCGCTTCGGCCGCGGCCGGCAGATAGTCGCGCTCGCGCAGACTGGTCAGTACCCCGAGCAGCGGGCGCTGCTGCAGTGCCGGATCGCGCCCGCCGTGGATCAGCTGGTAGGCCTGGGCGATGAATTCCACTTCGCGGATGCCGCCCGCGCCCAGCTTGACGTTGTCGGTCATGCCGCGCCGGCGCACCTCCTGGCGGATCAGCTGCTTCATGCTGCGCAGGGCTTCGATGGCGGAGAAATCCAGATAGCGCCGATAGACGAAGGGCCGCAGCAGGGTCAGCAGCTCGGCGCCGCTGGCCTGGTCGCCGCCGACCACCCGTGCCTTGATCATGGCGTAGCGTTCCCAGTCGCGGCCCTGATCCTGGTAATAGAGCTCCATGGCGGCAAAGCTCAGCACCAGGGCGCCGGCGCTGCCATAGGGCCGCAGGCGCATGTCGACGCGAAAGACGAAGCCCTCCACCGTGGTGGCGTCCAGCGCCTTGATCAGGCGTTGTCCGAGGCGGGTGAAGAATTCCTGGTTGTCCTGCTCGCGCCGCGCGCCGCGCGTCTCCCCGCCCTCGCCATAGGCGAAGATCAGGTCGATATCGGAGGACAGATTCAGCTCTCCCGCACCCAGCTTGCCCATGCCCAGCACAACCAGCTGCTGGGGCTGACCGCTGTGGCGCCCGGTCGGCACGCCGAACTGGCCGCACTGCTGGGCATAGAGCCAGGCGCAGGCCTGGTCGATGCTGGCATCGGCCAGGTCGCTGAGGTCGCGACAGGTCTCCACCAGATCGGCGCGCCGGGTCAGGTCGCGCCAGACGATGCGCACCTGCTGCAGCATGCGAAAACGCCGCAGCCGGCGCCCCAATTCGGCTTCGTCCGGGCAGTCGGTCAGGGCCTCGCGCAGGCGCTGCGCCATCGCCCCCGGCGCCAGCGACAGCTCCAGATCGCCGCTGTCGACCAGCGCCAGGCAAGGCTCGGGCAGGCGGCAGAACTGCTCGACGACGAAATCGCTGAGGGCGGCCACCCGCCGCCACTCGGCGCGCAGCGGCGCGGGCCAGTTCGCCTGGCGGGCCGCCGCCGCGGGCAGCGGGGACAGGGCGTCGGCCAGACGCCGGTCGGCGAGCTCGGCACAGGCGACAAGAGTCGGAGGCAGTTCGGGACGAAGGAGGGGTATCATGGGCAGTCCTGCGCAGGGACGGTCGAACCCCACCACCCTGCCGCGAACCCCCTACCCGGGACATTCCGACGGACCACCTGGTCCGAGCGGGAACCGTTTTCTCGTCCGCGGTTCGGAGTTCGCGAGCCCTCGAGCAGCGCGTTCGACAAACGTCGAATTGTTTTTTATCGCATTACAGCTCGGAGCTGAAACGGATTTGAATTTGTAGTAAAACTACACGCCGATCGGAACCGTCCGGTCATAAATCCAAGAATTTTCGCTGCCCCCAAGAGGCCGGCGGCGACCCTGAGGCGACCGATTTTGGAAGCCTTTCCGCCCTGGAGCAAGCCATGCAAGATCTCGATCCCGTCGAAACCCAGGAATGGCTGGACGCCCTGGAGTCCGTCCTCGACCACGAAGGCGAGGAGCGCGTTCATTATCTGATGACCCGCATGGGCGAACTGGCTACCCGCAGTGGTACCCAGCTGCCCTACTCCATCAATACCCCCTATCGCAACACCATTCCAGTGACCCGGGAAGCCCACATGCCGGGCGACCTGTTCATGGAGCGACGCATCCGCTCGCTGGTTCGCTGGAACGCCCTGGCGATGGTCATGCGCGCCAACCTCAAGGATCCGGATCTGGGTGGTCACATCTCCACCTTCGCCTCCAGCGCCACCCTCTATGACATCGGCTTCAACTATTTCTGGAAGGCGCCCAACGAAGAGCACGGCGGCGACCTGATCTACTACCAGGGCCACGCGTCCCCCGGCGTCTACGCCCGTGCCTTCCTGGAAGGCCGCCTCTCCGAAGACCAGATGAACAACTTCCGCCAGGAAGTGGACGGCAAGGGCCTGTCGAGCTACCCGCACCCGCACCTGATGCCCGACTTCTGGCAGTTCCCGACCGTGTCCATGGGTCTGGGTCCGATCACCGCCATCTACCAGGCCCGCTTCATGAAGTACCTGGAGAACCGCGGCTACATCCCCGCCGGCAAGCAGAAGGTCTGGTGCTTCATCGGCGACGGCGAGTGCGACGAGCCGGAAACCCTGGGCGCCATCTCCCTGGCCGGCCGCGAGAACCTCGACAACCTGATCTTCGTCATCAACTGCAACCTGCAGCGCCTCGACGGCCCGGTCCGTGGCAACGGCAAGATCGTCCAGGAACTGGAAGGCATCTTCCGTGGCGCCGACTGGAACGTCACCAAGGTCCTCTGGGGCCGCATGTGGGATCCGCTGTTCGCCCGCGACACCGAAGGCCGCATGCAGCAGCGCATGGACGCCGTGGTCGATGGTGAATACCAGAACTACAAGGCCAAGGACGGTGCCTATGTGCGTAAGCACTTCTTCGGCGCCAACCCCGAGCTGCTCAAGATGGTCGAGGACCTGTCCGACGACGAGATCTGGAAGCTCAACCGTGGCGGTCACGACCCCTACAAGGTCTATGCGGCCTACCACCAGGCGGTCAACCACAAGGGCCAGCCCACCGTCATCCTGGCCAAGACCATCAAGGGCTACGGCACCGGTGCGGGCGAAGCCAAGAACACCGCGCACAACACCAAGAAGGTGGATGTGGAGTCGCTGAAGAAATTCCGCGATCGCTTCGACATCCCGCTGAACGATTCCCAGCTCAGCGAACTGCCCTTCTATCGTCCGGCCGACGACAGTGCCGAGATGAAGTACCTGATGAGCCGTCGCGAGTCCCTGGGCGGTCACCTGCCCCAGCGTCGCGCGCGCAGCCTGAGCATCCCCACCCCGCCCCTGGAAACCCTGAAGGCGGTGCTGGACGGCTCCGGCGATCGCGAGATCTCCACCACCATGGCCTTCGGCCGCATCCTGTCGCAACTGGTCAAGGACAAGGACCTGGGCAAGCGCATCGTGCCCATCCTCGCCGACGAGGCCCGTACCTTCGGCATGGAAGGCATGTTCCGCCAGCTGGGCATCTACTCGCCCCACGGTCAGCTCTATGAGCCGGTCGATCGCGACCAGGTGATGTACTACCGCGAAGAGAAGGACGGCCAGATCCTCCAGGAAGGCCTCAACGAGGCCGGCGCCATGTCCTCCTTCATCGCCGCCGGTACCGCCTACAGCAACTACAACCAGCCCATGCTGCCGGTCTACATCTTCTATTCGATGTTCGGCTTCCAGCGTATCGGCGACCTGGCCTGGGCGGCGGGCGATGCCCAGACCCGCGGCTTCCTGCTGGGCGGCACCTCCGGCCGTACCACCCTGAACGGTGAAGGTCTGCAGCACGAGGACGGTCACAGCCACATCCTGGCTGGCACCATCCCCAACTGCCGCAGCTACGATCCCACCTATGCCTACGAGCTGGCGGTGATCATGCGCGAAGGCATCCATCAGATGATGGAACTGCAGCAGAGCGTCTTCTACTACATCACCGTGATGAACGAGAACTACCAGCAGCCTGCCATGCCCCAGGGTGTCGAGGAAGGCATCATCAAGGGCATGTACCTGCTGGAAGAAGAAAAAGGCGACTTCAAGCACCGCGTCCAGCTGCTGGGCTCGGGCACCATCCTCAACGAGGTCCGCGCGGCTGCGAGCCTCCTGCGCGAGATGGGTGTCGGCGCCGACATCTGGAGCGTCACCAGCTTCAACGAACTGCGCCGCGAAGGCCTGGCCGTCGACCGCTGGAACCGCCTGCACCCGCTGGAAGAGCGCCGCCTGACCTACGTCGAGCAGTGCCTGGGCGAGCGCCAGGGTCCGGTCATCGCCTCCACCGACTACATGAAGCTGTTCGCCGACCAGATCCGCCAGTGGGTCCCCACCGAATTCCAGGTGCTGGGTACCGACGGCTTCGGTCGCAGCGACAGCCGCAAGAAGCTGCGTGATCATTTCGAGGTCGACCGTCGCTGGGTCGCCGTCGCCGCTCTGCAGGCGCTGGCCAACCAAGGCAAGCTGGAACGCAAGGTCGTGGCCGACGCCATCACCAAGTTCGGCATCGACACCGAGAAGCGCAATCCCCTGGATTGCTGATGCGGCACACGGATAAGAGGAAACAACTGTGAGCGAGACCATCCGCGTACCCGACATCGGCAGTGGCGACGGCGAAGTCATCGAGCTGCTGGTGAAGGTCGGCGATACCGTCGAGGCCGAACAGAGCCTGGTGGTGCTGGAGTCCGACAAGGCCAGCATGGAGATTCCGGCCCCCAAGGCCGGCAAGATCGCCGCCCTGCACATCAAGGTCGGCGACACCCTCAAGACCGGTGATCTGCTGATCGACCTGGAAGGCGAGGACGCCGCCAGCGGCAGCGAACCCGCCGCCGAGCCCAAGGCCGAGTCCAAGCAGACCCAGGTCGAGGAAAGCGAAACCCCGACGCCGGCCGGCGACGAGGACGCTTCGGCGTCCGCCGGCGAAGGCGAGTCCCAGGAAATTCACGTTCCGGACATCGGCTCCAGCGGCAAGGCCAGCATCATCGAGGTGGCGGTCAAGCCTGGCGACACCATCGCCGCCGAGCAGACGCTGATCACCCTGGAATCCGACAAGGCCAGCATGGAAATCCCCTCCCCCGCCGCCGGCGTGGTGGAGAGCGTTTCCGTCAAGGTCGGCGACGAAGTGGGCACCGGCGATCTGATCCTGGTCCTCAAGGGCGCCGCCAATGCCAAGCCGAGCAAGAGCGTCGAATCCAAGGCCGGCGACAAGCCCGCCAAGGAAGCCGCCGAGCCCGAGCTGCACGAGGAAGCCGCCGCCGAGCCGGCCGGTGAATCGGTCGAGGAGATCAAGGTCCCCGACATCGGCTCCACCGGCAGTGCCAACGTCATCGAGGTGCTGGTCAAGGCCGGTGACCAGGTCAAGGCCGAGCAGTCGCTGATCGTGCTGGAGTCCGACAAGGCCAGCATGGAAATTCCGGCGCCCAAGGCGGGCGTGGTGGAAAGCGTCGCCATCAAGGTCAATGACCAGGCCAAGACCGGCGATCTGATCCTGACCCTGAAGGTGGCCGGTGCCGCGCCCAAGCAGGCGGCCAAGCCGGCTGCCGGCAATGCCGCCGCCAGCGCTCAGGCACCCGAGAAGAAAGCCGAGGCTCCGGCCAAGGCCGCCGCTCCCACCAGCGCCCCTGCCGCCGGCAAGGGCAAGAAGGTCCATGCCGGTCCGGCCGTGCGCATGGTCGCCCGGGAGTTCGGTGTCGATCTGGGCGAGGTCACCCCGACCGGTCCCAAGGGTCGCATCCTCAAGGAAGACGTCCAGACCTACGTCAAGGATCAGCTGCAGAAGAGCAAGGCGGCTCCGGCCGCGGCCGCGGGCGTCAACGGTGGCGCCGGCATCCCGCCGATCCCCACCGTGGACTTCAGCAAGTTCGGCGAGATCGAAGAGGTGCCGATGACGCGCCTCATGCAGGTCGGTGCCAACAACCTGCATCGCAGCTGGCTGAACGTGCCCCACGTTACCCAGTTCGACCAGTCCGACGTGACCGATCTGGAAGCCTTCCGGGTCGGCCAGAAAGCCGTGGCGGAAAAGGCCGGTGTCAAGCTGACCATCCTGCCGTTCCTGCTCAAGGCCTGCGCCCATGTGCTCAGGGAACTGCCGGACTTCAACGCCTCCCTGGCCCCCAGCGGCAAGGCGGTGATCCGCAAGAAGTACGTGCACATCGGCTTCGCCGTGGACACCCCGGACGGCCTGCTGGTCCCGGTCATCCGCAACGTCGACCAGAAGAGCCTCCTGCAACTCGCCGCCGAAGCCGCCCAGCTGGCGGAAAAGGCGCGGACCAAGAAGCTCAGCGGTGACGACATGCAGGGCGCCTGCTTCACCATCTCCAGCCTGGGTCACATCGGCGGTACCGGCTTCACGCCGATCGTCAATGCTCCGGAAGTGGCGATCCTCGGGGTGTCCAAGGCCAGCATGCAGCCGGTCTGGGACGGCAAGGCCTTCCAGCCGCGCCTGATGCTGCCGCTGTCGCTGTCCTACGATCACCGCGTGATCAACGGGGCGGCCGCCGCGCGCTTCACCAAGCGCCTGGGCGATCTGCTGGCGGAAATCCGCGGTCTGCTGCTGTAAGCCGCCACAGGACGGTAACGGCTTCCCGCTACCGTCTTCTGGTGTAGCGCAAGAACCCCGCTCAGGCGGGGTTTTTGCTGCCAGATCAACCGAAAGATCCAGGAAAAAGGTAGGATGGGCGCCCCGAGCGCCGCCCCTTGCATGGGCCGACCTCTATCGGGCAACCTTGACAGCCATCCCAGGGTGCTGGCGAGGCGGAGAGGAAAAAGGATTAATGATTTGTCTGTCCTTTCCGATAAACCTAGGACATCTTTCCGTCTTCACAAGGACGCGGACCCTCGCATGAGTATTCACTCCGATGCTGCCGATGCCGCGGTAGCCGATCAGGCGGGCGCGCTCAGCGCTCCTGCCCGATTGGGCTTGCTGCGTTTCGAGCGTCTGAATGAAGCCTCCTGGGCGATGCTCTATCTCGATTCCCGCTGTGAAGCCAGCCTTGGCCTGCCTGCCCAGGCGCTGTGCTCGCTCATCGATGCCCCCTATGCCAGCCTGATGGAGCCCAGCGTCCGTCATCGCCTGCACGAAGACATCCAGCTGCAACTCGCCGAGCACGGCAGCTATCAGGTGCGCTACCTGTTCCACTCCCCTGCGGCTCCGTACCAGGTGGTCGAGGTGGGCGAAAGCCTGCAGCGCCATGGCCGCCCCCTGCTGCGCGGCTATCTGCTGCGAGTGATGAACGACGACGGCCTGGCCGGCGAATGGGAAGCCCACAACCTGGCCCTGCGCTCCACCCTGGCGCTCCTGCAGGACAGCCAGGACCACAGCCAGCAACGGCTGGGGATGGCCCAGGCGCGGCAGACCCTGCTGCTCGAACTGTCCCGGCTGGCTCTGCGCCAGGCACCGGTCGACGACGAACTGGTACAATTGCTGCGCGCCGAGGGCCCGGCCGCCTTTGCCGCGGACGAACTCAGCCTGTGGCGTTACGAGGGCAATGGCCTCGTCACCCTGTGCAAGGAAGAGCGCCTGCCAACGCTGTGCAGCGACCATCGGCGCCGGTTGCGCGAGCAGGGCGTGATCGAAGACGCCAGTCAGGTGCTGCACCCGCCCCATACCGGGGGCGGAACGGCGCTGGACGTGGCGCTGCTGCATGACAATCAGCTGATCGGTCTGCTCTGCCTGCGCCGGGACCACGCGGCCACCTGGGAAGCCGAGGACGTCGCCTTCGCCCGCAGCCTGGCCGAGTGCCTGGCCGCCCTCCTCCAGCAGCCGGAGCGCCTGCCCAAGGTCGCCCATCCCCTGACCCGGGTGATGGAGGCCAGCAACGATGCCTTCCTGCTGCTGGATGCCAGCGGTTGCCTGGAGCACGCCACCGACAGCTTCGCGCGGATCACCGGCTACCCCATCGGCAAGCTGCAGGGCCTGCACGTCGAATCCCTGCCAGCCCTGGAAAACTGGGGCGAGCTGCTCTACGAAGCCTGGCAGCGGTTGGCGCACCAGGACAGCTGGCAAGGCGAACTGCGCTGCTATCGTCGCGACGGCGAGACCTACTGGGGCCAGCTGTCGCTGTCCAAGATCCAGCAGCCCAATGGCGACCTGCAGGGCTATCTGGGCATCTTCCAGGACACCAGCAAGACCCGCTTCGCCCAGCAGCACAACGACGAACTGGTGTTTCGCGACAGCCTCACCGGGCTGGCCAACCGCAGCCACTTCATCGCCCGCCTGGAAGCGCGCCTGGAGCAGTCCAGTCCAAGCCGCGAACACTCGCTGCTGCTGGTGGACGTCGACAATTTCAAGAGAGTCAACGACAGCCTCGGTCATCGCATCGGCGACCAGTTGCTGGTGGGTCTGGCCCGGCGCCTGCGCAGCGCCCTGGGCAAGGGCGCACTGATCGCCCGCATCGCCAGCAACGAATTCGCCGTGCTGCTCGAAGGCATGGATGCGGTCGCCGCTGACAGCCTGGCCCGCGACACCCTGGTGGCCCTGGATCCGCCACTCTATGTGGAAGGCCACCCGACCCTGATCAGTTGCTCGATCGGCCTGACCACCGCGCGGCCGCACGAGACCGATCCGCAGACCCTGATCAAGCACGCCGGCCTCGCCCTGCACAGGGCCAAGGCTACCGGCGGCCATCAGGTCCAGGTGTTCACCGAGGCGCTGATCGCCGAAGCCAGCAACAAGCTGTTCGTGCAGAACAACCTGCGCCGAGCCCTGGAACAGAACGAACTGCTGGTGCACTACCAGCCCAAGGTCTGCCTGAAACGCGCCAAGCTGCTCGGCCTGGAAGCCCTGATCCGCTGGCAGCACCCGGAAAAGGGCATGATCCGCCCGGACCAGTTCATCAGCATCGCCGAGGAAACCGGGCTCATCGTGCCCATCGGCAAATGGGTCATCCGCGAGGTCTGCCGCCAGCTGCATCGCCTCGACGCCGCCGGCTTCGACGATCTGCAGATCGCCATCAACCTGTCGCCCAAGCAGTTCACCGATCCCGACCTGGTGCAGTCCTTCGTCACCATCCTCGACGAGGAGGGCATCGCGCCCAAGCGTCTGGAGCTGGAACTGACCGAAAGCCTCCTGCTGGATGCCACCGACGCCACCCGCAACACCCTCGAAGCCCTCAAGCGCCTGGGCATGAGCCTGGCGATGGATGACTTCGGCACCGGCTATTCGTCGCTCAGCTACTTGAAAAAATTCCCCATCGACGTCATCAAGATCGACAGGAGTTTCATCAAGGACATCCCGGACAACCAGGACGACATGGAAATCACCTCCGCGGTGATCGCCATGGCCCACAACCTGCGGCTGCAGGTGGTTGCCGAGGGCATCGAGACGACCGAACAGCTGGCTTTCCTGCGCCACCATCGCTGCGATATCGGCCAGGGCTATCTGTTCGACAAGCCCATCCCGGCCGATCAGCTCGACGCCGCCCTGGCGCGTTACCTGCCGACGCGCTGACCCGCCGCGCGGACTCGACCCCGCTGCTGCGATTTTGCGTACACTGAGCTTTTCGCCTGGCCCTTTCCCACGAGGTATCCCATGGTCCTGCGTTCCGAAATCCTGACCAAGAAGACTCATCTGCCCGCCGCCGAGCAGGCCCTGCCCGGCCGGGAGACGGCCATGGCCGTGCCCGCGGCCCACTATGTCAACGGCAATCCGTTGCAAGGCCCCTTCCCCACCGGTCTGCAGAGTCTGGTGGTGGGCATGGGCTGCTTCTGGGGCGTCGAGCGGCGCTTCTGGCAACAGCCAGGCGTCTGGACCACCGCGGCCGGCTATGCCGGCGGCCATACCCCCAATCCGACCTACGAAGAGGTGTGCTCCGGCCTGACCGGTCATACCGAGGTGGTGCTGGTGGTGTTCGATCCGGCCCAGACCTCGCTGGAGGCGCTGCTGAAGATCTTCTGGGAAGCCCACGATCCGACCCAGGGCATGCGCCAGGGCAACGACGTCGGCACCCAGTATCGCTCGGCGCTGTATTACACCGACGACAATCAGCAGGAAGCCTTCGAAGCCAGCCAGGCCGCCTTCCAGGCCCAACTGGCCGAGGCCGGTTATGGCGAGATCACCACCGAGATCGCCCCGCTGCCGCCCTTCTACTACGCCGAGGCCTATCACCAGCAGTATCTGGCGAAGAATCCCAACGGCTATTGCGGCCTGGCCGGCACCGGCGTCTGCCTGCCGCCCAGCCTGGCGGTCTGATCCCGAGCCGCTGCCGCGGCTCTCTTTGTCGGGCGTCGGCGGTAGAGCCGCCTCGATCCAACCTACGCCAACCTTTCCCGTAGGTTGGGTTGAGCGCAGCGAAGCCCAACAGCGCCGGGCCTCGCTATTCCGCGATCAGCCAGTCCAGCCGCCAGCTGCCTTCGCCCTGGGCCAGATGCTCGGCCAGCCAGGGCAGCAGGTCGCGCAACTCTTCTTCCAGTCCCCATGGCGGATTGACGATGGCCAACCCCGAGCCATTGAGCCGGGTGGCATCGTCCGCCGCGCGGATCAGCAATTCGACATTGAGCAGCTTGGGCGCGCCGCTGGCCTGCAGACCGGCATGAAAGCGTCGGAGCTGGCGGCGATCCTTGATCGGATACCAGAGCATAATCACCGTCTGGCGCATCCGGCCGATGGCCTCCGCGACCGCCTTGACGCAACGCTCCAGCTCGTCGGCCTTCTCGAAGGGCGGATCGATCAGCAGCAAGGCCCGGCGTTCGGGGACCGGCAGCAGCGCCCGCGGCAGCAGCCAGCCATCCTTCTGATGCACCGCGACCCGGCGATCGCGAGCCATGTTTTCCTTGAGCAGGCGGCCATCCTCCGGGTGCAGCTCGTTGAGCAGCAGGCGATCCTGGGGACGCAGGGCCTGGCGCATCAGCTCGGGCGAACCGGGGTAGTAGCGCAGCGCGCCGTCGGGATTGAGCGCCGCCACCGCCTGGCGATAACCGACGAAGGCCGCCGGCGCGGACTCCAGGGTCCACAGCCGTCCGATGCCTTCGCGCCATTCGTCGGTGCGACTGGCCTGATCGCCGGCCAGGTCATAGCGACCGACGCCGGAATGGCTGTCCAGATAGGCGAAGGGCGTCTCCTTGCGCGCCAGCAGCGCGGCCAGGCGCAACAGGGTGGCGTGCTTGAAGACATCGGCGTGATTGCCGGCGTGGAAGGCGTGTCGGTAATTCATGGGATACTCCAGCGTCAGCCCTACAGTGTACCGTCTTCCTCGGGCGCCAGCGGCGTCGCGCTTTGACACCCCGGCCACCCAGCGGGTTAAATCCCCAGGTTCTTCAATTCTTTACCCCAGGAGTCACGCTTGGACGCTGTCACCATCAACAGCTTGTTCTTGATCGGTGCGGTGCTGATCGGCCTGTCGATTCTGGTCAGCTCGATTTCCTCGCGGGTCGGCATCCCGATTCTGGTGATCTTCCTGGTGGTCGGCATGTTCGCCGGCATCGACGGTCCCGGTCACATCGCCTTCGACAACTATCCGATGGCCTACCTGGTGGGCAACCTGGCGCTGGCGGTGATCCTGCTCGACGGCGGCATGCGCACCCGGGTGTCGAGTTTTCGCGTGGCGCTCTGGCCGGCGCTGTCGCTGGCCACCGTGGGGGTGATGATCACCACCGGCCTGACCGGGGTCGCCGCCGCCTGGCTGTTCGATCTCAGCCTGCTGCAGGGCCTGCTGATCGGCGCCATCGTCGGCTCCACCGACGCTGCGGCGGTGTTTTCCCTGCTCGGCGGCCGGGGCCTCAACGAACGGGTCACCGCCAGTCTGGAAATCGAATCGGGCAGCAACGATCCCATGGCGGTGTTTCTCACCGTCACCCTGATCGAGATGCTCGCCAGCGGCCAGAGCGGCTTTTCCTGGAGCCTGCTCGGGCATTTCGTCAGCGAATTCGCCATCGGCGGGGTAATCGGCCTGGGCGGTGGCTGGCTGCTGCTGCAGCTGATCAATCGCATCCACCTCGCCGACGGCCTCTATCCGCTACTGGCCATCAGCGGTGGCCTGCTGATCTTCGCCCTGACCAACACCGCCCATGGCAGTGGCATCCTCGCGGTCTATCTGGCCGGTCTGCTGATGGGCAATCTGCCGATCCGCAGTCGCCACGGCATGCTGCACATGCTCGACGGCATGGCCTGGCTGGCGCAGATCGGCATGTTCCTGGTGCTGGGCCTGCTGGTGGAGCCGCACAACCTGCTGCCCATCGCCCTGCCCGCCCTCGGCCTTGCCCTGTGGATGATCCTGGTCGCCCGCCCGCTGTCGGTGGCCATCGGCCTGCTGCCCTTCCGCGCCTTCCACGACCGGGAAAAGGCCTTTATCGCCTGGGTCGGGCTGCGTGGCGCGGTCCCGATCATCCTGGCGGTGTTCCCGATGATGGCCGGGCTGCCCCAGGCCCAGCTGTTCTTCAACGTGGCCTTCTTCATCGTGCTGGTGTCGCTGCTGGTGCAGGGCTCCAGCCTGCCGCTGGCCGCCAAGCTGCTCAAGGTGACGGTGCCACCGGAGCCGGCGCCCTTCTCCCGCGCCGGCCTGCAGGTCCATCCGACCAGCGAATGGGAGCTGTTCATCTATCGCCTGGGCGCCGAGAAATGGTGCATCGGCGCCGCCCTGCGCGAATTGAAGATGCCCGAAGGCACCCGTATCGCCGCGCTGTTCCGCGGCGAGACCCTGCTCCACCCCTCCGGCAGTACCACCCTGGAAGCCGGCGACATCCTCTGTGTGGTCGGCCACGAGCACGATCTGCCGGCCCTCGGCCGGCTGTTCAGCCAGGCACCGCAGCAGACCCAGAGATTCTTCGGCGACTTCGTCCTGGAAGCCGACGCCGAACTCAGCGCCGTGGCCGCGCTGTACGGCCTGCAACTGGGCGAGGTGGACGGCAACCAGCGCCTCGGCAGCTTCATCACCCACGAGATCGGCGGCGAACCCATCGTCGGCGACCTGGTGGAATGGAATGGCCTGGTCTGGATCGTCGCGGCCATCGAGAACAAGCGCGTGCGCAAGGTCGGCGTGAAGTTTCCCGAAGGCCGCAGCAGCGGGCCCGCGCTCTTTCTTTAACGGTGGATGAACAGGGTTCGCGCCCTGGAAAGCGCTATCTTGCGCCCATGGTAGCCTGGCTTTAACCTCGCGCCTTTCCACTGCCCGACGCCCACCGCATGCACCGCCTGTCCGCTCTGCTTCGCGCCGCCGCTCTCTGCGGTTGCCTGTTCACCCTTCCTGCCGTGGCTCAGGATTCCGGGCCGCCGGATGCCCAGCAGGTGCAGCAGAATCTGACCGGGCTGGCCGATCGCAAGCTGCCCGCCCCCGAGCAGAGCGCCGCCCAGGACAGTCTGCAGCAGACCCTCAAGCTGCTCGATCAGCGTGACCAGTACGTCAAGCAGCTGGCCGATCTGCGCCAGCAGCTGGCCCAGGCGCCGCAACAGATCAAGGATGCCCAGCGGCAACTGGCGCGACTGCGCGCCGAGCCGATCAAACCGGCCGAACAGCGCTATGCCGGCGCCACGCCCCAGGCCCTGGAGCAGCGTCTGAGCGAGACCAGCCTGGCGCTCAACAGCGTGCAGGACGACCTCAATGCGGCCAACAGTCTGGTGATCAATGCCCAGACCCGTCCCGAACGCGCCCAGGTGGACATCGCCAATCTGCAGACGCGCCTGCAGCAGATCGCCGATCTGCTCAAGAACGGGCGCGAGAACGCCAAGCCAATTACGCCCGAGCGACGTGGTCAGTTGCTGGCGGAACAGGCGGCCGCCAATGCGCAGATCCAGCTGCTGCGCCAGGAACTGGGCGGCAACAGCGTGCTGCAGGATCTGGGGGCCATCCGCCGCGAACTCTTCACCGAACAGGTCAAGCGCTACGAGCAGGAGACCCTGGACCTGCAGACGCTGATCAGCGGCAAGCGCCGCCAGCAATCGGAAAAGACCCTGGCCGAAGCCTCCCGCGAATCGGAAAAGACCGCCGGGGACGATGTGCTGTCCCAGGAGACCGGGCTCAATCTGCAGCTGTCGGACTACCTGCTGCGCGCCACCGATCGCCTCAACGACCTCAACCGCCGCAATCTCGAGTCGCGTCAGCAGCTGGACCAGCTCAAGCAGACCACCGAGAACATGGAGCAGCAGATCGGCGTGCTCAAGGGCAGCGTGCTGCTGTCCAAGCTGCTCTATCAGCAGCGGGCGGCACTGCCCTCGGTCAAGGTCAACAAGGACCTCACCGACGACATCGCCGATCTGCGCCTCTATCAGTTCGAACTCAATCAGCAGCGCGCCCAGATCGCCAATCCGGAAGGCTACGTCGACAATCTGCTGGCCCAGCAGCCGCCGGAAAAGGCCACCCCGCAGCTGCGTCAGCAACTGCTCGACCTGCTCAAGACCCGCAGCGAACTGCAGGAGCGCCTCAACACCGAACTCAATGCCCTGCTCAGCGAATCCATCGATCTGCAGCTCAACCAGAACCAGCTGCGCAGCACCATCACCAGCCTGCGCGGCACCCTCGACGAGCAGATGTTCTGGATTCCCAGCAACAAGCCGCTGGACTGGAACTGGGTCAAGACCGCGCCGCGCAAGCTGCTGCAGCAGCTGCGCGACGTGCCCTGGGGCTCCAGCCTGCATGAACTCTATGTCGGCCTGGCCGAGCGCCCGCTGCTGCTGCTGCCGCTGGTGCTGGCCTTCGCCACCCTGATCTGGCAGCGCCCACGCCTCTATGGCCGGGTCCACAAGCTCAACCAGGACATCGGCCACTATCAGCGCGACAGCCAGTTGCACACGCCCCAGGCGATCCTGCTCACCATCCTGCTGGGCCTGCCGGCAAGCCTGGTGCTCTGGCTGGGCGGCGTGGCCCTGGAAGGTGACGAACGCGGGGTCAACGCCGCCATCGGCGCGGCCCTGCTGGAGATCGCCGCCGGCTGGCTGGTGTTCTACACGGTGTATCGCCTGCTGGCCTCCGGTGGCGTGGCCGAGACCCATTTCCGCTGGGCCCGGCCCCAGGCGCAATCGTTGCGCCGGCTGGTCAGACGGGTGGGGCTGCTGGCCCTGGCGCTGATGGCGGTGGTGGCCATCGCCGAGCGCCAGCTGGCTGGCCTCGCCGACGACGTCCTCGGCATCCTCATCGTGCTGGTCGCCTATGCCAGCCTGGCCTGGATGCTCGGTCGCTCCCTGCTCAATGCCACCGCCCGCGAGCGCCTGCCGTTCTTCCGCCTGCTGCTCGGCCTGATGATCACCGCCATTCCGGCCGTGCTGTTCTTCGCCGTGCTCTTCGGCTACTACTACACGGCGCTCAAGCTCACCGATCGCCTGGTGGACACCCTCTATGTGCTGATGGCCTGGATCATCCTCGAAGCCACCCTGGCCCGAGGCCTGAGCGTAGCCGCGCGGCGCCTGGCCTACCAGCGCGCCATCCAGAAGCGGCAGGCGCAGCAGGAGGACGCCGAGGGCGTCGAGGTGGTGCAGGAGCCGACCCTGGACATGGAACAGGTCAACCAGCAGTCCTCGCGGCTGTTGCGCCTGACCCTGCTGCTGGCCTTCCTCGGCGTGCTCTACCTGGTCTGGGCCGACGTGGTGGCGGTGTTCTCCTACCTGGACAACGTCACCCTCTACCAGTACACCAGCGGCACCGGCGCCGCCGCCACCCAGGTCCCCCTGACGCTGCGGGTGTTCATCATCGCCCTGGTGATCGCCGGCCTCACCGTCGCCCTGGCGCGCAACCTGCCCGGCCTGCTGGAGGTGCTGGTGCTGTCACGCCTGAATCTGGCCCAGGGCAGCGCCTACGCCACCACCACCCTGCTGTCCTATGTCATCGTCGGCTTCGGCACCGTGACCACCCTGGCGACCCTGGGGGTGAGCTGGGACAAGCTGCAGTGGCTGGCCACCGCCCTTTCGGTCGGTCTGGGTTTCGGTCTGCAGGAGATCTTCGGTAACTTCATCTCCGGTCTGATCATCCTCTTCGAGCGCCCGGTGCGCGTCGGCGATCTCATCACCATCGGCAACGTGACCGGCACGGTGAACAAGATCCGCATCCGCGCCACCCATATCACCGACGCCGATCGCAAGTCGGTGGTGGTGCCGAACAAGACCTTCGTCACCAGCCAGCTGATCAACTGGACGCTGACCGACACCGTTACCCGCATCGTGCTGACCTTCGGGGTCAATCGCGGCAGCGACCTGGCCCAGGCGCAACAGCTGATCATGCAGGCGGTGAAGGAGAATACTCGCGTCCTGCACGACCCCGAACCCTCGCTGTTCGTCACCCACTATGGCGCCACCACCCTCGATCACGAATTGCGCATCTATGTCCGGGAACTGGGCGATCGCAGCGCCGCCACCGACGAGCTGATTCGCCGGGTCGACCAGCTGCTGCGCGAGGCCGGCATCAACCTGCTGTCGACGCCGCAGATGGAAATCACCCTGAAGAATCGCCACGGAGCGGAGAAACAACTGGGCAAAAAGCCTCTCCTATCTGAAGGGGATGCCCAGCAGGAGGCCGAGGGTCCCAAGCCATCCAAGGCCTGACGGCCCCCAAGAGCCTGTCCATAATTTGCTGCGCGTCGGCCAAACTGCGTTGAAAATGGCTTCGGAATGCTCATTTACCACTCGTAAACTCGAGCGCGAGTCCGATCCGCTTCCTCCGCCGTTTTCGCCTTATTTGGCTCTAGCTCGCGAGATTATGAACAGGCTCTACAGCCCCTGGGATACCCATGAAACAGCTGCTCGACCTGACCTTCGACAACAGATTCGCCCGCCTGGGCGATGACTTCTCCACCCATATCGACCCCCGGCCGCTGGACGATCCGCGGCTGGTGGTCGCCTCGCCGGCAGCGATGGCGCTGCTGGACCTGGACCCGGCAGTGGCCGAGACGCCCGAATTCACCCAGGTGTTCGCCGGGGCCCAGCTCTGGGACAGCGCCGAACCCCGGGCCATGGTCTATTCCGGCCATCAGTTCGGCTCCTACAACCCCCGCCTCGGCGATGGCCGTGGCCTGCTGCTGGGCGAGGCGGTCAACGACCGCGGCGAACACTGGGACCTGCACCTCAAGGGCGCCGGCCTTACACCCTTCTCGCGCATGGGCGACGGCCGCGCCGTGCTGCGCTCCTCCATCCGCGAATTCCTCGCTTCCGAGGCCCTGCACGCCCTAGGCATCCCCACCACCCGGGCGTTGTGCGTGATCGGCTCCGCCACCCAGGTGGTGCGCGAACGACTGGAAACCGGCGCCACCCTGCTGCGTATGGCGCCCAGCCACGTGCGCTTCGGCCATTTCGAATACTTCTACTACACCCGCCAGCATCAGCTGCTGGAGCAGCTGGGCGAGCATGTGCTGGCCGCGCACTTCCCCGAATTGCTGACGACGCCTGAGCCCTGGGCCGCGCTGTTCCGCGAGGTGGTGGAGCGCAACGCCCGGCTGATCGCCCACTGGCAGGCCTATGGCTTCTGCCACGGGGTGATGAACACCGACAATTTCTCGATCCTGGGGCTCACCTTCGATTTCGGCCCCTTCGCCTTTCTCGACGACTTCGACGCCCAGTTCATCTGCAATCACTCCGATCACACCGGGCGCTACTCCTACAGCAACCAGGTGCCCATTGCCCACTGGAACCTGGCGGCCCTGGCCCAGGCGCTGACGCCCAAGGTGGCGGTGGAGACGCTGCAGGAGAGCATCGCCCTCTTCCTGCCGCTGTACCAGGCGCACTATCTCGACCTGATGCGCCGTCGGCTGGGTCTGCAGGACGCGCGGGAAGAAGACCAGGAACTGGTCGAGCGCCTGCTGGCCCTTATGCAGCAGGGCGGCGTGGACTATCACCTGTTCTTCCGTCACCTGGGCGAAGACGAACCTGCCGCGGCGTTGGCCCGGGTGCGCGAGGACTTCATCGACCTGCGCGGTTTCGACGACTGGGGCCAGGCCTATCGCGCGCGCCTGGAGGCCGAAGGCGGTACCGCAGCCGACCGCACCACGCGCATGAATGCGGTCAATCCGCTGTATGTGCTGCGCAATTACCTGGCCCAGCAGGCCATCGAGCAGGCCGAAGCGGGCGACTACCGCGAGGTGCGCCTGCTGCACGAGGTGCTGTCACGCCCCTTCGAGGCCCAGCCGGGACGCGAGCGCTTCGCCCAGCGGCCGCCGGATTGGGGCAAGCACTTGGAGATCAGCTGCTCGTCCTGAGAGCCGGCCCTGGCAAGGCGTCCGAACTCAGGCGCCGTTGACCTGGAAGACGTGCCGCAGATAGTGCAGGAAGTCCGGCTCACCGCCCTGGGCCTTGCCCGGGGCGTCGGAGATCTTGGCCACCGGCTGACCGTTGCAGCGACTCATCTTGAGCACCATGTTCATCGGCTGCACCCCGGGGATGTCGCAGGTGAAGTGGGTACCGATACCAAAGCTCACGTTGATCCGCTCGCGCAGGGCGCGAAACAGCGCCAGGGCCTTTTCCAGGTTGAGCGAGTCGGAGAACACCAGGGTCTTGGTCAGGGGATCTATGCCCAGCTGCTGGTAGTGGGCGATGGCCTTTTCCGCCCACTGCAGGGGATCGCCGCTGTCGTGCCGCAGGCCGTCGAACAGCTTGGCGAAGTAGAGATCGAAATCGCGCAGGAAGGCATCCATGGTGATGGTGTCGGTCAGGGCGATACCGAGCTGACCGCGATACTCGCGCACCCAGCAGTCGAGGGCGGAGATCTGGCTGTCGATCAGTCGCGGCCCCAGTTGCTGGTGCGCCATCAGCCACTCATGGGCCATGGTGCCCAGGGGCGCGACATCCAGCTTCCAGGCCAGGTGCACGTTGCTGGTGCCAACGAAGCGACCGGGGAAGTCGTCCCTCAGGCTGCGCACCACCATCTCCTGCACCCCATAGGAGAAACGCCGCCGGGTGCCGAAGTCGGCCATCTTGAACTCGGCCAGTTCATCGGCGCCCGCCTCTCGTGCCAGCCAGTCGAACTTGCGATAGAGCTGATCCTGCGCCACCTGCAGCGGCAGATCGGCATGGCGCTGGCGATTGCGCACCTCGCTGATCAGCGCCAGGATCGGCACCTCGAACAGGATCAGGTGCAGCCAGGGACCTTTCAGGGTTAGGGTGAAGCGCCCTTCTTCCTCGCCCAGGAACACATAGGACGGATTGAAGCGAAACAGCCGCAGGAAGCGGATGAAGTCCGGGGTGATGAAGGGGATGCGCTCGAGAAAGGCCAGCTGACCGTCGCTGATGGCGACATCGGCGAGGGCATCGATCTCGGCCTGGATGGCCGCGTGATAGGGCCGCAAGTCTTCGTCGTTGCGGCAGCGAAAGGCCCACTCGACTTCCGCATTGGGATAGTTGTGCAGGACGGCCTGCATCATGGTGAGCTTGTAGAAGTCGGTGTCCAGCAGGCTTTGCACGGCCTGCTCGGAAAAACTATCGGCCATCATCGGCGGGGGCTCGGCAGCTAGAAGTCAGACGACAGGATGCCCAACTTGCCGAGGAAGCGAAAGGCGCTTGACCGCCCGAGGGCCTAGCGGTTGTGGGTCTGGGTCATGCCGAAGAGAAACAGCAGCAGGTCCTGGCTACCCGTGCTGGAGGTGGTCAGGCTGCGAGCCACCGGCGTCTGGCAATACTCGAGGCCTTCACTGCCGACCACCACCGCCGCCGGCCGCAGCCAGCTCGCATAGGCCAATGTGGTGACCCCACAGAAAGCCGCGATCAGCAAACCTCGAGTAATTTGTGAAGTCATGGCTCTAACCCTCTGATCTTCCGTCCCAACGCCTGTTGGTAAACGTAGAGGAGAGTTCGCCATTGCGCAGCATTCCACGACGAATGGCGGCGTAATTGCAGCATATCCCGACGGGCGGCCGTGTCTATACCGATGCGCTGGCGACATTTCTCCAGATCGAGCAGGGCGACGGAGAATTCCTTGCCCTGAGGGCTGACTCGGTCGGCCACGAAGATGTGCTTGGGATAGAGGCAACCGTGTTGCCAGCGGTGCCGATGCATGCGCGCCAGCACCTCTCCCAGGGTGGTCAGGAAACGCTCGTGCTCGGCTTCGCTGAGAGACTGGCCGCCACCTTCGGCGTACCACTGATCGAGGTCCTGATAGCCTTCCAGAGCGGCGCTCACCAGCAGCGCGCGCCAGCCGCCCTGGGCATGCCGGGCATCGCAGAACAGTAGTTCGGGAACCTGAATGCCCAGGTCGCGAAAGGCGATCAGCGCATCGCGCTCGCGCAGAGCGGTGGGACGTCCCAGGGGATGACGCAGGCTGCGATAGAGATGGCCGACCTGGCGCTTGACGTAGGCCAGGGTACCGTCGGGCAGCTGCAGGCGCTGAACACCGCTTTCGCCACCGCGGCGGACGTTGGGGGCTTCCACCCAGTCACCCGCGGTGTTCCACCAGCGATCGAAACGCTCTTCGCCTTGCGTTACGGCTCCCATCAGCTGCCTCTCTTATTCTAGATAGCTTCAATTGGCCTTGCGCAGGACATAGACCCGCCACATGGCATAGCCCGGCAGGAAATCCAGAGCGCGGTCGACGACGAAGCCGGCCTGGGCGACCTCCGCCTCGAACTGGCTGCGCTCGACGATGAATCTGTTCTGATAACCGCCACGGTCGCGGCCCTGGGCCTTGCGACGGCGCTCCAGCGCCTGACGCCGCCAGGCCTTGAAGTTGCCATCCACCCACAACGACAGGATGACACTGTCGCGGGTCACCCGGTGGAACTCCTGCAGCAGTGCCAGTCGGTCCGCCGATTCGCCCACATGGTGAAACAAGCGCATACAGAAAATGCAATCTACAGAATTGTCAGACAGGTCGATAGCGAAAGCCGACGTCTGTAGCGTCTTCACTCGGGCCACGACGTCCGCCGGCTGCTGATCGCGGGCGGTGGCCAGCATGTTTTCCGAGTAATCGGCACCGATGATCAGGCGATTGCGCTTTTCCGCCAGCAGCGGCCAGAAGCGCCCTGCCCCACTGGGCAGATCCAGCACCAGATTGGGTTGGCCGGCGATGCTCAGGGCCTGCCGCGCCAGTTGCTGGTCGCGCCAGTTGGACAGACGCCGGGCCAGACCGTCCTGATGCTTCAGGTAATACTGGCGGGCGTGGTCGGCGTCGTACTTTTGCGAAAAGGGCAGGTCGATGGGCGCTTTCACGGAGGCGGCTCCTGAGGGAGTGGAGAAGTGCCGCCACCCTATCCGGGCCCCTGTCAAACCCCGGTCAAGCCTTTGTGAAATTTCTGTAACCTCAGTCCGCTAGTCTGTCGGTGCCGAGTGCTATCTCGAAGCGGCAACCGCCCGCCGTGCTTTCACCCAGGGTCACGTGCCAGCCCTGCAGCTGGCAGATCCTGCGCACCAGCGACAAGCCCAGCCCGAGGCCCTCGCCGCGCCCCTCCGCGCCCCGCACGAAGGGCTGGAACATCGCCTCGCGCTGCTCCTCGGGGATGCCGACGCCGCTGTCTTCCACCACGAAGCCGTCCGTCCCGACATGCAGGCCGATGTAACCCCGCTCGGTGTAATGCAGCGCATTGCGCAACAGATTGCTCATTACCGAGCGCAGAAAGGGCTCGTGCCAGAGCGCCTGGTCAGCCCCCGGCGCCACGCTCAGCCGCCACTGCAGGCCCTTGGCTTCCACCGCCGCCTGCCACTCCTGCGTTTGCCGCCGCGCCACGTCGGCCAGGGTGGCCCGCGGGGCCTGGGTGTCGTTGTCGCCCTGGTTGCGCGCCAGGGCCAGAAAGGTCTGCACCAGCTCCTGCATCTCCCGCGCCGCACGGGTCATCCGTTCCAGCGGACCCTTCGCCCGCGCTGGCAGATCCGGCGTGGCCTCGAGCAATTCGCAGGAGGAATTGATCACCATCAGCGGAGTACGCAATTCGTGGCTGACGTCACTGGTGAACAGCCGTTCCCGGGCCAGGGCAGCACGCAGGCGCTCCAGGGCATCATCGAAGGCCCCGGCCAGCTCGCCGACCTCGTCCTTGGCGTAGTCCGGCGCCAGGGGCGGGGTTACATCGAGCAACTGGTCACGCCGGCGCACCTGACGCGCCAACCGTACGACCGGGGCGATCACCCGCCGCGCCAGGGCCCAGCCCAGCAGCCAGGCCAGGGCCACGCTGATCAGGAAGCCGACCAGCACCACCTTGTAGAGCAGGCGTTCGCGCGCCTCGAAATCGCTCTGGTTCTGCAGCAGGACGAAGTGATTGCCCTCCAGCTCGGCCACATAGGCATAGAAGTACTGTTGATCCTCCTCCACTTCACTGAAGCCGGCCGGCAGCTCGCGCAGGTGCGCTGGCAGCTGTGCCACCTCGGTGAGAGGCACGAAATACAGGCGCATGTCCGGGTCCAGCACCGGCTGGCCGCCGCGCTTCATGTCGCGCTGCACCATGCGCTCCAGTTCATTGTGCAGATCGGTGGAGATCAGGCGTTCCTCGACGGTATGCACCGCGGCGACGATCCCCAGGGCAAAGACGCCACCCACCAGAAAGGTCATCAGCACGAAGGCGATGACGATCCGTCGCGACAGGCTCAGGTGATATTCCATGGCTAGTCCTGCTCGACCAGTTTGTAGCCCACGCCGTGAATGGTGCGCAGCAGCGGCTGCTCGAAGGGCTTGTCGATCACCTGGCGCAACTGGTGGACGTGGCTGCGGAGGCTGTCACTGTCAGGGTAGTCCTCGCCCCATACCGCTTCCTCCAGCACCTCGCGCCGCACCACATGGGGCGACTTCTGCATCAGCAGGGCGAGAATCTTGAGGCCGATGGGATTGAGCTTGAGCGGCTTGCCGGCGCGACTGACCTCCAGGGTATCGAGGTCATAGCTGAGATCGGCGACCTGCAGCTGCCGGCGCCCGCCACCCTTGGCCCGGCGCATGACCGCCTCGACGCGGGCGGCCAATTCGGACAGGGCGAAGGGCTTGACCAGATAGTCGTCGGCGCCGGAGCGAAAGCCTTCCAGACGATCGTCGAGTTGATCGCGGGCGGTGAGCATGATCACCGGGGTGTCGCGGCGGGCATCCTGGCGCAGCCGCTGGCAGAGGGTGTAGCCATCGATGCCGGGCAGCATGATGTCGAGGATCAGCAGGTCATAGTGCTCGGTCGCGGCCAGGTGCAGGCCCGACAGCCCATCCTGGGCGCAATCCACGCTGTAGCCCTTGAGACTGAGGTAGTCCAGCAGATTGCTGAGGATGTCGCGGTTGTCTTCCACCACCAGGATACGCATGTCGCTGACCTCTTGCCCGAGCCCACCGCGGGCCTCGTTGTCGTCTGTTCGGCACAGAGCCTAACCGGCCCCGGCGGCCTCGACCAGCGCGGGCGGGCCGGCGACCGGCCATAAAAAACCCCGGTGTCCGCGAGGAGCACCGGGGTTGGGCTCGGCCCGGGGGCCGGAGCGGGTGTTACATCATGCCGCCCATGCCACCCATGCCGCCCATATCGGGCATGGCCGGAGCGGAGTCGTCTTTCGGCAGCTCAGCCACGATGGCTTCGGTGGTGATCAGCAGACCGGCGATGGAGGAAGCGGCCTGCAGCGCGCTGCGGGTCACCTTGGCCGGGTCGATGATGCCGAATTCCAGCATGTCGCCGTATTCGCCAGTGGCGGCGTTGTAGCCGTAGTTGCCGCTGCCCTGCTTGACCTTGTCCAGCACGACAGAGGCTTCGTCACCGGCGTTGGCCACGATCTGGCGCAGCGGGGCTTCGACGGCGCGACGCAGGATGTTGATACCGGCGTTCTGCTCTTCGTTGATGCCTTTCAGGTCCTTCAGCGCGTCCAGGGCACGCACCAGGGCGACACCGCCGCCAGGCACCACGCCTTCTTCCACGGCAGCGCGGGTAGCGTGCAGGGCGTCTTCAACGCGGGCTTTCTTCTCTTTCATCTCGACTTCGGTGGCAGCGCCAACCTTGATCACGGCAACACCGCCGGCCAGCTTGGCCAGACGCTCTTGCAGCTTCTCTTTGTCGTAGTCGGAAGAGGTTTCTTCGACCTGGGCACGGATCTGCTTGATGCGGGCCTGGATGTCGACTTCCACGCCGGCGCCGTCGATGACGGTGGTGTTTTCCTTGTTCAGGACCACACGCTTGGCTTGACCCAGGTGCTCCAGAGTGGTGCTTTCCAGGCTCAGACCGACTTCTTCGGAGATGACGGTACCGCCGGTCAGGATGGCGATGTCCTGCAGCATGGCCTTGCGACGATCACCGAAGCCCGGCGCCTTGACGGCAGCGACCTTGACGATACCGCGCATGTTGTTGACCACCAGGGTGGCCAGGGCTTCGCCTTCGACGTCTTCGGCGACGATCAGCAGCGGGCGACCGGCCTTGGCGACAGATTCCAGCACCGGCAGCAGTTCGCGGATGTTGGAGATCTTCTTGTCGACCAGCAGCAGCAGCGGGCTGTCCAGCTCGGCCGACATGGTGTCGGGCTTGTTGATGAAGTAGGGCGACAGGTAGCCACGGTCGAACTGCATTCCTTCAACGACGGACAGTTCGTTTTCCAGGCCCGAGCCTTCTTCGACGGTGATGACGCCTTCCTTACCAACCTTCTCCATGGCTTCGGCGATGATGTTGCCGATGCTTTCGTCGGAGTTGGCGGAGATGGTGCCTACCTGGGCGATGGCCTTGCTGTCGGCGCAGGGCTTGGACAGGTTCTTCAGCTCGGCGACGACGGCAGCGGTGGCCTTGTCGATGCCGCGCTTCAGATCCATCGGGTTCAGGCCGGCGGCCACGGACTTCAGGCCTTCGGTGACAATGGCCTGGGCCAGCACGGTGGCGGTGGTGGTGCCGTCGCCGGCAGCGTCGTTGGCCTTGGAGGCCACGTCTTTCACCAGCTGGGCGCCGATGTTCTCGATGCGATCCTTGAGCTCGATCTCCTTGGCGACGGACACGCCGTCCTTGGTGATCAGGGGAGCACCGAAGCTACGCTCCAGAACCACGTTACGGCCTTTCGGGCCCAGGGTGGCCTTGACGGCGTCGGCCAGGGTGTTGACACCGGTCAGCAGCTTCTTGCGCGCGGAGTCACCAAATTTGACGTCTTTTGCAGCCATGTTCTGTTTCCTCTAAGAAATTCGAAAAGTGAGCGGGGATCAGCCTTCGATAACGGCCAGGATTTCGGACTCAGCCATCACCAGCAGTTCTTCGCCATCGACCTTGATGGCGTTGCTGCCGGAATAGGGACCGAAAACCACCTTGTCACCCACTTTCACCGCCGGAGCACGGACGTCGCCGTTGTCCAGCACGCGTCCAGTGCCTACGGCAACCACTTCACCGCGGTTCGGCTTTTCGGCAGCCGAGCCCGGCAGCACGATGCCGCCAGCGGATTTGGTCTCTTCTTCGCTGCGACGAATCACAACGCGATCATGCAGAGGACGAAGCGCCATTGTCGTATCTCCCAAAGTTCTAAGTGTTTCCAGCGCCGATGACTGCATCGGCAGTTTGTTTTTACCGGCTGCGCCGGGTGCGCCCTGTGCATGACAGGACGCGAAACCTGCTCGCCTTGCGGCGACAACCTTGCGGTGTCCGCTACATGAGGTTGTCGCCAGGCATTTCAAGGGCGGAGGACAAAATTTTTAGCGTTTTTGCTCGTCACGGTGCACCACTTCACCCTCGATCACCTCGGGGCGATGAGGCGCGCCCTGACCGGCGCCCGGCTGATAGCCCTGGGCGCCGGGATTGCGCCGGGTCACCCGGCCGATCACCGCGCCCAGCAGGGCCTTGCGGGTCACCGGCAAGAGGCAGACGAGCGCCAGAACGTCGCTGATGAAGCCCGGAAAGATCAGCAGGGCGCCGGCAATCGCCAGGGTCAGGCCCTGGATGACTTCCTGCTCGGGCATCTGCCCCTGGGCCAGGCGCATGCGGATGCGCCAGAGGGTGGTGAAGCCGGCGACGCGCAGCAGGGCGACACCGACCAGAAAGCTCAGCAGCAGCAGGGCGAAGGTGGCGAGCACGCCGATTTCGCTGCCGATCTTGATGAGTACGGCCAGTTCCACAAAGGGGAACAGCAAGAAGAGTAAGGCGGTCACGCGCATCTCAGGTCCTTCACGGTGGAAGCCGGTTGAAAGACAGGAGATGGAGGCGGTCGAGCCGATTTCAAGGTCGCCGCCAGGCGCCCGGCACAAACGACAAGGCCGCGAAAGTCGCGGCCTTGAGGGGGTTGCACAGGGTCAGGGAAATATCGGGTTACCAGGACACGCCGACACCGGCGGTGTACTCGGTCTGGTTGACGTTGCCCTCGGCACCGCTGGTCAGTTCCTTGGACGCCTTGAGGTTCAGCGACGCCCAGTTGGTCACCTTGTATCTCAGGCCGACATCGCCGTCGAAGGTGAAGTTGGCGGTGTTATCCAGCGGACGACCCAGTTCACCCGTGGTGAAGAACTGGATGGTCTGACCGTACAGATAGCGGTTGTAGTCCCACTTCATGCTCGCCGAGAGGAACTGGTCGGAGCCGCCGTCCGCATACTGGTAGCGATTGTGGTTGAGCAGGCCGGTGAGCGAGAAGGCACCCAGTTCGTTGTCCCAGAACTGGTAACCGGGACCGGTACCCAGGGTCCGCTGCTTGGCCAGCGCCTGGATCCAGTCGCGCTTGTATTCGGCGCGGCCCTGCCAGAAGAATTTCTCGTCGAAGAAGCGATCCAGGGCGTATTGCAGATCGTACTTGTTGGTCGAGACGGTATCGTTGGCCTTGTAGCGGTCGTAGCTGCCGTTGGCGTTGTGCCGCCACATGCCATGGCGCGCCTGGGTCTTGAAGTCGATGTCGTACTTCTGGCTGTCCTCGGAGGAGCTGATGTAGTCCAGGCCGGCGTCGATGTTGCCTTTCCAGGCGAAGTCGCGCAGGAAGGGCCGCGGCGGCACGATCTGGGTGATGCTGGCCAGGGGGACGGTCTGCTGGCCATCGGTGGTGGTGACCACCACCTGGCCGTCGTCGGCCGGCTTGAGGCTTTCCACCGGGAAATCGGGTTCGTACTTGCCGCGCTGGACGATGACGGGCTTGTCACGCTGCAGCGTCTTGATCTTGTCCCAGGACAGGGGAATGTTGCCGCCGTATTCGGTCTGCAAGAGCAGCTTCTTGCTGTCCAGCAGCTTGATGGTTCCGGTCAGACGATCGCCATTCTTGAGCCAGACGGTGTCGGCATGGGCGAAGGAGGCGAGTGACAACAGCGCGAGCGAGGAGAGCAATCGAAAACGCATGGGCACCAGGACACCTTTGGGTGGACTTGGGTGGAAAGGTAACGAAACGAGAGGGGCGCGATTATCCGGGTGCCAGAGGCTCGCGCAACCGTTCCTGGGTAAAAGTTAGGCAAGTTTCCGGAAATACTGCCCAAAGGTCGGGCGTCTTGGGAGAATGCGGCAGCTCGACACGTTTCAGCACCACCGTAACCAAACTTTTCGGCACACTGGCACTCTTCTCCCCCGGAGCAGCAGGGCGTCATGCGTGCACCCCCTCCCCTCGAATCCCGTCGCCAGGCCGTCTTCCTGGCACTGGCCGCCATTCCCGCGGGGCGGGTGGTCAGCTATGGCCAGTTGGCGGAACTCGCCGGGCTCGGTCGCGGAGCCCGCTGGGTGGGCTGGGTGCTGGGGCGTCTGCCGGAGGGCAGTGCCCTGCCCTGGCATCGGGTGATCGCGGCGGATGGCCGGCCGAGCCTGACCCAGGACAGCCCCTCTGGCCGGGAGCAACGCGAGCGGCTGCGGGCCGAGGGTGTACTGCTGCACGAGGACCGGGTGGACATGCGTCGGTACCGGTGGAATCCAGCTGAGAGTGTCGAGTAGAGTGCGCGTTTTTTCCGAGCCCAAGGGCATGTTTGCACGTTTCTGGCGTGAAGCCGTCACCACCTACAAGTCAAAGGCCTGCCTGGCCCTGCTGCTGCTGGGTTTCGCTGCGGGCCTGCCAGCCATGCTGGTGTTTTCCACCCTGTCGGTCTGGCTGCGCGAAGCGGGCGTGAGTCGCGAGACCATCGGCTATGCCAGCTGGATCGGTCTGGCCTATGCCTTCAAGTGGGTCTGGTCGCCCATGCTCGACCTGTGGAAGCTGCCGCTGATCGGCAAGCTCGGGCGGCGACGCTCCTGGCTGGTGCTGTCGCAGATTCTGGTGGGCCTGGGATTGATCGGCATGGCGCTGTGCAATCCGCAGCAGCACCTGGAGCAACTCATCGCCCTGGCCGTGCTGGTGGCCTTTGCCTCGGCCACCCAGGACATCGCCGTGGACGCCTATCGCCTGGAAATCGCCGACGACGATCGCCAGGCCGCCCTGGCCGCCTGCTACATGACCGGCTATCGCATCGCCGCCCTGCTGGCCAGCGCCGGCGCGCTGTTTCTCGCCGAGGAGCTGGGCTCGTCCCGGTTGGGCTACAGCCAGAGCGCCTGGGCCACTACCTACATGCTGTTCGCCCTCCTGGTGCTGCCGGGCCTGGTGACCAGCGTGCTGATTCGCGAACCCGAGCCGGTAGCGCCCATGGCCATGGCGGAATCGCGCTTCGGCTTCAATCACCAGCTGGTGGCGGTTGCCCTGCTGCTGGTGATGCTGATCTCCATCCCCGCCGCCATCAATGCCGCCATCGCCCAGGCCTGGCCACGCGCCCTGCTCTACAGCCTGTTCATCGTCGGCTGCCTGTCGCCCTGGGGCCGCTATTGCTCCAAGCCCCTGAGTGATCTCATGCGCCGCATGCGCGAGCCCCTGCGGTTGCGCGATGCGGCCAATGCCGAAGAACTGCCACGCTTCGACTTCGTCCACCAGATGGTCTCGGTGATCCTGCTGATCGTGCTGATCGTGGCCGCCACCGGCGGCCTGTCGGCCCTGGCCGGCGGCTACTGGCCGCGCGGTCTGATGTACGGCCTGATCGTCTGGCTGTGCCTGACCGCGCCGGGGCGCCGGCTGATGGCACCGGTGCTGACGCCCATCACCGAATTCATCCAGCGCTACCAGTGGCAGGCGCTGCT
This sequence comes from Pseudomonas flavocrustae, assembly GCF_029872515.1. Taxonomy (NCBI): domain Bacteria; kingdom Pseudomonadati; phylum Pseudomonadota; class Gammaproteobacteria; order Pseudomonadales; family Pseudomonadaceae; genus Pseudomonas; species Pseudomonas flavocrustae. Next base: position 46,846 of record NZ_JAPDIQ010000013.1, on the reverse strand, counting down.
GCTGCTCGGCCTGATCTCCACCTATCGGCTGTCCGACACGGTCATGGGGGTGATGGCCAGCGTCTTCTATATCGACGTGGGATACAGCAAGGAAACCATCGCCGGGGTCAGCAAGATCTTCGGGGTGTTCATGACCCTGTTCGGCGCGGGCCTGGGCGGCGTGCTGATCACCCGGGTAGGCATCCTGCCGATCCTTTTCCTCGGCGGCGCCGCTTCGGCGCTGACCAACCTGCTGTTCGTGGTGATCGCCTCCACCGGCGCCAACGTGCCGCTGCTGATCGCCACCATCTGCGCCGACAACGTCAGTGGCGGCATGGCCACCTCGGCCTTTGTCGCCTACCTGTCGAGTCTGACCAACCTCAGATTCTCGGCCACCCAGTACGCCATGCTCAGCTCGCTGATGCTGCTGTTGCCGCGCCTGCTGGGTGGCTATTCGGGGGCCATGGTCGAGCACGTCGGCTACAGCTCGTTCTTCTCCCTGACCGCGCTGATGGGGGTGCCGACGCTGCTGCTGATCGCCGTGCTCTGGCTGCGTCAGCGGCGCGATCCCGCCGTCGTCAAGACCGGCGGGAGCTGAGCGGGACCTAGGCGGCGGGGCTGGACTCGCCCTGCGCCTCAGCGACCGGTGCAGTGTTGGCGAAGTGCACCACTCGCTGCGGGAAGGGAATGCCGATACCCACCGCGCCCAGACGGTCGCGGACCTGCTCGTTGAGCATGAACATCAGCGGCCAGTAGTCGCCGCTGTCGGTCCAGAAGCGCAGCGACAGGGTGATGGCGCTGTCGCCCAGGGCCGATACCACCACCTCGGCGGCCGGATCCCGATGCACCCGCGAGTCTTCCGCCAGCGCCAGCAGCACCTCGCGGCCCTTCTGCAGATCGGCCTCGTAATCCACGCCGACATCGAAGATCACCTTGCGCTTGGGCTGGCGCGAGTAGTTGGTGATGATGCCGTTGGACAGATTGCCGTTGGGAATGGTGACGGTCTTGTTGTCCCCGGTCAGCAGGATGGTGTGGAAGATCTGGATGGAATTCACCGTCCCCATCACGCCTTGGGCTTCGATGAATTCACCGACGCGAAAGGGGCGGAAGGTCAGGATCAGCACACCGCCGGCAAAATTCGACAGGCTGCCCTGCAGTGCCAGACCCACGGCCAGACCGGCCGCACCGATGATGGCGACAAAGGAGGTCGTGGCGATGCCGATCATGGACGCCGCGCTGACCGCCAGCAGGATCTTGAGGATGATGCTGACCAGGCTGCCGAGGAAACTCAGCAGCGCCGGGTCGGCGCCATGGTGGGCCGCCAGGCCGCTGGCCTTGGCCGAGACCTTGTTGATCAACCACCAGCCGATGGCCAGGGTCAGCAGCGCCAGCAGCACCCGGCCGGAATACTGCAGGACAATGGGCAGCCAGCCCGCGGTCATCGCCAGCAGGTGGTTGTATTGGTTTTCGATATCCAAACGGCGTCTCCTGTTACCTCTTCAGTCAGATGCCGCCGCGCTCGGCGGCGACCCTAAAGGGAGTCAGCTCAATCACGGAAGTTCTGGTATTGCAGCGGCATGTCCAGGGACTGGCCGCGCAGCAGGGCGATGACCTCCTGCAACTCGTCGCGCTTCTTGCCGGTGATGCGCACCTGCTCGCCCTGGATGGCGGCCTGAACCTTGATCTTGCTGTCCTTGATCAGGGCGACGATCTTCTTCGCCAGCTCCTTGTCGATCCCCTCGCGCAGGACGGTCTCCTGCTTGACGGACTTGCCGGAGGCATAGGCATCCTTGACCTCCAGGCACTGGACGTCGATCTTGCGCTTGGCCAGGTTGACCTTGAGGATCTCCAGCATCTGTTCGAGCTGGAAGTCGGCATCGGCGGTGAGGGTCACCGTCAGGTCCTTGGCTTCGAAGCTGCCCTTGCCGCGCAGGTCGTAGCGGCGATCAAGGTCCTTGATGGCGTTGTCGACGGCATTGGTGACTTCGTGCTTGTCCAGCTCCGATACCACGTCGAAGGAAGGCATGGATTTTCTCCTCGGTTGCGATGGGGCAGCCTTGACGCTGCGGCATGACCGACCATTATAACGACTGACCCTAGCCTTGCAGGAATCCAACCATGCCCCGCGAATCCACCCTGGAGTCACAGTTGTGAGCTGGCACGTACTGGGTGCCGGCAGTCTCGGCGGACTCTGGGCGGCGCGGCTGTTTCGCGGTGGCGAACCGGTCCGGCTGATCCTGCGTGACCGTACACGCCTGGCGCAGTATCGCGCCGGCGGCGGACTGCAACTCAGCGAAGGCGACACCACCAGCCTCTATCCGCTGCCGGCCGAGACGCCCGAGGCCGGCAATCCGATCCGCCGCCTGATCCTCGCCTGCAAGAGCTATGACGCCGAAGAAGCCATCGCCAGCGTCGCCGCGCGCCTGGAACCGGAGGCCGAGATCCTGCTGCTGCAGAACGGCCTGGGCAGCCAGGATGCCGTGGCCGCCCGGGTCCCGCGGGCGCGCTGCCTGAGAGCCAGCACCACCGAGGGGGCCTATCGCGAGACCGACTTCCATGTGGTGGCGGCCGGCGCCGGGCAGATCTGGATCGGCGACCAGCTCGGCAGCCATACCCCGCCACCCTGGCTGGACACCCTTACCCAGCTGGGTTTCCCGGTGCGCTGGACCGAAGACATCGACGCCCGGCTGTGGCGCAAGCTGGCGATCAACTGCGCCATCAATCCGCTGACCGTGCTGCATCGCTGCCGCAACGGCGAGCTGCGCCAGCACGCAGCGGAGGTAGCGGCGCTCTGCGACGAACTCGCGGCCCTGCTGGAAGCCATGGGCCTCGCCCCGGCGGCCCAGGGGCTGCAGCAGGAGGTCGAGGCGGTGATCGCCGCCACCGCCAACAACCGCTCTTCCATGCTGCAGGACGTGGAGCGCGGCCAGCGCACCGAGGTGAGCCATCTGCTCGGTCATGCCCTGCCGATCGCCGGACGGCTGCGCCTGCCGGTGCCGCATCTGACGGACCTCCAGCAGCGGTTGCGGACCCGGCTCGCGGAGCGCGGATTGCCCGAGGACTAGCTGCGGGCTACCCTGCCCGCTTCCCTGTTGCCGCGGCTGCGCCATGATCCTCGCCAAACGCCTGAAGAATCTCCCGGTCGGCCGCAAGTTGCTGGCCGCCCTGCTGGTGATGATGATCGCGGTGCTGGTGGTGGCCAACGTGACCTTCATCAGTGCCGCCTACTGGATCTCCCAGGAAAGCGTGGCGCCCCAGGCGCTGCAGACCCTGGGCCGGCTGTTCGCCAGCCCGGTGCTCAGTCGCGAGGTGCTGGCCTCGCCGGAGGCGGCCCAGGTGCAGTTGCGCCAGCTGGACGGCTATGCGCCGCTGCGCCTGGCCGCGGTCTACGACAGCCAGGGCCAGCGCCTGGCCGAGTTGCACAACGGCGATCGCCTGCAGGTACCCGCGCGCTTCGAAGAGCTGCAGACCTGGCGCCTGCGGGAATTCCGCACCAACCTGCTGGTGGAACTGCCGCGCCCCGAGGGCCCGCCCGGGCATCTGCTGCTGGTGGCCAGCAGCGAGCTGCCGGGCGCCTTCTACCGCGGCACCCTGACCGCCAGCCTGGCGATCCTGACCTTCAGCATCCTGCTCTGGCTGGTGGTGGCGCGACAGATCAAGCGACTCATCACCCTGCCGATCCGCGAGCTGGAAGAACTTTCCCGCCAGGTGACCCGCGAGGAAAACTACTCGCTGCGCGCCAGCAAGGGCAGCGAAGACGAACTGGGTCGCCTGGCGGAATCCTTCAACACCATGCTCGGCCGCATCCAGGGCCGCGAGCAGCAACTCAAGCGCGCCCGCGACGACGCCCAGTACGCCGTGCTGCAGGCCCAGAGCCTGGCCGAGGAGACGCGCCGCTCCAACCGCAAGCTGGAACTGGAGGTACAGGTCCGCGGCAAGATCGAGAAGAAGCTCACCGGCTTCCAGAACTACCTCAACAGCATCATCGACTCCATGCCCTCGGCGCTGATCGCGGTGGACGAGCAGTTCTACGTGACCCAGTGGAACCAGGAAGCCACCCACCTCTCCGGCACCCAGCTGGACGAAGCCCTGAACCAGCCGGTGTTTCTTGCCTTTCCCTCGCTCAAGCCGTTCCTGCCGCAACTGAGTCGCACCGCCGAATTGCTGCGGGTGGAAAAGGTGGAGCGGGTGACCTGGGCGCTGACCGATACCCCGCGCCACTACACCCTGACCTTCTACCCGCTGATGGGCGGCGCCGGACGTGGCGTGGTGATCCGCATCGACGACATCACCCAGCGCCTCAACATGGAAGAGATGATGGTGCAGTCGGAAAAGATGCTCTCGGTGGGCGGCCTGGCCGCCGGCATGGCCCACGAGATCAACAATCCCCTGGGCGCCATCCTGCACAACGTGCAGAACATCCGCCGCCGGCTGTCGCCGGAATTGCCGAAGAATCTCGAGCAGGCCGCCGAATCCGGCGTCGAACTCAATGCGGTGAATTGCTACCTGGAAAGCCGGCAGATCCCGCGGCTGCTCGACGGCATCCACCAGGCCGGCAGCCGCGCGGCCAAGATCGTCAGCCACATGCTGGCCTTCAGCCGGCGCAGCAATCGCAAGATGGAAGCCAGCGAATTGCCGCCGCTGATCGACCAGGCCATCGAGATCGCCGGCAACGACTTCGACCTGGCGGAAGGCTTCGACTTCCGCACCCTGTCGATCATCCGCGAATTCGATCCGGCACTGGGGCCGGTGCCGGTGATCGGCAATGAACTGGAGCAGGTGCTGCTCAACCTGCTGAAGAACGCCGCCCAGGCTATCCACCTGCGCGACGACGAGGAAGAAGGCGAATACGGCCGCATCACCTTGCGCACCAGGCTGCGCGGCGGCTGGGCGGAGATCCAGGTGGAAGACAACGGCATCGGTATCCCCGAGGATATCTGCAAGCGCATCTTCGAGCCCTTCTTCACCACCAAGGAGGTGGGCCAGGGCACCGGTCTGGGCCTGTCGGTGTCGTACTTCATCATCACCAACAACCACAAGGGGCAGATGGAGGTGCACTCCACGCCCGGCGTAGGGACCTGCTTCACCCTGCGCCTGCCGCTCATCCAGGCCGACTTCGACACAGCCTAGGCTTGTCTGAAAAGTGCCTGTGCTCGGCCATGCTGCGTTAAAAATCACCTGGATCGCCAGCCCGGTCGGAATGCTCATTTACTCTTCGTGAACTCCGCTTCCTCACCGATTTTTGCCTTGCCTGACCGTCGCTCGGCGACTTCTCAGACAAGCCCTTAGAACCTCATCAGGAGCTGCGCCATGGGTTTTCGCCTTACTGAGATCTACACCCGCCAGGGCGACGCCGGCGATACCGGCCTGGCCGACGGCAGCCGGGTACCCAAGGATCATCCGCGCATCGAGGCCATCGGCGCGGTGGACGAACTCAACAGTGCCCTGGGTCTGCTGCTCGCCGAGCTGGCGGACGATACCCGCCTGGCCGAGGTGAGCGACGCCCTGGCACCCTGCCAGCACCGGCTGTTCGATCTCGGTGGTGAATTGGCCATGCCCAGCTATCGCGCCCTGCAGCCGGTGGAGATCGAGCGCCTGGAAGGCGCCATCGATCACTGGAACGCCGAACTGGGGCCGCTGGAGAACTTCATCCTGCCCGGCGGCTCGCGCGCCGTGGCCCAGGCCCATGTCTGCCGCACCCTGGCCCGCAGTGCCGAGCGGCGCTGCCGCAGCCTGCACGCGGTGGAGCCGCTGGAAGGCCAGGGCCTGCCCTATCTCAATCGGCTGTCCGACCTGCTGTTCGTCGCCGCCCGAATCGTCGCTCGGCGCCAGGGGCTGAGCGAGGTGCTCTGGCAGGCCGCACGGCCATGAGCGCGCCGGCCGCACCCGCCGCGCCACCACCGCGCCGCCACGAGGGCCTGCTGGCGCTGTGGGACGGCCTGATCCTGATCCTGGTCTGCGTGAACCTGGCGCTGATCCTGTTCGACAGCCTCTATGCCCTGGGACCGCTCAACCAGGCCCTGGCCGCGGTGCTGCCCGGCTTCCACGCCTTCTATGGCGAACGCATCCATGCCCATTTCACCCGCATCGACCTGGTGTTCGTCGCCTTCTTCCTCGCCGATGTGCTGCTCGGCTGGCTGGTGGCGGTGGTCGAGCGCCGCCATGCCCGCTGGTACCACTATCCCTTCATCCACTGGTACGACGTGCTCGGCTGCATTCCCCTGGGCGGCTTCCGCCTGCTGCGGGCGCTGCGCATCGTCTCGCTGCTCCTGCGCCTGCAGCGCCTGGGGCTGATCGACATGCGCGGCTGGCGGCCCTATCGGCTGTTCAACCACTACTACCAGCTGCTCATGGAAGACCTTTCGGATCGGGTGATGATCAAGATCTGCGGCGAATTGCAGGACGAACTCAACACCCGCGACGACTTCTCCCAGAGCGTGATCGACCGCGTCATCCGCCCGCGCAAGCAGCGGCTGATCGACGGCATGGCGCTGCGCATCCAGGCAATGGTGGAACAGGGCTACAGCCAGAATCGCGCCACCCTGGAACGCCTGGTCGGCGACGTGGTGCAGGGCGCCCTGGACGAGAATCCCGACTTGGCCCGGCTCAAGCGTCTGCCCATGGGTGAGCGCCTGGCCGACACCCTGGACGGGGTGCTCACCGATATCGTCAACGGCCTGGTCCGGGAAGCGGCGGCCAGTCTGCGCACCCGCGACTTCCGCGCCCTGGCCAGTCGCCTGGCCGATCACGGCTTCGATCAGAGTCTGCCCAGCGGCGCCCAGGACAATGCCCTGGACGAGGTGCTGGTGGAGATCCTCGAGGTATTCAAGCAGAAGGTCCTGCAGCGCCGGCTCGATCAGCTCGATGGCGAACTCTGGCCGCAGGAGTGGCAGCGCAACGAGATCGATCCGATCAACGCGCCCCGGCGCTGATCTGCTGCTGCAGATTCTGCACTTGGGTCTGCAGGGTGGTGATGTTGCGGGTGGTCTGCAGGCGGAAGGCGTCGAATTCCTTGCTGTCCGGGCCCACCGGGCGGGCGTCCAGTTCGCTGCGCAATACCAGCAGGTCCTGCTGCATCTCGCCAAGCGCCTGGTTCTGGGCGCTGGGTTTCTTCAGCGCGGCGATGTCGGCCTGCAGCGCCTTGTTCTGCGCATTGAGGCTGGCCACCTGCTCGCTCAGGCTGGCGGTCTGCGCCAGGCCGTTCTTCAGTGTGGTCTGCTCCTCGGCCAGGGCCTTGAGCCGGGTATCCACCTCGTCGCTGCCGGTCTGCACCGTCTGCACCGCGGTGGAGAGGTTCTGCAGACGGTTGTCCTGGGCCTGCTGGTTGTCCGTCACCCCCTGCTGCTGGCGGGTGAGTTCGGCGACCTTGGTCTGCAGCGTCTTGACCTGCAGCAGCAGGGCCTCGCGACTGGTGGTGCCGGAGGATTCACTCTCCACCAGCTTGCCGGAGATGTCCCTCAGGCGACCCTGGGCGTCTTCGCTGATGCGCGCGAAGTTTTCCTGGGTGGCCACCACCTGCTCCTGCATCAGCACCAGTTGCTGATGACTCCACCAGGCGACCCCGGCCAGGGCCAGGGTCAGGGCCGCGACCAGCACCCACAGCGGCGCGGTGGAGGGCCCGCGGCGTACCGGGCGGGAGTGACCGGCAGCGGGTTCGCGATAGACCTCTTCGGCTTCGACCGGACGCCGACTGCCGGGACGGCGATCGTCGCGCTCCGGAGTCAGACTCGGGACGTTATCCATTTCATCGAGAAGATCGTTGCGCATGGCAGACCTGTGAGCAGAGGCAGGAAGACGGAATCGCGGCCAGTATAACGGCCGTCGCCATGGACGCGAGGCAGCCGGCACGCGGATTGGCCCCGGGAGCGTGCGCCGAAACGCAGTCTGCGTCGATAGCAAAGCGCCAGCATGCCCTGCCCTGGGTGCGCTGAGGATTGCCGCTAGACCGCTCCGCTATGGGCCTGGGGCGCCCGCGGGCGATATTCTTCCAGGGCGCTCCAGGAACTGGCCTCGGGCAGGTAGCCGAAGGCCTCCTGGGCGGCGCGGATGTCCAGGGTGAAGGCGCTGTCGAGCAACTCGGGCCAGCAGGATTCATGACCCGGGGTGCGCAAGCGGGCATAGAGGCGCCGGGGATCGAAGGCCTTGCGCTCGACGACTGGCGGCAGCTCGAAGCGGCGCAGCAGGAAGTTGATCGCGTCCCAGCACACCAGGGGCTGGCCATCGCTGAGGTTGAAGACCTTGCCGTGGGTGGCGGCGGGTTGCCTGAGCAGCAAGGTCACCAGGGCCTTGCGCAGGTTGCCGGCGCTGGTGAAGTCCCAGCGATTGAGACCGTTGCCGCTGCGTCCCAGCTGCCTGGCCTTGGCCCGCTCCAGCAACCAGCGCGCCCAGTCGCGATCGGCCAGGCCGAGCACCTGGGCCGGCCGCAACACCGTGACCTGGGGGCCGAATTCACCGGCGGCCAGGGCCAGGCGCTCCAGTTGCAGACGGCGCTGGGCCTCGCGGCTCCTGGGCTTGGCCGGCACCTGGTCTTCCTTGAGCGCTTCGCCGCCGCTTTCGTAGAGGCGCGCGGACGACACATAGACGAATTGCGCGACCTGCTGCTGCAGGGCGGCTTCGATCAGCACCTGACCATGATCCAGATCGGCGGCGCTCGGCACGCCGGCCACGTCGGTGCAGTGGGCGATGGCGTCGATGTCGTCGCACAGCGCCACCACCTGCGCGGGCTGGTCGAGCAAGGCCGGGTGGTAGTCGGCGCCGCGTTCGACCAGGGTGTCCAGGGTCGCGCCGGGGCGGCCGTGCACCCGCACCAGTTGGCCGCGGTCGAGCAGATCGCAGGCCAGACCCGCACCGAGCGCCTCGCTGGCGCCCGTGATCAAGATACGCATGTCGCTGGGATTCCCGAACCTGTCCGCGGTCGCCGAGGGCGACCCAGGGACCAGTGTAACCAAAGCCTTCGACAGGCGCCGCTAGTCGCGCACCAGCCACTGACCGGCGACGCCCTCCAGATGGCGGGTCAGCGCCTGCAGGGCGACACCGCCATTACGCCAGTGATGCCAGAACAGCGGGACATCCACCCAGTGACCGGGCGCCAGATCCACCAGGGCACCACTGGCCAGGGCGGCCGCACTCTGGATATCGGGCAGCAGACCCCAACCGATACCACTGAGGGCCATCTGCTGGAAACCTTCGGCGGACGGGCAGAGGTGGTAGTCGAAGGGCGCGGTGACACCGAGCTGCTCCAGATAGCGGTGCTGCAGGCGGTCGTCCGGACCGAAGACGATGGCGGGCGCGCGCACCAGGGCCTGGGCGATCGGCCGCCCTGTCAGCCAGCGGGCACAGAAATCCGGACTGGCCACGGCGCGATAACGCATGGCGCCCAAGGATCGCACCCGGGCGCCCGCCAGGGGCTGACCGCTGGCGCAGAGGCAGGCCGCCACCTCGCCCGCGCGCATACGGCGCAGCACCACGTCCTGATCCTCTACCACCAGATCCAGCAGCAGCCCCTGCTCCACCAGCCAGGGGCCGACCGCGGCCGGCCACCAGCTGGCCAGGCTGTCGGCGTTCAGGGCGATACGGAGCCGCTGCGGCGCTTCTTCAGCCAGTCCCGGCACCTCGCTGCCCAGATCGGCTTCCAGCAGCCGGACCTGCTGGATATGGCGCAACAGCCGCAGACCCGGCGCGGTAGGCTGGGGCGGTGTCTCCCGCACCAGCACCGCCTGGCCTACCCGGGCTTCGAGCAACTTGATGCGCTGGGACACCGCCGATTGCGACAGGCCCAGCCGGCGCGCCGCCCGCTCGAAGCCGCCCTCTTCCACCACCACCGCCAGGGCTTCCAGCAACTTGTAGTCGATCATCGATTCAGCTAATGCTGCATAAGGAATATTGGTTTTTCTTATACACCCAGACCCGGCAAGGTGGCAGCCATTCCTGGACAACAAGGCGACACCCTTGCAATGAACAGCTACTTTACCGGCCTGCTGACCATGGCCAGTCTCATCATGGCGCTGGGCGCCCAGAACACCTATCTGCTGGCTCAGGGGCTGCGCCGCGAGCACCATCTGGCCATCGCCGCCTTCTGCCTCACCTGCGACGTGATCCTGGTGGCCGCCGGCGTGCTGGGCCTGGCCGCGCTGATCCAGCACAGCCCGCTGCTGGTGGACATCCTGCGCTGGGGCGGCGCGGCCTTTCTGCTCTGGTACGGCGCCCAGGCGCTACGCCGGGCCTGGCGGCCGGCGGCCATCGACAAGCTGGAGACCACGAGTCCGCGCAGCCGGCGGCAGGCATTGCTCGCCGCGGCGGCCGTCTCCCTGCTCAATCCCCATGTCTATCTGGACACGGTGCTGCTGGTGGGCTCCCTGGGCAGCCAGCAGGCCGCGCCCCTGGCCTATGTGTTCGGCGCCGCCACCGCCTCCATGCTGTGGTTTTTCGGACTTGCCCTGGGCGCGGCCTGGGCCGCACCCTACCTGGCCCGTCCGGGGGTGTGGCGACTGATCGATCTGCTGGTGGCCGGGGTGATGTTTGCCGTCGCGGTGCAGTTGCTGGTCTCGACCTGAGGCTGGCCTTCGCCCGGCGAGCGCCCTAAGCTGCGGCTCTGCGTTTCCTGTCGAGAGTCCCTATGCCCTTCGCCCGCTCGCTCCGCAGCCAGAGCCTGCTCCTGTTCGGCGGCAGTCTGCTGCTGATGCTGCTGATCGCCCTGGCCGGCTTCGCCCTACTTTCCCGCGAACTGCACCGCTACCAGCACCTGATCGAGGGCCCGCTGGAGCGGCTGGTGGAGATCGACGACACCCACCTGACCTTCAAGATCCAGGTGCAGGAGTGGAAGAACTTTCTCCTGCGCGGTGGCGATGCCGACACCGCCGAGCGCTATTGGCAGGCCTTTCTAACCCGCGAAGCCGAGGTCGATCAGCGACTGCAACAGCTGGCCACCCGCGTCGACCCCGAGTTGCAACCGCGACTCCAGGCGCTGCGGACCCAGCACGGGCGTCTGGGCGAGCGCTATCGCGCCGGCCATGCCGCCTATCTCGCCCATGACCGCGATCCACGCCGCGGCGATGCCGAGGTCCGCGGTATCGACCGCGAGACCGCCGAAGGCTTCGCCGCCCTGGTCGATGAACTGCACGGCCGTACCGCCGCGCAGATCGCCACCATCCGCGCCGAGGCCCAGCGCGACATCCTGCTCGCCGGCCTGGCCCTGCTGCTCTGTGGCGGCGGCCTGCTGTTCCTGGGGGTCAGGCTGGTGGAGCGGCGGCTGGTGGACCCGCTGGTGACCTGCGCCCGGCAACTGGGGCTGCTGGCGCGCGGGCGCTTCGGCGAGCGCCTGCCCGGCGGGCGCGATGACGAACTGGGCCGCCTGACCCTGAGCACCAATCTCCTGCGCGACGCCGCCGTCCAGCACACCCACGAGCTGCGTCATCAGGCCAGCGAGGTCAGCGCCCTGAGCGCCCTGCTGGCCAGTCAGCTGCTGACCGAACCGGGTCAGCCCGCGCGCGCGATCGATCCACAGGTCCTGAAAGAGGTCAGTCGCCGCCTCGCCGACATCGCCGGCGATCTGCAGGAGGCCGCCAGCCAGCGGCAGGATTGAGCTGCGGCGCTAGAGCTGCGCCGGTACCTCGCGCCATTGCCCCGGCGCCAGGTCGTCCAGCGTCCAGGGGCCGATGCGTACGCGCACCAGGCGCAGGGTCGGCAGGCCCACCGCGGCGGTCATGCGCCGCACCTGGCGATTGCGCCCTTCGCGGATGGTCAGCTCGATCCAGGCGGTCGGCACGCTCTTGCGAAAGCGCACCGGCGGATCGCGCTCCCAGAGCACCGGCGGCTCGGCCAGCAGGCGCGCTTCGGCCGGCAGCGTGGGGCCGTCATTGAGTTCGACCCCCTGGCGCAGGCACTGCAATTGCGCTTCGCTGGGGGTGCCTTCCACCTGGGCCCAGTAGGTCTTGGGCAGCTTGTGCCGGGGATCGGCGATGCGCGCCTGCAGCTGGCCATCGTTGGTCAGCAGGAGCAGGCCTTCGCTGTCACGATCCAGACGGCCAGCCGGATAGACACCCGGTACCACGACGTAGGCCTTCAGGGTCGCGCGGCCATCGGCGTCGGCGAACTGGGTGAGCACATCGAAGGGCTTGTTGAGCAGCAGCAGCCGCGGCGTGACCGGCGGCGCCTTGGCCTGGCGACGGGGCCGCTGGCCGGGGGTGGAACGGGTATTTCGCGACATGGGGATCGACGGCGGCTAGTAAGGGCCTGTTCAAAGGCTCGCGAGCTAGAGCCAAACAAGGCGAAAATGTCTGAGGAAGCGGATCGTACTCGCGCTCGATTTTACAAAAGTAAATGAGCATTCCGACCGGGCTGGCGATCCAGGACCTTTTCAACGCCGTTTGGCCGACGCGCAGCAGACTTTGAATAGGCTCTTAGGGGTAATCTGGGCCATCCAGTCTATTCGTCCGAGGTCCCATGCGCATCTTTCGTCCGCTGTGGCTGATCCACCTGCTCACCCTGGCCGGTTGCGCCTCGTCGGCCTACGAAGGCCCGCGCACCGACCACTTCGACGGCGAGCGCTTCCACAACCTGGCGCCGCGCGAGGACAAGAGTCTCTGGACGGTGCTGAAATGGCAGTTCACCCGCACCCGGCCGGAATGGACCTGGCAGGAAGGGCCGGCCGTGCCGACGCGGCCAGCGGCCCGGGTCGAGGGCGGCGAATTACGGGTGACCTTCGTCAACCATGCCACCCTGCTGATCCAGCATCAGGGCCTCAACATCCTCGCCGACCCGGTCTGGTCGGAGCGGGTCAGCCCCTTCAGCTTCATCGGTCCGCGACGCTATCACGCCCCCGGCGTGGCCCTGGATGACCTGCCGCCGCTGGATCTGATCTTCGTCAGCCACAGCCACTACGACCATATGGATCTGGCGACCCTGAGGCGCCTGGCCGAGCGCGCGCCCCTGACGCCGGTGGTGACGCCCCTGGGCAACGCCGAGCTGATCCGCCGCGAGACCGGCTTCGTCACCGTCAGCGAACTGGATTGGTGGCAGAGCCTGCCGCTCAAGGAGGGCCTGCGTCTGCACCTGGTACCGGGCCAGCACTGGTCGGCGCGCAGCCGCTTCGACACCAATCGACGGCTGTGGGGTGGCTTCGTGCTGGAAGCGCCGAGCGGACCGGTCTATTTCGCCGGCGACACCGGCTGGGGCCCGCATTTCGCGCAGATCCGCGAACGCCTGGGCGCACCGCGCTTCGCCGCCCTGCCCATCGGTGCCTACGAACCGCGCTGGTTCATGCAGGACAGCCACCTGAATCCCGACGATGCGGTACGTGCCCATCAGGCGCTGGGCGCGGCCAGCAGCCTGGGTATCCACTTCGGCACCTTTTCCCTGAGCGACGAAGGACAATTCGCCCCGCCCCGCGACCTGGCCCATGCCCGGGCCCTGCATGGTCTGGCGGACGCGGCGTTCCGGACACTGGCGCCGGGCGAGGTCTGGTCGGTTCCCTGAGGTTCTATACGAACAGGGCCTGTGCGCGGTGAGGCTCCGTTGAAAAGCGCTACTCCACCAACCCCTTGTCCCAGAGCCGCACCAACTCACTGGGCGCCCGGTCTTCGGGGATCAGCAGGGTCAGTTCGTCTTCCTGCTCGGCAGGTTGCGGGCGAAAGCGCAGCTCCACCTTGAAGTAGCGCTGATCGCCGCGCCCGACCTGGGTCGGTTCGCCAGATTCCGGCAGGCAGCGTTCCAGCACCGAGCAGATGCGCCCGCGCTGGGCGCTGTCGTACTGGCCGAATTCGATCTCCCGCGGCTTGCTCAACGCATGCAAGGGGGCGAAGCCCCCCTGTCGCGAGAGCCGCACCACGGTGTCCTTGCCCAGCGGGGGAAGTTCGCGCATCGCCTTGCTCCTCTAGCTAAGGGTGACACCCACGCCCGCCCAGGCCTCCTCGACCGCACGGACCTCGGCCGACTCGGCGCCGAAGCGACGACCGGCGTTGGAGACCGTCAAGCGGGCGAAGGCAGCGAAATCCGCATCGTTGGCCAGGCGGCTGTCGCAGAGGGTGTCGTACCAGATCGGCCCGGCCTTTTCCCAGGCGTGACCGCCCAGGGCCAGCGCGGCCAGGTAGAAGGCCCGGTTGGGAATGCCCGAATTGAGGTGGACACCGCCATTGTCTTCGCGGGTCTCGATGTAGTCGCGCATATGGCCAGGCTGGGGATCCTTGCCCAGAGTCGGATCGTCGTAGGCGGTGCCCGGCTCGGCCATCGACCTCAGACCCCTGCCCTTGATCTTCTTGGTCAGCAGCCCGGCGCCGATGATCCAGTCGGCCTCGGCAGCCGTCTGCTTGAGCTTGTACTGCTTGACCAGGATGCCGAAGACATCGGAGACCGACTCGTTGAGTGCGCCGGACTGGTTGAAGTACACCAGCCCCGCCTCGCTCTCGGTGACGCCGTGCACCAGCTCATGAGCGATGACGTCGAGAGCGATGGTGAAACGGTTGAAGATCTCGCCGTCGCCATCGCCGAACACCATCTGCTCGCCGTTCCAGAAGGCATTCTGATAGTCCTGGCCATAGTGGACGGTGCCGGCCAGCGGCAGGCCCTGGCCATCGATGGAATTGCGCCCGAAGACCTCGTTGAAGAAGGTGAAGGTGGCGCCCAGGTAGTCGTAGGCCTCGTCCACCGCCACATCGCTCAGCGCCGGCTGGCCTTCCTGGCGCACCAGGCGCCCGGGCAACTGCATGGCATTGCCGGCATCGAAGATGCTGCGCTGCGGACTGGCGTCATCGGTACGCGGCAGCGGCCCGATCGGCGCCTGGCGCACCCCGGGCCGACCGGGATTGTGCAACAGACTCTGGACGTGGCTCAGGGTGGTCAGGGCGCAGGAACGCTGGTGTTCATCGCCATGATCGATGATGCGGCCAAGAATGTAGGGGGGAATCACTCCCTGGTAGGTGCCCGGATAACGAGACATGCGCGACCTCCTCCTCTGGGGGACAAAGGTCCCCGATCACCGCAGCGTGCGGTCCTGTCCGTTGGACCACGAAACAGCCGGACCACTCCCGCCTCTTCACCCGGAGGCAGGCTTCTGGTACAAAGGCACCCCACGCGGGCGTCGTATAATGGCATTACCTGAGCTTCCCAAGCTCATGACGAGGGTTCGATTCCCTTCGCCCGCTCCAGATTTCAGGCGGCCTCCAATCAGTCCTTGCGGACACGCTGATTGGGGGCCGTTGCGTTTCCGGGCTCTGCCAAGGGGTTTTGCGTGCGCGAAACCTACCCCGCTACCAGGCTCCTCACCCGCTGCGCCAGGGCCTCCACCGCGAAGGGCTTGGTGAGGATCGCCATGCCCGGCTCCAGGTGGCCGTCGCTGAGCAGCGAGGTTTCGGCGAAGCCGGTGATGAACAGCACCTTGAGCGCCGGACGCTGGACCCGGGCGGCGTCGGCCAGCTGGCGACCGTTCATGCCGCCGGGCAGGCCGACGTCGGTGACCAGCAGATCGATACGGGCATCGGAGTGCAGCACTTCCAGGCCGCCGGCGCCGTCGGCGGCCTCGATGATGACGTAGCCCAGTTCGCGCAGCAGATCGGTCACCAGCATGCGCACCGTGGGTTCGTCGTCGACCACCAGCACCGTGGCATGGGCACCTTCCAGCAGACCGGGCTGGCCCGCTGCCAGAGGCGAGCCGCATGGTCGCCCCACCGGTCGCAGGGGCAGGTAAAGGCAGACCGTAGTGCCTTCGCCTGGCATCGAGCGCAGCCGCAGCTGGCCGCCCGACTGGCGGGCGAAGCCATAGATCATCGACAGTCCAAGGCCCGTGCCCTGCCCCATCGGCTTGGTGGTGAAGAAGGGTTCGAAGGCCTTGGCGGCGACCTCCGGCGGCATGCCGCTGCCGGTATCGGTCACGCTCAGGTGCAGATAGCGCCCGGGGGCCAATTCGAAATCGCGGCTATCCCCTTCGCCGAGGGTGCGATGACTGGCGGCGATGAGGATACGCCCGCCGTTGGGCATGGCGTCGCGCGCGTTGATGCACAGATTGAGCAGGGCGTTTTCCAGCTGGGACTGGTCCACCAGCAAGGGCTGGTCGTCCGGCAGACTGGTGAAGTGCACCTGGATGGCCGGCCCCACGGTGCGCTGCACCAGGTCGAGCATGCCGCCCACCAGCTGGTTGACCACCGTGGCCTCCGGGGCCAAGGTCTGGCGGCGGGCGAAGGCCAGCAGCCGGTGGGTCAGGGCCGCGGCGCGCTTGGCGCTGCCCTGGGCGGCCAACAGGTATTTTTCCAGCTCGGTGAAGCGCCCCTGGCCGATGCGCAGACTCATGAGGTCGAGGCTGCCGGAGATCCCCGCGAGCAGGTTGTTGAAATCATGGGCCAGGCCGCCGGTGAGCTGGCCGACCGCTTCCATCTTCTGCGACTGGCGCAGGGCTTCTTCCGAGCGGCGCAGTTCCTCGGTGCGCTCTTCGACGCGCTGCTCCAGGGTGGCGGTCAGGTCGCGCAACTCCGCCAGGGCACGGTCGCGCTCGTCGGCCAGGGCACGCCGGGCATCCACGTCCAGCAGCACGCCGGGGAAGCGCAGCGGGGTACCGTCCGGAGCCAGTTCGACGTGGCCGTTGGCCTCCAGCCAGTAGTAGCGGCCGTCGCTGCGGCGGACCCGGTACTGGTGGGCATAGCGCCCACCGCGCGCGATGACGTCGGCGATGGCCGCGGCCAGGCCGGCCTGGTCGTCCGGGTGGACGGTGGCCACCACCTGCGCCAGGCTCAGGCCATCGCGGCCCAGCGCCGGGTCGAGGCCGAAGTTGATGGCGAAGGCCTCGTCGACGGTGAATCTGTCGGTGGGCAGGTCCCAGTACCAAGTGCCGATGATGGCACCGGCGGCGAGGGCCAGTTGTACACGCTCGGCGGCGGCCAGCACGCTGCTCTCCGCGGCGCGCGCGCTGTCGCGCTCGTCGATGCGCGCCGAGAGTTCCTGTTCGAGGGTCAAGTTGTGCCGGCGCAGGGCGGCCTCGGCCACATCGCGCTGGTGGTGGGCCTGGACGCCGGCAGTGGTCTCGGTGGTGATGTTGAGCATGCCGACGATGGCCTCACCGTCACGCAGCGGGCTGTAGGAAAAGCTCCAGTAGGTGTCCTCGGGATAGCCGTTGCGGGTCATCACGAAGTGCTTGTCGACGAAGTGCAGTGCCTCGCCGGACAGCGTCCGCTCGATCAGCGGCGCGATCTCGTCCCACAGTTCCGCCCAGACCTTATCGATCGGCTGCCCCAATGCGGCAGGATGTCGCGCGCCGAGAAAGGGGGCGTAAGCCTGGTTGTAGATCAGCGTCTGCTCCGCGCCCCAGGTGGCGCACATGGCGAAGGGGGACGCCATCAGCAGGTCGTAGGTAGTCCGGAGGGCCACGGGCCAGCTGGCGCGCGCGCCCAGTGGCGTGGTTTCCCAGGCGAAACTTTCGAGATAGGACAAGGGACGACTCACTGGCAGAGGCACTGAGGGATCTCGTGGCCGTCCGGGTCCGCTGCAGGAGCCCGGATGGCCATGATAGGCAGGTACGAGCCTGCCTGCCAGAGTTCCAGGTGACCGACGGCGCCGCCGCCCCCATCAGTGGCAGGCCGGCCCTGCGGCATGCTGTCCCGGTGAAACGACTGGCACGTCCGCCGTGCATCTCTTACCGTGTGGCCCCCGCTGTCGCTGTCAGGTATCCGCTCGTCATGTCCGCGTCTTCCACCCCGCCCGAGGGGCTGCAACGCAGCCTGTCCAATCGCCATCTGCAACTGATCGCCATCGGCGGCGCCATCGGCACCGGCCTGTTCATGGGCTCGGGCAAGACCATCGCCCTGGCCGGCCCCTCGATCCTGCTGATCTATCTGATCATCGGCAGCGCCCTGTTCTTTGTCATGCGCGCCCTGGGCGAACTGCTGCTGTCGGACCTGGACTACAAGTCCTTCATCGACTTCTGCACCGATCTGCTCGGCCCCTGGGCCGGCTTCTTCTGCGGCTGGACCTACTGGTTCTGCTGGATCGTCACCGCCATCGCCGATGTCATCGCCATCGCCGCCTATGCCCAGTTCTGGCTTCCAGGCCTCGCCCCCTGGATCCCGGCGCTGCTCTGCGTGCTGCTCCTGCTGGGGCTCAACCTGGTCACCGTGCGGCTGTTCGGCGAGCTGGAGTTCTGGTTCGCGCTGATCAAGATCGTCGCCATCTGCGCGCTGATCGTCACCGGCTTCGGCCTGGTGCTCTGGGGCTTCCAGTCGCCCTCGGGCAACGTCGCCAGCCTGGCCAATCTGTGGAACGACGGCGGCGTCTTTCCCATGGGGCTGGGCGGTTTCTTCGCCGGTTTCCAGATCGCCGTCTTCGCCTTCGTCGGCATCGAACTGGTGGGTACCACCGCCGCGGAAACCGCCGATCCGCGACGCAACCTGCCGCGGGCGATCAATTCCATTCCGCTGCGCATCCTGGTGTTCTATGTGCTGGCGCTGGTGGTGATCATGGCGGTGACGCCCTGGCGCCAGGTGGTGCCGGACAAGAGCCCCTTCGTCGAACTCTTCGTGCTGGCCGGCGTGCCCATGGCCGCCAGCCTGATCAATTTCGTGGTGCTGACCTCGGCCACCTCCTCGGCCAACAGCGGCATCTTCTCCACCAGCCGGATGCTCTATGGCCTGGCCCGCGAAGGTCATGCGCCACGCGGCCTCACCCGCCTTTCGCGGGCGGCGGTGCCGGCGCGCGGGCTGGTGCTGTCCTGCCTGTGCCTGCTGCTGGGTACGGTGCTGATCTACCTGATCCCCAACCTGGTCACCGCCTTCACCCTGGTCACCACCCTGGCCGCGGTGCTGTTCATGTTCGTCTGGTCGCTGATCCTGCTGGCCTGGCTGGCCTATCGCCGCAACCGTCCGGAGCGCCATGCCGCCTCGGCCTTTCGCCTGCCCGGCGGACGCTGGGTGTGCTACGGGGTGCTGGCCTTCTTCGCCGCGGTGCTGGTCCTGCTGACCCTGCAGGACGACACCCGCCAGGCGCTGCTGGCCAGTCCGCTGTGGTTCCTGCTGCTGGGCGTGGGCTACTGGTGGCGCAGGCGGCGGGCGGTACGCGCCGGCTAGACCGGCGCTGGGCGCTCAGCCCACCGTCCAGAGTTCATCGAGCCGGGTGGTGTAGCGCGGGCTGAGCAGATCGCGGCGCATCTGCCAGGCGGGATCGCGCGGAATCCGTGCCGGTCTCAGGGTCTCGCGACCGAACCGGCCGTTGATGGCGTCCAGGGTCGCCATCAGTCGGGCAGCGGCCGGATCCGGGGCGGCGGCGAAGAGATCCGCCGCCACCTCGCCACGGCCGCAGAGATCGAGCAGCAGCACCTCGGCCTTGGCATAGCCGAAGCCGTCGCGAAAGATCTCGCGCAGGCCCGCCTGGGCCTGGTCGTTGAGCACCCGGGTGTCGTCGCTGGGCGCCAGCAGGTTGAGCAGGGCGGCATTGGCGTAGCGGCCGTCGTCGGCGCCGTGCATGCCGGTCTGGATACTGACCCTCAGGGTGCGACAGAGCGAGCCCTGGGCGCGCAGCTTTTCCGCGGCGCGGGCGGTGTAGCTGGCCACCGCCTCGGCCAGGGCGCCGAACTGGTACTGGCGGCGCCCGAACATGCGACTGCTGCAGATCGTCTGCCGTGGCGCTTCCAGTTCCTCCAGGCTCAGGCAGGCCAGTCCGCGCAATTCCCGTGCGGTCTTTTCCAGCACCACGCTGTAGCGCTGGCGCAGCGACCAGGCGTCCTGCCCGGCCAACTCCCAGGCCGTGGTAATGCCCTCCCCGCGCAGGCGCGCGGCCAGGCGTCGGCCGACCCCCCAGACGTCTTCGATGGGCGAATGCTTGAGCACCCAGTCGTGCACTGCCGGGTCGCGCAGATCCAGCACCCCGCCGGTGCGCGCCGGCCAGCGCTTGGCGGCGGCATTGGCCAGCTTGGCCAGGGTCTTGGTGCCGGCGATGCCGACGCTGACCGGGATGCCCGTCCACTTCTGCACCCGCGCTTGCAGGCGCTGGCCGAGGGCATCCAGGGGTTCGGGCAGGCCGGCCAGATCGGCGAACACCTCGTCGATACTGTAGCGCTCCAGGCGCGGCACCAGGGTCGCCAGGGTGCGCATCACCCGATCGCTGAGATCGCCATAGAGGGCGTAGTTGGAACTGAAGGCCTCGACCTCGCCGCGCCGGGCCAGTTCGCGCACCTGGAACCAGGGCGCGGCCATGGCGATGCCCAGGCGCTTGGCCTCGGGCGAGCGGGCGATCACGCAACCGTCGTTGTTGGACAGCACCACCACCGGCCGCTGCGCGAGATCGGGGCGGAAGACCCGCTCGCAACTGCAATAGAAGGCGTTGCAGTCGATCAGCGCCAGCACCGACTCAGCCATGGCCGAAGCGCCGCAGGCTGTGGGTGGCGACGCCCCAGACCTCGAAGTCGTCGCGCTCGCCGATAACCAGGGGCGCATAGGCGGGATTTTCCGCCAGCAGGACGAAATGGGCGCCGCGCCGGCCGAGGCGCTTGAGGGTGGGTTCGCGATCGCGTACCGCCACCACGATGTCGCCGACCCGTGCCGGCCGGGCGCGATCGACGATCACCAGATCGCCGGCGAAGATCCCGGCGCCGGTCATGCTGTCGCCACTGACCTGGATGACATAGGTGTGGGGCGCGCGCAGGTCGACCAGTTCGTCCAGCGAGACCTGGCGCTCCAGATGATCCTGGGCCGGCGAGGGAAAGCCGCACGGCAGGCGAAAATCATAGAGCGGCAGCCGGGTCTCGGACGACTCCAGGCAACCCAGGACGGTAACGGACATGACAAGGCGCTCCTGCGGATAACTGTCTATTTATACAGTTATCCGCAGCTGCCGTGTTGTAAAGTCCGACCTAACCCTCGCCGATGAGCGGCGCCCTCAGGCGCTGAGGCGAAAGCGCGAAACGATGCCGCGCAGGTCCTGGGAGAGACCGGCGAGACGCTCGGCGGTGCCGGCATCGGCCTCGATACCACTCAGGACCTGCAGGGTGCTGGCGCGGATGCCGGTGGTGTTGCGGTTGATGTCCTCGGAGACCGCGGCCTGCTGTTCCGCGGCGCTGGCGATCTGCACGTTGACGTCGACGATGCGCTCCACGGCGGCGCCGATGCTGGTCAGGCTGACGCTGGCCTGCTCGGCCGCCGCGACGCCGGTCAGGGCATGGCCGCGACTGGCCTGCATCTGCCCGACGGCCTCGCCGGTGGCGGCCTGCAACTGCTCGATGATGCGGCGGATTTCCTCGGTGGAGGTCTGGGTGCGCGAGGCCAGGGTGCGGACCTCGTCGGCCACCACGGCGAAGCCACGGCCCTGCTCGCCGGCCCGGGCGGCCTCGATGGCGGCGTTGAGCGCCAGCAGGTTGGTCTGCTCGGCGATGGTACGGATTACCGCGATGACCCCGCCGATGGCCTGGCTGTGGCTTTCCAGGGCCGCGACCTTGGTGGCGCTGAGGTCCACCTCGGCGGCCAGGGCCTCGATGGCCTGTTGCGTCTGCTGCATCACCCGGGTGCCTTCCCGGGTGGCCTGATCGGCCTGCTGGGCGGCGGCCACGGCACCTTCGGTGTTGTTGGCGACGTCCGCCACGCTGGCGGTCATCTCGGTGATGGCGGTGGCCACCTGGTCGGTTTCGCCCTGTTGCGTCTGCATGGTCGAACGCGCCTGGCCAATGGAGCCAGCCAGAGATCCCGAGGCCTCAGCCACCGCGTTGGAGGCCTGATCGACCTCCCGCAGCGAACGACCGAAGGCCTCCAGCATCGCGTCCAGGCTACGGCCGATGTCGGCGATCTCGTCACGTCCGCGCAGGGCGGCGCGGCGACTCAGATCGCCCTGGGCAGCGGCGGCGGTCACCCCGACCAGTTCGGCGATCCCCTGGCGCAGCGCCTGGTAGATACCGGCGAAGGTGTAGATCAGCAGCAGCAGGGCACCCAGGATCAGGCCCACTACCAGATTACGCAGCGTGGTCGCATGGACCAGTCGCTCGGCCAGCAACTGGGAGAGCTGGCCCTGCGCCTCTTCCTGCACCTTGTAATAGCGGGCGACCACGGCATTGCCCTGGGTACCCAGGGCGCGCCCGGAGACCGTACCCTCGTTGGTCATGGCCGCCTGCATGCCCTGGCGGAAGTTGGCATAGTCATCCGCCGCCTGGGCCAGGGAGCCCTTGAGGCGCTGGGCCAGCTCCGGCGCCTGACGTGCCAGGAGTCTGAGACCCTGCTCCAGTTCGTCGGCGCTCTGCCGTTCCTGGCTCACCACGCTGCGCGCCAGATTCAGACTGGCGGGATCGAAGCGATTATTGGCGCTCAGGCCAAAGGCCAGGCCACGTAGCTGGCCGATGAGGTTGATTTCCCGCGGCAGGCGCACGGAGGTGATGTCGATGAGAAAGAGACTGGTGTAATCCGAGTCCAGCGCCAGGCCGGAGGTGGCCGAGACGTAATAGAAGAGATTCAGGGTCTGGGTCAGTTGCTCGTTCCAGGCCTCGAACACCTCCAGTGAGGTGCCCGTAGTCCCCTGCATCAGGCGCTCGGCGCCCCGTCGCAGCTGGCTCAGGCGATCCCCGGTTTCCAGCTGGGTGCCGAGTTCGCGGTCCAGCCGGCCCAGATCGTCATAAGCCTTGAGCAGGTTGTCACGGTTGTTCTGCCAGTCCTGCTGGGCGGAGGCATCGCCATCCTGGAGCCGTTTGGTCAGGGCGCGCTGCAACATGCTCAGGCGAGCGACCGGGGTCAGTTGCGTCAGATAGCGCTGACCGTCGATTTCCTGCACCAGGCCGACGCGCTGTTCCTGGATATCCTGATAGAGATAGACACTGAGGAAGATCAGGGGCACCAGGACGATGGCCGCCAGACAGGCGAATTTGGCGGGGAATCTCAAGCGATTCATTAGACTTACGACAGGGGTCAACAGATTCATGGCGAGCTCACGGGCGGCAGGAGGGATCACTCGGGCTGTACCGCCCAATTTGTGACCTAATAGACAAAGTATTCTGTAACAGTTCTATCGTTATCGGCCTGCCGCTTCGCTTATATGGCGCTTTGCCACCCGACGGTCGAAACGTGCCCCTCAACGGTTGCAGGATGGCTCTAGCATGCATGATGTAGTGATTCTCAATGCCCTTGTGCTGGATGGTCGAGACCGTCCGGGCCGGGTACTCGACGTGGCGATTTCCGGCGAACGCATCCAGGCGCTGGGGGAACTGGCCGGGCAACCGGCACGGGAGGTCCGCGATGGCAGCGGCCTGGTGCTGGCCCCCGGTTTCATCGATGTGCATACCCACGACGACACCATGGTCATCCGCCGGCCACAGCAGCTGCCCAAGCTCAGCCAGGGGGTCACCACCGTGGTGGTCGGCAACTGCGGCATCAGCGCCGCCCCGGTGAGGTTGCGCGGCGAACCGCCGGATCCACTGAATCTGCTCGGCCCGGCCGCGGTCTTCGGCTACCCCACCTTTGCCGCCTACCGCGCGGCGGTGGAGCAGGCGCGGCCCGGCGTCAACGTGGCCGCCCTGGTCGGCCACACGGCGTTGCGCAGCAATCATCTGGACGATCTCCAGCGTGCCGCCACCCCCGCCGAAATCGCCGCCATGCGCCTCGAATTGCGTGAAAGCCTGGCGGCTGGCGCCCTGGGGCTTTCCAGCGGGCTGGCCTATGCCTCCGCCGCGGCGGCGCCGACCGCGGAGGTGGTCGAATTGGCCGCGGAGCTGGACGCCGTGGGCGGACTCTATGCCACCCACCTGCGCAGCGAATTCGCCGCGGTGCACGAGGCCCTGGACGAAGCCCTGGACATCGGTCGTCAGGCACGGGCGCCGGTGGTGGTCTCCCACTTCAAGTGCGCCGGGGTGGACAACTGGGGCCGCGCGCCGGAATTGCTCGGCGCCCTGGAGCAGGCCGCCCATCGTCAGCCGGTCGGCTGCGACTGCTATCCCTATGCGGCCAGTTCCTCCACCCTGGATCTCAGGCAGGTCACCGATCGCCACCGCATCACCATCACCTGGTCCACCCCGCATCCCGACTGCGGCGGCCGCGACCTGGCCGCCATCGCCGCCGACTGGGGCCTGGATCTGCAGGAAGCCGCCCGTCGCCTGCAACCGGCGGGCGCCGTCTACTACGGCATGAGCGAGGCCGATGTGCAGCTGATCCTCGCTCATCCGCTGAGCATGATCGGCTCCGACGGCCTGCCCGAGGATCCCTTCCCCCATCCGCGGCTCTGGGGCGCCTTCCCGCGGGTGCTGGGTCATTTCAGCCGCGACCTCGGCCTCTTTCCGCTGCACACCGCCGTGCACAAGATGACCGGCCTGTCCGCCGCCCGCTTCGGCCTCAGCGGGCGCGGCCTGATCGAGCCGGGCGCCCAGGCCGACCTGGTGCTGTTCGATCCCCGGCGCATCCGCGACGTGGCCGACTTCAGCGACCCGCAACGGCCTGCCGAAGGCATCCACGCCGTCTGGGTGAATGGCCGCCTGGCCTATGTCCCGGACCAGGCCATTGGCGAACGCCATGGGCGCTTCCTGCCACGCGCCGGCGATCTGCGGCACGGCTTCCCGCGCCCTTGCTAAGCGCTACCGGGTAACGCCTCGCCCTGGTGCGTCCTCGTTACCTTCCGCCACCTCCCGGTGCCCTCTGAGGCACCGGGAGCACCCTCTGCTGCCTGTCGCTCAAGCCAAGCCCTTGATTTGCAACGCCGGGCGAATAGCTGGCACAGTCACTGCAATCTATTCCGTTGTTACGAACAAACTTCCGCTATAACGGAAACGGAGAGACGCTATGACAGGCAAGACGAAGGGGTGGAAAACGCTGGCGCTGCTGGTCGGCCTGGTCGCCATGACCGGCGCCCAGGCGGCCAAGCTGGATGACGTGCTCAAGCGCGGCCATCTGGTCGTGGGTACCGGCAGCACCAATGCCCCCTGGCACTTCCAGGGCGCCGACGGCAAGTTGCAGGGCTTCGATATCGATATCTCCAAGGTCATCGCCAAGGGCCTGTTCAACGATCCGGAAAAGGTCGAATTCGTCGTGCAGGGTTCGGATGCGCGCATTCCCAACCTGCTCACCGACAAGGTCGACATCAGCTGCCAGTTCATCACCGTGACCGCCAGCCGCGCCCAGCAGGTCGCCTTCACCCTGCCCTACTACCGCGAGGGTGTGGCCCTGCTCCTGCCGGCCAACAGCCGCTACCAGCAGATCGATGACCTCAAGGCGGCCAAGAGCGACCTGACCGTGGCCGTGCTGCAGAACGTCTATGCCGAGGAACTGGTGCACCAGGCCTTGCCCGGCGCCAAGGTCGACCAGTACGACAGCGTCGACCTGCTCTACCAGGCCCTGGGCACCGGTCGCGCCGACGCCGTGGCCACCGACCAGTCCTCGGTCAAGTACCTGATGACCCAGAATCCCGGTCGCTACCGCTCGCCCGACTACGCCTGGAGTCCCCAGACCTACGCCTGTGCGGTCAAGCGCGGCGACCAGGACTGGCTGAACTTCGTCAACACCGCCCTGCACGAGGCCATGACCGGTGTGGAATTCCCCACCTACCAGGCTTCCTTCAAGAAGTGGTTCGGCGTCGAGCTGCCGTCCCCGGCGATCGGCTTCCCCGTCGAGTTCAAGTGATCCTGGCCCTGGCGCGGCCCGTCCGCGCCCTCTAGGTAGACGTCGAGCATGAACTACACCCTCAACTTCGCCCCCGTGTGGCAGAACCTGGACCACCTGTTGGCCGGGCTCGCCCTCGGCCTGCAGCTGGCGCTGGTGGGCATCGCCATCGGCTGCCTGATCGGCCTGGCCACGGCCTTCGCCCTGCTCTCACCGGTGCGGGCGCTGCGTTGGCTGGCAGCGGGCTACGTCACCCTGGTGCGCAACACCCCGATCCTGGTGCTGATCCTCCTGCTGTACTTCGCCCTGCCCAGCATCGGCATCCGCCTGGACAAGCTCAGCTCCTTTCTCATCACCCTGGCGCTCTATGCCGGCGCCTACCTGGCCGAGGTGTTTCGCGGCGGCCTCATGGCCATTCCCAAGGGCCAGCGCGAGGCCGGTCTGGCCATCGGCCTGCGCGAATGGCAGATCAAGGCCTACGTCATCATTCCGGTGATGCTGCGCAACGTGCTGCCGTCGCTTTCCAACAGCTTCATCTCGCTGTTCAAGGACACCTCCCTGGCGGCGGCCATCGCCGTGCCGGAACTGACCTACCAGGCGCGCAAGATCAACTTGGAAAGTTACCGGGTCATCGAGACCTGGCTGGTGACCAGCGCCCTCTACATCCTCACCTGCTACGTCATCGCCCTGCTGCTGCGCCAGCTGGAGCGGCGGCTGAGCCTGACCCGCTAGGAGCCCGATCGTGTACGAAGCCCCTTCCTGGTTCCTGGAATTGTGGAACGCCCGCCAGACCCTGGCCGCCGGTTTCGCCACCACCCTGGCCTGCTCCGTGCTGGCGGTACTGGGCGGCACCCTGCTCGGTACCCTCGGCGGCCTGGCGCTGACCTACGGGCGCTGGCCGCTGCGCCTGCCGTTCCGCATCTATTCCGACCTGATCCGGGGTACCCCGGTGTTCGTGCTGGTGCTGGCCTGCTACTACATGGCACCGGCCCTGGGCCTGCGGCCCACGCCCTTCCAGGCCGGCACCGCGGCGCTGCTGCTGTTCTGCGGCTCTCATGTGGCGGAGATCGTCCGCGGCGCCCTGCAGGCCATTCCGCGTGGCCAGCACGAGGCGGCCAAGGCCATCGGCCTGACCTTCGCCCAGAGTCTCAAGGAGGTGCTCCTGCCCCAGGCGCTGCGCCAGATCCTGCCGACCTGGGTCAACGCCTCCACCGAGATCGTCAAGGCCTCCACCCTGCTCTCGGTGATCGGCGTGGCCGAGTTGCTCCTGAGCAGCCAGCAGGTCATCGCCCGCACCTTCATGACCCTGCAGTTCTATCTGTTCGCCGGGCTGCTGTTCTTTCTCATCAACTTCGCCATCGAGCGGCTCGGCCGCTATCTGGAAAAACGGGTGACCCTGCCATGACCGATTCCAACGTCCCCCTGCTGAGCATCAATGACCTGCACAAGAGCTTTGGCGCCGTGGAGGTGCTCAAGGGCATCGACCTGTCCCTGGATCGCGGCGACGTGGTCACCCTGATCGGCTCCAGCGGCTCGGGCAAGACCACCCTGCTGCGCTGCGTCAACCTGCTGGAAGACTTCCAGGGCGGCAGCATCCGGCTGGCCGGCGAGGCCATCGGCTATCGCGAGGAAGGCGGTCGCCGCCAGCGCCTGCCGGAGCGCGAGATCGCCCGCCAGCGCTCGCTCACCGGCATGGCCTTCCAGCAATTCAATCTGTTTCCCCACCTCACCGCCCTGGAAAACGTCACCCTCGGCCTGCGCAAGGTCAAGAAGATGGGCAAGGACGAAGCCGTGGCCATCGGCGAGCAGTGGCTGCGCCGGGTCGGCCTGATCGAGCGCCGCGATTATCATCCCGGCCAGCTTTCCGGCGGGCAGCAGCAGCGGGTGGCCATCGCCCGCGCCATCGCCATGAATCCCAGTCTGATGCTGTTCGACGAACCCACCTCGGCGCTGGACCCGGAGCTGGTCGGCGAGGTGCTGGCGGTGATCAAGGACCTGGCCCAGGACGGCATGACCATGCTGCTGGTGACCCACGAGATGAGATTCGCCTACGAGGTGTCCGATCGCATCGTCTTCATGAGCCAAGGCCGCATCGAGGAGCAGGGTCCGCCCCGCGAGCTGTTCGAGCGGCCGCGCTCCACCCGTCTCGCCGAATTCCTCGGCCGGACCTCTTTCTGAATCCTTCCCCCGTAACAGGAGCAACCTTATGAGCATCACTCGATACGGCGCCGGCGAACGCGGCGCAGGTGGTCAACCCCTGCCCTTCGCCCGCGCGGTGGAAGCCGATGGCTGGCTGCACGTCTCCGGCCAGGTGGCCATGGAGAATGGCGAGATCATCGACGGCGGCATCGTCGCCCAGACCCACAAGACCATGCAGAATCTGATCGCCATCCTCCACGAAGCCGGCTACGGTCTGGAACACGTGGTGCGCGCCGGCGTCTGGCTGGACGATCCGCGCGACTTCTGGAGCTTCAACAAGGTGTTCGCCGAGTACTTCGCCGGCAACGCCCCGGCGCGCGCCTGCGTGCAATCCTCCATGATGGTGGACTGCAAGGTCGAGATCGACTGCATCGCCTACAAACCCAAGAGCTGAGACAACCCGGAGCCATGACCGAACCTACCCGCCAGCGCGCCCGCGGCCTGGACCGCGCCTTCGATATCCTCGATCACCTCAAGCGGGTGGGTCGGCCGCTGCGACCCAACGAGATCGCCGCCGGCCTGGGCATTCCCAAGTCCACCGTCTACGACCTGGTCGGCCTGTTGCTGGAGCGGCACATGCTCGATGCCGTGGGCCACGACGGTCAGGTCTACCTGGGCCGCGAGCTGTACTTTCTCGGCCAGGCGCACCTGCGCCACTTCGATCTGGCCCGCGAGGCCGGGCTGCTCTTGGACGACATCGTCGCCCAGACCCGCGAGACCGCCCAGCTGTGCCAGCTCAACGGCCGCAAGTACACCGTCTCGCTGATGAAGGAAGGCGCCCGCGCCTTTCGTATCTCGTCCAATGTCGGCGAGGACGCGCCCATTCCCTGGACCGCTTCCGGACGACTGCTGCTCGGTCATCTGAGCGATGCCGAGATCCTCGCCCTGATCGATCCGGACGACTTCATCCTGCCCGACGGCAGCCGCCTGGCCCCGGCGACCTTTATCGCCGAGATCCGCAGCGCCTGCGCCGCAGGCTTCTTTTCCTTCGACAGCATCGCCGACACCTACACCCACTGCTTCGCCGCCCCGGTGCAGGACGCCAGCGGCCTGAGCATCGCCACCCTGTGCATCGTGGCGCCCCGCGCCGACGCCCAGGCCCACCATGCCGAGTACCGCCAGGTGCTGGTCGACAGCGCCCGCCGCCTGTCCCGGCGCCTGGGCGGCCAGGAGAATCCATGACCCCTCTCAACGCCCCCGAGAAAGGCGCCGCCAGTCCTGGCGCCAGCCTGCTCAGCGACATCGCCCTGCCCGCCCTGGTCATCCACCAGGACGCACTCGACCACAACATCGCCTGGATGCAGGCCTTCGCCAGCGAGCGCGGTGCCGAACTGGCGCCTCACGGCAAGACCAGCATGGCGCCGGCGCTGTTCCAGCGACAACTGGCCGCGGGTGCCTGGGGCATGACCCTGGCCACCGCGGTGCAAACCCGCGCCGCCCAAGCCCATGGCGTGCGCCGGGTACTGATGGCCAATCAGCTGGTGGGCGCGCCGAACATGGCGCTGATCGCCGAATTGCTCACCGCCGATCCGGACTTCGACTTCCATTGCCTGGTGGATCATCCCGACCAGGTCACCGCCCTGGGTGTCTTCTTTGGCGCACGCGGCCTGGCGCTGCAGGTGATGATCGAATACGGCGTACCTGGCGGCCGTTGCGGTTGCCGCAGCGAAGCCGAGGTGCGTGAACTGGCCCGCGCCATCGCCGGGCAACCGGCGCTGCACCTGACCGGCATCGAAGGCTACGAGGGGGTGATCCATGGCGCCGAGGCGGCCACCGACATCCGCGCCTTCGCCGATTCCCTAGTGCGCCTGGCGGAGGAATTGCGCGGCCAGGGCGCCTTCGCCCTCGACCGCCCCATCGTCACCGCCTCGGGTTCGGCCTGGTACGACCTGATCGCCGCCGCCTTCG
This sequence comes from Pseudomonas flavocrustae, assembly GCF_029872515.1. NCBI lineage: Bacteria > Pseudomonadati > Pseudomonadota > Gammaproteobacteria > Pseudomonadales > Pseudomonadaceae > Pseudomonas > Pseudomonas flavocrustae. Next base: position 17,231 of record NZ_JAPDIQ010000013.1, on the reverse strand, counting down.
ACCAGCTGGAAGTGCGCGAGCGTTTTCTTGCCGTCATGCGCCCCGGCAGCTATGTGGTCCATGACCACGGGATCTATCGCGATGCCCAGTGTGGCGTCCTGGCCCGCACCGGTCTGAACGAGGGCCTGCAACCGGCGCTGGAGGTCTGGGCGCATGTACAGTCCATGCCCGAACCCGGTTTCGCCATCCTGGCGCTAGGCAAGCGCGACATCGCCCACGATGCCGGCCTGCCGCTGCCACTGCGCCGCTACCGACCGGACCAGACCGCTGCCGACGCCGTAGACGTCAGCGGCTGCACGGTCACGGCCATCATGGACCAGCACGCCTTCATGGTGGTGGCCCCGGGGACAGCGCTGGCCATCGGCGACATCATCGCCCTGGGCACCTCCCACCCCTGCCTGACCTTCGACAAGTGGCGCCAGGGCTGCATCGTCGACGAAGGTCTGCAGGTCGTGGAGACCTTCGCGACCTGCTTTTAGGCTTGTTTGAAAGGTCGTCGAACGAGGGTCAGGCAAGGCAAAAATCTGTGAGGAAGCGGAGTTTACGAATGGTAAATGAGCATTCCGAACAGATTTTTAACGCAGCATGACCGAGTGCAGGCACCTTTCAGACAAAGCCTAGGGGCGCAGCTCGCCCTCTTCCTCCCCATCCCAGTAACGCACGCGCTCGGCATGCACCTTGATGAGGATCATGCCGGGCGTGTCGGTGCCCTGGGGAAACCAGCGGTCCAGACTCTTGGTCCAGTGCGCCTCGAATTGCGCCTTGTCGCGGATCAGCTCGGCATGCCCCTCGATGCCGATGAAGAGGCCGGGCTTGCCGAGCAGACTCTTGCCCTCGCTGAAGCTCAGCCCCACCGCCGGATCCTGCTCGATGTCGCGGATCTTGGCCGAGTCCTCGTAGGCATAGAACCAGGAGTCCCCGTCATATTCGACGTCGCCGTTGTTGCTCATCGGCCGGCTGGTCAAACGCCCGGTGCCGGTGGTCAGCATGCAGAAATCCAGATCGCGCATCGCTTTGGAAAGGTCGTGCAGGGTCTTGTCGGCCATGGGGGTCGCTCCGGTTGGACGGGCAGGCAGTGCCCGTCTGCATTCAGACCGGGGGCGGCGGCCGCTTGGTTCCGGCGCGGCGGTCGCGACCGGGCTTTTCGGACGGAGGGCGTTCAGTGGAAATGACCTGCACTCATGCAGATCGGTCATCCCCCTGTCGCCTTATGCCAACGCTCCCTTTCTTAGGCCGCACCTGCCATTCAAGTGTCACCGCCGTTAAATAAAACCAACAAGCGCGCCAGGGAAAATCCCAGCGGACCAAGTTCGACTTGGTTGCCGATACAGCAACTTTCGGCAAGCACCCCATCTTCGAATGAACGCCACCCCTACTACTTAGCGGAGAGATTCTTCATGAGCAGTAAGATCTCGCTATTGATGGTATCCACGACACTCTGCCTGACGTCACCGGTATTCGCCGCCGTTATCAACCACGATCAGGTACAACAGATCCGTGCCGACGCCACCGCCGTCGAATACTACTATCAGCCGATGATTGCCGACGGTCCGGACTCCTGCAACAACTATCCGGCGGTGGATTCCGCGGGCAATGTCAGCGGCGGCCTGCATCCCTCGGGCGCTCCGGATGGGCATTGTCGCGGCACCAATGGCCAGGTCTATTCGCGCATGGCCGAATACTTCAAACACTGCGCGATCATGTATTCCTGGTATTTCCCGAAGGATCAGCCGCCGAACTATCTGGGCGCCGCGGGCGGTCATCGCCATGACTGGGAAGATATCGTCGTCTGGACCAATGAGTGCAAAGTCGGCTCGCCCATATTGAAGATAGACTATTCCACCCACGGCAAATATCAGGTGAACTTCAATCCCCCCGTCTGGCGCGGCCGCAGCGGCTATCTCGCCCAGGGCGTCCATCCCAAGGTCACCTATCATGCGACCTACAAGGGCTTCGCCGACCACTCTCCCGATGCCACCAACGACATGGGGCGCAGCCAGCCACTGATCAGCTGGAGCCGGATGCCGGTACCCGCCAAGAACACCCTGAACAGCTATGACTTTGGCGCGGCAAACGTACCCTTCAAGGATGGCGGGGCCTTCTGGTCCAACCTGCAGAAGGCCTGGCAGACCCAGTGACCCTGTGGGGTAGCTGGGGCTCCCTGGCTGCGTGGCCGCAGGCGTCCAGCCAACGATGTGCTGGCGACTGCGGAGACACCCCGCTAGCGACGCCCGGTCCGCGTAGCCAGGGCCGAGACCCCGACCCCCAGGATCACCAGACCGAGCCCGGTGAGAAACAGCTGGGAGACGGTCGCGCCAAACGCCAGACAGGAGAAGGCGGTACCCACGAGTGGCACCCCCAGGGTGAAATTCGACATGCCGAACGTGGAGATCCTCCGCCCATGCTCCGCCGAGATGACGAAGCAGGCCGACGTCGCGATCGGACCGATGAACAACAGTGCCTCGACCAGCGTTCGATCCCAGACGATGGCGACCGGCGGCCCCTCGACGAGGTAGGCGGCAATGGCCAGGGGAATGGTGGCCAACAGCATCTGCCAGGGCGCCAGGAGCAGGGCCGGGGTTACCCAGCGGTGGCGCTTCACATGCAGGATGACGATCGCCCAGCTCACCGCCGCCAGCAGCAGGAAGGCCGCCCCCACAAGGGTGTCCGGCTGCGTCCAGTCGAGCTCTCCAGGGGAGCAGACCGCGACGACGCCCGCCATCCCCACCAGCAGCCCGGCAAGCTGCAGCCGGGTCGGCGCTTCACGAAACAGCACCCAGGCCACGACCACGCACCACAGCGGCGTGGTGTAGGCCAGGAGCACGGCCTTGCTGGTGTCGACATGCACCATCGCCACCATGCCGAGTCCGGTAAAGGTCATCATCTGCAACAGGCCAACGCTGGCGACGATGGGCAGGTCCTGCCGGGTGGGCCGCCTGAGTTGCCCGCGCACGCCGAGATAGGCGAACAGGCAGAGCGCGGCACTGGCGAATCTGAGGGTCGCCAGCCAGAGCGGCGGCACGCTATGCAGGGCAAGCTTCGTCACCGGCCAGCTACTGCCCCACAGCAGCACCATGAGTCCCAGGCACAGGTAGGTGGAGGAGATGCCCCGGCCCTTGATGCGGCTTTTCGCCAGATGCTGGATTGAAACGCTCATGGTGCCACCCTGTCGCAAGCAGATTTCCCAGGGTCATGATGCGGCGATACCCGCGAAAAAACGCACCTATCTGTTCCTCTAAAAAGATAATATGGGTAATTTTTACCCACAAAATGAGCAGCATAGGAAAATCTCACCATGAGCCGAGCGACGCTCGATGAGGCCAGCCTGCGTATCCTCGATGCGCTTCAGGAAAATGCGGAGCTCAGCAATGCGGAGCTGGCCGACATCGTGGGCCTTTCCGCTTCACCCTGCTGGCGACGCGTCGCGGAAATGAAGGAGCGTGGCGTCCTGCGCGGCGCCGTGACACTGGTCGATCCGGCAGCGCTCAACCTGGCCATCAACGTCTTCGTGCATGTGTCGCTCAAGCTTCAGGACAAGCAGTCCCTGGAGATCTTCACCAATGCGATCAAGGAGCGCCCGGAAGTGATGGAGTGCTACCTCATGAGCGGCGAGGCGGACTTCATGTTGCGGGTGGTGAGCGAAGACCTGAGCAAATACCAGACGCTCCTACTCGACTGCCTGACGTCCATCCCCGTCGTGGCCAGCATCAGATCGAGCTTTGCCCTGAGCCAGGTGAAATACACCACGGCCCTGCCCACCAATCATCTGCGAAAGCGTCCGGCCGGCAGCAACGGTTGAGCGTTCGGGAGCGCCAGGCCAGTCAGGCGGCTGCGCCCCACGTTCTCGCCCGCTCCGGGGTTTACTTCACGTCCCCCGCGGCTTGGCTCGCGCCGTGGGTTCGGCGATCAAGGGATCGTCCGGCCAGTAGTGTTTGGGATAGCGGCCCTTGAGATCCTTCTTCACCTCGCCATAGGTATTGGCCCAGAAACTGGCCAGGTCCTGGGTGACCTGCACCGGTCGCCGCGCAGGCGAGAGCAGGTGCAGCTTGACCGCCAGTCGTCCACCGGCGAGGCGCGGGGTGTCGGCCAGGCCGAACAGCTCCTGCAGCCGTACCGCCAGCACCGGCGGCTGCTCGCTGTAGTCCAGGCGGATGCTGGAACCGGAGGGCACCGCCAGGCTGCGCGGCGCCAGCTCGTCCAATTGCCGCGGCAGCGGCCAGGGCAGCAGGCCCTGCAGCATGGCGGCCAGGTCCAGAGTGGCGAAGTGGGCCAGCCGGGTAACGCGCTCCAGATAGGGCAGCAGCCAGTCTTCCAGGCTGACCAGCAGGGCGGCGTCGCTTACATCCGGCCAGTCGCTCGTCTGCTTCTGCTGCAGGTCCAGCTGGCGCAGCAGCGCCACCCGCGCCTGCCACTGGCGCAAGTCCGGCGTCCAGGGCAGCAACTCCAGGCCCTTGCGCCGCACCAGCCCGAGCAGCGCCCGGCTGCGGGCGGCGGCGTCCAGATTCTTCAGCGGCTCGCGACTCAGCACCAGTTGGCCGATCCGCCGCTGGCGTTCCGCACGCAGCACCCCCTCGCGTTCATCCCAGTCCAGTTCGTCGTGACTCACCACCTGCTCGGCCAGCGGCCCTTCGAACAGCGCCGGATCCAGTTCGGCGGCGAGGTAGATGCGCTCTTCGCGCTGCCCCTGGCGACTGCCCAGGTCGGCCACCACCAGCCAGGGCGATTTCATCAGCCCATCCGGCTCGCCAAAGCTGGCGGCCCGGCCATTGGCCAGGCGATAGTCCTGGCCGCCGGCCTTGCGCTGCTGGGCGATGCGATCCGGATAGGCGCAGGCCAGCAAAGCGCCGGTCCAGCGCGGGTGTTCGGGATCGGCCACCGGCTGCCCGGCCGGGCCGCGCAACAGGCCGCGATACTGGCGGATCAGCTGACGAATGCGCGCCACGCCGCCGCGCGGCCCCCGGCCTTCGCCCGCCAGCAGCAGGAGACGGGTGTGCAGATCGGCGCCCTGCCCCGGGGTCAGGTCGCGCTCGCCCAGCAGCGCGGCGATCTCGCAGGCACGCTCGGCCAGGCCCCAGGCCTGACCGCGCAACAGCAGGTGGGCCAGCCGCGGATGGGCCGGCAGGCCGCTCATGGCCTGGCCGTGAGGCGTGAGCACGCCGTGGTCGTCCAGGGCGCCCAACCGCAGCAGCAGATCGCGGGCCTGGGCGAGGGCGGCAGCGGGCGGGGGATCGAGCCAGGCCAGCTCCTCGGCGTTCATGCCCCAGCGCGCCAGTTGCAGGGCCAGACCGGCCAGATCGGCCTGGAGGATCTCGGCGCTGTCATAGGCCGGCAGCTGCTGATGCAGCTCTTCCGACCAGAGTCGATAGCAGATCCCCGGTTCCAGGCGGCCGGCGCGACCCTGGCGCTGGGTCGCCGAGGCACGGGAGATGCGGCGGGTGGTCAGGCGGGTCATGCCGCTGCCGGGATCGAAGGCCGGCACGCGCGCAAGGCCCGCGTCCACCACCACCCGCACCCCTTCGATGGTCAGGCTGGTCTCGGCGATGTTGGTGGCCAGCACCACCTTGCGCGTACCCGCCGGCGCCGGCTCGATGGCCGCGCGCTGGGCGGCCAGCTCCAGCTCGCCGTGCAGCGGACAGAGCAATACCCCCGCGGGCATCTGCTCCGCCAGGCGCTCGGCGGTGCGGCGGATCTCCGCCTGGCCGGGCAGAAAGACCAGCAGGCTGCCGGTCTCCTCGTCCAGTGCCTGCAACACCGTGGCGGCCACCCGCGCCTCCAGGCGCTCGTCCTGGCCGAGCGGTCGGCTCCAGCGGGTCGTCACCGGAAACATGCGCCCCTCGCTGCGCACCACCGGCGCTCCGCCCAGCAAGGCAGCCAGGCGTTCGCCTTCCAGGGTTGCCGACATCACCAGCAGCTTGAGCGGGGTGTCACGCAGCAGCTCGCGGCCGCTCAGGGTCAGCGCCAGGGCCAGGTCGGCGTCCAGGCTGCGCTCGTGGAATTCGTCGAAGATCACCAGGCCGACGCCCTCCAGCGCCGGATCGTCCTGCAGCCGTCGGGTGAGGATGCCCTCGGTGACCACCTCGATGCGGGTGCGCGGGCCTACCCGGCTTTCCAGGCGGATGCGATAGCCCACCGTCTCGCCAACGCCTTCGCCCAGTTCCGCGGCCAGGCGCTCGGCGGCGGCGCGCGCCGCCAGCCGGCGCGGCTCCAGCAGCAGGATGAGCTGACCGGCCAGCCAGGGCTCATGCAACAGCGCCAGGGGCACCCGGGTGGTCTTGCCGGCCCCCGGCGGCGCTTCCAGCACGCAGTCATCGCGGTGGGCGAGGGCCTGGCGCAGCTCGGGCAGGACAACATCGATGGGCAAGGGCGTCATTGGGCACGGCCGGTGGTCTCAACGGGGCGGGCAGTATAAGAGCGGCTAACAAAATGTAGCGAGCGGCTGTCAGGCAGGTGCGCGCGGCGCGCAGAAACCGCAGTGTACGAGTGGTACATGAGGATTCCGAGCACTGCACGCGCCTGTATGGCAGACGCGCAGTAGTTTTGTTTGTCGCTCCAAAGCGTCTCGCCCGCCGTGATTCCGGCCGCTATAGTGGCGGCCTCATCCAACCGGAGGTTGTCTATGTCGATGCGTACCCGCGCGGTGTGTGGCGTCCTCGCCGCAGCCCTGTTCACCCAGCTGACCGCTTGCGGTTCGCTGTTCTATCCCGAGCGCCGCGGCCAGATCACCGGCAGTGGCCGGATCGATCCGGGCATCGTCGCCCTCGATGCCATCGGCCTGCTGTTCTACATCATTCCCGGCCTGATCGCCTTTGGCGTGGACTTCGCCACCGGCGCCATCTACCTGCCCGACAACAAGCGCGCCGAGGTCGATCCCAGCGAGCTGAACAAGGCGGTCAACCCGGATGGCAGCGTCGATCGCGCGCGCCTCAAGGCCATCATCCAGCAGGCCACCGGCCACAACCTGCCGCTGGACGATCCGCGCCTGCTGCAGCGCAGCGGCAGCAACGAGCAGCTCGCCAGCCTGGGCCTCGCCCCGCGCGCCTGATGAGCGACCCGCACGGCACCGAGCGGCTCCTGCGTCGCGCCACGGCCGCCTCGGTGGCGGTGGCGACGACGCTGATCCTGGCCAAGGCCGTGGCCTGGTGGTTCAGCGGCTCGGTCAGCCTGCTCGCCGGCCTGACCGACTCGCTGCTCGATGGCCTGGCCTCGGTGTTCAACCTGCTGGCGGTGCACTACGCCCTCAAGCCGGCGGACGACGACCACCGCTATGGCCATGGCAAGGCCGAGTCCCTGGCCGGCATCGCCCAGGCGGTCTTCATCGGCGTCAGCGCCGTGCTCATCGCCTGGCAGGCCATCGGGCGGCTGCAGCAACCCGAACCCCTGGGTGCCCATGCCCTGGGCATCGCCGTCACCCTGTTTTCCCTGGCCCTGACCGCCGTGCTGGTGGCCTACCAGCAGCACGTCATCCGCCTCACCGACTCCACGGTGGTTCGCGCCGACGCCCTGCACTATCGCTCCGACCTGCTGCTCAATGTCGGCATCCTGATCGCCCTGGCGCTGACCGGCTTCGGCTGGTACTGGCTGGATCCGCTGTTCGGACTGGCCATCGCCCTCTATATCCTCTGGAGCGCCTACGGCATCGCCCGCGATTCCTTTGGCGTGCTGATGGACCAGGAACTGCCCGCCGACATCAGCGAACACATGCTGCAGCTGGCCTGCCAGGTTCCGGGGGTGGAAGGTGCCCACGACCTGCGCACCCGCCTCTCCGGCAATCACTGGTTCGTGCAAATGCACCTGGAGTTGCCGGGCGAGATGAGCCTGTCCCGTGCCCATGTGCTGTGCGATGAGGTGGAAGCCGCCATCCGCGCCGAGTATCCCCAGGCCGAGGTGCTGGTCCACGCCGATCCGCTGGACGCACCCGACGTTCCGCACCGTCATCCGTTGCCGCCCGCCTCCTGAGCGGAACCTGGCGCCGTTGCGCTCTCTCGAATCTGCTGAGCCTGATTCGAGAGAGCGCCCCAGACGGCGCCGGAGTCCACCATGAAAACCATGCACCCGGTCGCGCGCCTTGCCGACCTGCGCGAAGACCGCGGCACCGCGGTCGAGATCGAAGGCACCGAAATCCTGCTGCTGCGCGTCGGTGACGAGGTACGTGCCTTCCAGGCGCAGTGCCCCCATGCCGGCGCGCCGCTGGCCGAGGGCGCGGTCTGCCAGGGCCGCCTGGTCTGTCCCTGGCACAAGGCGAGTTTCGCCGTCGACGATGGCCACCTCTGCGAACCACCGGCGCTGGATGCCTTGCAACGCTATCCGGTGGACGTGCGCGACGGCGAGGTGCTGGTCGGGACCGAGCCCCTGCCCGCGCAGACGGCGGAGCCCCAGTCCGACGATCGCCTGTTCATCGTCATCGGTGCGGGCGCCGCGGGCACCGCCGCAGCGGCGGCCCTGCGAGAATTCGGCTTTGGCGGCCGCCTGCTGCTGATCGGCCGCGAACCGGGTGAGCCCTATGACCGGACCGCCCTGTCCAAATTCGTCCTCCAGGGCGACAAGGCCCCCGATGAAGCCCCACCGCTGCGCGAGGCCGACTTCTTCCGCCAGCAGCGCATCGAACGCCTGCACGCCGAGGTGACGCGCCTGGATCCCCAGCTCCGCCAGCTGGAACTCGCCAACGGCCAGACCCTGAGCTACGACGGCTGCGTGCTCGCCAACGGCGGCGAACCCAGGCCCCTTGACGTGCCCGGTGCCGAGCTCAAGGGCGTCCACCTGCTGCGGACCCGCGCCGACGCGGCCGCCATCCTGGCCAATCTGCCTGAAGAAGGCCGCGTGGTGATCGTCGGCGCCAGCTTCATCGGCCTGGAAGCCGCCTCCGCCCTGCGCAAGCAGGGCCTGGCGGTGGACGTGGTTTCCCCCGTTTCCCTGCCCTTCGTCAAGCAGATGGGCGAGACCCTCGGCCAGCATTTCAAGACCCTGCACGAAGCCAATGGCGTGACCTTCCATGCTCCCAACGAGGTGGTGGGCTTTACCGGCGACGACCAGGTGCGCCAGGTCAGCCTCAAGGACGGCACCCACCTGCCCGCCGACCTGGTCCTGGTGGGTACCGGCATCGCCCCGGCGACCGCCTTCCTGGCCAATCTACCCCTGGCCGAAGACGGCAGCGTCCCGGTGGATACCCAGCTCCAGGCCACCGCGGGCCTCTACGCCGTTGGCGATCTGGCGACCTTTCCCTTTGCCGGTCAGCCGACCCGCATTGAACACTGGCGCCTGGCCCAGCAACACGGCCGCCTGGCGGCGCGCAATCTGCTCGGCCACGCCGAACGCTACGCGGACGTGCCCTTCTTCTGGACCCTGCATCACGGCAAGCGCTACGAATACCTCGGTCATCCGCGCCAGTGGGACGACATGCACCTCGACGGCAGCCTGGGCGACCAGACCTTCGTCGCCCTGCTGCTGGCCGAAGACCGGGTAGTGGGCGTAGTAGCCTGCCAGCGGGAACGAGCCACCGCCATCCTGGCCCAGCGTATGCGCCAGCCGCTGGGACGCGCCGAGGCCCTGGATATCGTCCAGGCCAACTAAAGGAGTCGACATGGCCAATCCCTATCGCGTCGGCCTGATCGCCGATACCCATGGCCTGCTTCGCCCCCAGGCGCTGGAAGCCCTGGCCGGCAGCGACTTCATCCTGCACGCCGGTGACATCGGCAAGCCCGACATCCTCGACGCCCTGCGCGAGCTGGCGCCGCTGGCGGTGGTCCGCGGCAACAACGACGACCTGCCCTGGGCCGACGACATCCCGGAGCGCGTCACCCTGACCCTGGCCGACGTCGACATCCATATGCTGCACATCCTGCCCGAGCTGGATCTGGCGGCCGCCGGTGCCAAGGTGCGGGTGGTGGTCAGCGGCCATTCGCACAAGCCGCTGATCGAAGAGCGGGCTGGCGTACTCTACATAAACCCCGGCAGCGCTGGCCCGCGGCGCTTTCGGCTGCCGATCAGCGTCGGCCGCCTGACCCTGGATGCCGGCCAGCTCCAGGCCGAGATCCTGGAACTCACCCCCTGAAGGAATCCCGATGAGCATCGATTACCACTTCTACGAACCCAGCCAGGGCCACGGCCTGCCCCATGATCCCTTCAACGCCATCATCGCGCCCCGTCCCATCGGCTGGATCTCCTCCCATAGCGAAAGCGGCGTTCTCAACCTGGCGCCCTACAGCTTCTTCAATGCCTTCAACTACAAGCCCCCGCTGATCGGCTTTTCCAGCCAGGGCTACAAGGACAGCGTGGCCAATATCGAGCGCACGGGCGAGTTCGTCTGGAACCTGGCCACCCGTGAACTGGCCGAGGAGATGAACACCAGCAGCGCCATGGTCGGACCCGAGGTGGACGAATTCGCTCTGGCCGGCCTCGAGCCTGCACCCTCCAGCGTCGTCAAGGTGCCGCGGGTCGCCCGGGCCCAGGTGGCCTTCGAGTGCAAGCTGAGCCAGGTCGTCCGCCTCAAGACCGCTTCCGGGGACGAACTGGATCAGTGGCTGGTGCTGGGTGAGGTGGTCGCCGCCCATATCGACAAGCGCCTGCTCAAGGATGGCATCTACCAGACCGCGGCTGCCCGCCCCATCGTGCGCGGCGGTGGCCCGGCCGACTATTTCGAGATCACCGAGGCCGCACTGTTCCGCATGCGTCGCCCCGACTGAGCGGTCGGCCCTGGAATGCAAAACGGCGCCCCAGGGCGCCGTTTTGCATTCCAGGCTCACTAGCCTGCGGCGCTGACGCGAAAATTCAGTCGCGGGAAATGCACCTGGAGCGCCCCCAGTTGCGCGTCGTGGCGACGGATCACCAGGGCTTCGCTGTCGGCATGCACCAGCTCGCCCACCACGGGATCCACCCCATAGTCGGTCGCCGCCACGCTCACCCGGTCACCCCAGGCGAAGCCTTCCACGGCAACGGCCTGGTCGCTCGGCAAGACCAGCGGCTCCGCGGTCCTGGCGATCTCCAGCGCCTCGGCGGCGCCGAGTTCCTCATGGGTACCATGACCGAACCCCAGCACCCGGGCGAACCAGGCGGCGATCTCGGGACGCTCGTCGATCAGGGGCGCCAGTTGTGGTGTGCTCTTGAGAAACCAGAAGTTGTGCGCCAGGGCGATGTCGGCCAGCGAAGGCGTGCCGAAGAGGAATTCGCCAGCGCTGCGCCCGAGCTGGGTTTCCAGCCGGGTCAGCAGGGTTGGCAGCTGTTGCCGGGCCTGCTCGGGTGTCAGACGACTCAGGCTGCCACCACTGAACAGCGCCTTGCGGTCATCCATGAAGGCCTGGGCCTGCCCCGGCGGCAGACTTGCCAGGCGCGGCCCCATGATCTCCGGCTGGAACATCAGCGCCACCGCATGCTGGAACAGTACCGAATCCGCCCAGCCAGCAAAGGCGGCCACGACCGCTTCCTGACCTTCCGGAAACAGCGCCGGTACCGCCTTCTCCGCCTCCAGCCGGCGGGCGATCAGCGCCGTGTCGCAATAGACATCGGCCCCCACCTGCAGCACCGGGGTCTTGCGATAGCCGCCGGTGAGCGCCACCAGCTCGGGCTTGGGCAGCATCCGCGGAATGATCACCGAACGCCAGGCCAGCCCCTTGAAACCCAGCAGCAGGCGCGCCTTCTCGGCGAAGGGCGATTGCCAATAGTGATGCAGAATCAGCTCGGACATGACAGCACTCCTGAATCAGCCACGGGCGAGGTGCCGGACAGGGCCAGCACCAGGGCTTCCTTGGCTCGTTTGGGTAGCTTCTTGATCTGGATTTCGCGGCGCAGGGCGGCCGACTTGTCGCCGCAGGCTTCCACATAGACCAGCGCCTGGGCCGGGCTGGAAGCGAAGAAGCGGGCACCGCGGCCACTGCGGTGCTGGGCGAAACGGCGCTCGGGATCATCGCTGATGCCGCAATAGAGCGCCTGATTCTCGGCGCGCACCAGGTAGACATACCAGGTGCGCGCGGGTGGCAGGGGGTCGTCGCTCACCGTCAGGCGAACCACTCCCGGGCGGTACGCCAGACGCACACGCCGACGAAATAGATGCCGCTGGCGAACCAGAGGACCATCAGCCACAGCGGCTTGTCGGGATGCACGAACACCATTATGGCGCTGCTGAGCAGCCAGATGGAGGTCACGGCGATGTTCAAGGCCATCAGCTGACGCACGCGGAAGGGATGCAGGAACTTGACCCGGGTCAGGGTCAGGGCGGCCAGCACCAGCACCACCGCCATGCTGAACCAGGGCGCCAGGTCCAGCACGTAGAAATACAGCGCCACCACATTCCAGGCCGCGGGAAAGCCGACGAAATAGTTGTCGGCGCTCTTCATGTTCACATTGCAGAAACAGAACAGCGACGACAATAGGATGATGCCCACCGCAACCAGCTCGAAGTGCGGCGGCAAGGGAACGAAGCGATAGATGAAGATCGCCGGAATGAACACATAGGTCAGGTAGTCGACCACCAGGTCCAGCGCCGAGCCGTCGAAATGGGGCAGGACCCGCTTGACTTCGAACTTGCGCGCCAGGGTGCCGTCGAGCCCGTCGACGAGCAGGGCGATGCCGAGCCACATCAGGCAACCCTTGGGTTGACCGTCGACCAGAGCGAGCAGCGCCAGAAGCGCGAGGATCACACCACTGGAGGTCACCGCATGGGCGCCCCAGGCCTTGGCTTTTGTCAGCATGAGCGGATGGGAAATGGAGTTCACGGGCGTCTCTCTATGATGACGGCTTCGACTGTCCAGCGCACCGCCTGTTCTGGCAATACGCTACGAAATCGACAATGAAGCCGGTGAACGGCAAGGCGGGCCTTGACCGCCGACCCCGGAAACCGGGCGCCAAACATCGAGGATACCGCGCCTTGCCGTCCTTTGCCCGCCTTCCCGCCGAACGCCCGTGACTGGGTTCGCAGGACGACCGGGGCGGAGCACGTCCGCCCCGGTCGCTTCCTAGTGCAGGATCTGGCCGAGGAAGAGCCGCGTGCGCTCGTTCTGCGGGTTGTCGAAGAACTGGTCCGGCGCGGCCTGTTCGACGATCTCGCCCTTGTCCATGAAGATCACCCGGTTGGCCACGGTGCGGGCAAAGCCCATCTCGTGGGTCACGCAGAGCATGGTCATGCCGTCCTGGGCCAGGCCGATCATGGTGTCCAGCACCTCCTTCACCATTTCCGGATCGAGCGCCGAGGTCGGCTCATCGAACAGCATGATGCGCGGCTGCATGCACAGCGCCCGGGCGATGGCCACGCGCTGCTGCTGGCCGCCGGACAGCTGGCCCGGAAACTTGTTGGCCTGCTCGGGAATGCGCACCCGCTGCAGGTAGTGCATGGCGATCTCTTCGGCCTGCTTCTTCGGCAGCTTGCGCACCCACATGGGCGCCAGGGTGCAGTTCTGCAACACGGTCAGGTGCGGGAAGAGGTTGAAGTGCTGGAACACCATGCCGACTTCGCTGCGAATGGTCTCGATCTGCTTGAGATCGTTGGTCAGCTCGGTACCGTCGACGATGATCTGGCCCTTCTGGTGCTCTTCCAGGCGATTGATGCAGCGGATGGTGGTGGACTTGCCCGAGCCGGACGGTCCGCACAGCACGATACGCTCGCCCTGAGTAACGGTCAGGTTGATGTCCTTGAGCACGTGGAACTGGCCGTACCACTTGTTCACGTCCTTCAGCTGGATCATGACCTTGCTGCTGTCGACCGGCTGCTTGTTGCTTACATTCATCTATTGACTCCTAACGCTTGTGGCCGGTGTTCAGCTTGCGCTCCAGACGGGCGGAGTAGCTGGACATGGCGAAACAGAAAATCCAGAAGACCAGGGCGGCGAACACATAGCCTTCGGTGGACAGACCAGGCCAGGCCGGGTCGGAGGTGGCGCGCTTGATGCTGTTGAGCAGGTCGAACAGGCCGATGATGACCACCAGGCTCGAATCCTTGAACAGCGCGATGAAGGTGTTGACGATGCCCGGGATCACCAGCTTGAGCGCCTGCGGCAGGATCACCAGGCCGGTGGTCCGCCAGTAGCCCAGGCCCATGGCCGCAGCGGCTTCGTACTGCCCCTTGGGAATGGCCTGCATGCCACCTCGCACCACCTCGGCGATATAGGCCGCCTCGAAGATGATCACCATGACGATGGCGCGCAGCAGCTTGTCCAGGTTCATGCCATCGGGCAGGAACAGCGGCAGCATCACCGACGACAGGAACAGCACCGTGATCAGCGGGATCCCCCGCCAGAACTCGATCATGGTCACGCAGATGACCTTGATCGCCGGCAGCTTGGAGCGGCGCCCCAGGGCCAGCAGGATGCCCAGCGGCAAGGCGCCGACGATGCCTACCGCGGCGATCACCACGGTCAGCATCAGGCCGCCCCACTCGCTGGAGGGCACCACGCGCAGACCGAGACCGCCATACAGCAGCCAGAAGGCCACCAGCGGATAGATCACCAGCAGGGCCAGGCCGTAGCGGGCCTTGTGCTTGAAGCTGTCGAGAAACAGCGGAATCGCCCCGATCACGGCGATCACCACGGTCAGATCCACGCGCCAGCGCTGATCGCCAGGGTAGAAGCCGTACATGAACTGCCCGAAGCGCTCCTTGATGAACACCCAGCAGGCACCGCCTGGCACGCAATCGGCACGGGTGCTGCCGCTCCAGGTGGCATTGATGAAGGCCCAGTTCACCACCGGCGGCACGATCAGCCAGACGAGGTAGAGACCGAACAGGGTCAGGAGGGTATTGCCGATGCTGGAAAACAGGTTGCCCCGAATCCAGGCCAGGACACCGACGCTGGAAGGCGGCGGCGGCAGGTCCGGTTTGAAAGTATGGGTCTGGTTACTCATACGCGCTCCTTAACGCTCGATCAGCGCGATGCGCTTGTTGTACCAGTTCATCAGGATGCTGATGCTGATGCTGATGGCCAGGTAGACGCTCATGGTGATGGCCATGGTCTCGATGGCCTGACCGGTCTGGTTCAGAACGGTGCCGGCGAACAGCGCCACCATCTCCGGATAGCCGACGGCGGCACCCAGCGACGAGTTCTTCATCAGGTTCAGATACTGGTTGGTCAGCGGCGGAATGATCACCCGCAAGGCCTGGGGAATGATCACCAGCCGCAGGGTCAGCCCCGGACGCAGCCCCAGCGAACTGGCCGCCTCGGTCTGACCGTGGCTGACCGCCTGGATGCCGCCACGCACCGTCTCGCCGATGAAGGCCGCGGTGTAGACCGACAGGGCCAGCGCCAGGGACACCAGCTCGGGGATGATCACCCAGCCGCCGCGCAGGTTGAAGCCCTGCAGTTCCGGCACCTCCCAGTGCAACGGCCTGCCGAAGACCAGGGCCGCCAGCAGCGGGATCCCGATCAGCAGCGCCAGTACGGTCCACAGCACCGGGAAGCGCTGGCCCGTGGCATGCCGCCGTTTGCGCGCCCAGCGCACCACCACCACGCTGGCGACGATGGCGATCAGCAGCGCGATCAAGCCGGGCAGGAACCCGGCATCGGCGATCGGCGCGGGCATGTACAGACCGCGGTTGTTGACGAAGAAGGCTTCGCCCAGGCTCAGACTCTGGCGCGGACCTGGCAGGGGCGCGAGCACGGCGAAATAGAAGAAGAAGATCAGCAGCAGCGGGGGAATGTTGCGGAAGGTCTCGATGTAGACCGTGGCGACCTTGCGCAGCAGCCAGTTGTTCGACAGCCGGGCCACACCCACGGTGAAACCGATGATGGTCGCCAGGAAGATACCGATGACCGACACCAGCAGGGTGTTGAGCAGTCCGACCAGGAAGACCCGCCCGTAGGTGTCGCCTTCGCTGTAGGGAATCAGGTGCTGGGGAATGCCGAAGCCGGCGGTATTGTTCAGGAAGCCGAAGCCGGAGGTGATACCCCGGTTGGCGAGATTGGCCTGGGTGTTGGTGAACAGGAACCAGCCGAAGGCCACAACGGCGATCACGGCCACGATCTGGAACAGCCAGGAGCGTGCCTGCGGATCGGTGAGCAGAGACCCACGGACCGGCGAGGACGGTTTGCTAACGTTTTGCATCTACTAGAAGCCTCATTAAATTCTCGCCCCACAGCGCGGGGAACGCTGCAGGGCGAGAATCTGCACATCCGGAAGGTGGTCGGCGACTAAGGCGCCGAGATCAACGGACCGGCGGGGCGTACTGCAGACCGCCTGCATTCCACAGGGCGTTGAGGCCACGCTTGATCTTCAGATCGCTGCCCATGCCGACGTTGCGCTCGAAGACTTCGCCGTAGTTGCCGACCTGCTTGACGATTTGCACCGCCCAGTCTTTCGGCAGCTTCAGATCCTTGCCGAATTCGCCATCGGCACCCAGCAGACGACGTACGTCAGGGTTCTTGGAGTCCTTGGCCTGGGCCTCGACGTTGGCGGAGGTCAGACCCAGCTCTTCGGCGTTGACCAGGGCGAACAGCGACCACTTGACCACGGTCAGCCAGTCCTCGTCACCACGACGGACGGCCGGTGCCAGGGGCTCCTTGGAGATCACCTCGGGCAGCACGACATAGTCGTCGGGCTTGGACAGCTTGTTGCGCTGGGCGTACAGCTGCGACTGGTCGGAGGTCAGGACGTCACAACGACCCGCTTCCAGCGACTTGGCGCTCTCGTCCGAGGTGCTGTAGGTGATGGGGGTGAACTTCATGCCGTTGGAACGGAAGTAGTCGGCCAGGTTGAGTTCGGTGGTGGTACCGGCCTGGATGCACACGGTGGCGCCGTCCAGTTCCTTGGCGCTCTTCACACCCAGCTTCTTGTTCACCAGGAAGCCCTGGCCGTCATAGTAGGTGACCCCGGCGAAGATCAGGCCCATGCCGCCATCGCGGGAGCTGGTCCAGGTGGTGTTGCGCGACAGCACGTCGATCTCGCCGGATTGCAGCGCGGTGAAGCGCTCCTTGGCGGTCAGGGGAGTGAAACGAACCTTGGTGGAGTCACCGAAGACCGCAGCGGCCACGGCGCGGCAGACGTCGACGTCGATGCCCTTGTAGTCACCCTTGGAATCGGTGTAGGAGAAGCCCGGCAGGCCATCGCTGACGCCGCATTGCACGAAACCTTTGTTCTTCACCGCATCCAGGGTAGCGCCTGCGTGAGCCATGCCGGACAGGCCAAGAGCAGCGGCGGTGGTCAGAATTGCCAGGGTAGACTTCACCATCTTCATCGATAAGCTCCACTTTGTTTATGAATTACGTTCCAGTCGCACGGCAGCACGATGTCTCTCGCCTGATTGCCGTGGAACCCGC
>NZ_JAPDIQ010000012.1:0-139836 GCF_029872515.1 Pseudomonas flavocrustae | reverse complement strand
CAGGGCACCGTGGGGGCCGGGGTGGGTGGCGGTTCGGTAAAGGACTCAGGCACCAGCTCGGCGAAGGCCTCGGCGTCCAGTTCGCTGTCGGCGCCCGCGGCTGGCGCCTTGCGCGCGACCGGTTTGGCGGCGGCAGCCTTGCGTGCGGGCGGCTTGACGCTCAGGCCACCCTGCTCGTCGGCGAAGGGATCGTCGTCCTCGGCCTCAGCCACTTCCGCCTTGGGCGGCTTGGGCGGGACCAGGCGACTCTGCAGCTGGCGAGCCAAGTCGCCCAGTTCGTCGAGACGGCCGGCGCCCGGTGCGGGGTCATCGGGATCGCGCAGCCAGACGCGCAGTTCCAGCAGCGGAATCGACAGCTGACGACCGAGCCGCAGGCTGAGAATCAGCGTGAGCGCCAGCAGGATCAGGCCCAGCAGGCCCATGTTCTGCAGGCTGATCATCATCGGCTGCTGGAACTGGTCCATGTCCAGCGCCAGGCGCACCTGACCGGCGGTGACGTCCTGGAAGCGGATCGGCGTGCTGTAGATGCCATCGGTGGCGGTCAGCAGGCCCTGGCTCGGGCGCGTGCCGGACTCGGCCAGCACGCGGTTGTCCGGGCTGTAGACCGCGGCATGGGCCACCAGCGGATTGCGCGCCAGGTTGCTCAGCAGCACGTTGAGGCTGAGATTGTCGTTGGCCACCAGCAATTCGGCGGCGGAATTGGCCGTCTGGGTCACCAGGCTCTGGCCGACGGCGTCGGCCTGCTGCTGCATGGCATGGCGGAACTGCATGCTCATGATGCCGGCATAGATCACCAGGGCAGCCGCCACCAGCAGCAGGCTGTGGGAAACGATGCGCAAGGCCACCGGCACACGACGCTGGCGCAGGGCTCGGTAGATCAGCAGGAAGAAATTATCGGGCTTGACGGTCGCGGGGCGGGTCACAGAAATCGTTTCTTTGGACAAAAAATGTGCGGCCAGTATAACCAGCGCGCCAGGGGTGCGAAAACGGCGAATGCAGGGCTTCGCCCGCAAAAGAGGCCGGCGGTGGACTCACTCCGCCAGCCGGTGCCCGCGGCTCGGCACCGCCGAGGCGAAAGGGTAGACTGCGCGCTTTTCCGCGAGGGGATCGCCATGCAAGACGTTATCGGACTCCAGGCCGTGGGCATCCTGCCCGCCGACTGGTTGGCTGCTCTCACCGGCGCCCTGGCCGCGGCCGGTGCCCGGCTGGAATCGCTGCAGCAGCAGGGTCTGGACAACAGTGCCGCGGTGACCCTGCTGGTCAGTCCGGCGAGTGCCGGCGCGGCGCTGGGGCAGGCGCTGCAGGCCCTGGGTCTGCAGGTGGCGCCCCTGGCGCAGCCCGCACCGGAGACCGGCGAAGCCCATGTCCTGACGCTGATGGGCCGCGCCCTGGCTGATCTGCCGCTGACCCGCCTGGCCGCGCTGTGCCGCGAGCAGGGCCTGAACATCCACGCCATCCGCGCCCTGAGCGAACCGGGCGCGACCGAACGGGCCGCCCTGGAGCTGCGCGTCACCGGCGAGCCGCACGAACCCCAGGCGCTGCGCGCGGGCCTGCTGGCGCTGGCCCAGGAAGGCCAGGCCGACATCGGCTGGCAGCCGGATGAGCTGCAGCGTCAGCATCGCCGGCTGGCGGTGTTCGACATGGACAGCACCCTGATCCAGGCCGAGGTCATCGACGAGCTGGCCAAGGCCGCCGGTATCGGCGAGCGGGTCGCGGCCATCACCGAGCGTGCCATGCGCGGCGAGATCGACTTCCGCGCCAGCTTCACCGAGCGCATGGCGCTGCTGCAGGGCCTGTCCGAAGAGGTGCTGGAGGACATCGGTGCCGGGCTGCGCCTGACCGAGGGGGCCGAGCGGCTGTTCGCCGAGCTGAAGCGGCTGGGCTACAAGACCGCCATCCTTTCCGGCGGCTTCACCTACTTCGCCCGCCAGGTGCAGGCACGGCTGGGCATCGACTACGTCTATGCCAACGAATTGGAGATCGTCGACGGCAAGCTGACCGGTCGCGCCGTCGAGCCCATCGTCGATGCCCAGCGCAAGGCCGATCTGCTGCAGGAACTGGCCAGCCGTGAAGGCTTGACGCTGGAGCAGACCATCGCCGTGGGCGATGGCGCCAACGACCTGCCGATGCTGGCCCTGGCCGGTCTGGGCGTGGCCTTCCGCGCCAAGCCGCTGGTGCGCCAGTCCGCGCGCCAGTCGGTGAGCGTGCTGGGCCTGGATGGCGTGCTCTATCTGCTCGGCGTGGAAGATCGCCTGACCCGCGGTTGAGTCCGCGCGCTACGAATTCCAGGCCAAGCCCTAGTGCTCGGCCTGGAATTCGTAGTCCATCGCCTGACTGGGCTCCTGCAGGTAGTAGCCCTGGATGAAGTGCACCCCGACCTGCCAGAGCTGGGCCAGCACGCTGGCGCTCTCGACGAAGGGGGCGATGGTCTGGACGTTCTGCGCGCTGAGTTCGGCGACCAGTGCCTTGAGGCGCTCCTGATGGTCCGGTTGCGCCAGGTCCTTGATCAGCTTGCCCGACAGCTTGACGTAATCCGGTACCAGCAGGCGCAGCGCCGCCAGCGGCGGATCGCCGGCGGCAAAACCGCTCAGGGTGACCGGATGACCCTGGCGACGTAGCCGCTGCGCCATGGCCAGGGCCTGCTCCGGCTGGGCCAGCAGGTCTTCTTCGCTGAGCTGGAAGATCACCGCCTCGGCGTCCAGCTGCTGCGCCTGCAGGGTTTCCCGCAGCCAGGACAACAACTCCAGATCGCCCAGGGTCGCCCCCGAAAGATGCACGAAGATGCGCGTGCCATGACCGCGGGCGCGGTGCTCGCCGAGCTGGCGCATGGCCTGGTGGATCACCCAGCGATCGATCTGGCCGCTCAGGCCGCTGTCGCGCGCGGTGCGGGCGAATTCGGCCGGTGAGACCTCTTCACCCTGGGGATTGATCAGGCGCAGCAGCGCCTCGTAGTACTCGTGGCTGCCGCCGCGCAGGCTGATCACCGGCTGGAACAGCAGGCGGAAGCCGTTCTGCTGCAAGGCCTGCTTGACCATCGCCACCAGATTGCCGCGATTGGCGGCGGCGGCCAGCTCTTCCTGGGGATCGTAGCGTTTGCAGGCATTGCCGCCGCGCTGGGCGACCTGGCGCGCGGAGCGGTGCGCGCGGTCCACCAGGTCGCCGGCGCTCTTGGTATGGCTGTCCAGGCTGACCACGCCGATGGAATAGCTGATGGCCAGGGTGCGCCCGGCCAGGGTCAGCGGCTGGCGCTCCTGACGGCCGAGCAGGCGCTCGAAGGCACTGTCCAGGCTGGCGTCGGCCGCCTGCGGCAGGAGGGCGGTAAAGGCGTCGTCGGCGAAGCGCGACAGGGTCACCAGGTTGCCGAAATGCTCGCGCAGGCGCTCGGCCAGGACCACCAGCAATTCGTCCATGGCGCCTATGCCCAGCTCGGCCACCAGGGTCGGATAGCGATCGATGCTGAGGTAGGCGAAGCTGGCCGGCGCACCGAGCCGAGCGCGTTCCAGGGCATCCTCGAGCAATTCGAGCATGCGGCTGCGATTGAGCAGACCGGTCAGGATGTCCTGGAAGCGCACCTCGCGCAGCTGTTCCTCGAGGGCCTCGGCGCCCGGGGCCGCGCGTTCCTCGCGCAGGTGCAGCTGCACGCAGGGTTCGTCGAGATAGATGGCCGGCGTCAGGCGCAGGCGCACACCAAGGGTGCTGCCGTCCTGGCGAACGCAGCGGCAATCCAGTTCGAGCGGGCGGGGATCGTCGCGCAACTGGCGAAAGGCCTCGCGCAGCGCCGGCTGGTCGGCGGCGGCGATGAGGTCCATCAGCGGAGTGATTTCGAGGTCTTCCGCGGACGGATAGCCCAGCAGCTCCACATAGGCCGAGTTGACGTGAATATGCAGGCCGTCGTGGACATAGGCGACCGCTTCCACGGCGTTGGCCAGCAGCAGCTGGCAGCGCTGCTCGGCCTCGGCCAGGGCCTGTTCCAGGCGCCGGCGCTCGTGGCGCTCGGCCAGGTTGCCGAGTTCGCGCAGACTGGCCAGCAGCAGGTGTTCGTCGTTGTCGCTGGCGATGCCGTCGCGGGCGCCCAGGCGCAGGGCGTCGAGCACCGCCGCGGGATCGTCCGGTGCCACCCGCTGGATGACGGCGAGCTGGGGTATCCGGCGGCGCAACTGGCGCAGGGCGGCCAGGCTGTCGAGTTCCGGCGAGGGGGGGGCGAGGATGGCGAGGTCCCAGGACTGGGACAGCAGTTCGTCGAGACCCGCGGGGTCGGCCAGGCGCTGGGCCCGCGTCGCCCGTCCGGCATTGCGGAACAGGCTGACCAGGCGTTCCGCCTCGTTCTGCGATGCTTCGAGCAGTAACAGGCGGATCGCGCTGTGTTCGGCGGCCATGGTCTATTCGCGCCCTGGCGATAACGATGATTCAGCGAAGCTACAGAGACTTCCACAGCGAGTCAAAGTCTTCTTCCTGACGCGCGCCGCCGCCAGCGGATCCGCCGCTGGGCTGCGTACCGCTCTGCTCCAGCAGGTGATATTCGAAGACGCTGAAGCTGACCGTCATGCTGCGCCGCCGGTCGAGCATGCCGCGCTGCTCGTTGCCCTGCTGATTGATCTGCACCTTGCTGCCTTCCTGGAAGGGCAGTCGCGGCGCGATCAGCGTCGGCGCCTGGTCGATGGCCTTGATCTCCGGCAGGAGCAGGGCACGCAGGTACTGACTGTTCTGCTCGGCCTTGCGCAGCAGCTGCAGTCCACAGGGGCGCGCGGTGGGCGCCAGCAGTTCGACGCCCATCTGGGTCCCGCTGCCCGGCACCTGGCGGACCCAGCGCACCACCGCCGGGCCCCAGTTGTGATCCTCGGGCAGGCGCACGCCGAGCAGTTCGCCGGCCTGCAGTTGCTCGGGCACCTCGCCACTCCAGCTCAGGCAATAGCCGCCCGGACTGTGATTGACCACCTGCACCGCATGGATCGGAAAGGCGGGACTGGCTGCCTCGCCGTCACCGGGCAGGACGTCGTAGTGGATCTCTTCCAGGTTCTCGGCGCTCCAGTCCAGGGCGTCGGGTGTCTGGGTGTCGGCGTCGAAGGCCAGCGACCAGACGTCGTCCTTAGGCTTGGGTGCAAAGGTCTCTGGCGCGGATACGGCCGACAGGCGCAGGGTGTCGGCGAACACCTGACCACCCGAGAGCTGGTAGTGCAGGGCGCTCATGCCGATGCAGACCTGCACCTGACCCTGGCCGGGCATGCGCTGGAAGGCGCGATCCGCCTCCTGGCCCCAGGCCCCGACGAGGTGTTGCAGCAGATCCAGGGACAGATCACCGTGCACCGGCAGGCGCGCGCGGGGGCGCTGCTCCGGGGCCAGCGCCAGGTAGTCTTCGATGGCCTGCACCAGTTGTTGCGGGGCGAGGCCGAGAAGACCGCTGAGATTGGCTTCGCGCAACAGCGAGCGATAGCGCGGCGGGGCGTCGATCTGCGGCGCCACCACCATCAGGGTGCCGTTCTGCTCGGGACCTTGCAGGCGGATCAGGCTGGCCCAGTCGTCCAGGTGCAGCGTCAGCTGGGCGATGTGGCTCTGGCGCAACTGGTTGCAGCGCGCGGCGCCGAACAGCAGGGCGGCGCCATAGGCCTGGGTGATGGTCTGGCTGCCGTCGCCGGGCAGCAGTTCATCGCGAATCTTCTGGTTGTGCAGGCCGGTGGTCACCGCCAGCCGATAGAGCTGGTGCAGCTCCAGCCAGAGGTTGTCGTGCACCGGGGTGTAGAGCTGGGCGGCGCGGATCAGCGGCCCGAGCAGGGCGCGCAGGGCGCGCTGGATGGCGGTCGCCAGCAGCGTGCTGCGTTCGCCACGGTCGCTTTCCTCGACCACGATCAGCTTGTAGCCGGCCGCCAGCAGGTTCTGCAGGGCCTGGCAGAGATTGGCCACCTTGCGCGAACGCTCGTCGAGCACGATGGCCTGGTTGAGCACATGGCGTTCGAGCAGCTGGCAGACCCGCTGCACGTCCGGGCGCAGGGATTCGAGCAGGCGCAGACGCGCTTCCGGCGTCAGGATCAGCCGATTGAGTTCCAGCAGACCCTGGTAGAGCAGCCGGGCGAACTCGCCCAGCTTGGCCCGCGGCAATTGCTCCAGCCAGCGCTTGAGGCCGGCCGGCGTGGCGTCACAAAACGTCAGGCTGCGCTGATCGGGTGTCGGTACCCGCAACATGAGCTGTGGCCTTTTGCTATCCATTCGCCGCGCACACTCCTGTTTCGATGGGCAATGAACCGCGCATCTAGGCGAGAGGCCCTGGCTCGGAAACGGTGGTCAAGGGGGCCGACGTGGTCGGAACCCCCAGCAGTTGCCCCATGTTGACGGTGGACAAGGCGCCGAGTTCAGCGGACCAGTTCACCGCTTCCGGGCCAAACAGCACGATGGCAGTGGAGCCCAGCTTGAAGCGGCCCAGCTCGTCGCCGGTGCGCAGGGTGATGGGCGCGCGCGCGGCCTCGTCGTAGGCGAAGCGCTTGAGTTCGCGCTTGGGCGGCGTGACCAGACCGGCCCAGACCGTCTCGATGCTGGCGACGATCATGGCGCCGACCAGGATGACCGCCATGGGCCCCACGGCGGTGTCGAAGATGCACACCACCCGCTCGTTGCGGGCGAACAGCTCGGGCACGTTCTCGGCGGTGAGCTGATTGACCGAGAAAATGCGCCCGGGCACATAGACCATCTCCTTCAGGGTGCCGGTGAGCGGCATGTGCACCCGGTGGTAGTCCTTGGGCGACAGGTAGATGGTGGCGAAATGACCGCCCATGAAGGGCGCGGCGCGCAGGCCGTCGCCGCCGAGCAGCTCCAGCAGGCTGTAGCTGTGGCCCTTGGCCTGGAAGATGCGGCCGTGCTCGATGCGGCCGAGCTGGCTGATGGCACCGTCGCTCGGGCTGACCACCACGTCGGCTGCGGCCGGCAGCGGACGGGCGCCGGGCTTGAGGGCGCGGGTGAAGAAGGCGTTGAAGTTCTCGTAGGCGGTGGGGTCTTCCACCTGGGCCTGGCGCATGTCGACGTCATAGTGACGGACGAACCAGCGGGTCAGCAGATTCTTGAACCAGGGCACCCGGCACTCGGCGAAGCCACCGATCAGCCGCGACAGCAGATGGTGCGGCAGCAGGTGCTGGGCAAGGATGAACAGACGGTCTTGCAGTTTCATGAGAGGTCCTTGGCAATCATTCGATGGGGGTGTCGGGGTGGTTGCCCCATTCGCCCCAGGAGCCGGCATAGGCTTTGACGCGCGGATAGCCCAGGGCCTTGGCCGCGAGATAGGTGAAGCCGGATCGGTGATGGGTCTGGCAGTGGGTGATGATTTCCTTGTCGCGGGTGATGCCCAGGCGCTCCAGTTCGGCGGCCAGGTCTTCACGGATGCGCAACTGGCGCTCGCGATCCATGCCGGCGGTCCACTCGAAGTTGATCGCCCCGGGGATGTGCCCGCCACGGGCGGTCAGCACCTTTTCGCCGCGGTATTCATCGGCGCCCCGGGCGTCCCAGATGGCCAGGTCCTCGGCGCCCAGCCGGCTCTGCAGATAGGCACGGCTGGCGGTGGGCTCCTCGTGCAGGGTCAGGGCGACCGGCGCGCTCGCCGCAGCCGGTACCTCGGTGCTCAGCGGCAGGCCGGCGGCGATCCAGCCCTGGCGTCCGCCGTTGAGGTAGTGATAGTGGCCATGCCCGATGACGTCCAGCAGCCAGATGAAGCGTCCGGCCCAGCCGCCGCCTTCATCGTCATAGACCACGTAGACGGCCTCGTCGCGTTGCCCCAGTTCGCCGAACAGCCGTTCCAGGTCCGCCTGGGCCGGCAGCAGGCCGGGCGCCGGCTTGCTGCCCAGCTGGGTGCGGGCGGGCGCGACATGGCGCGCGCCGGGCAGATGGCCCTCGGCATAGTGGGCGGCGCTGCAGAGATCCACCAGGATGAGTTCGGGCGCATCCAGGCGCGCCGCGAGATCGGCCGGTTCGATCACCAGGGGCAGGGCGGAAAAGGGCATCGCGGATTTCCCGTCGGTCCGTAGCAAAGGTGAAGTGTACCGAGGTTGACCGGCCAGCGTCAGGTCGGTCGTGCCCGCGGACGATTGGCAAAGGTGCCGATGGCGCGCTCGATGCAGGTGAAGGTCTTGTCCAGCGCGGCGCTGCGCCGCGGATCCGCCGGCTGCAGTTCGCTGTCCAGGATCGCCACCAGCACCACCCGTTCGCCAAAGCCCAGGCTGCGCAGCCAGAGCCGCTCGTTGCTGAACAGCCGGCGCAGATCGGCGGGCAGGTGCGGCGCGAAGCGCGCCCGGTTGTCGTCATCGATGCGCAACTGGCCGGGGCTGCCGAACAGCTTGGCCAGCAGCGGATGGCTGGCGATGTCCAGCTGCAGACCGGGGGCGTCGTCCAGGCCATGGTGCAGCTGGACATTGCCCTTCTGGCCGTTGCGATCCGGGGTCAGCAGCAGCAGCCGCGGCAGGCCGCAGGCCACCAGCGCCTGGCGGGCGCAATCGAACAGCTGGGGCAGGGTGGCGAAGGCGCTGGGCGTGTGCAGCAACTGCTCGCAGAGTCCGCGCCAGCGCTGTGCCTGACTCTCGCTGGCGACCTGTACCCGGGGCACCGGCTTGAGGCGCCGTTCGCCCGGTGGCCAGACCAGGCCTTCCGCCGGATGCCAGAGGCCGGGTCGGGCATGGCGCTGGGCATCCTGCACCGCCAGCTCATGGCTGCGACTCTGCACCCGTGCCAGCGGCAGTTGCAGATAGAGGGCGCTGAAACGCTGCCAGCGCAGGGTATGAGGACCATCCCAGGCATGGTGGCTGGCCAGGGCCAGGCCATTGGCCAGCAGGATGGTGTTGCCGGGATGGGTCAGCCAGCGCCGCAGATTGGGGTCGTCGTCGAGGCGCTGCTGCTGTTCGAGGGGATCATCGCCATGGGCGATGTGCAGCGCCCTGACCAGTTGCCGGCGATCCTGGTCCAGCAGGCGATAGCCTTCCACGATCCACTCGGGCAACTGCCAGTGACGGGCCAGCGCCTGGCACAGGCGGATCGCCGGCACGCCGAGCAGTTCGCGCTCGACCTTGAGCGCCGGTTCGCCTTCGCCCAGCACCCGCCGTTCCCACTCCTCGAAGAGTTCCGGATAGCGGGTCGCCAGCGGCCAGAGTGGCGCCAGAAAGAGCAGGGCGGCCAGGCGGATGTCCGGCCACAGCCGCGCCAGGGGCACGCCGAACAGGCCCAGCCCCAGGGTCATGGCGTGCTGGCTGACCAGGCACAGCTGCCGCAGCGGACGCGGCAGGCGCTCCTCGGGCAGGGTCGGCTGGCGGGCGATCAGGTACTCCGCCGGCCCGAGACCGACGCGGCCGAGCACGGCTTCCAGACTGGCGGCCGGATCGCCAAGGCTGGCATGGCCGCGATTGGCCTCGCGCAGCAGGGCCAGCGCCAGGGGGGGTGACTCGCAGAGCCGTTCGGCGATCTCATGCAACGCCAGACGGCCATCGGCCAGGGCGCGGCGCAGACGCTCCGCGCTGGCGGTGGCCACCGGCAGGCGTACGCCTTCCAGGTGTTTGACCCAGTCTTCGACGGTGTTCGGGCGGCTGGACATACGACGGTCGCCTTGAAATTTGATGAAAGGCCTTCAGTCCGGGGCGCCGGGTCCGATAAAGGGGACGTGAGGGCAGATCCCCGGCTCAATTTTCCTTAGCACACAGTATTCCCAACCATGGCAAAAATCATCGGCATCATCGTGATATTCGCGGCTGTCCTCGGCGGCTACATCCTCGCGCATGGCAAGATCGCTGCGATCATCCAGCCGCTCGAGGTCCTGATCATCGGCGGTGCCGCCCTGGGGGCCTTTCTGCAGGCCAACCCGGGCAGTACCTTCATGCAGGTGTTCAAGAAGTCGCTGAAGATGTTTGGCAACCGCTTCACCCACGCCTTCTACCTGGACGTGCTCAAGCTGCTCTACGAGATCCTCAACAAAAGCCGGCGCGAGGGCATGATGTCCATCGAGGCGGACGTCGAGGATCCCAAGGCCAGTCCGATCTTCAGCAAGTACCCGAACATCCTCAAGGATGAGCGGATGACCGCCTACGTTGCCGACTACCTGCGGCTGATGTCCTCCGGCAACATGGCCCCCCATGAGCTGGAAGGCCTGTTCGACATGGAGCTGGCCGGCATCAAGGAAGAGCTGGAGCATCCGTCCCACGCGGTATCGCGGGTCGCCGACGGCCTGCCCGGCTTCGGCATCGTCGCCGCGGTACTGGGTATCGTGATCACCATGGGCATGCTCGGCGAGGGTGACCAGGCGGCCATCGGTGGCCACGTGGGCGCGGCTCTGGTGGGTACCTTCCTCGGTATTCTCGCCGCCTACGGCTTCTTCGGTCCGCTGGCGACCTGCCTGGAGCACGACGCCAAGGAAGAGCTCAATGTGCTGGAGGCCATCAAGGCCTGCCTGGTCGCCGCCGCCAGCGGCATGCCGCCCACCGTCGCCGTGGAATTCGGCCGCAAGGTGCTGTTTCCGGCGCACCGGCCGTCCTTCAGTGAGCTCGAGCAGGCGATGCGGGGCAGCTGATGGACAACAACCAGCCGATCATCGTCAAGCGCATCAAGAAAAGCGCCGCCGGCCACCATGGCGGCGCCTGGAAGATCGCCTTCGCCGACTTCGCCACCGCCATGATGGCGTTCTTCCTGGTGCTCTGGCTGATGTCCTCGGCCACCCCGGAGCAGAAGAAGGCCATCGCCGGCTACTTCCAGGATCCGATCGGCTTCACCGAAAGTGCCAGCCCCTATGTCATCGATCTGGGCGGCACGCCGACGCCGGCACCTGACCGCACCCTGAATCCCGAGATCCAGGCGCAGCCGGATTCGACCCAGAACAAGGTCAATCCGGACGTGCAGGAGCGCGCCGACCCCAACGATTCCAACCGCGTCGCGCCCGATCCCACCCAGGCGCCCGATCAGTCCGACAAGCGCCAGCCCAACGACGCGGCCCAGCAGCAGAAGGATGCCAGCCAGGCGAAGATGGATCCGAGCCAGGCGGAAAAGATCGCCGAGCAGGTGGACAAGGAACGCCTGGAGCTGTTGCTGCAGGAGTTGCAGAACAAGATCGAGCAGAATCCTGAGCTGCAGAAGTTCAAGGACCAGATCCTGCTGGAGATCACCCAGGACGGCCTGCGCATCCAGATCGTCGATGCCGAGAACCGGCCGATGTTCGATTCCGGCAGTCCGCGGCTGAAGTCCTATTTCGAGGACATCCTGCTGGCCATGGCCGACACCATTCGCCAGGTGCCGAACAAGATCAGCATCAGCGGCCATACCGATGCCGCGCGCTACGCCGGCAAGGGCGACTTCAGCAACTGGGAGTTGTCCGCCGGTCGCGCCAACGCTGCACGCCGGGCGCTGATCGCCGGTGGCTATCCGGAAGAGCAGGTGGCGCGGATCGTCGGCTATGCCTCTTCGGCTCCCTTCGATCGCGAACATCCGCTCAATCCGGTCAACCGCCGCATCGACATCATCGTGCTGACCAAGAAGGCCCAGCAGGCCATCGAGGGCCGCGCCGGTGGCAACCAGGCACCCAAGCCCGCGGCTGGCGCCGCACCGGCGGCGAGCCGCAGCGGAGTCTCCAGTGGCGGCGTCAGCGCCACCGGCAACCTGGCGCAACCCATCAACAACGCGGCTTTCAAGAATCAGGTCAATGCCTTCGATGCCGGCGTCATCCAGAGCAAGCCCTGAAGGGTGGCGGTGATCGATAGGAAAATTCGCTGCTAGCGTTCGGTTTTTTCGTCCGTTGGCCTGCGCAGGGCTGGTTAAGCTGCAAGGGTATTCATGCTGGATCGGGCACCTTGCGCCCTGGCGCGCGGTCTCCCGATCTCCGATTCCCTTGCAGGAGCCTTCCGATGAGCAACGCCTTTATCGACACCATCAAGCGCCGCCGCAGCCAGTACGCGCTGGGCAAGAATCTGCCACTGGCCCAGGACCAGGTCACCGCGCTTATCCAGGAAGCGGTCAAGCTGTCGCCCTCCGCCTTCAACTCGCAGAGCTCGCGCGCGGTGATCCTGTTCGGCGCCGAGAGCGACAAGTTCTGGGGCTTTGTCATGCAGGCGCTGCGGCAGATCGTGCCGGCCGACGCCTTCGCCGCCACCGAAGGCAAGATCAACAGCTTCGCGGCCGGCGCCGGCACCGTGCTGTTCTACGAGGATCGGCACGTCGTCGCCGGCCTGCAGGACAAGTATCCCGCCTACGCCGACAACTTCCCCATCTGGTCGGAGCAGGCCAGCGGCATTGCCCAGTTCTCCGTGTGGGCGGCCCTGGCCAACGCCGGCATCGGCGCCAGCCTGCAGCACTACAATCCGCTGCCCGACGCCCTGGCCGCCGCCGAGTGGAAGCTGCCGGAGACCTGGCACCTGCGCGCGCAGATGCCTTTCGGTTCCAACGAGGGGGACTTCCCGGAGAAGGGCTTCATGGACGACGCCGAGCGCTTCCGCGTCTTTGGCTGATGGTCGTCGACTGATACAAGAAAACGCCGGGCTTGCCCGGCGTTTTGCTTAGTAGCGCGACTCGCCTTCGAGGCTGGCCAGGATGTGCCGGTAACTGGCCATCCGCTGCGGATGGATGTCACCGCGCTCCAGGGCCGCGAGCAGGGCGCAGCCGGGTTCGCGCTCGTGCTTGCAGTCGCGGAAGCGACAGTGGCCGAGGTAGTCGCCGAATTCCTTGAAGCCGGCTTCGACGTCGTCACGGCTGACGTGGCTGAGGCCGAATTCGCGGATACCGGGCGAGTCGATCAGATCGCCGCCATCGGGAAAGTGGAAGAGCCGGGCGGTGGTGGTGGTGTGGGTGCCCTTGTTGGTCAGCTCGGACAGCGGCCCGACGCGGGTATCGACGCCCGGCAGCAAGGCGTTCACCAGCGATGACTTGCCCACCCCCGATTGACCGACGAAGACACTGACGTGCTCGTCCAGCTCGCTCTTGAGCTGGTCCATGCTCAGGCCGTTGTGAGCCGAGACTTCCAGCAGCGGATAGTCCAGCTCGCGGTAGACGCCCAGTAGCTCGTCCAGCGCCGGGCCGTTGTGCGCGTCGATCAGGTCGGCCTTGTTGAGCAGCAGCAATGGCTGGATGCCGGCATGCTCGGCGGCCACCAGGTAGCGATCGATGAGGTTGGCGTGAGGCGTGGGCAGCGGGGCGAAGACGATCACCAGGCGGTCGACGTTGGCCGCCACCGGCTTGAGCAGACCGCGCATGTCCGGCCGGCAGATCTCCGAACGCCGCGGCAACTGGGCGACGATGACGCCGTTGCCCTGGAGGCTGGGACGAAACACCACCCGGTCGCCGGTGACCAGGGTCGGCAGGTTGGCGCGCAGGTGACAGCGTTGCAGCTGGCCTTCGTCATCCTCGACCTCCACCTGAACGCCGAAGTGGGCGATCACCAGGCCTTGTTGCTCCGGTCCCAGATCGCCGCCTTCGAGTTCGTCGATCAGCTTGGATTCGCGCTTTTCCGCGCGGGCGGCGCGTTCGGTCTGGATTTTTTCGATCCGCCAGCTCTGGCGACGGGTCAGGTGGCGTTTGGCCATGGGATATCCGCGGGTTTCAGGACCGCTGAGTCTAGCATTGGCCGCCTCTCGCGGATTACCTAAACTTGGCGTACCTCGTCGCTCCGGAGCCCCCATGCTGGCCCATCTCGCCTCGCGCTATCCGCTGTTGCTGGCCGTGCTGGTGCAACTGGCCGCCCTGGTGGTCGCCGTCGTCGGCATCCGCCTGTGGGCCGGCTTCGCCGGCCAGCGCCCCTCGCTGCTGGCGCTGGTCTGCCTGCAGGCGGTACTGGCGGCCCTGCTGGGCGAGCTGCTGGGACTCGCCCGCTGGTGGGTGTTCATCAATCTGCTGTTCGCCCCGGCACTCTACCTGGTCAGCGGTCGCGGACTCTCGGCAGGCATCGCCGCGCTCGGCTTCCTGCTGCTCCTGCTGCTGAACTGGAACAGCCTGCGCGAGCGGGTACCGCTCTATCTCACCGGGCGCCAGACCCGCGAGCGGCTGGCCGAACTGCTCGCCGAGCGCGAGCCGACCTTTCGCTTCGTCGACCTCGGCTGCGGCCTGGGCGATACCCTGGTCGATCTGTCCCGGCGCTTTCCCCAGGCTACCTTCGTCGGGGTGGAGACGGCGCCGCTGAGTTTCGCCCTGGCCTGGCTGCGCTGCCTGCCGCGGCGCAATTGCCAGGTGCGCTATCGCGATCTCTGGCGGGTGCAGCTGGGCGAGTTCGACGTCGTCTACTGCTTTCTCTCGCCGGCGCCCATGCCACGCCTGGGCGACAAGGCCCGCACGGAACAGCGGGCCGGCAGCTGGCTGATCAGCAACACCTTCGAGATTCCCGACCAGCCGGCGGATCAGGTGCTGGAGGTAGGTGACCTGCGCGGCAGCCGGCTGCTGCTCTGGCGCCGGTAGGTACGCGGCAGGCGCGCTGCTACACTGGTGCCATCATCAAGGAGTTCACCATGACCGCCCCCAATCCGCAGCACCTGATCTGGATCGACCTGGAAATGACCGGCCTGGATCCGGATCGGGACGTGATCATCGAGATGGCCACCATCGTCACCGACAGCGATCTCAATGTGCTGGCCGAAGGCCCGGTGCTGGCCATCCACCAGTCGGACGAGATCCTGGCCGGCATGGACGAGTGGAACACCCGCCAGCACGGCGGCTCGGGGCTGACTCAGCGGGTGCGCGATAGCACCGTCGATACCGCCCAGGCCGAGGCCCTGACCCTGGAATTCCTGCAGCAGTGGGTGCCCAAGGGCAAGTCGCCGATCTGCGGCAACAGCATCTGTCAGGATCGCCGCTTCCTCTATCGCCGCATGCCGGAGCTGGAAGCCTACTTCCACTACCGCAACCTGGACGTTTCCACCCTCAAGGAACTGGCCGCGCGTTGGGCGCCCCATGTGCGTGACGGCGTGAAGAAGAGCGGCAGCCACCTGGCGCTGGACGACATCCGCGATTCCATCGCCGAGCTGCGGCACTATCGCGAGCACTTCATCAAGGTCTGACGGCCACCCGTCCGTGCTGCTGTCCATCCTCTATCTGGTCGCGATCACCGCCGAGGCCATGACCGGCGCCCTGTCCGCGGGGCGCCGCGGCATGGACCTGTTCGGCGTGGCACTGATCGCCAGCGTCACCGCCCTGGGCGGCGGCTCGGTGCGCGACGTCCTGCTGGGGCACTATCCGTTGGGTTGGGTAAAGCACCCGGAGTACCTCGCGCTCACCGTCGGCGCGGGCCTCGCCACCGTGGCCATCGCGCGGGTCATGCGCTATCTGCGCCGGCTGTTCCTGGTGCTCGACGCCCTGGGCCTGGTGGCCTTTACCGTGATCGGTTGCCAGGTGGCCCTGGAGATGGGCCTGAGTCCGGCCATCGTCATCGTCAGCGGCACCCTCACCGGCACCTGCGGTGGCATCCTGCGCGACATCCTCTGCAACGACGTACCCCTGATCCTCCGGCGCGAGCTCTATGCCAGCGTGGCGGTACTCTCTGCCGGCTGCTACCTGCTCTGCCGCCCGTGGCTCGGCGAAGAGCAGGCGCTGCTCATCACCCTGGCCGCGGGGTTGCTGCTGCGCCTGCTGGCGTTGAGATTCAACTGGCAGATGCCGACCTTCACCTATCCGGACGATCCTCACGGTTGAGGCAGTGAGAAATTGCGTGGTATCGCCCTGAAAGGCTTGTCCTAGAGCCTTTTGTGCGGCATTTTTCAGGCCCCAGTTACCGATAGGGAGATCGGTCATGTCTGGAAAGCCTGCTGCTCGCCTGGGCGACGCCGTCGCCTGCCCCCAATGCGGTACCACCGCCCTGATCCAGGGCTCCGCCGATGTCGCTTTCGATGGCCTGCCCGCCGCGACCCTCGGCCATGCCTGCGGCTGTGGCGCGGTCCTGAGCGCCGCGGTCATCCCTACTGTCCTGATCAACGGCCGGCCTGCGGCGGTGCTCGGCAGCCTTACCAGCCATGGCGGCGTGGTGATCGGCGGCTCGGGCAGCGTCATCATCGGCCTGGACGCCGGCGGCGCGGCCAAGGGCGCCTGCGCAAGCCATGCAGGCACTACCGGCCTGGCACCGGGGCAGGGCAAGCCTTCGGCACGTCGCTCCCGGGAGCGACGGAATATCGAGGGGCCTGCCAACCACCCGGAGGGCGTACCCGTCGCCAGGGATGAAGCCGCCGAACAGGCGGAGCGCCCGCTAGAACAGCGCATCACCCTGCGCATCGGCGTCTTCTTCGACGGCACCGGCAACAACCTCTTCAATGCCGCCACCGGTGCGGCTTGTCGGGCGGAAGAGCAGGGCTTTCGCCAGGATCAGGCACGCAGCATTGCTAGGCATTGCGAGAAGTTCATGCTGAGTTCCGATGGCAGCTATGCGGGGGCGGAGACGAATATTGCGCGGTTGTATCGGCTCTACCGGGACGATACCCAGCGAGCGATCGAGCCGGACGAAAGCTCGGCAGTCATCCCCGTCTATATCGAGGGCATCGGTACCCGGGCCGGTCAGCCGGATAATTTGCTTTCGATGGGGACGGGGCTGGGTAGCAGTGGTGTACTGGCTTGTGTTGAGACATTTCCATCAGCCTTTGCTAAACAGCATGTGTTATTTCAGCGGAGCAACCCTAGCGTCGTTGTCGATACTATTGAATTCGATCTTTTTGGATTCAGCCGTGGTGCGGCAGCGACTCGCCACTTTGCCAACGAAGTGCTTAAGGTAGAAGGGGGTATCGCCGCAGCAGGCCTAGCACCGTGCTTCCTTTGGCAGCGCGCCAAAGTGAAACTCAACTTCATCGGCCTGTTCGATACCGTGGCGGCGATAGCCGATCCCCTGCGGGGCGATTTCAGTCCGGCCAATGCAGTAAATCCTGGACTTAATCTTTATTTACCATCCGGTTGTGGGCTCAAGGTAGTGCAGTTGGCTGCCCAGCATGAGTACCGCCGTAACTTCGCCCTTACTAGTGTGGCACCTGAGCACGAAGAGATCTTCCTGCCTGGTGCCCACGCTGATATTGGTGGCGGCTATCCTGCCGAGATGCAGGAGCGATTGCTCTTGACCCAGCCGAGGGCTTCCCGTGAGCCCAGGGGTACGGACAGCCACCAGGCTTGGAGCTATCGTCAGGCCGAACGGGAGTTGCGGCGCCTGCAAGGGGCGCCTTGGTACGACTCCACCAGCACTCGTCTTGGCATCGATACCTGGCGCCTCGAGTTGCCCCGCGTCCGGGGCGACCTGCCAGAAGTCGAAGTCTTCGCGGCGATACGGTTGGAGCGGCAGGTGCGTGGAGAGCTATCCCTGGTTTATCTGCGGATAATGCACCGTCTGGCCAGCGCCCAGGGTGTGCCCTTCATTGCTCTTGACGAAGAGGATCCGGAGTGGCGCTTGCCTGCCGACCTAGTTCCTATGGCCAGCAAGCTTCAGGCAGGCAGTCCGCATGCGCCTGAGCCAATGAGTCAGGCCGAAAATCGTCTGCTGCTCAGTCGCTATGTGCACAGATCGGCTCACTGGAATGCGCGCGTGGGTAGTGGCCTGGGCAATATGGATGCAATCTTCGTCGATGCACCCACCGCCGATGGTAGGCGCAGCCTCTATCCCAATCGTCCCCAAACAGGGTACCCGCGATGAGGCGCTGGCTGCTGTCTATCGCCCTGTTCATGAGTCTGGCGGGTTGCCAGTCCGGCGCCGCGAACAAGCTGCCCTATGACGCCTGGTACCTGGGCTTTCTGGCGCCCAACTATATGGAAGTCTGGCTGGAGCAAGCCAACATTGGCGACAACAGTGGGCGTATCTTTCCCAATGCCATGGGGGGAGTGGTCGCCATGGGGCAACCGGCTAGCCTATCGGCTACCGCCAAAGGCTGGCCCAGGCGAATCGGCTCAGGCAAAGGTCGTACTCTGACCGGCCTGGATCTGCCCTATGTCGTATCCCTACGCTGGCAATCCATGGTCGAGCCCCAAACCTATCACGCACTGTTTACCATCCCCGATTGGGCCAGGGCAAAGATGGTCGAGCGTATCCCGGGCCAGTGTCCGAGCGGCTACCACTTCGACTATCGCGAAGCCCTAACCATCGGCCTGGCGCCCGGTGGGGTGGTCAAGGTCTGGATCATGGGCCCCTGTCTCGATCCCATCGAAGTCCTGACCCTCCAGGCCGAGATCGAACCCAAGGGGCCCTATGGTGGCAAGTCGGGCGGCAAGTACCGACCGCTGTCGCCGGTGGTCAAAAGCTATGTCGACAAGTACGGCGTCCCCTATGGCAGCTGGTGGGCACCGATCCCCTACACCACGGTAGGGCCCTGAACGTCTAGCCTGCCGCTCAGGCCTCGCCGTGCCGCTGCAGCGCCCATTCCACGTGTTCGCGCACCAGGGGTGAGGGGTGTTCGCGCTGCAGCTTCAGGGCTTCCACAACCGGGATGCTGGTGGGGGCATTGCCCAGGCCGACGGCCAGATTGCGCAGCCAGCGCTCGTAGCCGGCACGGCGCAGGGGCGAGCCTTCGGTGCGGCTGAGGAATTCGGCTTCGGTCCAGCGGAACAGTTCGGCCAGGCTGGCGCTGTCCAGACTGTGACGCGGCTGGAAATCGCCTTCGGCAGTCGGCTTGGCGAAGCGATTCCAGGGGCAGACCAACTGGCAGTCGTCGCAGCCGAAGACCCGGTTGCCGATTAGTGGCCGCAGCTCCAGCGGGATGGAGCCCTTGAACTCGATGGTCAGGTAGGAGATGCAGCGCCGGGCGTCGAGCTGATAGGGGCCGATGAAGGCCTGGGTCGGGCAGATGTCCAGGCAGGCGCGGCAGGTGCCGCAGTGATCGCGCGGGGTAGGTTCGTCCACCGGCAGGGGCACATCGACGAAGAGTTCGCCGAGAAAGAACCAGCTGCCGGCCTTGCGATTGAGCACCAGGGTGTTCTTGCCGATCCAGCCCAGGCCGGCCTGTTCGGCGATGGCCTTTTCCAGCACCGGCGCACTGTCGACGAAGGCGCGATAGCCGAAGGGGCCGATCTCGCCCTGGATGCGCTCGGCCAGTTGTTGCAGGCGCTTGCGGATCAGCTTGTGGTAGTCGCGGCCCAGGGCGTAGCGCGAGACGTAGGCGGCCGCGCCGTCGGCCAGGCGCTCGCTCATGCGGGTGTCGCCGGGCAGGTAGTCCATGCGCAGGGAAACCACCCTCAGGGTCCCCGGGACCAGTTCGGCCGGTCGCGAACGTTTGCTGCCGTGCGCGGCCATATAGTCCATCTCGCCGTGGAAACCGGCGGCCAGCCAGCGCTCCAGATGTTCCTCGTGACGTGCCAGATCCAGCCCGGCGATGCCGGTCTGCTGAAAGCCCAATTCCCGACCCCAGGTCTTGATGAGGTCGGCCAGGGCGGCGAGATCGAGAGCGACAGCGGACATCGACGGGAACGCACAGGCAGGAGGGCCGCCTATTTTGCCAGACTCCGGAGGCTTTCCCAGCATGCACGACGAACTGCCGTTCCAGCTCTACAGCGCCCAGCAGGTACGGGATCTCGACGCCCAACTGATCGCCGGCGGTCTGCCCGGTCTCGAGTTGATGAGACGCGCGGCGGCCGCGGCCTGGCGCTCGTTGCGCCACGGCTGGCCCCATGCTGGCGCCCTCTGCGTGCTGGCCGGCGGCGGCAACAATGCCGGCGACGGCTATCTGGTCGCTGCGCTGGCGCGCAAGGCCGGCTGGCAGGCGCGGGTCTGGCACCTGGCCGAGCCGGCCGGACTCCAGGGCGATGCTGCCCAGGCCCATGCCGAGGCCCTCGCCGCCGGCGTGGATATCCAGCCCTGGCGCGCGGACGCTCCGCTGGAGGGGCTGGTGGTCGATGCCTTGCTGGGCACCGGGCTCAAGGGCGCCGCACGCGAGCCCTATGCCGCGGCCATCGAGCGGATCAACGCCAGCGAACTGCCGGTGGTGGCCATCGACCTGCCGTCCGGACTGGATGCCGACACCGGCGCTGCGGCGGGCGCTCTGGTGCGCGCAGATCTGACCATCACCTTCATCGGCCTCAAGCTCGGGCTGTTCACCGGCAAGGGCCCGGATCACGTCGGCAG
Organism: Pseudomonas flavocrustae; assembly: GCF_029872515.1. Classification (NCBI taxonomy): domain Bacteria; kingdom Pseudomonadati; phylum Pseudomonadota; class Gammaproteobacteria; order Pseudomonadales; family Pseudomonadaceae; genus Pseudomonas; species Pseudomonas flavocrustae. The sequence goes on along the minus strand of NZ_JAPDIQ010000012.1, from coordinate 119,834 downwards.
TCTGGTATTCGAGCCGCTGGTGGAGGAGCCGCAGAATCCCGCCCATGCCACGGCCCAGCGCCTGGCGCCTGGCAACCTGCCACGCCTGGCGGCGCGCCCGCTCAATGCGCACAAAGGGCAATACGGTCATCTGCTGGTGATCGGCGGCGACGAAGGCACCGGTGGCGCAGCCATCATGACCAGCGAGGCGGCGCTGCGCTGCGGCGTGGGCATGCTCAGCCTGGCGACCCGGCCGTCCAATGTGACCGCGGTGCTGGCGCGGCGGCCGGAGGTCATGGTCGCCGGGGTGCACTCCAGTTTCGCCGTGCTGGAGCTGGCCAGGAAGGCCGATGTGCTCGCCGTCGGGCCGGGCCTGGGCCAGGGCGCCTGGGGCAAGGCCCTGGCCAGTGCCGCCGCGACGCTGGAAGTCGCCCAGGTCTGGGACGCCGATGCCCTCAATCTGCTGGCCGCCGGGATGGTCGAGGCGCCGCGCGGGCCCTGGGTGACGACGCCCCATCCGGGCGAAGCGGCGCGGCTGCTGGAGGTCTCGATCAAGGACATCGAAGCCGATCGCCCCGGCAGCGCCCGCGAACTGGCGCGGCGCTACGGCGGCGTGGCGCTGCTCAAGGGCTTCGGCACCCTGATCGCCCACCCGGACGGCCGCATGGCGCTGTGCGGAGAGGGGCATCCGGCGATGGCGACGGGTGGCCTGGGAGACATTCTCACCGGTATCATCGCTGCCCTGCTGGGGCAGGGGCTGGCGCCTTTCGAGGCCGCCTGTCTGGGCGCCTGGCTGCACGGCCGTGCCGGCGCCGAGCTGGGTCGCCAGGGCCGCGGTCTCGCTGCCAGCGATCTGCCCCCGGTCGCCCGCCAGTTGCTCGAGGAACTCCAGCCATGCCTGAACTGACCCTGCACGCCGCCGACGAAGACGCCATGTATGCCCTGGGTGCCCGCCTGGCCCAGGCCAGTGGCGGTCGCGGCGTGCTCTATCTGCACGGCGATCTGGGTGCCGGCAAGACCACTCTGTCGCGGGGCATCCTGCGCGGTCTCGGCCATGGCGGCGCGGTGAAGAGTCCGACCTTCACCCTGGTTGAACCCTACGAACTGGCCAGCGGTGCGGTCTATCACTTCGACCTCTACCGCCTGGCCGATCCGGAAGAACTGGAATTCATGGGGATTCGCGACTACTTCACACCCGAGGCCTTGTGCCTGGTGGAATGGCCCGAGCGCGGTCAGGGCTTTTTGCCAAAGCCGGACCTGGACATTACCATTACGCCACGCGCCGACGGCCGTGATCTACGCCTGGTCAGCCAGGGCGCTCACGGCGAGGCCTGGTGCGCCGCCCTCGCGCCCTAGGCGCCGATCCCTCGTTCTCCAGCTATACGGTCGCAGGCATGCGCAAGCGTTTTTTCAGGTCGGGACTCGGCCTGTTGTTGTTGATTCTCAGCAGTCAGTTGCTGGCCGCCACCCAGATCAAGGGCATGCGCGTCTGGCGCGCGCCCGACAATACCCGTCTGGTGTTCGATCTGACCGGCCCGGTCAAGGCCAGCGTCTTCACCCTCAGTGCCCCGGATCGCATCGTCATCGACCTGTCCGGCGCGCAGCTCGACGGTGGGCTGAACGAAAAGCCGCTGCGCAACACCCCCATCACCGGCTTGCGGGCGGCCCAGCGCTCGCCGGGCGAGGTGCGCCTGGTACTGGACACCAAGGGTGCCCTGACGCCCAAGAGTTTTACCCTGGCGCCCAATAAGGAATACGGCAATCGCCTGGTGGTCGATCTCTACGACCAGGGCACCGACCCTGCCGCCAGCGATATTCCCGCCACCGTCACGCCCAACCTGCCGGCCACCCCGGTGACCCCGGCCCAGCCGGCGACCCGTCTGCCCTCCAGCCCCAGCGGCAAGCGCGACGTGGTGGTGGTGATCGACCCCGGTCATGGCGGTGAGGATCCGGGCGCCATCGGCCGCGGCCGGCTGTACGAGAAGAACGTGGTGCTGGCCATCGCCAAGCAGCTGCAGGCCAATCTCAATCGGCAGAAGGGCTTTCGCGCCGAGCTGACCCGCACCAGCGACTACTTCATCCCGTTGCGCCAGCGACAGGTCATCGCCCGCAAGAAGGGGGCCGACCTATTCATCTCCATCCATGCCGACTCCGCGCCCAGCGCCAGCGCCGAGGGCGTCACCGTCTTCGCCCTGTCCCAGCGCGGCGCCACCTCCGAGGCAGCGCGCTGGCTGGCCGATGCGGAAAACCGCTCCGACCAGGTCGGTGGGGTGTCCGATGCCCTGGACAACAAGGACCCGATGCTCGCCGGGGTGCTCATGGACCTGTCCATGACCGCCACCGTGGCCTCCAGTCTGGAGGTCGGCCAGACCATCCTCGGTCAGGTCGGGCGCGCGACCAAGCTCCTGCATTCGCGGGTGGAGCAGGCCGGCTTCATGGTGCTGAAATCGCCGGACATTCCCTCGATCCTGGTGGAGACCGGCTTCATCACCAATGCCAACGAGTCGGCCAAGCTGGCCAGTCCGGCGCACCAGGGCCTGCTCGCCCGGCAGATCCAGGCCGGTATCGTGCAGTACTTCCAGCATCGTCCGCCGCCAGGCACCTACCTGGCCTGGCAGCGCGAGCAGCGGGGCGACAAGGTCGGCAGCGTGCGCGGCTTCGATCAGCACCGGGTGCAGCCGGGCGAAAGCCTGAGCCTCATCGCCCGCCGCTATGATGTCGACCTTTCCACCCTGCGCGCCGCCAACGGGCTGCGCGGCAATCGCATCCGCTCCGGTCAGGTGTTGACCATCCCCACCCACGAACTGGCGGCCAGCAATGACTGAACCCCGGCGCATCCAGCTGCTCAGCCCGCGGCTGTCCAACCAGATCGCCGCCGGCGAGGTAGTCGAACGCCCCGCCTCGGTGGCCAAGGAGCTGCTGGAGAACAGCCTGGACGCCGGTGCCCGGCGCATCGACATCGAGGTGGAGCAGGGCGGGGTCAAGCTGCTGCGCATCCGCGACGACGGGCATGGCATCCCGGCGGATGACCTGCACCTGGCCCTGGCGCGCCATGCCACCAGCAAGATCTATCACCTGGACGAACTGGAAAGCGTCACCAGCCTGGGCTTTCGCGGCGAGGCCCTGGCGTCGGTCAGTTCGGTGTCGCGCCTTACCCTGACCTCGCGTTTTCGCGGCGAGGACCAGGCCTGGCAGGTGGAGACCGAAGGCCGCGAGATGCAGCCACGGGTGCAGCCCGCCGCCCATCCCCAGGGCACCTCGGTGGAGGTGCGCGACCTGTTCTTCAATACCCCGGCGCGGCGCAAGTTCCTGCGCGCCGAAAAGACCGAATTCGATCACCTGCAGGAAGTGGTGCGGCGCCTGGCGCTGGCGCGCTTCGACGTGGGTTTTCATCTGCGACACAACGGCAAGAGCGTGCTGGCCCTGCATCCGGCGAGCGATCCCCAGAGCCAGGGGCGGCGCGTCGGCGCGGTCTGCAGCCCGGCCTTTCTCGAACAGGCGCTGCCGCTGGAGCACGAGCGCAACGGCCTGCGCCTGTGGGGCTGGGTCGGCCTGCCGACCTTTTCGCGCAGCCAGGCGGATCTGCAGTACTTCTATGTCAACGGCCGTATGGTGCGCGACAAGCTGGTCGCCCACGCGGTGCGCCAGGCCTATCGCGACGTTCTCTACAACGGCCGCCACCCGGCCTTCGTGCTGTTCCTGGAAGTGGATCCGGCGGTGGTGGACGTCAACGTCCATCCCACCAAGCACGAGGTGCGCTTCCGCGACAGCCGCCAGGTGCACGACTTCCTCTACGGCACCCTGCACCGCGCCCTGGGCGATATTCGCCCGGACGACCAGCTCGCCGTGGTGGCGCCCACGGCGCCAGCGCCGCTGAGCGGTCCGGCCGCCGGTGAATTCGGCCCCCAGGGCGAGATGCGCCTGGCCGCCGCCATGTTGCACGACAGCCCTCCGCCGCCGGCCCAGCCCTTCGCCGGTGGCGGCGGGGCGGGTGGCGCTGCGCATTACGCGCCCACCCCGCAGCCCTATGCGGGCGCGCCGGTTGCCGAGGTGCAGAGCGCCTACAAGGCCTTCTTCGCGCCGCTGCCGGAGGGTGCCGAAGCCGCGTCCCTGCCGGTGGAGCAAGGCGACGTACCGCCGCTGGGTTATGCCCTGGCGCAACTCAAGGGCATCTACATCCTCGCCGAGAATGCCCAGGGCCTGATCCTGGTGGACATGCACGCCGCCCACGAGCGCATCACCTACGAGCGGCTCAAGGTAGCCATGGCCAGCGAAGGCCTGCGCGGTCAGCCGCTGCTGGTGCCGGAATCCCTGGCGGTCAGCGAGCGCGAGGCCGATTGCGCCGAAGAGCACGGCCAGTGGTTCGAGCGGCTCGGCTTCGAATTGCAGCGGCTCGGCCCCGAGAGCCTGGCCATCCGGCAGATCCCCGCGCTGCTCAAGCAGGCCCAGGCCGCGCGACTGGTGCAGGACGTGCTCGCCGACCTGCTGGACTATGGCACCAGCGATCGCATCCAGGCGCACCTCAACGAATTGCTCGGCACCATGGCCTGCCATGGCTCGGTACGCGCCAACCGGCGGCTGACCCTGCCGGAGATGAATGCCCTGCTGCGCGACATGGAAACCACCGAGCGCAGCGGCCAGTGCAACCACGGTCGGCCCACCTGGGCCCAGCTCAGCCTGGACGACCTGGACAAACTCTTCCTGCGCGGCCGCTGACCGCCCCGCCGTGTCCCGCCCGGCGCCCTTCGAGAATCCCTCATGACCGCCCCCCTGCCGCCCGCCATATTTCTCATGGGGCCAACCGCCTCCGGCAAGACCGATCTCGCCATCGAGCTGGCACGGCTGCTGCCCATAGAGCTGATCAGCGTGGACTCGGCGCTCATCTATCGCGGCATGGACATAGGCACCGCCAAACCTGACGCCGAGCTGCTGGCCGCCCATCCGCACCGGCTGGTGGACATCCGCGATCCCGCCGAGAGCTATTCCGCCGCCGAATTTCGTACCGATGCCCTGGCGGCCATGGCCGAGATCACCGCGGACGGACGCATCCCCCTGCTGGTGGGCGGCACCATGCTCTACTTCAAGGCCCTGCTCGAAGGCCTGGCCGACATGCCGGGGGCCGATGCCGGGGTGCGCGCTGAGATCGAGGCGCTGGCGGCCACGGCGGGCTGGGGCGAGATCCATCGGCAACTGGCCGAGGTCGATCCGGTGTCGGCCGCGCGCATCCATCCCAACGACCCCCAGCGGCTCCTGCGCGCCCTCGAGGTGTATCGGGTCAGCGGCCAGTCGATGACCGCGCATCGCGCGCTGCAAATGAGCGCCAATGCCGATTCGAACGGCGCGCGCCAGACGCAATTACCCTATACTGTGACCCAATTGATCCTGGCGCCCGGTCGGCGTGAGGTGCTCCATGCGCGTATCGCCGAGCGCTTCGATCTGATGCTGGAACAGGGCTTCATCGACGAAGTTTCAGCCTTGCGGGAACGTCCCGATCTGCATCCTGGTCTGCCGTCCATGCGATCCGTAGGCTATCGTCAGGTGTGGGAATTCCTGGAAGGGGAATGCACGCGGGAAGAGATGGTGGCGCGTGGCGTTGCGGCGACGCGGCAATTGGCGAAGCGGCAGTTGACCTGGTTGCGTGGCTGGCCCGCCGCGCACAGCTTCGACAGCCTGGCTTGTGACAATCTGCCGCGGATCTTGAAATGCCTGGCCGGTGACACCATATCGCTCCACAGCTGAATCGTTTTTGTCCGCGTGTCCATGGTGGGCAGCGGAAACTGGCATGTCGCCAGATCGGTATTTTCATTTCCTTAGGAGAGCGACACGATGTCAAAAGGGCATTCGCTACAAGACCCTTACCTGAACACCCTGCGTAAAGAGCGCGTTCCGGTTTCCATCTATCTCGTCAACGGTATCAAGCTGCAGGGTCAGATCGAGTCCTTCGACCAGTTCGTGATTCTGCTCAAGAACACCGTCAGCCAGATGGTCTACAAGCATGCAATCTCCACCGTGGTGCCGAGCCGCCCGGTCCGTCTGCCCAGCTCCGAGACGAGCGAGTCGGATAGCGAATAAATAACAAGAGGAGCGCCCTGTTGTTCTTCGAGCGTCACGAAGGTGGTGAGCGGGCCATTCTGGTCCATTTGGAAGGCCTGCATCCCGAGGCGCGCGAAGATCCTCAGGAGTTTCTCGAACTCGCGCGATCGGCGGGTGCGGAGACCGTGTCTTTCGTCACGGTGAATCGCAGTCAGCCGACCGCGCGTTATCTCATCGGTACCGGCAAGGTCGAGGAACTGCACGATCAGGTGCACGCCCATGCCGCCGATCTGGTCATCTTCAACCATGACCTCACGCCCAGTCAGGAACGCAACCTCGAAAAAGCCTTCGAGTGCCGCGTCCTCGACCGCACGGGCCTCATTCTCGATATCTTCGCCCAGCGCGCCCGGACCCACGAGGGCAAGCTGCAGGTGGAACTCGCCCAGCTCGAACACATGAGCACGCGGCTGGTACGCGGCTGGACCCACCTCGAACGGCAGAAGGGCGGTATCGGTCTGCGCGGTCCGGGTGAAACCCAGCTGGAGACCGACCGCCGTCTCCTGCGGATCCGCATCCGCCAGATCCGCCAGCGCCTGGACAAGGTGCGCAGCCAGCGCGAGCAGGCCCGTCGTGGGCGTCGGCGGGCCGAGATCCCCTCGGTGTCCCTGGTCGGTTATACCAACGCCGGCAAGTCCACCCTGTTCAACAGCCTCACCGAATCCGGCGTCTATGCGGCCAACCTGCTGTTCGCCACCCTCGACCCCACCCTGCGCCGTCTGGAGCTGCCGGATCTGGGGCCGATCGTGCTGGCCGATACCGTGGGCTTCATCCGCCATCTGCCGCACAAGCTGGTCGAGGCGTTCCGCGCGACCCTGGAGGAATCCAGCAACTCCGACCTGTTGCTGCACGTGATCGATGCCCACGAGGACGATCGCCAGCTGCAGATCGAGCAGGTCGAGGCGGTGCTGCACGAAATCGGCGCCGATGAGCTGCCGATGCTGGAAATCTACAACAAGCTCGATCTGCTCGACGGGGTCGAGCCCCATATCCAGCGCGACGACGAAACCGGACGCCCGATCCGGGTCTGGGTGTCGGCGCGCGAAGGTCGCGGTCTGGAGCTGGTCGGTCAGGCCGTCGCCGAATTGCTTGGCGAGGATCTCTTCGTCGGCGTGCTGCGCCTGCCTCAGCGGCATGCCCGGCTGCGCGCGCAGCTGTTCGACCTGGGCGTGGTTCGCCAGGACGATCATGATGACGAAGGCAACATCCTGTTGTCTGTACGAGTACCCCGCGCCGAACTCAATCGACTGCTCAGCCGGGCCGGTGAAGAACCGGAAGTCTTTATCCAGCAACATGTTTTGCAATAAACCCCCGCTCGGCGCTTTTGTTCGGGCAGGGACCATCCGGTAGCATTGGTCGGCGCGCCATTTCGGCGCGTTTTCGCGTTATCAGTAGGGAGAGCGCTATGGCTTGGAACGAGCCCGGTGGCAACTCGAACAATCAAGACCCCTGGGGCGGCCGCAACAACAACGGTGGCGGCAATGGTGGACGCAAGGGGCCGCCGGATCTCGACGAAGCCTTGCGTAAGTTTCAGGACCGCATCAACCGCCTGGTCGGCGGCAAGAAGCGGTCCGGCGGCAGTGGCGGCGACAGTTTCGGCTCGGGTGGTGGCAAGGGTTTGCTGCTCCTGGGCGTACTGCTGGTCGGCGCGCTCTGGCTGTACAACGCCGTCTACGTCGTGGACGAGCAGGAGCAGGCGGTGGTGCTGCGCCTGGGCAAATACCATGAGACGGTAGGGCCCGGCCTGAACATCTACTTCCCGCCCTTCGAGACCAAGTACCAGGAAAACGTGACCCGTGAGCGGGCCTACAGCAAGCAGGGCGCCATGCTGACCCAGGACGAGAACATCGTCGAGGTGCCGCTGACCGTCCAGTACCGCATCACCAACCTCAAGGACTTCGTCCTCAACGTCGACCAGCCCGAGGTCAGCCTGCAGCAGGCGACCGACAGCGCCGTGCGCCACGTGGCCGGCTCCTCGACCATGGATCAGTTGCTGACCGACGGCCGCGAGCAGGTCGCCACCAATGTGCGCGAGCGTCTGCAGCGCTTCCTCGACACCTATGGCACCGGCATCACGGTGACCCAGGTGAACATCCAGAGCGCGGCGGCGCCGCGTGAAGTTCAGGAAGCCTTCGACGACGTGATCCGTGCTCGCGAGGATGAGCAGCGCGAGAAGAACCAGGCCGAAGCCTATGCCAATGGCGTGATCCCCGAGGCTCGCGGTGCTGCCCAGCGCATCATCGAGGAAGCCAACGGCTATCGCGACGAAGTCGTGGCTCGTGCCCAGGGTGATGCCTCGCGCTTCAGCCAGCTGGCGGTCCAGTACGCGGCCAATCCGCAGCTGACCCGCGAGCGTCTGTACATCGAGACGATGCAGGAAGTGCTTGGCCAGTCGAGCAAGATCATGGTCACCGGTCAGGCCGGCCAGAATCTGCTCTATCTGCCGCTCGACAAGCTGATGCAGAACCGTGCCCCGGCACCGACCTCGGCCATCAGCAGCGGTGCTGCCCCGGCGGCATCGAGCGACACGGCGGCCTCGGTCATTCGCAATCTGCCGCAGTCCACCGAAGCGCGTACGAGGGAGAGCCGCTGATGAGCAACAAATCGCTGGCCGCGCTGATCGTCGTGGTCGTTCTGGGCCTTGCGGCCTGGAGCAGTCTGTTCGTGGTGAAGGAGACCGAGCGCGCGGTGATGCTGCGCTTCGGTCGTGTGGTCGAGCCCAACCTGGAGCCCGGTCTGCACTTCAAGATCCCGTACGTCAACCGGGTACGCAAGTTCGATGCCCGCCTGCAGACGCTGGATACCCCGACGCAGCGTTTCCTGACGCTGGAAAAGAAAGCGGTGATGGTCGATGCCTACGCCAAGTGGCGCATCTTCAATGCCGATCGCTACTACACCGCGACTTCGGGCCTCAAGCAGATCGCCGACGAACGCCTGCTGCGCCGCCTGGAAGCGGGACTGCGTGACCAGTTCGGTCGTCGCACCCTGCACGAGGTGGTCTCCGGTGAGCGGGATGCCATGGTCGGTTCGCTGACCGCGGCGCTGAACAAGATGGCCAACCAGGAGCTGGGTATCGAGGTGCTGGACGTGCGCGTCAAGGCCATCGACCTGCCCAAGGAAGTCAGTCGCAGCGTCTATGAGCGGATGAGTACCGAGCGCGAACGGGAAGCCCGTGAGCACCGTGCCAAGGGTCGCGAACTGGCCGAAGGCATCCGTGCCGACGCCGATCGTCAGCGCCGCGTGCTGCTGGCCGAAGCCTATCGCCAGGCCGAACAGGCTCGCGGTGAGGGTGATGCCCAGGCGGCCCAGGTGTATTCCCAGGCCTACTCGAAGAATCCGTCGTTCTTCTCCTTCTATCGCAGCCTGCAGGCCTATCGCTCCAGCTTCTCCAGCAAGAGCGATGTCCTGGTGCTGGATCCGAAGAGCGATTTCTTCAAGTATTTCCAGAGTCCGGGGCAGTGAGGTCCGGGATGAACGGCGGCTAGGCTTCGCTCGTCGTTCATCCCCGATCGCCGATTTTTTCGTGTTATCATGAATCAGCCGGGGCCATCCCCGGCTTTTTTGCGTCCGTACGAAACCCGTGGAAGGGCGACGCCCTGGCTGATCCGGGTAGCAATCCACGGCAGAGCGGCTTGATCCGGCGGCAGGATTCTCCAGGAATCCACTGCGCCGACCTCGGCAGCCGCGTGCCGATCCATGACATGGAGAAGAGGCCTAATGGCTACGGTAGACCGCTGGCTGCTGCCTGACGGTATCGAGGAAATCCTGCCGCCCGACGCGGCGCGCATCGAAGGCGCTCGGCGCCGGGTGCTGGAACTGTTCCATTGCTGGGGCTACGAGTTCGTCATCACCCCGCACCTGGAATTCCTGGAATCGCTGCTCACCGGCGCGGCCAAGGAGCTGGAGCTGCGCACCTTCAAGGTGACCGATCCCAGTTCCGGTCGCCTCATGGGCTTCCGCTCCGACATCACGCCCCAGGTGGCGCGCATGGAAGCCCATAGCCTCAAGCAGAGCGGCCCGAGCCGACTGTGCTATGCCGGCAGCGTGCTGCATACCCGTCCCCGTGCCCTGTCCACCTCGCGCAGCCCGATCCAGGTCGGCGCCGAGCTCTATGGCGTGCCCGGCAGCGAAGGGGATCTGGAAGTCATCAGCCTGATGCTCGATGTGCTCGAGCAGGCCCAGGTGCCCGATATCCACATGGATCTGGGGCACGTGGGAATCTATCGCGGGCTGTGCCAGGCGGCCGGCATCTCCGGCGCCAGCGAGCAGCAGCTGTTCGATGCCCTGCAGCGCAAGGCGGTGGACGAGATCGGCGAGCTGACCGCCGAGTTGCCCGCCGCCGAGCGCGGCTGGCTGCGTGCCCTGGTCGAGCTCAGCGGCGATGCCGCAGTGCTCGACCAGGCCCGGCAGCGGCTGGCGGGTGCGCCCGCAGGCGTCCTGCAGTCGCTGGACGAGCTGATCGCTCTGGCCGAATCGCTCAGAGGTCGTTTCCCGGGCGTGCCGCTGTATTTCGATCTGGGCGAGCTGCGCGGTTATCACTACCACACCGGGGTTGTCTTCGCCGCCTTCGTGCCGGGCACCGGGCAGTCCATCGCCCAGGGTGGTCGCTATGACAACATCGGTGCCGACTTCGGGCGTTCGCGTCCCGCCACCGGTTTTTCCACCGATCTGAAAACCCTCGTCGAGCTGGGCACCGCCGTGCTCGACGAACCACGTCGCGGCATCTGGGCGCCGGCTGGCAATGCGCCGGTGCTCTGGCAGGCGGTGCGCGAATTGCGCGCCGCGGGCGAGCGGGTGGTCCAGGCCACCGGTCATGACGACGCGGACCAGCTGCACAGCTCGGGTTGCGATCGCCGCCTGGTCGAGCAGCAGGGCGCCTGGGTCGTGGTGCCCTTGAATTCCTAAGCACCGGATCTGGCATCCGGGTGAACGTGAGCATCGTCGGCCTGGCCGACAGAAATCTTCCTGACAGGGGATAAGGTTATGGGTAAGAACGTCGTCGTCCTGGGCACCCAGTGGGGTGATGAGGGCAAGGGCAAGATCGTGGATCTGCTGACCGACCAGGCCGCTGCGGTGGTGCGTTATCAGGGCGGTCACAATGCCGGCCACACGCTGGTCATCGATGGCCAGAAGACCATCCTGCGGCTGATTCCCTCGGGCATCCTGCGCGCCGACACCCAGTGCCTGATCGGCAATGGCGTGGTGCTGTCGCCGGAAGCCCTGTTCAAGGAAGTCGGCGAGCTGGAAGCGCGCGGCGTGCCGGTGCGCGAGCGTCTGCGCATCAGCTCGGCCTGCTCGCTGATCCTGCCCTATCACGTGGCCCTGGATCAGGCGCGTGAGAAGGCCCGTGGCGAAGCCAAGATCGGTACCACCGGTCGCGGCATCGGCCCGGCCTACGAAGACAAGATCGCCCGTCGCGGTCTGCGTGTCGGCGATCTGTTCCACCCGGAGCGTTTCGCGGTCAAGCTCAAGGAAGTGCTGGACTACCACAATTTCGTCCTGCAGAACTACTTCAACGAGCCGCCGGTGGACTTCCAGAAGACCTACGACGAGGCGATGGAGCACGCCAAGGTCATGCAGCCGCTGGTCATGGACGTCGTCAGCCGTCTGCACGAGCTGCGCAAGGCCGGTGAGAACCTGATGTTCGAAGGTGCCCAGGGCACCCTGCTGGACATCGACCACGGCACCTATCCCTTCGTCACCAGTTCCAACACCACCGCCGGTGGCGTGGCGACCGGTTCCGGCGTGGGTCCGCTGTACCTGGACTACATCCTCGGCATCACCAAGGCCTACACCACCCGCGTCGGCTCCGGTCCCTTCCCGACCGAGCTGTTCGACGAGACCGGTGCCTACCTGGCCAAGCAGGGACATGAATTCGGCTCCGTAACCGGTCGTCCGCGCCGTTGCGGTTGGTTCGACGCCGTCATCCTGCGTCGCTCCATCGAGATCAACAGCATCTCCGGCCTGTGCCTGACCAAGCTGGACGTGCTCGACGGTCTGGAAACCGTGCGCATCTGCACCGGTTACAAGGATGCCGCCGGCAACCTGCTGACCGAGGCGCCCACCGACGCCGACAGCTACACCGGTCTGCAGCCGGTGTACGAGGACATGCCCGGCTGGAGCGAATCCACCGTGGGTGCCCAGAGCCTCGAGGCGCTGCCGGCCAATGCCCAGGCCTACATCCGCCGTATCGCCGAGCTGGTCGAGGCGCCGATCGACATCGTCTCGACCGGTCCGGATCGCAAGGAAACCATCGTGCTGCGCCATCCTTTCGCCTGATGCGCTAAAAGGATGCAGCCTGAAAGCCCCGCCCCGCGGGGCTTTTCTGTTTTCGGGGTGCGAGAGACGCTGGTAGGTCGCGGACGGCCGCTGGTCCGAAATGGCCAGCATATTGCTATGACTATTTATCGCTGAGGCTCCAGCTCTTCTCGAGTTGGCCGACAGCCTGTAAATGTCCCTCGCCGCTGGAGACCCCCATGTCGTTTCTCTTGTCGCTGCTGCGCAGCCGCCTGTTGCTGCCGGTATTCATCAGCCTGTTGCTCGCCGTCGTTCTCCAGGTGGGTCTGGCGCTCTGGCTGACCCAGGATGCGGTGAAGGGCCTGCAGTCCGGTCTGGCCGCACGCCTGTCCGGTGAATCCGAGCAGCTCGCCCATACCCTGCGCCAGGCCGGTGGCGAGGTGGATGGCAGTCTTGCCGAGCTGGCCGGGCAGACCCGCACGCGACTGGCCGAGGGGCTTGCGCAACGCCTGGCGCGCGAGCGGCAGCAGGTGGGTGAAACCCTGACCGCTACCCTCAAGAGCAATGCGCAGAATCTGGCCGAGTTGCTGGCGGGTGTGGCGCCCAAGGCGATGTGGGATGCCGATGTACCGGCGCTGTCCGATCTGGCGCGCCGGGCGCAGGGCAATCCCGAGGTGCTGTTCGTCGTCTTCCAGGATGCCCAGGGCCAGAATCTGACCCGTTATCTCAATCGTCAGGATGAGCGCGTGGCGCGCCTGCTCGCCATGGGGCAGGGCGAGGGTGCCCTGGCCAAGGTGCTGGATGCGGCGACCCGGGATCCCTCGGTCTATCGCGTGGATGCCTCCATCAGTCCCAACGGCGTGGAAATCGGCAAGGTGGTGGTGGGCTTTTCCACTCAGGTCATCGAGCGTACTGGTGCGGCCCTGGACCAGAGTTTCAAGACCTTGGTCGACGACGCCGGTGGTCTGGTCTCCAGTAGCGTGACGGCAGCCGCCAAGGGCAGTGCCGCGACCCTGGCGACGCGTTTGGAAGGCACCCGCCAGGCCGCCCTGGCCATGAGTCGCAATGCCGGTGAGACGGTTGTCACCCTGGCAGGGGCGCTGCGCTGGCAGATCGCCCTGGGGCTGATCGCTGTTGGCGTGGTGATGGTCGTGGCCGTGGCGCTGGTGCTGGGTCGACGGGTGCTGCGCCGGATCGGCGTGCTGCAGCGGGCGCTGGACGATCTGGCGGCCGGGGAGGGGGATCTGACCCGCCGCCTGCAGCTGGGGCAGGGCGATGAGATCCAGGCGTTGGGTGGGGCGGTCGATCGCTTCCTGGCCAAGCTGCAGCCGCTGGTGGGCGAGGCCCATGGCGTGGCCGCACGCACCGGCGAAGAAATCCGCGGCTTGGCCGGCAGCAGCGCCACCGCCGAAGCGGCAGCGCTGCGTCAGCGCGAAGAGGTGGCCCGCAGCCTGGAGGCCTTGTCCGGCATCGCCGCGGAGGCCGAGGGCGAAAGTCTGGCCATGCAGGGCGCGTTGCAGCAGGTGGAAGCCATCCGCAGCTCTGCCCAGAGCAATGCCCGGATCGCCACCGAGGTGGCCGAGGGTATCGAGGGGCTGGTGACCCAGGTCGAGTCGGGTGCCCAGGTGATCGAGCGGCTGGCCGCGCAAAGCGAGCAGATCGAGGTGGTGCTGGACGTGATCCGCGGGATCGCCGAGCAGACCAATCTGCTGGCGCTCAATGCGGCCATCGAGGCGGCCAGGGCCGGCGAGAGCGGGCGTGGCTTCGCGGTGGTCGCCGACGAGGTGCGGGCGCTGGCCAGCAAGACCCAGGAATCCACCGGCAGCATCCGGACGCATATCGCCGGACTGCAGGAAGGGGCGCGCGAGGCGGTCGCCGCCATAGGCGAGGCGCGGCAGCAGGCCAGCAGCGGGTTGGCCGTGCTGCGCGACAGCAAGCGCATCCAGCAGGATGTCCACCGCGCAGTGGATCAGGTGCATGCCAGCATGAGCACGGCTGCCCAGGCCGCCCAGCGCCAGGCGGCGGGTGCCGCGGCGGTGCGCCAGCGAGTCGAGGTCATCCATGGTGAGGCGCTGCGTGCAGCCGAGTCGGTGGCGGCCACTGCGGACAGCAGTCGCACCCTGGCGGAACTGGCCGCTCAGCTGCGCGGCAGTCTGGGACAGTTCAAGGCGTAGGAGAGACCCGCGCCTTTTCGCGGGCAAGAAAAAACCGGCCGAAGCCGGTTTTTCTGTTGCGTCCGATCTGGGATCGTTCGCTTGGTATTGGTGCCCAGGAGAAGACTCGAACTTCCACGGTGTTGCCACCGCTAGGACCTGAACCTAGTGCGTCTACCAATTCCGCCACCTGGGCCTGCAGCGCGACTTCTGATCGCTTCCCGTCACCCTTGCGGGTTTCAGGATTAAAAAACCGGCTAGCGCCGGCTTTTCGTCGACCGATCTGCAAATCGATCGACTATAATGAGTGGTGCCCAGGAGAAGACTCGAACTTCCACGGTGTTGCCACCGCTAGGACCTGAACCTAGTGCGTCTACCAATTCCGCCACCTGGGCACTCAAGGCGATGATTGCTCATCTCCGACGTCGCGATTGCTCACGGCGTCGTGGGGCGGCACTTTACTTAGGGGGCGTTTGCTTGTAAACCCCTGCTGTGAAAAATATTTTTATTGAGCATGCCAGGCTAACTATTGCGTGGTTTTCACGTTTCAATAGGCGTTATGGCAGTTCCTACCGAACCCAGACTTAGAAGGTAACCCCAGACTGATGGCCGATTGGCAATCCCTCGATCCCGAGGCCGCCCGGGAAGCGGAAAAGTACGATAACCCCATTCCGAGTCGCGAACTCATTCTGGCTCATCTCGCCGATCGCGGCGCCCCGGCCACACGGCCCCAGTTGGCCGAGGAATTCGGTCTCGTCACCGAGGACCAGCTCGAAGCCCTGCGGCGACGCATGCGCGCCATGGAGCGCGATGGTCAGGTGATCTATACCCGCCGCGGCGCCTATGCGCCCATCGACAAGCTGGATCTGGTGCGCGGACGCATCGCCGGCCATCGCGATGGCTTCGGCTTCCTGATCCCCGACGACGGCAGCGACGACCTTTTCCTCAGCCCGGCGCAGATGCGCCTGGTGTTCGACGGTGACATCGCCCTGGCGCGGGTCGCCGGCCACGATCGGCGCGGTCGTCGCGAAGGCGGCCTGGTCGAGGTGGTCACCCGGGCACATGAATCCCTGGTCGGTCGTTTCTTCCAGGAGAGCGGCCTGGCCTACGTGGTGCCGGACAATCCCAAGATCGGCCAGCAGGTGCTGGTGCCCGAAGGCAAGCACGGCGGCGCCGCCCACGGCCAGTTCGTGCAGGTGCGCATCGACGAGTGGCCCACCACCTTTCGCCAGGCCCAGGGCGAAGTGGTCGAGATTCTCGGCGACTACATGGCGCCGGGCATGGAGATCGAGGTGGCGCTGCGCAGCTACGACATCCCCAATGAATGGCCCAAGGCCGTCGAGAAGGAAGCCGCCAAGCTCAAGCCCGAGGTGGAAGAGAAGGACAAGCAGAAGCGCATCGACCTGCGCCAGTTGCCCTTCGTGACCATCGATGGCGAAGACGCTCGTGACTTCGACGATGCCGTCTATGCTGAAGCCAAGAAGTCCGGTGGCTGGCGGCTCTACGTCGCCATCGCCGACGTCTCCCACTACGTCAAGGTCGGTTCGGCGCTGGACGCCGAGGCGGAAAAGCGCGGCAACTCGGTGTATTTCCCCGAGCGCGTGATCCCCATGCTGCCTGAGGCCCTGTCCAACGGGCTCTGCTCGCTCAATCCTCAGGTGGATCGCCTGGCCATGGTCTGCGAGATGACCATCGCCGCCTCCGGGCGCATGACCGGCTACCAGTTCTACGAAGCGGTCATCCATTCCCACGCGCGCCTGACCTACAACAAGGTCTCCACGGTGCTGGAGCAGCCCAAGTCGGCCGAAGGCAAGCAGTTGCGCAAGCAGCTCGGCGAGGTGGTGCCGCACCTGGAGCAGCTCTACAGCCTGTACAGGGTGCTGCTGGCTGCCCGGCATGTCCGCGGGGCCATCGATTTCGACACCCAGGACACCCGCATCGTCTTTGGCGCCGATCGCAAGATCTCCGAGATCCGCCCGACTCAGCGCAACGATGCCCACAAGCTGATCGAGGAATGCATGCTGTGCGCCAACGTGGCCACCGCCAAGTTCCTCGAGAAGCACAAGGTGCCGGCCCTGTACCGGGTACACGATGCGCCACCCCTGGAAAAGCAGACCAATCTGCGGCAGTTCCTCGGTGAGATGGGGCTGTCGCTGACCAAGGGCAAGGCCAATCCTGTGCCGTCGGACTACCAGGCGCTGCTGCAGCAGATCCGCGAGCGGCCGGACTTCCGGCTGATCCAGACGGTGATGCTCAGGTCGCTGAGCCAGGCGGTCTACAGCCCGGACAACAACGGTCACTTCGGTCTCAACTACGAGGCCTATACCCATTTCACCTCGCCGATCCGGCGCTATCCGGATCTGCTGGTGCATCGGGCGATCCGCAGCGTCATCCGCTCCAAGCTGGAGACCAAGCACGTCAAGCGCGCAGGCGCGACGAGCATGGCCAAGGCGCGCATCTATCCCTATGACGAATTGCGCCTGGATCAGCTCGGCGAGCAATGCTCCATGACCGAGCGCCGCGCCGATGAAGCCACGCGGGACGTCTCCAACTGGCTCAAGTGCGAGTTCATGAAGGATCGCGTCGGCGAAACCTTCGCCGGCGTCATCACCGCAGTGACCGGCTTCGGCCTGTTCGTCGAATTGTCCGAGGTGTTCGTCGAGGGTCTGGTGCATGTCACCGCGCTGCCCGACGACTACTACCACTTCGACAGCGTCCACCATCGCCTCTCCGGTGAGCGCAGCGGTCGCAGCTATCGCCTGGGCGACCCCCTCGAGGTGGTGGTGGCCCGGGTCGATCTGGACGAGCGCAAGATCGACTTCGTGCTACCGGCCAGTGCCGGGGCGCCACGGGTGCGTGAAGAGCGCGAGCCGCGCAACAAGCGCGACAGCCGTCGCCGCGGTGCGCCAGCGCCAGCACAGGAGCCAAGCGCTGCTCCGGCTGTCGAAGCCTCGGGCGAGCCTGTCTCCCCCGCGCCAGAGCGAGGGTCTCGCCGCTCGCGTAACGGCCGTCGTCGCGGTGCGCCGGCGCAGGAATCGAGCGTCGTCCCGGTTGCCGAGGCTACAGTCGAGACCGTTTCGGCGAAGCCTGAGCAGCAGCCCGACCCTTCGCGTAACGGCCGTCGTCGTGGTGCGCCAGCGCAGGAATCGAGCGTCGTCCCGGTTGCCGAGGCTGCGGTCGAGCCCGTTTCGGCGAAGTCTGAGCAGCAACCCAATTCTTCGCGTAACGGTCGTCGTCGTGGTGCGCCGGCGCAGGAGCAGGGTGTCGCCGCGGCGGTCGAGGCAACACCTGCAAGCGTTTCGCCAGAGTCGGAGTCCGAACCGCGGCGCTCGCGCAGCGCCCGTCGGCGCGCGGCCGCTGCGGGGCGAAAGCAGGACGCCGGGGCGTCTATGCCAGCCTCGGTTGAGGCGACTTCGCCAGAAGCGCCGAAGCAGGACGACCCGTTGCTTGGTAATACCGACGTCAGACGTAGTCGTGCGGTGAAGCAGGCGCTGCTGGCCGAAGCCAAGGTCGAGGGCGGCAAGCCCAAAACCCAAGGCAAGGCCAAGGCCAAGGCCAAAGGTAATAGCGACAAGGGCAAGGCCAGCGATACGGCCAAGAGCCGTACTGCACCAGCACGTCAGGATAAAGGGGCGGCTGCCGAAGGGGCTGCGGCGGTGGATGCCAAGGTCAAGAAGGCCAAGGCTGCAAGTGCCAAGAAGAAATCGGCAGGCAAGTCCAAGGCCGAAGGCCAGACCAAGGCTGCAGCCAAAGGCAAGACGAAGACCAAGGCGAAGAAGCCTCATCGCAAGGGTCAGTCGCGCCCCAAGGATGACGCATGAGCCAGCTGGAAACCGTCTACGGTATCCACGCCGTGGAAGCGCTGTTGCGCTTCCATCCGCGGCGGGTGAAGCAGCTGTGGATCGCCGAAGGGCGGCGTGAGCCGCGGGTCGAGGCCCTGCTGGAGCTGGCCGCCGGTCAGCGTCTGGCGGTGGAAAACAAGCCGCGGGCCTTGCTCGATGAGCTGGCCGAGGGTGTGCACCAGGGCGTGGTGGCCCAGGTCAGTCCGAGCCAGGTCTGGGGCGAAGCCATGCTCGAGGAGTTGCTCGACCGGGCCGAAGGGCCGCCGCTGCTGCTGGTGCTCGATGGTGTGACCGATCCGCACAACCTCGGTGCCTGCCTGCGCAGCGCCGATGCCGCCGGGGCCCTGGCGGTCATCGTGCCCAAGGACAAGTCGGCTACCCTGACCGCGGTGGTACGCAAGGTGGCCTGTGGTGCTGCCGAAGTGTTGCCGCTGGTGGCTGTCACCAACCTGGCGCGCACCCTGGAAAAGCTGCAGAAGCGTGGCCTGTGGATCGTCGGGACCGCCGGTGAGGCGACCCAGGAGATCTACGACGTCGACATGAGTGGGCCGACCGTGGTGGTCATGGGTGCCGAGGGCAAGGGCATGCGCCGTCTGACCCGCGAGCATTGCGATCATCTGGCTCGGCTGCCCATGGCTGGCAGCGTCAGCAGTCTCAATGTCTCGGTGGCGACCGGGGTCTGCCTGTTCGAGGCCGTGCGTCAAAGACGCGCCTCTGCGCCCCGGTAGTTCACGCCAGGAAACGTCTGGGTACCGACGCAGCACGTATCGCACTATACGAATCGCGCCGCAGTGCGCAGAATACCGGCCTCGCCCCGGAAAAGCCCGGGGCGAGGCCTGTCAACAAGAGGATGCCCGCGTGAGTCAGGAGATCCAAGAGCCGGTAGGCTTGCGAGTGCTGCTCGTCGAAGACGATGCCACGCTGCGCATGCTGACCACCGAAGTCATCGAGGAGCTGGACCATCAGGTCACGGCGGTCGCCTCGGCAGAGGCTGCCCTGGAGTTGCTGCCGCAGCGCGAACACGATGTGCTGTTCACCGATATCGGGCTGGGCGGCATGTCCGGCATCGAACTGACCCGGCGCGCCCTGGCGATGGATCCGACGCTGCGCATCGTCGTCGCCTCGGGTTATGCCTTCGAGCGCGAGCCGGGCATGGAGGCGCGGGTCGGGGTGCTGATCAAGCCCTATGACCTGAACAAGATCCGCCAGGCCCTGGCCGACGTGCAACGCTGAGTGCCTGAGGTTGTCCGGCGGTCGCATCGGACATGCCTGCGGTTGCGCCTTCCGGCGCCCTTCTCTAGAATGTTGCCCCTTGCCCGGAGTGCGTCCGCATTCCGCAGGGCAAGTCATCCGAACTATTCACTCCTTGTCTGACCGCGTTTCCGCGGCAGGCTGCAACCCGTAAGGAGCATTAAATGCGTCATTACGAAGTCGTGTTCCTGGTTCATCCGGACCAGAGCGAACAGGTGGGCGGCATGGTCGAGCGCTACACCAAGGCTATCGAAGAAGACGGTGGCAAAGTCCATCGCCTGGAAGACTGGGGCCGTCGTCAGCTGGCTTACGCCATCGACAACGTTCACAAGGCTCACTATGTACTCATGAACATCGAGTGCAGCGCCAAGGCCCTGGCCGAGCTGGAAGACAACTTCCGCTACAACGACGCCGTGATCCGCAACATGATCCTGCGCCGTGACGAGGCCGTCACCGGTCAATCCGAGATGCTCAAGGCCGAAGAAAACCGCAACGAGCGTCGCGAGCGTCGCGAGCGTCCTGCCGAGTCCGAGTCCGAGTCTGCCGAAGGCAACTCCGACGACGCCGACAGCGCCGAGTAATCTGGATCTAGCGAGGAATCATTGTCATGGCACGTTTCTTCCGTCGTCGTAAGTTCTGCCGTTTCACCGCCGAAGGCGTGAAAGAGATCGACTACAAGGATCTCAACACCCTGAAGGCCTACGTCTCCGAAACCGGCAAGATCGTCCCGAGCCGTATCACTGGCACCAAGGCCAAGTACCAGCGTCAGCTGGGCGCCGCCATCAAGCGTGCCCGTTACCTGGCCCTGCTGCCCTACACCGACAGCCACGGTCGTTGATCGACGCCTGATCACGAATAACGGATAAACACGGCATGCGGCCTCTGGCTGAGTTCATCATGCGCGGCCGTACTCAAGCCACCCTCGTGGTGGTGCTGGGTGCAGTCGTGCCGCTGCTGTACTGGATGACCGCTGCCGGTGGCAGCCTGGTGCTGTTGCGCCGGGGACCTGCCGCGGCGGCCGGGGTGCTGGTCTGGGCCCTGCTGCCAGCGCTGTTCTGGCTGTATCTGGGTGATGCCAGCATCGTGCTGGTGTTGCTGGGTTCGACGCTGCTGGCGGCCATTTTGCGCCAGAGCCTGTCCTGGACACGGGTGTTGTTGGCCAGTGTCCCGCTGGGGTTGGTTTTCGCCCTGGTGCTGGGGCAGGTCTATGCCGAGGGCATCGCGCAACTGGCGGAGGAAATCCGCCGGCTGCTGCCCCAGGTGTTGGGCCCGAGCGCGGCGCAGTTGCCGCCGGAAAAGCAGGCGCAGTTGCAGCAGTTGCTGCTGCCCGTGCTGACCGGCCTGATGGCGGCGTTCTTCCAGATCACCTGCCTGCTGTGCCTGATGCTCGGGCGCTACTGGCAGGCGGCGCTGTACAACCCCCAGGGGTTCGGTCGCGAGTTTCGCGTCCTGCGTCTGCGTCCGGTCATCGCGCTCGGCCTCTTGGCCCTGCTGGTGCTGGCGCCGAACCTGGGCAGCGGGCTTGGCCTGCTGACCCCGCTGTGCAGCGTGCCGCTGGCCTTTGCCGGCATCGCCCTGCTGCACGGGCTGGTGGCGGCCAAGCGCCTGGCAGGATTCTGGCTGGTGGGGCTGTACGTGACGCTGCTGCTGTTCGGGCAGCTGATCTATCCGTTGTTGGTGATTCTGGCTGTGATCGATAGCGTGTTCGATTTCCGTGGGCGGTCTGCGCAAGAGCCGCAGGGGCCCGCGGACGGTGAAGGTTAAAAGTTAAGAGGAAAGACTCAATGGATGTCATCCTGCTGGAAAAGATCGCCAACCTGGGCAACCTGGGCGACAAAGTGAACGTCAAGGGCGGCTACGCCCGTAACTTCCTGCTGCCGCAGGGCAAGGCTACCGCAGCCACCGCTGCCAACGTCGAGGCTTTCGAAGCTCGTCGCGCCGAGCTCGAGAAGCAGGCTGCCGAGAAGAAGTCCGAGGCTGACGCCCGTGCCGCCAAGCTGGCTGACCTGACCGTAACCATCGCTGCCAACTCCGGCGACGAAGGCAAGCTGTTCGGTTCCATCGGCACCCGTGACATCGCCGAAGCCGTCAGCGCCGCTGGCGTCGAGCTGGACAAGAGCGAAGTTCGCCTGCCCAACGGCGCGCTGCGCAGCGTTGGCGAATACGATGTCGAAGTGCACCTGCACACCGACGTCGAAGCTACCGTCAAGATCGTCGTCGTCGCTGAATAAGCGCGCCGTCGCCTGACTGGCGGACTTGCGCCCCGGCGCCGGTCTGTCGACAATCGGGCACGTCATTGCCAAGGCAGTGACGTGCCCTTTGTCTTTTCTGCCGTCCAAAAAATCATTTCGCCGCCCGCAATGGGGGCCCAAGACCTGCGCATGAACGAGATTTCCCTGCCCGAGCAGTACGATCTGCAGACCGCTGCCCTCAAGGTCCCGCCGCACTCCATCGAGGCCGAACAGGCCGTGCTGGGTGGTCTGATGCTGGACAACAATGCCTGGGAGCGCGTGCTCGATCAGGTGTCCGATGGCGACTTCTATCGCCACGACCACAGACTCATCTTCCGCGCCGTGGCCCGTCTGGCCGAGCGCAACCAGCCGTTCGACGTGGTGACCCTGTCCGAACAGCTGGACAACGAAGGCCAACTGCCCCAGGTGGGCGGCCTGGCCTATCTGGCCGAGCTGGCCAGGAATACCCCCTCGGTGGCCAACATCAAGGCCTATGCGCAGATCGTGCGCGAGCGGGCCACCCTGCGGCAGTTGATCGGCATCAGCGCCGCCATCGCCGACAGTGCCTACAATCCGGAAGGCCGCGGCGCCAACGAGCTGCTCGACGAAGCCGAGCGCAAGATCTTCGAGATCGCCGAGGCCCGCCCGAAATCCGGTGGTCCGGTCGGGGTCAACGACATCCTGACCAAGGCCATCGACCGTATCGACACCCTGTTCAACTCCAGCGAAGCCATCACCGGGGTCTCCACCGGTTTTGCCGATCTGGACGAAAAGACCAGCGGCCTGCAGCCGGCGGACCTGATCATCGTTGCCGGTCGTCCGTCCATGGGCAAGACCACCTTCGCCATGAACCTGGTGGAGAACGCGGTGCTGCGCACCGACAAGGCGGTCCTGGTGTTTTCCCTGGAGATGCCCGCCGACTCCATCGTGCTGCGGATGCTCTCGTCCCTCGGTCGCATCGACCAGACCAAGGTGCGTTCCGGCAAGCTCGACGACGACGACTGGCCGCGGCTGACCTCGGCGGTCAACCTGCTCAACGACCGCAAGCTGTTCATCGACGATACCGCCGGCATCAGTCCTTCGGAAATGCGCGCCCGCACCCGGCGCCTGGTGCGCGAGCACGGCGATTTGGCGCTGATCATGGTGGACTACCTGCAGCTGATGCAGATCGGCGGCAGCAGCGGCGAGAACCGGACCGCCGAGATCTCCGAGATCTCGCGCTCGCTCAAGGGCCTGGCCAAGGAATTCAACTGCCCGGTGGTGGCGCTCTCCCAGCTCAACCGCTCGCTGGAACAGCGGCCGAACAAACGCCCGGTGAACTCCGACCTGCGGGAATCGGGGGCCATCGAGCAGGACGCCGACGTCATCATGTTCGTCTACCGGGACGAGGTGTACCACCCGGAGACCGAGTACAAGGGCGTGGCGGAAATCATCATCGGCAAGCAGCGGAATGGTCCGATCGGCACCACGCGGCTGGCCTTCATCGGCAAATACACCCGGTTCGAGAATCTCGCGCCCGGCAGCTACGTTTTCGAGGACGAATGATGGTCAAGGACAAGCTGAAGATCGCGGTCCTGCTCGGCGGCACCAGCGAAGAACGCGACGTGTCCATCGCCAGCGGTGCCCAGGTGGTGGCGGCCCTGCGCCGGCGCGGGCACCAGGTGGTGACCGTGGATACCGCCCTGGGCCTGCTCGACGAGGATGCCGAGCGCGCGCTGCTGGAAGCCCGGGTCGGCCTCGAGCCGCCGGAGCGGACCGCCCTGGTGCGGATGCGCGGCCAGGACGCCGGCGCGCTGCTCAGCCGCGCCCAGCTGGGCGACCAGGATCTGCTGTTCCTCGCCCTGCACGGCGGCACCGGCGAGAACGGCACCCTGCAGACCCTGCTCGACCTGGCCGAACTGCGCTACACCGGCAGTGGCCGGGTGGGCAGCGCCGTGGCCATGGACAAGGACCTCAGCAAGCGGCTGTTCCGCGCCGCTGGCGTACCCACCGCCGACTGGCTGATGGCACCGGCGGATGCCGCGACCGTGGCCGCGACCCTGGGTTTTCCGGTGATCGTCAAACCCAGCCAGCAGGGCTCCACCGTGGGCCTGAGCAAGGTCAGCCGCGCCGAAGACCTGCAACCGGCCATCGAGCTGGCGCTGCGCTATGACCGCGAGGTGATGATCGAGCGCTTCGTCGCCGGGCGCGAGCTGACCGTGGGCGTGCTGGGCGACCAGCCGCTGGCGGTGGGCGAGATCGTCCTCGGCCAGAGCGGGGTGTTCGACTACACCAGCAAATACCAGCCCAAGGGCGCGGTGGAGGTGTTTCCGGCCGAGGTCTCGCCCGAGATCGCCGAGGAAGCGCGCCACCTGGCCCTGGCCGCGCATCGGGCGCTCAAGCTCGACGGCTACAGCCGTGCCGACTTCCGCCTGGACGCCGAGGGGCGGCTCTGGTGCCTGGAGGTCAACACCCTGCCGGGGATGACCGCCACCAGCCTGCTGCCGCAATCGGCGGCGGCCATGGGCATCGACTTCGACGAACTCTGCGAGCGGATCTGCCAGCTGGCCCTGCAGGACTGACCCCCCACGCAGCCGGCGCCGCTATCGCTTCGGGTGGCGGCGGCTGCGTCTCCCGTCGAAGCCGGATTCGGATCCGCCGCCATGCCCCAGACGCTCACCCCGCTGCAGACCCGGGCGCTGTTCTTTTCCGCGCTGCTGCTGTTCGTGCTGCCCTTCATCCTGGTCGACTTCCCCTATGTCGATGACAACTGGCGCATCCAGCTGGAGAACGGTCCGGAGTGGCGGCAGCAGGGGCGGGTGCTCACCGAGGTCTTCTACCGGCTGCTGACCTTCAGCGGCAGCACTCTCAATCTCTTCCCCCTGCCACTGCTGATCGCCTGCGCCGCAGCCACCTGGGCCCTGACCGACCTGGCCCGCCACTGTTTCGGCGCGCCGCGGCCGACCCAGTGCCTGGCCCTGCTGCCGCTATGGTTCTCGCCGTTCTGGCTGGGCAACCTGACCTACCAGTACGACGGCCCGACCATGGCCCTGAGCCTGGTGGCGGTGATCTATGCGGTGATCTATCGCAGTCGCCATACCGCGCTGGCGCTGCTGGTACCGGTGGCGCTGCTGGCGGCGGCCATCGCCTTCTACCAGGTGGCGTTCAATGTCTTCGTCGGGCTCTGCTGCCTGGAGCTGGTCCGCGCCGTGCAGCGCCGCGAGGCGCCCGAGCAGGCGCTGCGGCTGGTGCTGCGCCAGGGCCTGCAGCTGCTGCTGGGTGGCATGCTCTATTGCCTGACGGCCTACCAGCTGATGGCGACCACGCGGCACGCCGGCGTGGGCGGCCAGGTGCTACCCGAGCTCTGGCACCGGCTGGGCGAGGTGCTGCACAGCGTCGGCCTGCTGGTCACCCCGGGCAATCTCTGGCTGTGGTGGCTGTTTGGCGGGCTGGCCGCGATCGGTTACGGCCTGGGGGCCCTGACCTATGCCTGCGCCTATGGCCGACGGGCGCTGCTGCCCCTGCTGCTGTACGCTGCGACCTTGCCGGTGCTGGCCTTTTGCGTGGCCGGCATCACCCTGCTGTTCAGCGATTTCATCCTCGAAGCCCGCACCCTGATGGGACTGGCGGTCGTCCTGACCCTGGCGCTGCTGCTGGCCCATGATCTGCTGGAGCGATTCCAGCCACGGCTGACCTGGCTGCTGGTGCTGCCGGTGCTGTGGATGCTGTCGCTGGCCTATGTCTATGGCCAGGTGCTGTCGGCGCAGAAGACCTTCGAGCGCGGTTTCGTCCAGGAGCTGCACCACGACCTCAGCAGTCGTCCGGAGCTGCGGCCGCTCAAGCGCCTGCTCTGGACCGGCGGTCCACTGGAGGTGGCCTGGCTGCCGCTGGCGCAGAAGACCTTCGAGCAGGTGCCGGTGCTACCCTTCATCCTCGGCCTGTCGCCGGGCAACTTCATGATCGCCGAGCGGCTGCTGGACCTGGGGGTGATCGACGATGCCGACAGCGACAGCTGCAGCCAGCGGGTGGCCGTGCCGGGCGCCGCCACGCGGCTGGTGGACAACCGCTTCTACGACATCTGGGCGCTGGGTGAGGACGGCTGCATCATCATGAAGCCGCAGCGACCCTGGGTGCCGTTCGAGTAGCGGGGTAGGTTGGGCTGAGACGGTTCCCTCGTCGAAGCCCAACGAGCGGTGCCTGATGCAGGTATTGGGCTTCGCTCTGCTCAGCCCAATACCTGCGGGGGCGAAGGCGATCAGTCCCGGCGCAGCTTGTAGCAGAGGAACAGGAAGGCCAGCCAGACCGGGATGGCGTAGACCGAGACGGCGATGCCGGGGATGCGCAGCATCAGCACCAGGATCATGCCGACGAAGGCCAGGCACAGCCAGTTGACGAAGGGCGACCAGAACGCCGGGAAGTGCGAGGTGCGCCCGGCCTGGCGCTGGGCAGCGCGGAATTTCAGGTGGGTCAGGCTGATCAGCGCCCAGGCGATCACCAGCGAGGCCACCACCAGCGACATCAGCAGCTCCAGGGCATTCTGCGGCAGCAGGTAGTTGACCACCACGCAGAGCAGGGTCACCGCCGAGGACACGGCGATGCCCAGCAGGGGCACGCCCTGGCGATTGGTGCGCAGCAGGGCGCGCGGGGCATCGCCCTGTTCGGCCAGGCCGTAGAGCATGCGGCTGGTGCAGTAGACGCCGCTGTTGTAGACCGACAGCGCCGCGGTCAGCACCACGAAGTTGAGCAGATGGGCGGCGGTGTCGCTGCCGAGCAGGGCGAAGGTCTGCACGAAGGGACTGCCGGCGTAGTCGTCGCCGCCGGCGCCGATGCTGCGCACCAGTTCGTCCCAGGGATGCAGCGACAGCAGGATGGTCAGGGCGCCGACATAGAAGATCAGGATGCGCCAGACCACCTGGTTGATGGCCTTGGGGATCACGGTGCGCGGCTGGTCGGCTTCGGCGGCGGTGATGCCTACCAGCTCCAGGCCGCCAAAGGAAAACATGATGATCGCCAGCACCGCGAACAGGCCGCTCCAGCCGTTGGGCAGGAAGCCGCCATGGTTCCAGAGATTGCTCACCGAGGCCTCGGGGCCACCGCTGCCGCTGACCAGCAGCCAGAGCCCGAAGGCCATCATGCCGAGGATGGCCACCACCTTGATCAGCGCGAACCAGAACTCGGTCTCGCCAAAGGCCTTCACGTTGAACAGGTTGATGGCGTTGACCAGCACGAAGAACACCAGGGCGCTGGCCCAGGTCGGCACCTCGGGCCACCAGTACTGCACGTACTTGCCCACCGCGGTGAGCTCCGACATGCCCACCAGCACATAGAGCACCCAGTAGTTCCAGCCGGAAAGAAAGCCCGGGAAACGGCCCCAGTAGCGACTGGCGAAGTGGCTGAAGGAGCCGGCCACGGGCTCCTCGACGATCATCTCGCCGAGCTGGCGCATGATCAGGAAGGCGATGAAGCCGGCGATGGCGTAGCCGAGGATCATCGCCGGACCCGCCGACTTGAGCACCCCGGCCGAGCCGAGGAACAGACCGGTGCCGATGGCCCCGCCGAGGGCGATCAGCTGGATATGACGATTCTTCAGGCCGCGCTGCAACTGGCCGGCGGCGGGTTGGGGCTGGGACATGGACGGGGGTGTCTCGGTGGTGAGGGGAGCGGGCGGCTATGGTAGCACTCCTGTCGCCAGGGGCCTGGTCCTGGGACGTTGCCCTCACCCCGGCCCTCTCCCGGAGGGAGAGGGGGAAGAGCGTAGCGGGGCAGGGGTCGCCGGTGAGTCTCCCTGTCGGCCCTCTTCCCCTGGAGAGGGGAACGAGCAGGTGCCTGAGGTGCTTTTACCCTCTCTCTCTCCTGCGGAGAGGGTTGGGGTGAGGGCGAGTCCAGAACCACCGTCGATAGCCAAAGGCAATCGATGTCCGGGGGCTGAACTGGTCATTTTTTGTGCTATTCTTCGCGCCCTCCTGAAAACACCCCTATCCCGGAAGCTGCCATGCAAGCCGCCACGCCGCTGTTCGACTATCCGAAATACTGGGCCGAGTGCTTTGGTCCTGCACCCTTCCTGCCCATGAGTCGGGCGGAGATGGAGCAACTCGGCTGGGACAGCTGCGACATCATCATCGTCACCGGGGACGCCTACGTCGATCACCCGTCCTTTGGCATGGCCATCATTGGCCGGTTGCTGGAGGCCCAGGGCTTCCGCGTGGGCATCATCGCCCAGCCGGACTGGCATTCGAAGGACGACTTCATGAAGCTCGGCGAGCCGAATCTGTTCTTCGGTGTGGCCGCGGGCAACATGGACTCGATGATCAACCGCTACACCGCGGACAAGAAGGTCCGTTCCGACGATGCCTATACCCCGGGCAACGTCGCCGGCAAGCGTCCGGATCGCGCCAGCCTGGTCTACAGCCAGCGCTGCAAGGAAGCCTACAGCCACGTGCCGATCGTGCTCGGTGGCATCGAGGCCTCGCTGCGCCGGATCGCCCACTACGACTACTGGCAGGACAAGGTCCGGCGCTCGATCCTGATGGACGCGACCGCCGACATCCTGCTCTATGGCAACGCCGAGCGGGCGGTGGTCGAGATCGCCCAGCGGCTGTCGCGTGGCGAGCGCGTCGAGGCCATCACCGATGTGCGCGGTACCGCCTTCATCCGGCGTGATACGCCCGCGGGCTGGTTCGAGGTCGACTCGACCCGCATCGATCGACCCGGCCGCGTCGACAAGATCATCAATCCCTACGTGAATACGCAGGACACCGAGGCCTGCGCCATCGAGCAGGCGAAGGGTGAGGTGGAGGACCCCAACGAAGCCAAGGTGGTGCAGCTGCTGGAAAGCCCGCGCATGACCCGCGACAAGACGGTGATCCGCCTGCCGTCCTTCGAGAAGGTGCGCAACGACCCGGTGCTCTATGCCCACGCCAACCGCGTGCTGCACCTGGAAACCAATCCGGGCAACGCCCGCGCGCTGGTGCAGCGGCATGGCGAGGTGGACGTCTGGTTCACGCCGCCGCCCATCCCCATGACCACCGAGGAAATGGACTATGTGTTCGGCATGCCCTATGCGCGCGTGCCGCACCCGGCCTATGGCAAGGAAAAGATCCCGGCCTACGAGATGATCCGTTTCTCGGTCAACATCATGCGCGGCTGCTTTGGTGGCTGCACCTTCTGCTCCATCACCGAGCACGAAGGCCGGATCATCCAGAATCGCTCCCACGACTCGATCATTCGCGAGATCGAGGAGATGCGCGACAAGGTGCCGGGCTTCACCGGCGTGGTCTCGGACCTTGGCGGGCCGACCGCCAACATGTACCGCATAGCCTGCAAGGATCCGGAGATCGAGCGTCACTGCCGCAAGCCGTCGTGCGTGTTCCCCGGTATCTGCGAGAACCTCAATACCGATCACTCCTCGCTGATCGAGCTGTACCGCAAGGCGCGGGCGCTACCGGGGGTGAAGAAGATCCTGATCGCCTCGGGGCTGAGATACGACCTGGCCGTGGAGTCGCCCGAATACGTCAAGGAACTGGTCACCCACCATGTCGGCGGCTACCTGAAGATCGCGCCCGAGCACACCGAGCGCGGTCCGCTGGACAAGATGATGAAGCCCGGCATCGGCAGCTATGACCGCTTCAAGCAGATGTTCGAGAAGTACACCAAGGAGGCGGGCAAGGAGCAGTACCTGATCCCCTACTTCATCGCGGCGCACCCGGGCACCACCGACGAGGACATGATGAACCTCGCGCTGTGGCTCAAGCGCAACGGCTTCCGCGCGGATCAGGTCCAGGCCTTCTATCCCTCGCCGATGGCCACCGCCACGGCCATGTACCACTCGGGCAAGAATCCGCTGCGCAAGGTCACCTACAAGAGCGACGGCGTGACCATCGTCAAGAGCGACCAGCAGCGCCGCCTGCACAAGGCCTTCCTGCGCTACCACGATCCCAGGGGCTGGCCGATGCTGCGCGAGGCGCTCAAGGAGATGGGCCGCGCCGACCTGATCGGGCCGGGCAAGCACCAGTTGATCCCGGCCACCCAGCCGGTGGGCGACGCCGGCTACCAGAGCGCGCGGCGCAAGAATTCCACCCCGGTGGGCAGCAAGAAGGCCGGTACCGGCGGTGGGCGCATCCTCACCCAGCACACCGGCCTGCCGCCCCGCGCCAGCGATGGCAGCAAGGCCTGGGACAAGGGCCAGGAAGGCCAGGCCGCCGGCTACGCCAAGGGCGGTCCGCGCAAGAAGTCGCGGCGCCAGCCGAACATGCCGCGCTGAGGCTATCGCGGCCATGGCAGTCCGCCGAAGCGGTCGCTCCTACGGGGTGCGATGCTTCTGTAGGAGCGGCCCATGGCCGCGATCAAGCCGCTACAAATGTTTAACTGGTCGTTTTCATCTCTCAAGGACGAGCGATGTCATCACGTCATGCGGCGTTGCGCAGGGGTCGTGTTTCTTTGCCCGGCCAGCTGTATCTCCTGACCACGACTACCAGCCAGCGCCAGGCGCTGTTCGCCGATTTCCCCGTGGCATGCACGGTGGCCCGGACCTTTAACGATCCTTGTTTGCTTGATGACGCCAGGCTGCTTGCGTGGGTGTTGATGCCGGATCACGTCCATTGGCTGGTTTCGTTGGGTGAGCGTTTCAGCCTGGACGAGTTGGTCCTGCGCCTAAAGTCGGCCAGTGCACGTCGGGTCAATGCGATCCGCAATACCAAAGGGGCTGTGTGGGCGCCGGCCTATCATGACCACGCTCTAAGAGCCGAAGAAGATGTCCAGGCGGTGGCCCGGTACATCGTTGCCAATCCGGTGCGGGCGGGGCTGGTGAAGCGGGCGGGTGATTATCCGTTTTGGGATGCGGTGTGGTTGTAGATCGTGCCAGGAAAGCTGATCGCGGCCATGGGCCGCTCCTACGGGGCATATCGGAGCCTATAGGAGCGGCCGCATCGGCGGACCGCCATGGCCGCGATATCAGCTGCGCAATTCGGCGAAGTGGGCCTGCATGCGGTCGGCGTCGGCGCTGCGGCCGCTGAAGAGTTCGAAGGCTTTGACCGCCTGGAACACGGCCATGGTGCCGCCATCCAGGGTGCGGCAGCCGAGGGCGCGGGCCTGGCGCAGCAGTTCGGTTTCCAGCGGGAAGTAGATGATTTCGGCGACCCAGAGGCCGGGGTGCAGCAGTTCGGCCGGCAGTGGCATGCCGGGCAGCTTGGCCATGCCCACCGGCGAGGTGTTGACCAGGCCGTCGGCGGCGGCGACTGCGGCGGCCCGGTCGGTGCCGACCGCGGCGCGCCCGGGGCCGAAGTGGCGGGTCAGGTTGTCCACCAGCGCCTGGGCGCGCTCGGCCTCGACGTCGAAGATGAACAGCTGGTCGACGCCCTCGGCGAGCAGGGCGTGGGCCACGGCGCTGCCGGCGCCGCCGGCGCCCAGCTGCACCACCAGGCGCTTGGCCACGTCCGGCAGGCCGCGGCGAAAGCCTTCGGCGAAGCCCAGGCAGTCGGTGTTGTGACCCACGGTGCGGCCGTCGGCCAGCACCACGGTATTCACCGCGCCGATGCCGCGCGCCTCGGGCGAGAGATCGTCGAGCAGCGGGATGATCGCCTGCTTGCAGGGAAAGGTGATGTTGAGGCCGGTGAAGCCGGTGCGCTGGGCGGCCTGCAGCAGCTCGGGCAGGGCGTCGGCAGCGAGGCCGAGGGCATCCAGGTCGATCAGCCGATAGAGGTATCTGAGACCCTGGGCGTCGCCTTCGCGTTCGTGCATGGCGGGCGTCAGCGAGGCCTGGATGCCGGCGCCGATGAGGCCGGCGAGGACGGATTTGGGTGCGGTCATGGAGTCAGTTTCCCTGGTGGGCGATGAGGGCGGCGATGGCGGCGCGATATCCCTGGCTGCCGAGGCCGCAGATGACGCCGACGGCGATGCCCGAGACATAGGAATGATGACGGAAGGCTTCGCGGCGATGCACGTTGGACAGGTGCACCTCGTAGACCGGCAGCTCGCTGGCCACCAGGGCGTCGCGCAAGGCCACCGAGGTGTGGGTCCAGGCGGCGGGATTGATCACCACCCCGGCATAGGCGCCGCGGGCCGCGTGAATCCAGTCGAGCAATTCGCCCTCGTGGTTGGTCTGGCGGAAGTCCACCTCGTAACCCCCGGCGGCGGCGCTCTCGGTACACAGCCGGGCGACGTCGGCCAGGGTCTCGTGGCCGTAGGTGGCGGGCTCGCGGGTGCCGAGCAGATTGAGGTTGGGTCCGTTGAGGACCAGGATGCGGCGGGAGGACATGACAGCCTTCTCTCTTGTTGTCTTGCCGGGCAGGCGCTGCCCGGCACTGGAGAGAAAATGTACCAGCCGGTTAATTCCGTCAATCGAGTCGGTCGGGCGGGTGGCAGGGCAGGCTGCGGAAGCGTTCGATTATCGGCCCTGGTGACTCAGATCGCCACCAGTCCGCGCACCCCCTCGGCCTCCATGTCGACCCCGCGACCGCGCTGGACGATCTCGCCACGGGACATCACCAGGTAGCCGTCGGCCAGTTCGCTGGCGAAGTCGTAGAACTGCTCCACCAGCAGGATGGCCATGTCGCCGCGCTTGGCCAGGTGGGCGATGACGGTGCCGATCTCCTTGATCACCGAGGGCTGGATGCCCTCGGTGGGTTCGTCGAGGATCAGCAGCCGCGGGCGGCTGGCCAGGGCGCGGCCGATGGCCAACTGCTGCTGCTGGCCGCCGGAGAGGTCGCCACCGCGACGCTGGCGCATCTGCCGCAGCACGGGGAAGAGTTCGTAGATGGATTCGGGCACCTCGCGGGCTTCCCGGGCGGGAAAGCGCGACAGGCCCATGAGCAGATTTTCCTCGACGGTGAGGCGCGGAAAGATCTCGCGGCCCTGGGGCACGTAGGCGATGCCGGACTGCACCCGCTGATGCGGCTTGCGGGCGGTGATGTCCTGGCCTTCCCAGGTGACGCTGCCGCGCTTGGCCGGGATCAGGCCCATGAGGCAACGCAGCAGGGTGGTCTTGCCGACGCCGTTGCGGCCGAGCAGGCTGGTGACCTCACCGATGGGGGCCTCGAAGGACAGGCCACGCAGGATGTGGCTGCCGCCGTAGTACTGATGGAGTTCGTTGACCTGGAGCATGGGGGCCTCGGGGAGATTCTTTGATCGCGGCCATGGACCGCTCCTACGTAGGAGCGGTCGCAGCGGCGAACCGCCATGGCCGCGATATGCATTCAGTTCGGCGCGGCGCTAGCGCCCCAGATACACCTCGATCACCTGGTCGTTGGCCTGGACCTGGTCCAGCGAGCCTTCGGCGAGGACGTGACCCTGGTGCAGCACGGTGACGTGGTCGGCGATGCTGCCGACGAAGCCCATGTCGTGCTCCACCACCATCAGCGAGTGCCGGGGCACCAGCGACTTGAACAGCTCGGCGGTGAATTCGGTCTCGGCGTCGGTCATGCCGGCGACGGGTTCGTCGAGCAGCAGCAGTTGCGGCTCCTGCACCAGCAGCATGCCGATCTCGAGGAATTGCTTCTGGCCGTGGGAGAGCAGCCCGGCGGTGCGCCCGCGCGACTCCTGCAGGCGGATGGTAGTGAGCACCTCTTCCAGACGGTCGCGCTGCTCGCCGGAAAGCCGTGCGCGCAGACTGGCCCAGACCGACTTGTCGGTCCGTTGCGCCAGCTCCAGGTTCTCCCAGACGGTCAGGGCCTCGAACACCGTGGGCTTCTGGAACTTGCGGCCGATGCCGGCCTGGGCGATCTCCACCGGTTGCAGGCGGGTAAGGTCCAGGGTCTCGCCGAACCAGGCGCTGCCGCGGTCGGGGCGGGTCTTGCCGGTGATGACGTCCATCATGGTGGTCTTGCCGGCCCCGTTGGGGCCGATGATGCAGCGCAATTCGCCGACGCCGATGTAGAGATTGAGGTCGCGCAGGGCCTTGAAGCCGTCGAAGCTGACTTCGATGCCTTCCAGGCTGAGGATGGTGCCGTGACGGGTGTCCAGGCCCGTGCCGGCGCGATGGCCGAGACCGCTGGCCTCGGCGCCGATCCCGGGATCGAGCACTTCCGCGGCGGTGGGGGGGATGGGGGCGGCTTTCATGCGTCGCGCTCCTTCTTGATAAGGCCGATCACGCCACGCGGCAGATAGAGGGTGACGACGATGAACAGGGCGCCGAGAAAGAACAGCCAGTATTCGGGAAAGGCCACGGTGAACCAGCTCTTGGCGCCGTTGACGATGCCGGCGCCGAGCACCGGGCCGATCAGGCTGCCGCGTCCGCCGAGGGCGACCCAGATTGCCGCTTCGATGGAGTTGGTCGGGGCCATCTCGCTGGGGTTGATGATGCCCACCTGGGGCACATAGAGGGCGCCGGCCAGGCCGCAGAGCACCGCCGAGAGCACCCAGACGAACAGCTTGAAGCCGCGCGGATCGTAGCCGCAGAAGGTCACCCGGTTCTCGGCGTCGCGGATCGCCGTTAGGATGCGGCCGAACTTGCTCTGCGCCAGGCGCCAGCCCAGCCAGAGGCTGGCGGTCAGCAGGGCCACGGTGAGCAGGAAGAGCACCGCGCGGGTGCCCTGGGCGGCCACCGGAAAGCCCAGCAGGGTGGTGAAGCCGGTGAAGCCGTTGTTGCCGCCGAAGCCGGTCTCGTTGCGAAAGAACAGCAGCATGCCGGCAAAGGTCAGCGCCTGGGTCATGATCGAAAAGTAGACGCCCTTGATCTTCGAGCGGAAGGCGAAGAAGCCGAACGCCAGCGCCAGCAGACCGGGGGCCAGCACCGCCAGGCACAGCGCCCAGAGGAAATGGTCGGTGCCGGCCCAGAACCAGGGATAGCGGGTCCAGGAGAGAAAGCTCATGAAGGGGGGCAGCCCGTCGCCGGCGGCCTGGCGCATCAGGTACATACCCATGGCGTAGCCGCCGAGGGCGAAGAACAGTCCGTGGCCGAGGGAGAGCATCCCGGCATAGCCCCAGACCAGGTCCAGGGCCAGGGCGACGATGGCGTAGCAGAGGA
This sequence comes from Pseudomonas flavocrustae, assembly GCF_029872515.1. NCBI lineage: Bacteria > Pseudomonadati > Pseudomonadota > Gammaproteobacteria > Pseudomonadales > Pseudomonadaceae > Pseudomonas > Pseudomonas flavocrustae. The sequence goes on along the minus strand of NZ_JAPDIQ010000012.1, from coordinate 85,114 downwards.
TCTTGCCCACCAGGGTCAGGGTGTAGGCCGAGACCTGGAAGGCATTGTCGGCCGGCAGCAGGGACAGCAGCGGCAGGGCGATCAGCACGGCGAGGGCCAGGCCGAGCACGGCCAGGCTCAGGCGCGGGCCGGCCTTCTGCACAGCGGTAAGCGCGAGTGGCTGGTTCAATCGATGACCCTCCCCTTGAGGGCGAACAGGCCCTGGGGCCGCTTCTGGATGAACAGGATGATCAGGCCGAGGATGAGGATCTTGCCCAGCACGGCGCCGATCTGGGGTTCGAGGATCTTGTTGACGATGCCCAGGCCGAAGGCCGCCAGCACGCTGCCGGCCAGTTGGCCGACGCCGCCGAGCACCACCACCAGGAAGGAGTCGATGATGTAGCTCTGGCCGAGGTCCGGGCCGACGTTGCCGATCTGTGACAGGGCCACGCCACCGAGGCCGGCAATGCCGGAGCCAAGGCCGAAGGCGAGCATGTCGACGCGCCCGGTGGGGACGCCGCAGCAGGCGGCCATGTTGCGATTCTGGGTCACGGCGCGCACGTTGAGACCCAGCCGGGTCTTGTTCAGCAGGGCCCAGGTCAGGACCAGCACGAAGACCACGAAGCCGAGAATGATCACCCGGTTCCACGGCAGGAGCAGGTTGGGCAGCACCTGGATGCCGCCGGACAGCCAGGCCGGGTTGGCCACTTCGACGTTCTGGGCGCCGAACAGCACCCGCACCGCCTGGATCAGCATCAGACTGATGCCCCAGGTGGCCAGCAGGGTTTCCAGCGGTCGGCCATAAAGATGGCGGATCACGGTGCGCTCCAGCGCCATGCCGATGGCGGCAGTGACGGCGAAGGCTACCGGCAGTGCCAGCAGCGGATACCAGGCCAGCCACTCGGGGGCCAGGCGCTGCAGGGTCAGCTGCACCATATAGGTGCTGTAGGCGCCGAGCATCAGCATCTCGCCGTGGGCCATGTTGATGACGCCGAGCAGGCCATAGGTGATGGCCAGGCCCAGGGCGGCGAGCAACAGGATGGAGCCCAGCGACAGCCCGGTGAAGGCCTGGCCGAGCAGATCGCCCAGCAGCAGCTTGCGATCCACCTGGGCGAGGCCGGTAGCGGCGGCCTTGCGGACGTCTTCGTTGGCTTCCACCGCGGGATCGAGCAGGACCTGCAGGCGGGTCCTGGCCTGGGGCTCGCCGGATTCGCCGAGCAGGCGTACCGCGGCCAGGCGCACGGCGGGATCGGGATCGGTCAGCTGCAGGTTGGCCAGGGCGGCGGCGAGGGCGCCTTGCACTTCCTTGTCGGCTTCGCTCTGCAGACGTTTTTCCAGGAAGGCACGCTGCTCGGGCTTGGCCTCCTGGCGCAGGGCCTGGGCGGCGGCCAGGCGCACGCCGGCATCCGTGGACAGCAGCCCGCCGCTGGCCTGGGCAGCGCCGATGAGGATGCGCAGGCGGTTGTTCAGGCGGATCTGCTTGGGCGTGCCGGTGGGCGCCGTGGCCTCACCTTCGGCGGCGCTGTAGCGATCGCCGGTCTTGTAGAAGGGGCGCTTGTCTTCGTCGACATAGAAGCGGCCGTCCTGCAGTGCCTGGAGCACCGGCAGCTGGGTGGGATCAGGCGCGGCGGCCCAGTCCTGCAGCAGTTTGGCCTGGTCGTTGGCGCTGGCGGCGGCCAGTTCGGCGGCGGGGCCGGCCTGGGCGGTGCCCACGAGCAGCAACAGCAGGGGCAGAAGAAAAAGGCGTAGGGACATGCTCGGCCTCGTCGATGGGTAAAGGCTCCTGCGCGACGTCTCCCGGGGGAGGGCGGGCGTGGCCTCGTTTCTGGTGCCGGGCACCGAGCCGTGTGGCCGGGTGCGCTGGCGGGCCCTTACTCCGGCCCTCTCCCGGGGGAGAGGGGGGGGCGGAGCGGTGGTGGTGCGGGTGCTTCCTGTTGGCTACGGAACGCCTTTTGCCCTCACCCCAACCCTCTCCCCGAGGGAGAGGGGGGGAAGAGCTATTGGCCTCGGAACGGCTTTGGCCCTCACCCCAACCCTCTCCCCAGGGGAGAGGGGGTAGGAGCGGGGTGCCATCTTTCAGGCTTCGCTCCCCCCTCGGGGGAGAGGGGCCTAGGGTGAGGGCTGGCCGTTACTTGCCGCTCTTCACCGGTTCGTCGGACTTCTTATCGTTGCCGGGGATATAGGGGCTCCAGGGCTGGGCGCGGACCGGGCCCTCGGTCTGCCAGACGACGTTGAACTGACCGTCGTCCTGGACCTCGCCGATCATCACCGGCTTGTGCAGGTGGTGGTTCTTCTCGTCCATCTTCACGGTGTAGCCGTCCGGTGCGGCGAAGGTCTGGCCGGCCATGGCCTTGCGGACCTTGTCGACGTCGGTGCTGCCGGCCTTTTCCACCGCCTGGGCCCACATGTGGATGCCGACATAGGTGGCTTCCATGGGGTCGTTGGTCACGGCGGTCTGGTAGTTGGGCAGGTTCTTGGCCTTGGCATAGGCCTTCCAGGCCTCGACGAATTTCTTGTTCACCGGGTTATCCAGCGACTCGAAGTAGTTCCAGGCGGCCAGCTGGCCCACCAGCGGCTTGGTGTCGATGCCGCGCAGTTCTTCCTCGCCCACCGAGAAGGCCACCACCGGCACGTCGGTGGCCTTCAGGCCCTGGTTGCCCAGTTCCTTGTAGAAGGGCACGTTGGAGTCGCCGTTGATGGTGGAGACCACCGCGGTCTTGCCGCCGGCGGAGAACTTCTTGATGTTGGCGACGATGGTCTGGTAATCGCTGTGGCCGAAGGGGGTGTAGACCTCTTCGATGTCCTTGTCCTGCACGCCCTTGCTGTGCAGGAAGGATCTGAGAATCTTGTTGGTGGTACGCGGATAGACGTAGTCGGTGCCCAGCAGGAAGAAGCGCTTGGCGCCGCCACCTTCTTCGCTCATCAGGTATTCCACCGCCGGGATGGCCTGCTGGTTCGGCGCCGCGCCGGTGTAGAAGACGTTGGGCGACATCTCTTCGCCTTCGTACTGCACCGGGTAGAACAGCAGGCCGTTGAGTTCTTCATAGACCGGCAGCACCGATTTGCGCGAGACCGAGGTCCAGCAGCCGAAGGTGACCGCGACCTTGTCCTGGGTCACCAGCTGGCGCGCCTTCTCGGCGAACAGCGGCCAGTTGGAGGCCGGGTCCACCACCACGGGTTCCAGCTTCTTGCCCAGTACCCCGCCCTTGGCGTTGATCTCGTCGATGGTCATCAGCGCCATGTCCTTGAGCGAGGTCTCGGAGATGGCCATGGTGCCGGACAGCGAATGCAGGATGCCGACCTTGATGGTGTCCGCGGCGTGGGCGGCACTCCAGGGAAACAGGCCGCTCATGAGCAGGGCGGACGCGGCAAGGGTGGTCTTCAGTAGGGGGCGGCGCTTCATGCGAAAGGCTCCTGAGCGAACGTGCGCTGTTGTTGGGCTGGACTGCGGGCCAGCCAGGGCGCCTTTTCAGGAACTGTGCCAGGCGTCGGCAAGGCGCATGGGGACTGGCGCCTTGCCGCCAGCCGCGGCTACGCGACCGGTTGTCCTGCACCAGCCTGGGGCCGAGCAGTGCCCTCGAATCGCGCCTTTGCACGATGCTGGTGCTCCCGCCTGACGTTGCCTTTTGCGCAACATGAAAGTCCGAATGCCGTATTGGTGGTGATGCCTGGGGCCTCCCATACTCGATCACAAGAGGTCGGCCACCGGGTCGGTCACCGCCAATTCGAAGCAGAGGAACAAGGCATGGGCAGGCAGGTCGGGGTCATCGGACTCGGCAACATGGGCGGCAACATGGCGATCACCCTGGCGCGCAAGGGCGTTGTCGTCACCGGGCTGGATCCCTCCAGCGCCGCCTGCGAGCGGGTCGCTGCCCAGGGCGTGGCCATCGCCGGTGATCTGGCGGCCCTGGCCGCCAGCAGCGACGTCATCGTGCTGTCGCTGCCCAAGGCCGAGCACGTCGAGGCCGTGTGCCTGGGCGAGGCGGGCCTGGTCAGCCGCGTGCGGCCGGGCACCGTGGTGGTCGACACCACCACCTCCACCCCGGAGACCAGCCGCCGGGTAGCGGCGGCCTTTGCCGAGGTCGGTGCCGATTTCCTCGATGCCCCGGTCTCCGGCGGCCCCGCCGGTGCCGCGGCCGGCACCATGACCATGGTCATCGGCGGCAGCGAGGCGGCCCTGGCCAAGGCGCTGCCGGCGCTGGAAGCCATGAGCGCGACCCGGGTGCACATCGGTGCCGTGGGCGCCGGCAACATCGCCAAGATCGCCAACAACCTGCTCGCCGCGGCGCACCTGATCACCACCGCCGAGGCGGTGACCATGGCTGCCCGTGCCGGCGTCGCCCCGGAGAAGCTGCTCGAAGGCATCAATGCCGGTTCCGGGCGCAGCGCCGCCAGCCAGGGCATGTTCCCTACCTGGGTGCTGAACAAGGCCTATGACTCCGGCTTCACCATGGGCCTGATGCGCAAGGACGTGGGCCTGGCCCAGCAGCTCATCGCCGAACTCGGCCTCGACCTGCCGCTGGCCGCGGCCACCGCACAGGCCTGGAAGGCCAGCGCCGAGACCCTGGCCGATGGCGAGGATTTCTGCGCCATCGCGCGACGCACCAGCGAAGACCTGTTCGGCAAGGGGGAATGATCATGATGAACGCCAAGACACTGGAATTGCTCAAGCCCTTCTGGGGCGACCGCCAGCAGGTCGCAAGCTTTGTGGACGGCGCCTTCGTCGATGGCAGCGGCGAGCGGATCACCGTGCGCAACGCCCATGACGACAGCCCGGCCTACAGCTACCCCGATGCCGACCTGGCCGTGGTCGAGCGCGCCGATACCGCCGCCCGCCGGGCGCGCGAGGAATGGCGCACCCTGACCGCCCAGGCGCGCGGGCGCATCATCTACCGCGTCGGCGCGCTGATCCGCGAGGAGGCCGAGGCCCTGGCGCAGCTGGAATCGCTGACCGCCAACAAGCCGATCCGCGATGCCCGCGTCGAGGTGCTCAAGGTCGCCGAGATGTTCGAGTACTACGCCGGCTGGGCCGACAAGCTGCATGGCGAAGTCATCCCGGTGCCCACCAGCCACCTCAACTACGTGACCTACGAACCCCTGGGTACGGTGCTGCAGATCACCCCCTGGAATGCGCCGATCTTCACCGGCGGCTGGCAGATCGCCCCGGCCATCACCGCCGGCAACGCGGTGATCCTCAAGCCTTCCGAGCTGACTCCGGTGACCTCGCTGCTGCTGGGCGTGCTGGTGGAACGCGCCGGTGCGCCAAAGGGCCTGGTCAACGTGCTCGCCGGCCAGGGCCATACCGTTGGCCAGCAGGTGATCGCCCACGCCGACATCCGCAAGGTGGTCTTTGTCGGCTCGCCGGCCACCGGCCGGCACATCGCCGCCGCCGCGGCCCAGCGCTGCATCCCGGTGGTGCTGGAGCTGGGTGGCAAGTCGGCCAACATCGTCTTCGAAGACGCCGACCTGGACCTCGCCGTACGCGGCGCCCAGGCGGCGATCTTTTCCGGCGCCGGCCAGAGTTGCGTCTCGGGTTCGCGGCTGCTGGTGCAGGAATCCATCTACGAGCGCTTCATCCAGGCGGTGGCCCGCGCCGCCAGCCAGTTCAAGGTGGGAGATCCGAGCGATCCCGAGACCCAGATCGGCCCGATCCACAACGCCAAGCAATTCGCCCATGTGCGCAACATGGTGGAAGGCGCCCTGGGTGAAGGCGCGCGGCATGTCGCCAATGGCGTCGAGCCGCTGCCCGCCGGAACCGGCTACTACGTCAATCCCACGGTGCTGGCCGGTCACAACGGCCTGAGTTGCGCCCAGGAAGAGATCTTCGGGCCAGTGGTGGTGGCTATCCCGTTCAAGGACGAGGCCGACGCCATCCGTATCGCCAACGACAGCCGCTTCGGCCTGGCCGGGGCGGTCTGGACCCGCGACGTCGGTCGCGCCCACCGGGTGGCCCGGGGCGTGCGCGCCGGTACCTTCTGGGTCAACGGCTACAAGACCATCCACGTCAGCTCGCCCTTCGGCGGCTACGGCGAGAGCGGCTACGGTCGCTCCTCCGGCCTCGACGCCCTGCGCGAATACAGCGAAGTGAAGAGCGTCTGGGTGGAAACCGCCGCGGTGCCCGCCGCTGGCTTCGGCTACGGCGCCAGCCTGGAGTAACAGATGACCATCCATCAAGCCTTGTTGGACGACGCCCGCAGCTGGCGTCGCGATTTCCACGCCCATCCGGAACTGGGTTTCGCCGAGCACCGCACCGCGGCGCGGGTGGCCGAGTTGCTGGAGGGCTTCGGCCTGGAGGTCCATCGTGGCCTCGGTGGGACCGGCGTGGTCGGGGTGCTGCGTCACGGCGAGGGCCCCAGCCTGGGTCTGCGCGCTGACATGGACGCCCTGCCGATGCAGGAGGTGGGGGATGTCCCCCACCGTTCCACCGCCGCCGGGCGCATGCATGCCTGCGGTCATGACGGCCACACCGCCATCCTGCTGGCCACCGCCCGCCACCTGAGCGAAAACCGCGATTTCCGCGGCACCCTCTATTTCGTCTTCCAGCCCGCCGAAGAGAATCTTGGCGGCGCCCAGAAGATGATCGAGGACGGCCTGTTCGAACGCTTTCCCATGGACGCCCTCTACGGCCTGCACAACTGGCCGGGATTGCCAGCCGGGCAGGTGGTGGTCAATCCGGGCGCCATGATGGCTTCGCTGGACACCTTCGCCATCACCCTGACCGGCAAGGGCTGCCATGCGGCCATGCCCGAGCGCGGGCGTGATCCCATCGTCGCCGCGGCGGACCTGATCCTGCAGCTGCAGACCATCGTCGCCCGGCGGATCTCGCCGCTGGCCGCCGCGGTGGTCAGCGTGACCATGCTGGAGGCAGGGGAGGCCATCAACGTCATCCCCGAGGTGGCGCGGCTCAGGGGCACGGTGCGCTGCCTGGATGGCGCGGTACGTGCCGAGGTGGAGCGGCTGATCGGCGAGATCGTCGCCCAGGCGCCACTGGCCCAGGGGGTGCGCGGCGAGCTGGAATTCACCCGCGGCTATCCGGTGACCCAGAACCATCCCGAGCAGGCGGCGCGAGTACGTCAGGCGGCGGTGACCGCCTTTGGCGCCGAGCGGGTCAGCGATGGCGTACCGCCGTCCATGGCCTCCGAGGACTTCGCCTTCATGCTGGCGGCGCGCCCGGGGGCCTATCTCTGGCTGGGCGTCGACGGCGCCCAGCCCTCGGCACCGCTGCACAACCCGGCCTATGACTTCAACGACGCCATCATCGAGCCGGCCGTACGGCTGTGGGCCGAGCTGGTGCGCCAGGAGTTGCCGGTCTAAGTCTCTTGCAGCGAGCGCCGCCGACGCTCAGCGAAAGGCGGTCATCTGCTGCACCATGGCCGTGCGCAACTCGTCCGCGGCGCGACTGAGCTTGCGCCCCAGGCGGGTGACCAGTTCGACGTGGGCGCGGGCGAAACCCGGATCGGCCAGGGGCAGGGCGCGCAAGGCGCCGCTGTCCAGTTCCTGGGTGGCGGCGAACAGCGGCAGCAGGGTCACGCCGCCCTGCTGGGCGTAGTGCTTGAGCAGGGCGAAGGTGTTGCAGGTCAGGGTTGGCGCCAGGCGCACGCCTGCGGCCTGCTCCACGGCGTCGAGCATCTGGCGGATGCCGTAGGAGATATCCGGCAGCGCCAGGCGATGCTCGCCCAGCGCTGCCAAGGTCACGGGGCCCTGTGTCGCGGCCAGCGGATGCTCGGGCGCCACCATGGCATACAGCGGCTGCTCGCGGCTGCCATGTACGCGCAGGTGCGGATCGCGCGGCGGATTGAACACCAGCCCCAGTTGCGCCTCGTCTTCCATTACCTGGCGAATCACCTCGTTGGTGCCCACCACATTGACCCTGACCTCGATCTCCGGATGCCGCGCGGAAAAGTCGCCCAGGCTGCGCGAGAGGTCGCCGATGAAGCCCTCGCCGATGGCCAGCACCACGCGGCCGGTGCGCAGGCCCTGGAGATCGGAGATAGCGTCTCTCAGGCCGTCGAGCTGGGTCTGGCGCTGGCGGAAATAGTCCAGCACCAGACGTCCGGCCTCGGTTGGGGTGATGCCACGGCGGTGGCGCTCGATGAGGTCGACACCCAGCTCCGCCTCGACCTGGGCGATCTGCCGGCTGACCGCGGAAGGGGCGATATCCAGGGCGTCAGCCGCGGCGCGCACGCTGCCCAGGCGCACCGCCTCGACGAAATAATGCAAGCGTTGTTCGTGAATTCCACGCATCCGTGTGTTCTCTTAAAGGCAACGGAAAAGGCCATTTCCAGTATTGGAGAGAGAACAGGCCGCTGTCCATACTCGGGCCAAGACCACGGCCGCCCCGGCCTGGCCAAGGCCCGCGACGCAGAGCTCCGGAACGGCGAGAAGTCCCAGGCGAGACCCTGTCCGCGTCGGGCTTCCTCCCTTCGGCACGCCAGGCGTGCGACCTCGACCAGGCCTCCAGAACGACCGGGTCCTGCTCCCTAGCGGAGCCCTTTTCTGCCCAGCGGGCCTAAGAGCGGCTAACAAAACGTAGCGAGCGGTTGTCAGGCGGGTGCGCGCGGCGCGCAGGAACCGGAGTGTACGAGCGGTACATGAGGATTCCGAGCACTGCACGCACGTGTCTGGCGGACGCGCAGTAGTTTTGTTGGTCGCTCTGAGTCGCTCGCGACTGCCAACCAGACCAACAACCGAGCCCGCGAGCGGGCCGCAGGGGGAAGAATGAGCGCCAATCCGACGCTGGCCGTGGGCCAGGACCGAGCCGTCAGCAATACCGTCAGACTCTACATCTGGGCAGCACTGGTGCTGCTGATCGCCGAGCTGATCGGCTCCCTCACCATACCGCTGGGGCCGGGCAAGGTGGTGCTGCTGCCGATGATCTGGGCGCTCTTGCTGGGTGCGGCGGTGGGGCAGGTCGGCAAGCGCATGCCGCTGGGGCTGGGGATCGACCGCGGTGCCCAGGTGCGCTCGGCGGCCATCCTGCAATACGCCTTGCTGGTGTTCATCGCCAAGCTCGGCCTGGTGGTGGGTGGCTCGCTGCCCACGGTGATCGCCGCCGGCTGGGCACTGGCCTTCCAAGAGCTGGGGCATTTCGTCGGCACCATCCTGCTCGGCCTGCCGGTGGCCCTGCTGCTGGGCATCAAGCGCGAGGCCATCGGTGCCACCTTCTCGGTGGGGCGTGAACCGAGCCTGGCGATCATCAGCGAACGCTATGGCATGGACTCCCCGGAAGGTCGCGGCGTGCTCGCCGAGTACCTGACCGGCACCCTGTTCGGCGCGGTGTTCATGGCCATCGTCGCCGGTTTCATCGCCAGCCTGAACATCTTCCACCCCTATTCCCTGGCCATGGGCGCCGGCCTGGGCTCGGGCAGCATCATGGCCGCCGCGGCCGGTGCCATCGCCGCCCAGCAGACCGCCGAGGTGGCCAAGGAGGTCATGGCCCTGGCCGCCGCTGCCAACCTCATCACCCTGACCCTGGGCACCTATTTCACCCTGTTCATCTCCCTGCCGCTGGCTGTCTGGGGCTACCGTGTGATGGAGCCGCGCATCGGCCGTACCACCAAGGCTTCCTTCCAGCAGAGTTCGGTGGATGCCGCCGTGGTGGACGAACCCGTGGAACTGGGCTGGTCGGCACGCTTCAGCGCCTGGCTGGCCTCGGGTGCCCTGGCGCTGCTGGCGACCCTGGTGATGAGCAAGACCCTGCCACCGGCTGCTTTCCTGGGCGTCGCGGTGATGATCCTGGCGGCCTTCGTCGGTGAACTGCTCTGCCAACTGTTTCGCCGCAAGGTGCCGGCGGTGTGCTGGGTATCGCTGGTGGCCATGTTCCTGACCTCGCCCTGGTGCCCGCTGGCGCCGCAGATCACCGCCGCCCACAACGCGGTCGGCATCATGGCGCTGATCACCCCCATGCTGGCCTTCGCCGGCCTGTCCATCGCCAAGGACATCCCGGCCTTCCGTCGCCTCGGCTGGCGCATCGTGGTGGTTTCGCTGATCGCCAGCTTCGGCACCTTCATCGGCGCGGCCTTCATCGCCGAAGTGTTTCACTGATCCTCGCGCGCACCGGGTCCCCGGTGCGCCGCTTCCCGCTGCCGTATCGCTCCGCCGTTTGATCTCTGCGCTTCCCGCATTTCGTGTCGCAGCTCCCAGCCTTGAGTCCTGGCGGCCCGGTGTCGTCCGTGGGCGATCACCGGCGCTTGAGCTGCGCCCCGAGTTGCAGTATCTATGATGGAAAATTAACAAAAACCGTTAATTTAATAACATCAAGAAAAACGGAGGCGCGCTCGGCATGGGCAAAATCGCGGTCATCGGCAGCAACATGGTCGATCTCATCACCTACATCGAGCGACTGCCCGTGCAGGGCGAGACGCTGGAGGCGCCGGACTTCGCCCTCGGCTGTGGCGGCAAGGGCGCCAACCAGGCGGTCGCCGCGGCCAAGCTGGGCAGCGAGGTGCTGATGGTGACCAAGGTCGGCGACGACCTCTTCGCCGACAACACCCTGGCCAACTTCCGCCGCTTCGGTATCGACACCCGTCACGTGATCCGCGCGCCGGGTCGCTCCAGCGGGGTGGCGCCGATCTTCGTCCAGCCCGACTCGCACAACAGCATCCTCATCGTGAAGGGCGCCAACGCCGCCCTCGGCCCGGCCGACATCCAGGCCGCGGAAGCCGATCTGCGCGATTGCGCGCTGATCGTGCTGCAGCTGGAAATCGCCCTGGAGACGGTCTACGCGGCCATCGACTGCGGCCAGCGCCTGGGCATCCCCGTGCTGCTCAATCCGGCGCCGGCAGTGGCCGACCTGAGCGCCACGCACCTCGCCCGGCTGGATTACTTCGTCCCCAACGAGACCGAACTGGCCCTGGTCAGCGGTCTGCCCGTGCAGGATCGCGAGAGCGCCTTCGCCGCCGCGCGGGTGCTGGCCGGTCGCGGCATCCGCCACGTGGTGGTCACCCTGGGCGCCGCGGGCGCGCTGTACGTGGGCGAGGAGGGCGAATTCAGCCTTCCCGGCCAGCCGGTGGCGGCCATCGACACCACCGGCGCCGGCGATGCCTTCATCGGCTGCTTCGCCCATGGCCGCGTCCAGGGCCTCGGCCTGCGGGACGCCATGCAGCGGGCCGTGGCCTATTCGGCACTGTCGGTCACCGGGCGCGGCACCCAGACCTCCTATCCCGAGGCCGCGGTCTTCGAAGACTACCTCGCGTCCCTGGATCTCTGACGCAAGGTCGGCAATCCCTCACCCTGGCACCCCTACGGAGAACAACAATGAGCCAGTCATCCCTGCGGCCCAGCGCCGACGGCTACTACCTGAACCGCACGCCGTGGTTCGCCTTCATCCTGCTGTGCTGCATCTTCGCGCTCTGGGCCGCCGCGGCGAGCATGAACGACGTGCTCATCGCCCACTTCAAGAAGGCCTTCCTGCTCAGTGACTTCCAGACCGCCTTCGTCCAGTCGGCCTTCTACCTCGGCTATTTCTTCCTGGCCCTGCCGGCCGCGCTGATGGTGCGGCGCTTCAGCTACAAGACGACCATCCTCTTCGGCCTGTTCCTCTACATGGTCGGCTGCCTGCTGTTCTTTCCGGCCGCCTCCATGGCCAAGTACGGCATGTTCCTGCTGGCGCTGTTCGTGATCGCCGCCGGGCTGTCCTTCCTGGAGACCGCCTGCAACACCTATTCGACCCTGCTCGGGCCGCGCGAGACCGGCACCCGCCGGCTGAACATCTCCCAGACCTTCCACCCCTTCGGCGCCATGACCGGCGTCTACGTGGGCAGCTTCGTGATGTTCAAGGACGGCGACGCCAGCCAGGCGCAGCTGCTGCAGATGAATCCCGCTGAGGCCGCCGCCCAGCAGCTGCAGATGATCCAGGCCACCCTGACGCCCTACCAGTGGATGATCGGCGTGCTGGTGCTGATCTTCGTGCTGATCGCCTGCACCCGCTATCCGGCCTGCAAGGGCAACGATGCCGTGCGCAGCGAAAGCGACGGTATCGCCGCCAGCCTCGGGCGGCTGCGGCGCAATCCGCGCTTCGTCTTTGGCGTGCTGGCGCAGTTCCTCTATGTCGGCGCCCAGGTCGGCGTCTGGAGCTTCACCATCCGCCTGGCCATGCAGCTCGGCGGCATGAACGAGCGCAGCGCCTCCTGGTTCCTGCTCACCACCTTCGCCGCTTATTTCGTCGGCAAGCTGATCGCCAACCTGCTGATGCGTCGCTGGCATCCGGCCAAGGTGCTGGGCGTCTACGGGGTGCTGTGCATCGCCCTGCTGGCCTACACCATCCTGGTGCCCAACATCACCGCGGTGTACGCCGCCGTGGGCGTGAGCATCTTCCTCGGCCCCTGCTGGCCGACCATCTATGGCCTGACCGTCGACGGCATCGGCCGCGACACCGAATTCGGCGGCTCGCTGCTGGTGATGAGCATCGTCGGCGGCGGGGTGATCCCGATCTTCCAGGGCCTGCTGTCGGACTACACCGGCGGCAACATGCAGCTGGCCTATTCGGTGCCGCTGCTGTGCTTCACGGTGATCGTCGCCTACGCCCTCTATTGCCTGCGTCATCCGGCCAGCGAGCGGCTGCCGGTGGGCGCCGCCCAGACCGCCTGAGGAGGGCACCGCCATGTCCGTACGCCTGCCCCTGCAGCCTGAGCAATTCACCGCGTGCGAGCGTACCCTGCTCGCCAGCGACGCCTTCCAGGTGCGCGCCTGGACCTATCCCTCCGGGGTGCGCGCCCTGGCGCTGGAGAATCGCCGTGGCCGGCTGATCGTACTGCCCTACCAGGGGCAGATGGTCTGGGACGCCAGCTTCGACGGCTGCCGCCTGACCATGCCCGGATTGTTCGACCAGCCGCGGCCAACCCGGCGGATCATCGAGACCTATGGCTGCTTCATGTTCCACGCCGGGGTGCTGCGCAACGGCTGCCCGGCGCCGGAGGACAGCCACGAGCTGCACGGCGAACTGCCCTGCGCGCCGCTGGACGAGGCCTGGCTGGAGCTGGGCCGGGACGCTGAGGGTGACTTCCTGCGCCTGGGCGGGCGCCATGACTACGCCATGGGCTTTGGCGATCGCTATCGCGCCCAGCCCAGCGTGACCCTGAGACCGGACAGCGCCGTGTTCGAGCTGGGCCTGGAAGTGGAAAACCAGGCCGGCCAGCCCATGGACCTCATGTATATGGCGCACATGAACTACGCCTACGTACCCGGCGGTCGCTTCCATGAGCCGCTGGGCGTGACCCGCACCCGGGTGCGCACCAGCGTGCCGGCCCATGTGCGGCCGACCGCCGACTGGCAGGCCTTCATCGCCGAGCTGGCCGAAGATTCGGAACGGCTGCGGGTGCTGGATGCGCCTGAGCGCTACCAGCCGGAAATCGTCAGCTTCATCGATGCGCCGGGCACCGACGCGGCGGGGGAGGCGCACTTCCTGCTGGAGCATCCGGGCGGCGCCGCCTTCTACACGGCCTATCGCCCGGCGGCCTTGCCCCATGCCACGCGCTGGGTGCTGCACAACCCCGATCAGCAGGTGGCGGCCTTCGTGCTGCCGGCGACCTGTGAGCCGGAGGGCTATCTGGCCGAGACCGCCAAGGGCCAGGTGCAGCAGCTGCAGCCGGGTGAACGGCGCACCTTCAGTGTGCGGACCGGCTATCTCGCCGCCGCCGAGCGCGAGGTGCTGTTGGCGCGCCTGGCCGACCCGGCGCGGATCAGGTAAGCAGTTGCGCGCCGTTCGCCTCGATCCGCTCGCGATAGCTGCGCGGAATGCGCCCGTCGCTGACCACCAAGTCGAAGTCGTCGAGCGCCGCGAAATGCGCGGCGCGCACCACGTCGAACTTGGTATGGTCGACCAGCAGCAGCCGCTGCTGGGCCTGGCGCAGGACCTTCTGCTTGACCTCGACCTCGTTGAAGTTGAAGCAGGTGACGCCGAAGTCCTCGCTCACCCCGGCCGCCGAGACGAAGGCGTGGGTGAGGCGCACGCCATCGAGCACCCCGGTCTCCAGGCGACTCTCGAAGATCTGATTCTTGCGCTGGAAGGTCCCGCCGCACACTACCAGGGTGCAGTTGACCTTCTGCTGCAGCTTGAGCAGCACATTGAGCGAATGGCAGACGGCGGTGAATTCCAGGTCATCGGGAATGAAATCCACCACGAAGGGCGTGGTGGTCCCGCAATCGAGGAAGACGGTATCGCCGGCGCGGATCTGCGCCGCGGCCAGCCGACCGATGCGGCGCTTTTCCTCGACCTGGCGCAGGTCCTGTTCCACCACCTGATAGCCGGGCGCCTCGCTGCCGCCGACATCGCGGGTGACGTGACCGCCGAGCAGCCGCAGGCCGTCCGGCGGGAGCCGCAGGTCGCGTCTGAGGGTCATTTCCGAGACACCCAGCAGCTGGGCCATCTCGCGCAGGTGAATGGCGTGCTGATCCTGCAGCGCCTGGTGCATCAGCTTGAGCCGAGCGGCTTTCTTGCTATCCATGAGGGGTGCGCTACGGGAGTCCGACTAGAGGTGCAGGCCGCACCAACCAAGAATTCTGATCCGATCATACGCTACCCGTGCCTGAGGAGGCCCCATGCAGCTTGAACCCGGCGAACTCGCCAAGACCATCGACCACACCCTGCTCGCCGCCGATGCCCGCCGCGCCCAGATCGAGCGCCTGTGCCAGGAGGCGCGTACCCATGGCTTCTACTCGGTGTGCGTGAATTCCGCCCAGGTCCCCCACGCCGCGGCGCAACTGGCCGGCAGTGCGGTCAAGGTCTGCGCGGTGGTGGGCTTTCCGCTCGGCGCCGGGCTGAGCGCGGCCAAGGCCTTCGAAGCCGAGCAGGCCATCGCCGCCGGGGCGGGGGAGATCGACATGGTGCTCAACATCGGCTGGCTCAAGGATGGCCTGCTGGACGAGGTCTCCGCCGACATCGCCGCGGTCCAGGCCGCCTGCGGGGCGGTACCGCTCAAGGTGATCCTGGAGACCGGTCTGCTCGACGAAACCCAGAAGCGCCAGGCCTGCCGGATCTGTCGCGACCTCGGGGTCGCCTTCGTCAAGACCTCGACCGGTTTCGGCCACGGCGGCGCGACCCTGGAGGATGTGCGGCTGATGCGCGAGGAGGTGGGTCCGGAGATGGGCGTCAAGGCCTCCGGTGGCGTGCGTGACCGAGCCACCGCCCAGGCCATGCTGGACGCCGGCGCGACCCGGCTGGGGACCAGTTCGGGCGTGGCCATCGTCAGCGGCGGCGAGGGTGGGGCGGGGTATTAGAGCAGGACGCCTGTAGGTTGGGTTGAGCGCAGCGAAGCCCAACGATGCCGCCTGGTGTTGGGCTTCGGCGGAGGAGCCGCCTCGGCCCAACCTACGCGTGCTACCCCGGTCCTTGCCGATACAGCTTGGAATCCTGGAAATCTCCCGGTGCCAGCACCTCGCCGACCAGGATCAGGGCAGTGCGGCGGAAATCCTTGTCCCGCGCCCGTTCGACGATGTTGGCCAGGGTGCCCTGGACGCTGTCCTGATCCGGCCAGCTGGCGCGGTGGACGATGGCCACCGGGCAGGCAGGGCCATAGTGCGGCAGGAGGTCGGCGACGATGCGTTCCAGCTGGCCGACGCCGAGGTGGATGGCCAGGGTCGCGCGGTGGCGGGCCAGGTCGGCCAGCGCCTCGCCTTCCGGCATGGCCGTGCGACTGGCATAGCGGGTGAGGATCACCGTCTGGCTGACCCCGGGCAGGGTCAGTTCGCAACCCAGCAGGGCGGCGCAGGCGGCGGTGGCGGTCACGCCGGGAACGATCTCGTAGGGAATGCCCAGCGCCTGCAGGCGGCGGATCTGCTCGCCGATGGCGCCGTACAGCGAGGGATCGCCGGAATGCACCCGGGCCACGTCCTGGCCGCGGGCATGGGCGGCGGCCAGGTGGCCGACGATGGCCTCCAGGTCCAGGTGGGCGGTGTCGATCACCGTCTCGGCCTGGTGACCCTCCAGCACCGCGGGCGGCACCAGGGAGCCGGCATAGAGGATCACCGGGCACTGGCGGATCAGCCGCTGACCTTTGACGGTGATGAGGTCGGGATCGCCGGGGCCGGCGCCGATGAAATGGACGGTCATGGGATTTCCTCGGCGAGGGCGGTGAGCAGGTCGGTGACACTGGCGAATTCGCGATCGACGCTAGGCAGGGCTGGGCGACGCAGGATCAGTACCGGCAGGCCCCGCTCGCGGGCGACCTGCAGCTTGGGTTGGGTAGCGGCGCTACCACTGTTCTTGCTGATCAGCACATCGAAGTCACCCTGGGCGAAGAGCGCGCGCTCGGCCTCCAGGGCGAAGGGGCCGCGGTCGGCGATGATCCGCGCCCGGACGTGACCGGGATGGGTATCGAGCAGGCGCAGGGTCCAGAACTGGTGGGGCGGGATCTCCTGGAGATGCTCCAGCGGCTCGCGACCCAGGGTGAAGAAGGGGCGGGCGAAGGGTGCCAGGGTTCGCTGCAGCTCGGCCCAGTCGGCCACCTCGCGCCAGTCGTCTTCTGGTCCGGCCTGCCAGCCGGGTCGGCGCAGCGCCCAGCAGGGGAGGCCAGCGTCAGCAGCGGCCCGCGCGGCGTTGTGGCTGATCCGGGCGGCGTAGGGGTGGGTAGCGTCCATCAGCAGGTCGATGCCTTCACTGCGGAGAAAGGCGCTCAGCCCCTCGGCGCCACCATAGCCGCCGACTCGCACCTGGCAGGGCAGGTCCTGAGGCACCCGGCCGAGACCGGCTAGGCTGTAGATCGCCTTCGCCGGCAGTGTGCGGGCGATGGCCAGGGCTTCGGTGGTGCCGCCGAGCAGGAGGATCTTCATGGGCGGTCTTCCGTCAGAGTGGCGGAGGCTTCGTCATGCATGGCGTGCCCTCACCCCCGGCCCCTCTCCCGGGGGGAGAGGGGAGCAAAGCCAGTGCCTGGGATCGAGCGGCGGAATAGGCGTATTGGTCTCGTAGGCGGCTTTCCCGCCGGTCATTGCAGCGTGCTCAGCAAGCGTCGTGGGCGTCAGCCCGGACACCAGATTTCCAGGCCACCACCCAGCGACCCCCTCTCCCCCGCGGGGAGAGGGTTGGGGTGAGCGGGCCAGGCGCCGCTCACAGTCTTCAGGGATGAAGGAGGCACACCCAATCATCCTCTCTACTTGTGCCGAGCGACGGCCACTCACGGCTTCACCACGTCCAACAAGGTGATGGGCAGCGCCGCGCGCCAGGTGTCGAAGGCGCCCAGTGGCTGGGCCTGGGCCACCTGCAGGCGGGTCAGGTCGCCGCCGTGGCGTTCGCGAAAGGCCACCAGGGCGGCTTCGGTCTGCAGGGTCACGGCGTTGGCGACCAGGCGACCGCCGGGGCGCAGCGCGGTCCAGCAAGCGTCCAGCACGCCCGGCGCGGTAAGCCCACCACCGATGAAGATGGCGTCCGGGGTGGCCAGACCG
The DNA here is from genome assembly GCF_029872515.1 of Pseudomonas flavocrustae. Lineage (NCBI taxonomy): Bacteria > Pseudomonadati > Pseudomonadota > Gammaproteobacteria > Pseudomonadales > Pseudomonadaceae > Pseudomonas > Pseudomonas flavocrustae. The sequence continues at coordinate 67,759 of NZ_JAPDIQ010000012.1, read as the reverse complement.
GCCAGCGCCTCGGGCGCCTGGCCGGCGACCAGTTGCAGGGCCGGGGCGCCGAGCTGGTCGCGGTTATGAAGGATATGGGCCTGGCGATTGGCGTCGACCTCGATGGCCAGCACCCGGCAGCGGGGATGGCTGCGCGCCCATTCGATGCCGATGGAGCCGCAGCCGGCGCCCACGTCCCACAGCAATTCGCCCGGGCGCGGCGCCAGGCGCGCCAGGGTCACGGCGCGCACGTCTCGCTTGGTCAGCTGGCCGTCGTGGCGATAGGCGCTGTCCGGCAGACCGGGGGTGAGCGGCAGTCCCGCTTCACCGGTCTCGCTCAGGACTTCGATGGCCACCAGGTTGAGCGCTGCCGCCTCCGCCAGCGACCAGTCCTGGGCGCGGCCGCTGATCCGTCGCTCCAGAGGACCGCCCAGGTGCTCCAGCACCTGCAGCTGGCTGGCGCCAAAGCCCTGGTCCACCAGCAGCGCGGCCAGGGCGGCAGGGCTGTGGCCGTCATTGCTCAATACCAGCAGGCGTGCGCCAGGATGCAGGTGGCGCACCACCCCGGCCAGGGGCCGCGCCACCACCGACATCAACGCCACCTCCTGCAACGGCCAGCCCAGACGAGCCGCGGCCAGGGAGTAGGAGGAGGGCGCCGGCAGCACCTGCAGTTCGTCGGCCGACAGCTGGCGCGAAAGGCTCGCGCCGACGCCGAACAGCATGGGATCGCCGCTGGCCAGCACGCAGATCGGGGTGCCGCGGCGGTCCAGGACCGGGGCCAGGGTGAAGGGTTGCGGCCAGGGCTCGCGGATGGCGCGAAGGCAGGGTGGCAGCAGCGCCAGCTGGCGTGGACCACCAATGATGACCTGGGCGTCCAGCAGCGCGCGGCGGGCCTGCTTGCCGAGGCCGGGGTAGCCGTCTTCGCCGATACCCACCACGGTCAGCCAGGGGATCATGAACACACCTCATCGAACGTCAGCCGACCGGGCGTTTTCAAGGGGTCGGGGTCGGGTAGCCCCGGAGTCATTATCTGACCCGGAGCCCCCTAAGAACCGTGCGTGCGACTTTTGCAGCACACGGCTCAGGCTTACGAAAAACCAGCCATAGGCTGGCCGGCAACTGTGACGCGCGATCCTAACATCAGAGACCGCTATATCTCAGGTTTACCTGTTGCCGCTGGCTATGCACCAGCGAGTGGCAGTTGGGGTGTATGAGCACGCGATTTTTCAGGGTGTCCTTGCCGCCGTCCACCCGTCGAATGACGTGATGGTCGTCCCAGCCAGTTTCCTTAGTTACCGCATGACCACATAAGGCGCAGAGTCCTTTCTGCCGCTGGAAGAGATACAGGATTTGTTTTCTGAAATGCAGTTTGTGCTGCATTCGTCGAACTCTTAGCTTTTCCCATTTCTCTTCGTGTTCCGCATCGTATGGATGGTAACCACCCGATAGCCGCGGTTGCCGCCTTATCTCAGTGTCCGCTAGCTGGTATAGCTGGCAGAACTTGCGTTCACCCTTCTTACCTCTGTAGGGATGCGCAAAAACCCAATTTCGCTTGCCTATGGAGTGGAAGTATCTATTCCGGCACCAATTAGCTTGCTTCCTCGGATGACGGCGCTTCGCCCACCTTCGTAGCAGCCAGACGATCAAGCTGTCCAAGCGGCTAAAGGCTTTCTTTGCTACGGCCGGAGAGTGGTACTGAGCCCACCCTTTCAGCACCGGATTCAGGCGTCCGATAAGCTCTTCCTGAGTTAATGCCCCGCTGGTTTTTACTATTTCTCTCACCTTTCGATAGAACGTTGAGATGTTCTTTTTCGAGGGCTTGATGAATAGCTTGGTCCGGCGGTAAGGCGATTTCGGCACGTATTTCCTGAAATTCCACCCTAGGAAATCAAAGCCCTGAAGGATGTGGGTTATCTGCGTTTTCTCTTGGGACAAGCTTACCCCTCGTATTGACAGGAATTGCTCAACCCAAGGTATGACCTCGTCAGTCAACAGCTCTTTGGTAGCTGCTGTGATGATGAAGTCATCCGCGTATCGCACCACATGCACTCTGGGCGTATCGGCGTTGGTACCCGCTAGCTTTTTGGCCAGATGGCCTTTGAGCTGCTTCTCCAAACCGTTAAGGGTGGCGTTAGCCAAACAGGGCGAAATAATCCCACCTTGTGGCGTCCCGGCCTCCGTAGCCATGAAGTGTCGCCGGTCAATTACCCCGGCCTTCAACCACAGCCGCAGTACCTTTTTGTCCATAGGGACGTTCTGGCACAGCCACTCGTGATTGATGTTGTCGAAGAACCCCTTGATGTCACCTTCCAGAACCCACGTAGGTGAGTCGTCTCTCGACATTAACTGAAAGATTTCCACCATCGCATCAGCAGTCGAGCGATCCGGCCGGAAGCCGAAACTTTTCGGGTCGCTGGTGCTTTCGATGACGGGTTCCAGGGCGGACAGGTAGAGCGCTTGCATGGCCCGATCAAACATCGTCGGTATGCCTAGCGGCCTCTTTTCCTTCTTCCCTGGCTTCGGTATCCAAACCCTCTTTAGCGGTTTGGGCCGATAGCCTCGTTTCTCCGATAGACGCTTCGCGGCGTAGAGCTTGGCTGGAGGCGTCCCCCAGGTTTCTCCATCAACGCCCGGGGTCTTGCGACCCCGGTTTTCAGTCACCCGTCTTACAGCCAAACAGCGACCATAAAACGAATGGGTCAGTAACCGTTGTAGGCGTTTAACCCTACGCCAGTCACCGGCCATTGTTGCCTGCGCAATCTTCAACTGCGTTTTCCGAACGGAGATTTGGATCTTGGCCCAATTGAGATCGTGCCAGCCCTTCACGCCGTCAGGAGACGCAGACGAAACCGATGTTGCTGGTTGCGTATTCATACAGTCCTCCTCAGGTCAGTAACCTTCGGGACGGACTTCTCCCCTAGGGGTTGAAGTCCCCCCTAGGGTCGTTTCGCTGGAAATCAGCACTAGATCATGCGCCCGTAAACCAGGTGCACGTCAGCCAGGGTTGCCCCTGTCGATGATGTTTCAACCGATATGCCGCCCATTACAGACAGCCATTCGCTTTTTGCACCCTCCCATTCCCCACACCCAACAGCTTTCCTTGCGGATTGCCTGCCTTCCGATGTTGCTGGTTAGGCGGGTGGTCGGGATTGCCACGTTCCCCGCTGTGCATCGATTCCCCGGTTAGGTTCCGTCTCTCCCCCGACAGTCGTAGTGGTACCGCGTCGTTAGCTTTGACAACGAGCGCCAGACTGCTTTGCCGATTTTGGCCAGGGCCTATTAACTGCCGTAGGCCCAGTTATGCTTACGAGGGGTCTAGCAACGGTTCACATGCGTTAACCATACGGGTTGGGTCACTAGCCCTAAGCTTCCGTGCAGTTCGGAAGCTTCACGAAGCTGTTGCCAGTCAAGCGTGTCCCTTACGGGATAGGACATTGTCGATCGGGCTTCACACCCCAGGGTTGGCCCCCGACGCATGCCGATGTAGTGAACTGGCAGGTACATGCCAGGCTCGGTGCTTCCTATGTCAGCGAAGTTGAGCAATGCACAGCGGAGCGGTTGCTCCGTGCTTGGACGAGATACCCTAGCGTCTCACGACGTTGGCATGGGCCAAATGAGACCAAGGCATCCCAGAGATGGATTGACCCCTTGCGGGGTCAAATCACCCACAGGGAGTCTTGTTACATTTAGATACAATTTCCTTGGCGGAAACTGCTCACTGTTACGTCTGGTTGATCAATTTATAGCCAAAAGTGGCCAAATTTGAGACGTACTTACCCTGGCAAGCAGGGATCGCATTGTCCCCACAAGTGGGTCGAATCAGGCGCGGCAGGACCGGCTCTCGTGCTTTATTTAGGCTTCAAACCCCTGTAGAACAAGGGTTTCGGCGCCAAGACTAAGCTGGTCAACCAAGCACAACACGAGCATACGTGTCGCACCAAAGCGGGCATAATAACGTCTTTCCCCGTTCAGCCCGACCTTCCGCCGTGAATCCTCCCTCTCCTTCCGCCCTCGTCCCGCGGCCTTCGGCCTGTCCGGGGCTGCTGCGCATCGTGCCCGCGCGCGATGGCGGCCTGTGCCGGGTGAAGTTGCCGGGCGGGCGACTCACGGCAGGCCAGGCGCGGGCCATCGCCGCCGCCAGCGAGCGCTGGGCGAACGGGGTACTGGAGCTGACCAACAGAGCCAACCTGCAATTGCGCGGCGTGCGCCCGGACGGCGCCGACGCCCTGGTGGCCGAGTTGCAGGCCGCCGGCCTTGGTCCGGCCGATCCGGCCGCCGACGACGTGCGCAATCTGCTGCTCAGCCCGGCGGCAGGCCGTGATCCTCAGCAGTTGCAGGATGTCCGTCCCCTGGCCGCCGAGTTGCTCGCCCTGCTGGAGGGTGACCGCCGACTGCATGGGCTGTCGGCCAAGTTCGCCCTGCAACTGGACGGCGGCGAAGCCCTGGCGCGGCTCGACCATCCCCACGATGTCTGGCTGTCGGCTCGCGCCGAAGGCTACGTGCTCGGTCTCGCCGGTATCCCGCTGGATGCGCCGGTTGGACTGATTGTCCCGGGCCAGGAGGTGGCGACCGTCGCGCGCCTGCTGCATCGCTTTCTCGACCTGGCCGGTCCCGAGCAGGGCCGCCTGCGCCAGCTGCTGGCGCAGCGTCCGGTCGCCGAACTGCTGGCGGGGTTGGACCTGCTGCCGGTTCCGCGCAGCCCTCGTGCGGCGGCCGCAACCGCGCTGCGCCTGGGCAGCCATCCCCAGCTTCAGCCGGGTCGCTGCTGGGTCGGCGCCCAGCCCGCCCTGGGCCGACTGCCGGCAACCAGCCTGGCTGCCCTCGCCGACCTGGCCGAGCACCTCGGCGAGGGCGCGCTGCACCTGACCCCCTGGCAGGGCCTGCTGCTGCCCGATGTGCCGGTCGACAGGGCCTCCGAGCTGCTCGGCGCTCTGGCCACCCTGGAGCTGACCACCGATCCCGCCGCGCCCCTGGCCCGGCTGATCGCCTGCACCGGCAGCCAGGGCTGCGCCAAGGGCCAGGCCGACACCAAGGGCGATGCCCTGCGCCTGGCCGAGCGGCTGCCGGCGGACGTGGAGGTGCATCTCTCCGGTTGCCCGCGCAGTTGCGCCCTGGCCGGCCAGGCACCCCATACCCTCTTGGCGGTGGCTCCCGGCCGCTATGACCTCTTCGTGCGCGACGCCACCCAGCCCGGTCCGGGCCGGCGGCGCGCCACCCATCTATCCCTCGACGAGGCCGCCGCCTGGCTGGCCCGGAGTCCCAGTGATGCTTGAATACGAACGCGACGGCCAGGCGATCTATCGCCAATCCTTCGCCACCATCCGCGCCGAAGCCGATCTCTCGGCCATCCCCGCCGACCTGGAAAAGCTCGCCGTGCGGGTGATCCACGCCTGCGGCATGGTCGACGTGGTCCAGGACCTGGCCTTTTCCCCGGGTGCCGGCGCGGCCGGTCGCGCGGCCCTGGCGGCCGGCGCGCCCATCCTCTGCGATGCGCGCATGGTCGCCGAGGGCGTCACCCGCACCCGCTTGCCGGCCAACAATCAGGTGATCTGCACCCTGCACGACGAAGGCATTCGCGAACTGGCCGTGGCCCAGGGCAACACCCGTTCAGCGGTGGCCCTGGAGCGCTGGCGGCCGCACCTGGCCGGCAGCGTGGTGGTGATCGGCAACGCCCCCACCGCGCTGTTCTATCTGCTGGAGATGCTCGATGCCGGCGCGCCCAAGCCGGCGCTGATACTCGGCATGCCGGTGGGCTTCGTCGGCGCCAGGGAGTCCAAGGACGCCCTGGCCGCCGACAGCCGCGGCGTGCCCTATGTCATCGTCCGCGGCCGGCGGGGTGGTAGTGCCATGGCCGCCGCCGCGGTCAACGCCCTGGCCACGGAGGTGGAGTGATGGCGGGCCGCCTGCTCGGCCTGGGCGTCGGCCCCGGCGATCCGGAACTCATCACCGTGAAGGCCCTGCGCCTCTTGCAGAGCGCGCCGGTGGTGGCCTATTTCGTCGCCAAGGCCAAGGCCAACGCGGGCCAGGGCGGCAATGCCTATGGCGTCATCGAGGGCTATCTGCTGGACGGCCAGCAGCGCCTGCCGCTGGTCTATCCGGTGACCACCGAGAAGCTGGCGCCGCCGCTGTCCTATGAGACGGTGATCGCCGACTTCTACGACACCGCCGCCGCCCAGGTGGCCGACCATCTCGACGCCGGTCGCGACGTGGCGGTGATTTGCGAGGGCGATCCCTTCTTCTACGGCTCCTACATGTACCTGCACGACCGCCTGGCCGAGCGCTACGAAGCCCAGGTGGTGCCGGGGGTCTGCTCCATGCTCGGCGGCGTGGCCATGCTCGGCCTGCCGCTGGTCTATCGCAACCAGACTCTCACGGTGCTCTCCGGGGTGCTTTCCGCCGAGGAGCTCAAGGCGCGCCTCGCCAGCGCCGACGCCGCCGTGGTGATGAAGCTCGGACGCAATTTCGAGAAGGTGCGCCAGGTGCTGCGCGACCTGGGTCTGGACCAGCGCGCCCGCTACATCGAGCGCGCCACCATGGACAACCAGCGCATCGTCGCGCTGGATGCCGTCGAGCCCATGGCTTCGCCGTATTTCTCGCTGGTGGTGGTGCCGGGGGTGAAATGGAAGGGTTGAGCCCGGCCATCGTCATCCTCGGTCCCGGTGCCCTGGCCACCGCCCGCCGCCTGCAGGCTGGCCTGCCGGGCAGCCTGGTGCACGGCCTGGCCGGGCGGGTCGAGGGCGATGTCAGCTACAACGCCTTCGGCGACCACCTGCGTGACCTCTATCGCCAGCAGCGCCCGCTGCTGGTGCTCTGCGCCGCCGGCATCGTCATCCGCAGCCTGGCGTCCTTGCTGGATGACAAGACCGCCGAGCCACCAGTGCTGGCCGTGGCCGAGGACGGCAGCGCCGTGGTGCCGCTGCTGGGCGGCCTGGCCGGTGCCAATCGCCTGGCTCGCCAGTTGGGTACCTTGCTGGACGTGGCCCCGGCCATCACCACCAGCGGTGAACTGAGATTCGGCACCTGCCTGCTCGATCCGCCGGCCGGCTATGCCCTGGCCGATGTCGACGTGGCCAAGCACCGGGTCGCCGATCTGCTGGCCGGCGCCCCGGTACGCATCGAGGGCGAGGCGCCCTGGCTAGATGAGGTGCCCCTGGCCCGCGATCCCAAGGCGCGGCAACGCATCCTGGTCTCGCCCCTGACCAGCGCCGACGACCATACCCTGCTGATCCACCCCCGCGCCGTGCTGGTGGCGGTACGCGCCGATGCCACCGCCGCCGCCATTACCGCGCTGCTCGCCAGCACCGGCTATGCCACCGGGGCCGTGGCGGTGCTGCTGGCTCAGGCGGCCGACATGGCCGCGCCCGGCCTGGCCGAGCTGAGCCAGACGCTGGAGGTGCCGCTGAGATTCGTCGACGCCCGTACCCCGGAATTCGCCCAGGCGGCCGTGGCACGGGCCCAGGCCCAGGGCCTCGCCCTGCACCTGCATGACCGGCCGCTGGACGCCGATGACCTCGGCCAGCGCCGTGGCCGCCTCAGTGTGGTGGGCCTAGGCCCCGGCGCGGCCGAACTCATGGCACCGGTGGTGCGCCGCGCCCTGGACCAGGCCGAGGACGTGCTCGGCTACGCCACCTACGTGCAGATGGCCGGTCCCCTGCGCCCGGACCAGCTGGCCCATGCCAGCGACAATCGCGAAGAACTGCAGCGCGCCCGCCATGCCTTCGAACTGGCCGCCAGCGGGCGCCAGGTGGTGATGGTGTCGTCCGGCGATCCGGGCGTCTTCGCCATGGCCGCCGCGGTGCTGGAGGTGCTGGAGGGCGCCGCCGACCCGCGCTGGGCGGCGGTGGAGCTGGAGATCCTGCCAGGCATCACCGCGGCCATGGCCAGCGCCGCCCTGGCCGGGGCGCCGCTGGGTCACGACTTCTGCCTGATCTCCCTGTCCGACAACCTCAAGCCCTGGACGGTGATCGAGCAGCGCCTGCGCCAGGCCGCCGCGGCGGACCTGGCCATGGCCTTCTACAATCCCATCTCCAAGGCCCGACCGCATCAGCTGGACCGGGCGCTGGACGTCCTGCGCAGCTGCCGCTCGGCAAACACCCCGGTGATCCTCGGTCGCGACGTCGGCCGTCCCGGTGGCGGTCTCGAATACACCAGCCTCGGCGCCCTGCGCAGCGAGATGGTGGATTCGCGCACCCTGGTGATCCTCGGCTCCAGCCATACCCGGCGCTTTCCGCGGGCCGACGGCGGCGAATGGGTCTATACCCCGCGCTGGTACGATACGGAATTGTTATAAAGTAACATTTAGTGCTTGAATCCTGGTCGCCGCTGGCTCACCCTCGGCGACCTTTCCGTTCCCTGGCGGGAAGCCGGTGCAACTCCGGCGCGGTCGCGCCACTGTGAGCTTCGCGAGAAGTGAGCCAGACCTTGCCAGGGGACATCCATCATCCACCAGGGACGCGTCATCCCAAGGAGAGTCCATGTTTCGCCATCTTCTACCGCTGCTCGCCGCCGGCCTGCTGTCCGTAGCCTCCCTTACCGCCCAGGCGGCCACCCCCTATCCGCTGACCATCCACAACTGCGGCCGCGACCTGGTCTTCGAGCGCGCGCCTCAACGCCTGGTCAGTCTGGGCCAGGCCAGTACCGAGTTGCTCTTGCGCCTGGGCGTGGGCGCGCGGCTGGTGGGCACCGGCGTCTGGTTCGGCGGCTTGCCCGCGGACCTGCAGGCGGCGGGCAAGGGCATTCCGCGGCTGGCCGACAACGCCCCCAGCTTCGAAGCCGTGGTCGGCACCCGGCCGGATCTGGTGGCGGCCCAGTACACCTATCACGTCGGGCCGGGCGGCGAGGTGGCGGACTTCCCGCGCTTCGCCACGCTGGGCATCTCCGCCTATGTGGCGCCCAGCGATTGCGAGGGCAAGGCGGTGACCGCCGATTCCAACAGCGACGGCAGCCGCAGCGCGCCGTTCGACATGAATCTGGTGACCCGTGAAGCCCAGGAGCTGGCGGCCATCCTCGATGTGCAGCCGGCCGGCAAGCAGCTGGTTGCCGAGCTGGACCGCCGTATCGCCGCCGCTGGCGAGCAGGCCAAGGCGGCCGGGGTCCGGGGGCGTTCGGTGCTGTTCTGGTTTTCCAGTCCGCGGCTGGAAGGGGATCCCTGGGTAGCTGGCAACCTCGGCGCGCCGGCCTGGATCGCCCGCGCCCTGGGCCTGCGCAACGTGGTCGACAGCGCCGAGGAATGGCCGGCGGTGAGCTGGGAGCGCATCGCCAGTCTGGACCCTGACTATATCGTCGTGGCGCGCATGGACCGCCGTCTCTATCCCGCCGATGACGTGGACAAGAAGCTGGCCTTCCTGCGCAGCGATCCCCTGACCCGCGAATTGCGCGCGGTGCGCGAGAACCACCTGCTGGTGGTGGACGCCCCGACCCTCAATCCCTCGCTGAGGGTGGTGGACAGCGTCGAGACCCTGGCCGCCGACCTGGCCAAGCCGCAACCATGAGTCTGCCCCTGGCGGCCGAGGGGGCCCGGCCCTGGCGCTGGCTGCTGGGCCTGGCCGCGGTGCTGGCGCTGGCGGCGAGCGTGGTGCTGGCGGCGTCCTTCGGCGAGATGCCCATCGCGCCCCTGACCAGTCTGCAGGCCATCGCCAACGGCCTCGGCCTGGGGCCCTACCCGGTGGAACGCATCGTCCAGGGCATCGTCTGGGAATACCGTCTCAGTCGCGCCCTGGTGGCCGCCTGCTGCGGCGCCGGCCTGGCGGTCTCCGGCGCCATCCTCCAGGCGCTGCTGCGCAACGCCCTGGCCGAACCCTATGTGCTGGGGCTGTCGGCCGGCGCCTCCACCGGCGCGGTGCTGGTGATGCTGCTGGGGGTCGGTGGCGGCATGCTCGGCGTGTCCCTCGGCGCCTTTCTCGGCGCGGTGCTGGCCTTTACCGTGGTGCTGCCCTTTCTCGGCAGTGGCGGCAGCACCCGCATCATCCTCGCCGGGGTGGCCGCGTCCCAGCTGTTCAATGCCCTGACCGCCTATATCGTCGCCACCGCGGCCAATGCCGAGCAGGCACGTAGCGTGATGTTCTGGCTGCTCGGCAGCCTGGCCGGGGTGCGCTGGCCGGACGTCTGGCTGGCCGCCGGGGTGGTGCTCGCTGGCTTGCTGGTGTGCCTGGCCTGCGCCCGGGCGCTGGATGCCTTCGCCTTTGGCGAAGACGCCGCCGCCAGCCTCGGCGTGGCGGTGGGGCCGCTGCGCCTGCTGCTGCTGGCGGTCACCGGCCTGATCACCGCCTGCCTGGTCAGCCTGGTGGGTGCGGTGGGCTTCGTCGGCCTGGTGATCCCCCATGTGGCACGCTTCCTGGTCGGTCCGGGGCATGGCCGGCTGTTGCCCACCTGCGCCCTGATCGGCGCGCTGTTCATGGTGCTGGCCGACATCGTCGCCCGCACCCTGGTGGCCAAGCAGACTCTGCCCATCGGCGTGGTCACCGCCCTGGTCGGCGCGCCGGCCTTCGCCTTCATCCTCTACCGCGCGCGGGAGGTCCGATGAGCCTCGCCGCGCGGAACGTGGCCTGGAGCGCCGGCGGCCAGCCGATCCTCGCCGGGGTGACCCTCGCGGTGCCGCCCGGCGGGGTGCTCGGACTGCTCGGCCCCAATGGCTCGGGCAAGTCCAGCCTGCTGCGGCTGCTGGCCGGGCTGCGGCGGCCAGAGGAGGGCAGGGTCAGTCTCGACGCGACACCGCTGGCCGAGCTGCGCCGGCGCGACCTGGCACGGCGGGTCGCCCTGGTGGAGCAGCAGGCCGGTACCGAGGCCGATCTGTCGGTGGCCGAGGTGGTGCGCCTGGGGCGCACGCCCCATCGCGGCCTGCTCGATGCCTGGAGCGCGCGCGACGCCGAGATCTGTCAGCGCGCCCTGGCCCAGGTCGGCCTGGTCGACAAGGCGGCACGGCGCTGGCACAGCCTCTCCGGTGGCGAGCGCCAGCGCGCCCAGATCGCCCGCGCCCTGGCCCAGGAGCCCAGCGAACTGCTGCTGGACGAACCCACCAATCACCTCGACATCCAGCACCAGCTGGAGATCCTCGACCTGGTCCGCCGCCTGCCGGCCACCTGCGTGCTGGCGATCCACGATCTCAATCTGGCCGCGCTGTTCTGCGATCGCCTGGCGGTGCTGCGCGACGGTCGCCTGGTCGCCGAAGGCGCTCCGGCCGCGGTGCTGACGGCCGCGCTGATCCAGCAGGTCTGGGGGGTGAAGGCGCAGGTGACGCTGGACGGCCCCGACGGTCGGCCGACGATCCGCTATCGGCTGGGCTGACGGCGCCGCACCGGGCCGGCCCGCTCTTCGATCGCCTGCCTGAGCTGCGGGCGCCCCCCCAGCCAGAAGACCGCTTCGGTGGCGATGAACAGCGGGCCGATGGCCAGGCCGGCCAGGTCGTCGAGAAAGGCCGGCTTGCGCCCCTCGTAGTGGTGACCAACGAACTGGATGGCCCAGCCGACCAGGAACAGACCCAGCCCCCAGCCCAGCCAGACGCCCGTGGTCCGGGCCGCCAGCGCGGCACCCAGCCAGAGGGCAAGACCAAGCAGCACGCCCATCAGCAGCCCCAGCGGCCGATCCAGGCGCAGGTAGAAGACCGCCACCGCCCCGGCCACCGGTACCGCCGGCGACAGCGGCCAGCCGGCCAGGCTGAAGACCGGTCGCGACAGCAGGATGGCCACCGCCAGCACGATCAGCAGGATGCCGGGAAAGTGGCTGGCGATGTTGCGCGGATCGCGGTGGTAGCTCGCGTACTGGCTGAGATGATCTTCCAGGGTCTTCATCGGCAGGCATCCAGGCGGCTGGGCGGGAAGCCTCAGCATGCACCGGGAAGACCCTGCGCGTCAGTGGGCACCAGGAGAAATGCGATTGCGATAATCGCCCCCTCGCTCGATAATCGATCAAAAGCCTGCCGAGGACCGGCCAGATGGACGATAACCGCACCGCTCACGCCACGGGCCTGCTGCCACTGGCCGCGCCGCCCATCATCGCCTCGCCGGCCAAGCGCATCGAAGCCTTCACCGGCGACCCGAACTTCATGACCTCCCTGGCCCGCGGCCTGGCGGTCATCCACGCCTTCCAGGAGCGCAAGCGCCAGCTGACCATCGCCCAGATCAGCCATCGCACCGAGATCCCCCGCGCCGCGGTGCGCCGCTGCCTGCATACCCTGATGAAGCTGGGCTACGTCACCACCGACGGCCGCACCTATTCGCTGCTACCCAAGGTGCTGACCCTGGGGCACGCCTATCTGTCGTCGACGCCGCTGGCGGTTACCGCCCAGCCGGTGCTCGATCGCTTGAGCGAGCAACTGCACGAAGCCTGCTCCATGGCCACCCTGGAGGGCGACGAGATCCTCTACATCGCCCGCTCGGCGACGCCGCAGCGACTGATCTCGGTGGACCTCAGCGTCGGCAGCCGGCTGCCGGCCTATTGCACCTCCATGGGCCGCATCCTGCTCGCCGCCCTGGACGATGCCGCCCTGCACGACTACCTGGAGCACGCCGACCTGCAGGCCAAGACCAGCCGCACCCTCTATCAGCCGCCGGCGCTCATCGCGTGCCTGGGCCAGGTGCGCCAGCAGGGCTACGTCATCGTCGACCAGGAGCTGGAGGTGGGGCTGAGATCCCTGGCGGTGCCCCTGAGAGACGCCGCCGGCCAGGTGCTGGCGTCGCTCAACGTCGGCACCCACGCCAGTCGGGTCAGTCGCCAGGAACTGGAGACGCGCTTCCTGCCGGTGCTGCTGGCGGCCAGCCAGGAATTGAGCACCCGGCTGTTTCACTAGCGAATCCGGTCGATTATCGGCCATATCGCCGATAATCGAATTGTCAGCTGTTCGGGGTGGGCTTAACGTCGGCGCAGTGGCGCACTACGCCGATAACAACAACACGAGCAGACCACCATGACACAAACCCTCGCGGGCGCCGTGCCCCTGGCCGATTCTTCGGCCACGGCGACAGCCGGCACCCTGGATGTCCAGCACTTCATCAATCGCCAGGCGCTGTCCGCCTACCAGTGGCGCATCGTCGCCCTGTGCTTTCTCATCGTCTTTCTCGACGGCCTCGACACCGCGGCCATGGGCTTCATCGCCCCGGCGCTGTCGGTGGAGTGGGGCATCCCGCGGGCCAGCCTGGGGCCGGTGATGAGCGCGGCCCTGGGCGGCATGGTCTTTGGCGCCCTGGGCTCCGGGCCCCTGGCCGATCGCTTCGGTCGCAAGGGCGTGCTGGTGGTCGCCACCTTCATCTTTGGCGGCTTCAGCCTGCTCTCGGCCTTCAGCGCCAACCTCGAACAGCTGGTGATCCTGAGATTCCTCACCGGACTGGGCCTGGGCGCCGCCATGCCCAACGCCACCACGCTGCTCTCGGAATACACCCCCGAGCGCCTCAAGTCGCTGCTGGTGACCAGCATGTTCTGCGGCTTCAACCTGGGCATGGCCGGCGGTGGCTTCGTCTCGGCCTGGATGATCCCGGCCTATGGCTGGCACAGCCTGCTGGTGCTGGGCGGCGTGCTGCCGCTGGCGCTGGCCGTGGTGCTGCTGCTCTGGCTGCCGGAATCGGCGCGCTATCTGGTGGTGCACGGCAAGAGCGCCGAGCGCATCCGCCGGGTGCTGGCGCCCATCGGCCGCGAGGCCGCCGAGGCCCGGCACTTCGTGGTGCCCGAGCAGAAGTCGGTCAAGACCGGCAACGTCTTCGCGGTGATCTTCAACCGCAACTACAGCGCCGGCACCCTGCTGCTGTGGCTGACCTATTTCATGGGCCTGGTGATCGTCTACCTGCTCACCAGCTGGCTGCCGACGCTGATGCGCGACGCCGGCGCCAGCCTGGAGCAGGCCGCCCTGATCGGCGCGCTGTTCCAGTTCGGCGGGGTGCTCAGCGCGGTGTTCGTCGGCTGGGCCATGGACAGATTCAATCCGCACAAGGTGATCGGCCTGTTCTATGTGCTGGCTGGGATCTTCGCCTATTGCGTGGGCCAGAGCCTGGGCCAGGTCGCCCTGGTCGCCACCCTGGTGCTGGTGGCCGGCATGTGCATCAACGGCGCCCAGTCGGCCATGCCGTCGCTGGCGGCGCGCTACTACCCGACCCATGGCCGCGCCACCGGGGTGTCCTGGATGCTCGGCATCGGCCGCTTCGGCGCCATCACCGGCGCCTGGATGGGCGCGACCCTGCTGGGCCTGGGCTGGACCTTCACCCAGGTGCTCACCGCGCTGCTCCTGCCGGCCGGTCTTGCCGCCCTGGCGGTATTGATCAAGGGCGTGGTCAGCCACGCCGATGCCACCTAGCGTCGACGGCTTCCCCTTTGCCGGTGGCAGGCGCTAGGCGCAGGCGCTGCCACCGCGTAAAGTTGCACCCTTTGCATGCTCCGCAGTCACCCGTTTAGAGCGGGTGCAGACGTCCAAGGGGTTCCATGAAAGGTTTCGCGCGCAGCGGGCAGTGGGCTGTCCGGCTGGTAACGCTTATCGCTTGCTTTCTGATTGCTCCGGCCTTTGCCGAGACCCGCCAGGTCACTGACGTTCTCGGGCGCACGGTGACGATCGAGGCACCGGCCAAGCGGGTGGTGCTGGGCTTCCACTATGGCGACTACCTGGCGGTCGGTGGCGAGCAGGCCTTCGACGCGGTGGTCGGTGTCTCCCGCGGCGCCTGGGAACGCAAGGTGCCGGCCAACTGGGCGCTCAATGTCGCCCACCGACCCTCCCTGGCCAGCCTTCCCGATGTGGGGGAGACGGAAAACAACAGCTTCTCGGTGGAAAAGGTCCTCGCCCTCAAGCCGGATCTGGTGGTGCTGGCCGCCTGGCAATTCCAGGCGCTGGACAGCGAGGTCAAGCGCCTCGAACAGCTCGGCATCCCGGTGGTGGCGATCGACTACAACGCCCAGACCCTGGAGCGCCACCTGGCCTCCACCCGCCTGCTCGGCGTCATCACCGGCCAGGAGGCGCGCGCCGCCGAGCTGGCTGACTTCTATGCGAAGGTGGTGGAGGACATCCAGACCCGCATCGCGGCGGCCAATCGTCCGAAGCCGCGGGTCTATGCCGAGTTCGGCAACAAGGGTCCGGCCGAATACTCCTTCACCTATGGCCGTAACATGTGGGGCGCCATGGTCACCCTGGCCGGTGGCGACAACATCGCCGCGCCCTTCATCCAGTGGTGGGGGGTGATGAATCCGGAGCAGGTGCTCATGGCCCAGCCGGAGGTCATCTTCATCTCCGGGCGCGAGGACAACAGCAATCCCACCGCCTTGCCCATGGGCCCCGGCGTAAGCGCCGACGACGCCCGCAGTCACCTGCGCGCCTTCATGCAGCGACCGGGCTGGGCCAATCTGCCGGCGATCCGCGACGGGCGTCTGTATGGCGTCTACCAGGGCGCCTCGCGCAGCCTGGAAGACTTCGCCATGCTGCAGTTCATCGCCAAGCAGCTCTATCCGGATCTGTTCCAGGACGTGGATCCCATGGCCAACTACCGCGAATACTATCGCCGCTACATGCCGATCCAGCCCCAGGGCACCTTCGCCATAGGTCTGACGCCATGAGCGAGGCCGCGAGCGCCAGCCACGGCAACGCCATCGCCGAGCAGCGCGCCCGCGAGCGCCGCCGCTGGCGCGCCTGCGGGGTGTTTCTGCTGCTGACCCTGGCGGCTCTGGTGCTGGACATCGCCACCGGGCCCTCGCTGCTCTCGCCGCTGGAGGTGCTCAAGTCGCTGACCGGCCTTGGCGCGCGGCAGCCGATGACCGACGCCATCGTCCGCGACCTGCGCCTGCCGGTGGCGCTGATGGCCCTGGCGGTGGGCGCCGCCCTCGGTGCGGGCGGGGCGCAGATGCAGACGCTGCTCAACAACCCCATGGCCAGCCCCTACACCCTGGGCATGGCCGCCGCCGCCGGCTGTGGCGCCGCTCTCAGCCTGGCACTGGGCAGCTTCGGCCTGGGCGCGCTGATCGGGGTGCCGCTGGGCGCCTTCGCCTTCGCCATGCTGGCGGCGCTGTTTCTCTTCGCCCTGGCCTCGCTCAAGCGCACCGGCAGCGACACCATCATCCTCGGCGGCATCGCCCTGCTGTTCCTCTTCCAGTCATTGCTGTCGCTGGTGCAATTCCTCTCCTCGCCGGAGCTCTCCCAGCAGATCCTCTTCTGGCTGTTCGGCAGCCTCGGCCGCGCCACCTGGACCACCCTGGCCATCGTCGCCGGGGTCACCCTGCTGTGCTGCCTCCTGCTCTTGCGCGATGCCTGGAAACTGGCCGCCCTGCGCCTGGGCGAGGCCCGTGCCGAGAGCCTCGGCGTGGACATCCGCCGCCTGCGCCTCAAGGTGCTGATCCTGGTGGCGGTGATGACCGCCACGGCCACCAGCTTCGTCGGGGTGATCGGCTTCGTCGGCCTGGTCGCGCCCCATATCGCCCGCTGGCAGGTGGGCGAGGATCAGCGCTTCCTGCTGCCGCTGTCGGCCATCTGCGGCGCCCTGATGCTGTCCTCTGCCTCGGTGCTGTCCAAGTCGATCCTGCCCGGGGCGCTGTTTCCGGTGGGCATCGTCACCGCTATCGTCGGGGTGCCCTTCCTGCTCTGGCTCATCTTCGCCCCGCGCAGGTCCAGCCTATGATCCGCCTCCAGGACCTCGCGCTGAAGCGCGGCGACCGCACCGTGATCTCCGGACTCTGCACCGAGCTGCACGCAGGGCAGGTGCATGTGATCCTCGGCCCCAATGGCACCGGCAAGACCACCCTGCTGCGCGCCCTGGCCGGTGACCTGCCGCTGGCGGCGGGTCATATCGAGCGTGGGGAAAGGCGGCTGGTGGCGGGCGCTTCGCTGCGCGGTCAGCGCGAGGGCTGGCGCCAGGGCGTGGCCTACATGCCCCAGGATTCCCATGCCGAGGCGGCGCTGTCGGTGCTGGAGACGGTGGCCATGGGCAGCCTGGAACGGCTGACCCTGCACCTGGACGATGAGCTGCTGGAACGGGCGCTGGGCAAGCTCGACGAGGTGGGTATCGGCCATCTGGCCTCGCGCCAGCTGGGCGCCCTGAGTGGCGGTCAGCGGCAGCTGGTGTTCTTTGCCCAGGTGCTGATGCGCGAACCCGAGGTGATGCTGCTGGACGAACCGGTCAGTGCCCTGGATCTGCGGCACCAGATCAACCTGCTCGATCGCGTGCGCCACGAGACCCGGCTGCACCAGCGGGTGACCGTGGTGGTGCTGCACGATCTCAACCTGGCCTGCCAGTACGCCGATTCGCTGCTGGTGCTGGTCAACGGTGGCCTGCTGGCCGCCGGCCGACCCGCCGCCATCGTCACCGCCGACCTGCTGGAAGCCACCTACGGCGTGGCGGTGGACATCCTCCACGACCGCCAGGGCCGCCCGGTGGTGCAGCCGCTGACCGGTCAGGCCTTCAGCGAGGCCTGATTTTCAATGGGTCGTAGAGCCTGTTCATAATCTCGCGAGCTAGAGCCAAACAAGGCGAGAAGGCCTGAGGAAGCGGAGTTTACATAGCGTAAATGAGCATTCCGAAGGCCTTCTCAACGCGGTTTGGCCGACGCGCAGCAGATTATGAGCAGGCTCTTAGAAGGTGTAGGTGAAACCGGCCTGTACCGTCCGCGGCTCGCCCGGATAGCTGTAGGCGTTCCAGGAACTCTCGTCGTAGCCCTTGTTGAAGACGTTGCGCACGTCCAGGTTCAGCCGCAGGTGCTCGTCGACCTTGTAGAAGCTCAAGAGGTCGGTGACCGTGTAGCTGTCCATCGTGTAGTCGCTGGCGATGGTCTTCTGGCCTTCGCGCTCACCCACGTACTTGAGGTTGGCACCCAGGCCCAGGCCGCGCAGTGCACCGTCGTGGAATTCGTAGACGTTGAGCAGGTTGACGGCATTGCGCGGGATGTTGGTCAGGCGCGTGCCGCGGGCCAGGGTGTTGTCCTTGGTGACCTCGGCATCGGTGAAGGCGTAGCCGCCGAGGATGCGCCAGCTGGGCGTCAGGTCGCCGGTCACGTTGACTTCGAAGCCGCGGCTGCGCACCTCGCCGGCGGCGATGTTGAAGTTTGTGTTGGCCGGGTCCGGGGTCAGGACGTTTTCCTTGACCGTATGGAAGATCGCCGTGTCGACGCTGAGGCGGCCGTCCAGTGCCGCCCACTTCATGCCCACCTCGTAGGCCTTGCCTTCCTCGGGATCGAAACCGCCGCCTTGGAACGCTGCGCCGGTGTTGGGCTTGAACGACTTGGAGGCGCTGGCGTAGAGGGCCAGTTCCGGGGTGAGGTCATAGCTGACGCCCAGGCGTGGGGTGACGGCGTTGTCGGCGTTGGACCAGCTCTGACCACCGGCGACGAAGTTATCGTAGTCATGCTCGAAGCGCTCCAGGCGCACGCCACCCAGCACCTTGAGGCGCTCGGTGAGGGCGATCTGGTCCTGCACGAAAGCCGCCCAGGTCTTGAGGGTCTCGTGGTCGTGGGTGGGGATGAGGGTCAGGGCCGGGCGCGGCTGACCGAGTACGGGGTTGCGCAGGTTAACTGGATAAGGCGAGACCGCTGGGTCAGAGCGCTGGATGATCGACTGATAGTCGTAGTCTTCCACCTCGATCCCGGTGATCAGGGTGTGGCCGAGGCCGAATGTGTCGAAGCGACCGGTCAGGTTCAGTTGCAGGTCGCGGTCGCTCCACTCCAGCTTGCGGTAGTTGAAGTTGCGTCTGAGGGTCACGCCGTCGGCCTGCACGCCGTTGGCTTCCACGGCATTGCCCTTGAGGCTGCCGTCGAGGTACTGGAAGCCGCCGGCCAGGGTCCAGGCGTCGTTCAACTGGTGCTCGAAGCGCAGCTGATAGGCCTCGCTGTCGCTGTGCAGCAGGTTGGTGGTGCCCTTTTCCCAGGCATTGGTGGAGCGACTGGCCTCGGCGTGCTGGGTCAGGTAGTTGGTGCGGCCGCGATCCAGCGGGGCATTGCTGCGGATGATGTCCGCCTCGAAGGTGATGAGGGTGGCGTCGGTGGCCTGCCAGCTCAGCACCGGGGCGACTTCGTAGCGCTCGGTGTGCACGTCGTCGCGGAAGGTGTCGCCGCCCTCGGCGATCAGGTTGAGGCGATAGGCCAGGCGGCCGTCCTCGTCCACCGGGCCGGTGGTGTCCAGGGTGCCGCGTTTCTGGCCCTGGTCGGTGAACTGGCTGCCAAGGGTGGTCTTGCGCTCGCCCAGCGGCTGCTTGGTGACCACGTTGAAGGTGCCGCCCGGATCGCTGCGGCCATAGAGGGTCGCGGCCGGGCCGCGCAGGACCTCGACCCGCTCCAGGGTGGCGGCATCCGGCGCGCTGGGATAGCCACGATTCATGGGGAAGCCGTTGCGGAAATACTCGGAGCTGGTGAAGCCGCGCACCGTGTAGCTGGTCAGGCCCTGGCCGCCGAAGTTGTTGCCGCGGCCGACGCCACCGGCCTGGTCCAGCGCCTGTTGCAGGCGGGTAGCGGAGAGGTCGTCGAGGGCTTCGCGGGAGACCACGCTCACCGACTGGGGCGTTTCGTGCAGCGGGGTGTCGGTACGGGTGGCACTGCTGGAACGCTCTGCCTTGTAGCCCTGCACCGGACCGGTGGGTGATTCGGCCGTGCCGACGATGGTGAGGTCGGATAGCGCCTGGGGCGAATCTTCCGTCTGCTCCTGCGCATGACCGGCGAGGGGGAGGGCACAGAGGGGCAGCAGATAGAGAGCAGGGGCCAGCCGGCGCATTGTTATCGTCCTGGAGTTCGGAGAGGCGGATTCTAGAGCGGCTTACAAAGTGGATACAACTGCGAGTCGTTACCGCCTGAGACATATTTTCATCGGACTGGTCGGTTCGTTGGCGACGGCGCGCCCAAATACCGTCGTAGCCAATCGCCGGCAGACACCTGGCGGGCTTGCGCCGGGAGGCGAGCCCGGTACTTTTGCCGTAGCATGCCGCTCCTTTGCCGTCGTGACCGCCCATGAATACCGCCACCCTTGCCCACCTCTCCGCGCTGCTGCTCGCCGCCCTCGATTCGCCACCCGCCGAGGCGCGCCGGCTGGTGCACGGCCGTGGCCGGCTGCTGCCGGGGCTGGAACAACTCACCGTGGACTGGCTGGAAGGCGTGGTGCGGGTAGGGCTGTTTCGCGAATTGCCCGCCGCCGAGCTGGATGGCCTGCGCACGACTCTGACCGTCCTGGGCGAGACCCCGGCGTGGCGCGCCAGCGGCACCCGCAGCCTGCTCCTGCAGCATCGCTATCGCCTGGACGCCGCCAGCGAGGCGCTGATCGGTGCGCCGGTGGGCGAGCACGTCATCCATGAAGACGGCCTGAAGTTCGGCCTGGACCTCACCCGCCACCAGAACATGGGGCTGTTCCTCGACATGCGCCTGGGCCGCCGCTGGGTGCGCGAGCAGGCCGCCGGTCTGCGCATCCTCAATCTGTTCGCCTACACCTGTGGCTTCTCGGTGGCCGCCCTGGCCGGCGGCGCGGACCAGGTGGTCAATCTGGACATGGCCCGCGGGCCCCTGACCCGAGGTCGCGAGAATCACCGACTTAATGACCACGACCTGGGCAAGGTCAGCTTTCTCGGCCACGAATTGTTCAAGTCCTGGGGCAAGGTGCGCAAGCTGGGGCCCTATGACCTGGTGATCGTCGATCCGCCCAGCTTCCAGCAGGGCAGCTTCGCCCTGACCAAGGACTACGCCCGCATCCTGCGCCGCCTGCCCGAACTGCTCAGCCCCGGCGGCCGGGTGCTGGCCTGCGTCAACGACCCCGGCGTCGGCGCGGATTTTCTCATCGCCGGCATGGCCCAGGAGGCCCCCGGACTGGCCTTCGTCGAGCGCCTGGCCAATCCACCGGAATTCGCCGACGAAGACGCCGAAGGTGGTCTCAAGGTGCTGGTGTTCCAGCAGGACCAGGCGTCGTAGGTTGGGTTGAGCGCCGCGAAGCCCAACGGTGTCCAGGCGCGACCCCGCCTTGTTGGGCTTCGACGATAAAGCCGTCTCAACCCAACCTACGGAATCCGCCCGTAGGTTGGCGCTGAGCGCCGCGAAGCCCAACGGTGCCCAGCCTCGACCCCGGCCCGTTGGGCTTCGACGATGAGGCCGTCTCAACCCAACCTACGGAGCCTGCCCGTAGGTTGGCGCTGAGCACAGCGAAGCCCAACGGTGCTCAGGCGCGACCCCGCCTTGTTGGGCTTCGACGGTGGAGCCGTCTCAACCCAACCTACGAATCCGCCCGCAGGTTGGCGTTGAGCACAGCGAAGCCCAACAGTCCCCAGGTTCAACTTCAGTTCTTTGGGCTTCGACAGTGGCGCCGGCTCAACCCCACCTGCGCGACGGGGCGCCATTTCATCGGGCGCTCGGTACCACTCGGAGGCCCTGGTGGCGGATGAGCGCAGCAGCAGCCATGCTGTGGCGTTACCTGGAAGGAGCGGCAATGGACGTGCAATGGTGGTACTGGCTGGTGCTGGGCGTCGGCCTGATGCTGAGCGAATTGGTGGTGCCGGCCTTTTTCCTGATCTGGTTCGGCCTGGGCGCCCTGCTGGTCGGCGTACTGCTGCTGGTACTGCCGGCCCTGGCGCTGGCCGTGCAGCTGCTGGTCTGGAGTCTGGCCTCGCTGGTGGCGGTATTTCTCTGGTTTCGCTATGGCAAGGACCGTGGCAAGCCCGGTGAGGACTGGAGCGCCGACGTCCATCTGGGCGAGATCGGCCTGCTGGTCGCGGCGGTCGGCCCCTTCGCCCGTGGCCGCGTGCGCTTCCAGAAACCCATCCTCGGCAGCGATGAATGGCCCTGCCTGGCCGATGCCGAGATCGCGGCCGGCGAGCGGGTTCGACTGCTCGCCTTCGAAGGCAACCTGGTCAAGGTCGCCCGTCAATCCTGACGTCTTCCATCCATAGGGACATCGTCCATGAGTGTCAGTCTTATCGTCGCCCTGCTGTTGCTGGTCTTCATCGTCGTCACCGTCGCCAAGGGCGTGCGCCTGGTGCCCCAGGGGCAGGAGTGGATCGTCGAGCGCCTCGGCAAGTACCGCACCACCCTCAAGCCCGGGCTGAATTTCCTCATCCCCTACATGGATCAGGTCAGCTACCGCCTCAGCACCAAGGACCTGATCCTCGATGTGCAGCAACAGGAGGTCATCACCCGCGACAACGCGGTGATCCTGGCCAACGCCCTGTGCTTCGCCAAGATCGTCGATCCGGCCAAGGCGGCCTATGGCGTGGAAGACTACGCCCAGGCCATCACCAGCCTGGCGATGACCTCGCTGCGCGCCATCATTGGCGAGATGGAACTGGACCAGGCGTTGTCCTCGCGAGACGAGATCAAGGCGCGGCTGAGGGTCAGCATGGCCGAGCAGACCGTGGACTGGGGCATCACCGTCAAGGCGGTGGAAGTGCAGGAGCTCAAGCCGACGCCCTCAATGCAGGCGGCGATGGAAATGCAGGCGGCCGCCGAGCGGGAGCGCAAGGCCGTGGTGACCCGCGCCGAGGGCGCCAAGCAGGCCGCCATCCTGGAGGCCGATGCCCGTCTCGAAGCCGCCAAGCGCGACGGCGTGGCCCAGGTGACCCTGGCGCAGGCCTCCGCCGCCGCCCTGAGCAAGATCTCCGAAGCCGTGGGCAGCGAACCGACTCCGGTGCTCTATCTGCTGGGCGAGCGTTATATCAACGCCATGGAAAAGCTGGCCACCAGCGACAACGCGAAGACGGTGGTCTTGCCGGCCGATATCCAGCAGACGCTGCGTGGCCTGCTGGGGACCAAGTCCTAGTCCGGCAGTTGTCGCGAGGCCTGCTTAGGCAATCGCCGATAGAGCTGCTCGACCTTTTCCCGTGCCCAGGGCGTGCGGCGCAGGAAGGTCAGGCTGGACTTGATGGAGGGCTCATGGGTGAAGCAGCGCAGCGGGATGCGCCGCCCGAGTTCTTCCCAGCCGTGATGCGCCACCAGGCGGGTGAGCAGGGCTTCGAGGGTGATCCCTTCCAGGGAGGCGCGGGGCTTGTCGGACATCGGCAGGGCTCTGGGTGAGGGCAGGGCAGTGTAGCCGCTGCGACGACTCGCTGCGCGTCGCGATCCTCGCGAGGCTGGCAGACGATGCTGTTCGATAATCGAACTGTTAGTCGATTATCGGATTGTTTGCATGGGTAGGGCTTTGTAGTCTGGCTCCAGACCGCCGCACCGGGCGGCGCCGACAACAAAGACGCGAGTCGACAATCCATGGCCCAGATCCTGTCCCTGAGCGAAGCCATCCAGCGCTTCGTCCACGATGGCGAGACCGTCGCCCTCGAAGGCTTCACCCATCTCATTCCGACCGCCGCCGCCCACGAGCTGATCCGCCAGAATCGGCGCGACCTGACCCTGGTGCGCATGACCCCCGACCTGGTCTACGACCTGCTGATCGGTGCCGGCTGCGCCAGGCGGCTGATCTTTTCCTGGGGTGGCAACCCCGGGGTCGGTTCCCTGCACCGGCTGCGCGATGCGGTGGAAAAGGGCTGGCCGCACCCGCTGGAGATTTCCGAGCACAGCCACGCGGCCCTGGCCAATGCCTATGTCGCCGGTGCCTCCAACCTGCCGTTCGCCGTCCTGCGCGGCTACCAGGGCTCGGACCTGGCCAAGGTCAATCCGGACATCAAGTTCATCGCCTGCCCCTTCACCGGCGAGCAGCTCGCCGCGGTGCCCAGCGTGCGTCCCGACGTCACCGTCATCCATGCGCAGAAGGCCGACCGCCAGGGCAACGTGCTGATCCAGGGCATCCTCGGCGTGCAGAAGGAAGCGGCGCTGGCCGCCCAGCGCTGCATCGTCACCGTGGAAGAGCTCGTCGACGACCTCCAGGCACCGATGAACGCCTGCGTGCTGCCGACCTGGGCGCTCAGCGCGGTCTGCGTGGTGCCGGGCGGGGCGCATCCGTCCTATGCCCACGGCTACTACGAGCGGGACAACCGCTTCTACCAGGCCTGGGATCCGATCGCTCGCGATCGCGACACCTTTACCCAGTGGATCGACACCTACATCCGCGGTACCGCGGACTTCGCCGCCTTCCAGGCGAAGCTGGCTGCGGAGGCCTGAATCATGAGCGACTTCACCACCAATGAAATGATGACCGTGGCCGCCGCGCGCCGCCTCGGCAATGGCAGCGTCTGCTTCGTCGGCATCGGCCTGCCGTCCACCGCGGCCAACCTGGCGCGCCTGACCCATGCGCCGGACGTGGTGCTGATCTACGAATCCGGCCCCATCGGCGCCAAGCCCTCGGTGCTGCCGCTGTCCATCGGCGACGGCGAACTGGCCGAGACCGCCGACACCGTGGTGCCCACCGGCGAGATCTTCCGCTACTGGCTGCAGGGCGGACGCATCGATGTCGGCTTCCTCGGCGCGGCCCAGGTCGACCGCTTCGGCAACATCAACACCACGGTGATCGGCGACTACCACCAGCCCAAGGTGCGGCTGCCGGGCGCCGGCGGCGCGCCGGAGATCGCCGGTTCGGCCAAGGAGGTGCTGATCATCCTCAAGCAGTCGCACCGCAGCTTTGTCGACAAGCTGGCCTTCATCACCTCGGTGGGCTTCGGCGAGGGTGGCGATCATCGCCAGCAGCTGGGTCTGCCGGGCAAGGGGCCGACCGCCATCATCACCGACCTCTGCATCATGGAGCCGGAAACCGACACCCACGAATTCGTGGTGACCGCCCTGCATCCCGGAGTGACCCGCGAACAGGTGGTGGCCGCCACCGGTTGGGCCATCCGCTTCGCCGACCAGGTCGCCACCAGCGCGGCGCCGACGGCAACCGAACTCGCGGCCCTGCGTGATCTGCAGGCCCGGACCAATGCCGCCCACGGCGGCCAGAAAGGAGCTGAGGAATGAGTCGCCCCGTCTATATCTGCGACGCCATTCGGACCCCCATCGGCCGGCTCAACGGCGGTCTCTCGGCGGTGCGTGCCGATGACCTGGCGGCCATTCCGCTCAAGGCGCTGCAGGAGCGCAATCCCCAGGTGGACTGGACGGCGGTGGATGAGGTGTTCATGGGCTGCGCCAACCAGGCCGGGGAAGACAACCGCAACGTGGCGCGCATGGCAGTGCTGCTGTCGGGACTACCGGAAACGGTGCCGGGCGTGACCCTCAACCGCCTCTGCGCCTCGGGCATGGAGGCGGTGGGCCAGGCCTATCGCGCCATCGCCCTCGGCGAGATGGAGCTGGTGATCGCCGCCGGGGTGGAATCCATGACCCGCGCTCCCTATGTGATGGGCAAGGCCGACAGTGCCTTCGGTCGCGGCCAGAAACTGGAAGACACCACCCTGGGCTGGCGCTTCGTTAATCCGGCGATGAAAGAGACCTACGGCGTCGACAGCATGCCGGTCACCGGCGACAACGTCGCCGCCGACTATGGCGTCAGCCGCGCCGACCAGGACGCCTTCGGCCTGCGCAGCCAGCAGCGCGCCGCGGCGGCCCAGGAATCCGGCTACTACGCCGAGGAAATCGTCCCGGTGACGATCAAGGGCAAGAAGGGCGACCTGGTGGTGGCGCAGGACGAGCATCCGCGTCCGGACACCACCGCAGAAGGCCTGGCCAAGCTCAAGCCGGTCAACGGCCCGGACCGGACCGTAACCGCGGGCAACGCCTCGGGTCTCAACGACGGCGCTTCGGCGATCATCCTGGCCTCGGCGGAAGCGGTGCAGAAGCACGGCCTCACGCCCCGCGCCCGGGTACTGGGCATGGCCAGCGGCGGGGTGGCGCCGCGCATCATGGGCGTCGGTCCGACCCCGGCGGTGCGCAAGCTGCTGCAGCAACTGGACCTGTCCATCGAGGCCTTCGACGTCATCGAGCTCAACGAGGCCTTCGCCGCCCAGGGCATCGCCGTCCTGCGCGAACTGGGCGTGGCCGACGACAGCCCCAAGGTCAATCCCAATGGCGGCGCCATCGCCCTGGGTCATCCCCTGGGCATGAGCGGCAACCGCCTGGTGCTCACCGCGGTGCACCACCTGGAAAAGACCGGCGGCCGCCTGGGGCTCGCCACCATGTGCGTGGGCGTCGGCCAGGGGCTGGCGCTGGCGGTGGAGCGGGTGGACGGGATCTGAGGCTTTGGCGCTTGGGCGCTTAGGCAATCGCGGCCATGGCGGTCCGCCGATGCGGCCGCTCCTACACGTGGCGTACCTGTAGGAGCGGCCCATGGCCGCGATAGCCAGAGCTGATCCTAGAGCGGCCGCCTCGGCAACCTACCAAGATTTCATCCACTGCTAGCCTCAATCCATGCCCACACCCCCTGTAACCGCGTGTGTCTCTCCTGGTCCGATGGCGGTAGGCTGTCCCCCGTCCATCCATACCTATAATTAAGGATCTCCATGAGCACTCACCCGCATTACAGCTTCGAGGAGCGCAAGAAGCGCATCTTCGCCATCGTCGGCGCCTCGTCCGGCAACCTGGTGGAATGGTTCGACTTCTACGTCTACGCCTTCTGTTCCATCTATTTCGCCGCCGCCTTCTTCCCGAAGAGCGATCCCACCGTGCAGCTGCTGAGTACCGCCGGCGTCTTTGCCGCGGGCTTTCTCATGCGCCCCCTAGGCGGCTGGATTTTCGGGCGCGTCGCCGACAAGTACGGCCGACGCACCTCCATGGTCATCTCCATCCTGATGATGGGTGCCGGCTCCCTGGCCATCGCCTGCCTGCCCACCTATGCCAGCATCGGCGTCGCGGCGCCGGCCCTGCTGCTGCTCGCGCGCCTGCTGCAAGGCATCTCGGTGGGTGGTGAATACGGCACCACCGCCACCTACATGAGCGAGGTGGCGCTGCGTGGCCAGCGCGGCTTCTTCGCCTCCTTCCAGTACGTCACCCTGATCGGCGGCCAGCTGCTGGCGGTGCTGGTGGTGGTGATCCTGCAGCAGGTCCTGAGCGATGCCGACCTGCGTGCCTGGGGCTGGCGGATTCCCTTCCTGGTCGGCGCCGCCGCGGCCGTGGTCTCGCTGTTCCTGCGTCGCTCGCTGGAAGAGACCACCACCGCCGAGACCCGCGCCAACAAGGAGGCCGGTACCCTCAGCGGCCTGTTCAAGCATCACAAGGCGGCCTTCTTCACCGTGCTCGGCTACACCGCCGGCGGCTCGCTGATCTTCTATACCTTCACCACCTACATGCAGAAGTACCTGGTCAACACCAGCGGCATGGACGCCAAGACCGCCAGTGCCGTGATGACCTGTGCCCTGCTGGTGTTCATGCTCATGCAGCCGCTGTTCGGCATGCTCTCCGACCGCATCGGTCGGCGCGCCTCCATGCTGCTGTTCGGCGGCCTGGGCACGGTCTGCACCTGGCCGATCCTCACGGCGCTGGCCAGCGTCCAGAGTCCCTTCGTGGCCTTCCTGCTGATCTGCCTGGCCATGGCCATCATCAGCCTCTACACCTCCATCAGCGGCCTGGTGAAGGCGGAGATGTTCCCGCCGGAGGTGCGCGCCCTGGGCGTGGGCCTGTCCTATGCGGTGGCCAATGCCATCTTTGGCGGTTCGGCGGAATTCGTCGCCCTGAGCTTCAAGACCCAGGGGCATGAAGAAGTCTTCTACATCTATGTCTCGGTGATGCTGGCGGTGGCCTTCCTGGTCAGCCTCCGGCTGCCGCGGCAGGCCACCTACCTGCATCACGACCACTAGGAGCAACCAACAAAACTACTGCGCGTCCGCCAGGCGGGCGCGTGCAGTGCTCGGAATCCTCATGTACCACTTGTACATTCCGGTTCCTGCGCGCCGCGCGCACCCGCCTGACAACCGCTCGCTACGCTTTGTTGGCCGCTCCGCCACTTGAGGAAGCCCCATGTCCAACCTGCTATTCGACGCCTACTTCACCAGCGCCACCATGCGCGCGGTGTTTTGTGACCACGGCCGACTGCAGGGCATGCTGGACTTCGAAGCGGCCCTGGCGCGCGCCGAGGCGGCGGTGGGGGTGATCCCGCAGACGGCGGTGGCGCCCATCGCCGCTGCCTGCCGCGCCGAGCGGTATGACGCGGCCGAGCTGGCCCGGGCCGTGGTCAGCGCCGGCAATTCCGCCATTCCGCTGGTCAAGGCGCTGGGCCGGCAGATCGCCGCCCAGGACCCCGAGGCCGAGCGCCATGTGCATCGTGGCGCCACCAGCCAGGACGCCATGGACAGCGGCCTGGTGTTGCAGATCCGCCAGGCGCTGGACCTGCTGGACGCCGACCTGGCGCACCTGGCCGAGGCCCTGGCCGCCCAGGCCGAGCGCCATGCCGATACCGTGCTGGCCGGCCGCACCTGGCTGCAGCACGCGACGCCGGTGACCCTGGGCATGAAGCTGGCCGGGGTGCTGGGCGCCATCACCCGGCACCGCCAGCGCCTGGCCGAACTGCGGCCGCGGGTGCTGGTGCTGCAATTCGGCGGTGCCTCGGGCAGCCTGGCCGCCCTGGGCGATCAGGCCCTGCCGGTGGCCGAGGCCCTCGCCCGGGAGCTGGCGCTGAGCCTGCCGGAGCAACCCTGGCACACCCAGCGCGATCGCCTGGTCGAGGTCGGCGCCTGGCTCGGCCTGGTGGCCGGCAGCCTGGGCAAGCTGGGCCGCGATCTGTCGCTGCTGATGCAGACCGAAGCCGCCGAGGTCTTCGAGCCCTCGGCGCCGGGCAAGGGGGGCTCTTCCACCATGCCGCACAAACGCAATCCGGTGGGCGCCGCTGTGCTGATCGCCGCTGCCACCCGCGCGCCGGGTCTGGTCAGCACCCTGTTTTCCGCCATGCCCCAGGAGCACGAGCGCAGCCTGGGGCTCTGGCACGCCGAGTGGGAAACCCTGCCGGAGCTGTTCTGCCTGGTTTCCGGCGCCCTGCAACAGGCTCAGGCCATCGTTGCCGGGCTGGAGGTCGACGCCGCACGCATGCAGGCCAACCTGGAACTGACCCACGGCCTGGTGCTGGCCGAGGCGGTCAGCATCGCCCTGGCCGGGCGCCTGGGGCGCGAGGCCGCCCACCACCTGGTGGAGCAGAGCTGTAAGCGCGCTGTCCAGGAGGGTCGCCACCTGCGCCAGGTACTGGGCGATACGCCGGAAGTGACCGCCGAACTCTCCAGCGTCGAGCTGGATCGACTGCTGGACCCCGCCCATTACCAGGGCCAGGCCCGGGCCTGGGTGGCTCGCGCCCTGGCCGAACACCGCACTTTGCTTGCCCATTCCTAGACCAGAGGACTGCCTGATGCCCAGCGTACGTCTCGCCGATGGCGACCTGAATTACCAACTGGAGGGCCCCGCGGGCGCCCCCGTGCTGATCCTGTCCAACTCCCTGGGCACCAACCTGGCCATGTGGGACGACCAGGCCGCCGCCTTCAGCGAGCGCTTTCGCCTGCTGCGCTACGACACCCGCGGCCATGGCGCCTCCCTGGTGACGCCCGGCCCCTATCGCATGGACGGGAACGGTCGCGACGTCCTGGCCCTGGCCGACGCCCTAGGTATCGACCAATTCGCCTTCTGCGGCCTGTCCATGGGCGGCTCCATCGGCCAGTGGCTGGGCATCAACGCCCCCGAGCGGGTCACCCGTCTGGTGCTGTGCAACACCGCCGCCAAGATCGGCACCCCCGAGGTGTGGAACGGGCGCATCCAGACCGTTGAAGCCGGCGGCGAGCAGGCCATGCGCGACCTGCGCGACGCCTCCATCGGTCGCTGGTTCACCCCTGATTTCGCCAGCGCCGAGCCGGACCGGGTCGACCGCATCGTCGCCATGCTCGCCGGCACCTCGCCCCAGGGTTATGCGGCCAACTGCGCGGCGGTGCGCGATGCCGACTTCCGCGAGGTGTTGGATGCCATCCGTGCGCCGACGCTGATCGTCGCCGGCAGCCACGACGCCGTGACCACCCCGGCCGACGGCCGCTTCCTGCAGGAGCGCATCCCGGGCGCCGAGTACGTCGAGTTTCCCGCCGCCCACCTGTCCAACGTGCAGATGGGCGCTGCCTTTACCCAGCGCGTGCTGGCCTTTCTGAGCGCCTGAAGGAGTCTATCTTGGACGAAAGAGAACGTTATGAAGCCGGCATGCAGGTCCGCCGCGCGGTGCTGGGCGACGTCCACGTCGATCGCAGCCTGGAAAAGCTGACTCCCTTCAACGAAGAATTCCAGGAGATGATCACTCGCCACGCCTGGGGCGACATCTGGACCCGCCCGGGCCTGCCGCGGCACACCCGCAGCCTGATCACCATCGCCATGCTGATCGGCATGAATCGCGAAGGCGAACTCCGCCTGCACCTGCGTGCCGCCCGCAGCAACGGGGTGACGCGGGAGGAGATCAAGGAGCTGATCATGCAGAGCGCCATCTACTGCGGCATCCCGGCGGCCAACGCCACCTTCCACCTGGCGGAGGCGGTGTGGGATGAGTTGGGGGTGGAGTCGTTGGGGGGGTGAGTTTTCCCTTGGGCCCCTTGGATGAAGCCCGCCGGTTTGGATTTGGTGGGCGTTATTGGTTTTGAATGAGGCGTAAGGCGTAGGTTGGGTTGAGCGTTAGCGAAGCCCAACATCACGGGGTTAGCCCTCGATACCTGGCTTTGCCTGCTGGTGCCCTAGCTGCTTATCGAAGTCTAGAGGAGGTCCTTGTTTCGCCCCCTCGGGCGAGTCACTTTTGCCAATCGCGGCAAAAGTAACCAAAAACGCTTGCCCCACGTTTCGGCCCTGCGGTGCGCTCCGGGTCCCCTCGCTCCGGTGCCGCTCCAGGGGCACGGCACGAAGGGGCTTCCTGCCCCTCGCGCCTTGCTCGGCGTCCTGCCTCGCATCCCCCTCCGCGACACCTACACTCGGCCTCACTGACGGGGCGGGGCGACAGCCTGAGGCTTGGGTGTTTAAAGGTTTGTAGCGTGGAAAACCGCGTAGCGTTTTCCACTGATACGCATGGCCATGCTTAGTGGACAAGGCTTCGCCGTTGTCCACGCTACGGCTACGGCTACGGCTACGGCTACGGCTACGGCTACGGCTACGGCTACGGCTACGGGCTTTTTGTGGCTCTTCAACCAACACTTTCAGGCTAGCGAATCGCCCCGTTCAGGAGGGCGAACGCCAGTGTCGTGGAGTGGGTCGAGCCGCATGGATGCGGCGAGAGGTCCAGTGGGCCATGGACGGCCCATCTGGACCGACCCCGGAACGGCGCTGGTGCGAGCGCACCCGGAGCGAAGCGGAGGGCCGGATGGTCGGGGCAAGCGTTTTTGCTTACTTTTTTCGCGTTTGAAAAAAGTGAGTCGCCCGGGTGGGCGAAACAAAAAGCATGAAGGCGTTTGATAAACAGCTGAGGCACCAATAGGCCAGAGAGTTGGGCTTCGCTATCGCTCAACCCAACCTACAAAAGCGGCCCCTAGCCTAAGACCGAGGGCGTAGGCTTGTTATTTCGCCATCACCCGCGTAATCCGATCCCCCTCGGCATCATCCTGCCCCTTGGCCTTGTTCACCGCGTAGACCACACCCTTGCCATCCACCACCGCGTGGTTGGGATAGGTACCCAGCTCCAGGTTGGCCTTGATGGTGCCGTCCGGGTCGACCACGGTCAGGGTGCCGGCGCCGCGGTTGGTCACGTAGGCCAGGCGCTTGACCGGGTCGAAGGCCACGTTCAGCGCCCCGGCGCCGGTGGTGACGTTGTGCAGGGTCTGGCCGGTCTTGGCGTCGACGATCAGCAGGTTGTCGCTGCCCTGGGCGGTGATGAACAGGCGATCGGTCTGGGGATCGTGGGCCACGCCCATGGGGGTCTTGGCGCCCTGGATCGGGAAGACCTTCTCGACCTGCTCGGTCTTGGCGTCGATCACCGCGGCTTCGTTGGTCTTCAGGCTGACGGCGTAGAGCTTGTGCACCGTCGGGTCCAGGTGCATGCCGACCACGGCGAACTGCTCGCCGCGCACGCCCGATTCGATGGTGATGTGCTTGCGCACGGCCGGGGTCTTGGCGTCGAAGCTGACGATGTCCGGGGTCATGGCCGCCGAGGCAAAGGCGCGTTCGAGTTTCTCGTCGACCACCACGGTGTGGGCATGGGGCACGAGGCCGGGTTCGAATTGCTTGACCAGACCCAGGTCGCTCTGGCGATAGACCGCCACGGTGTTCTGCCGGGTGTTGGTGGTCCAGACGGTGCCGTTGCGATCGTCCACGCCCACGCCGTAGACGGCGTAGACACCGGCATCCGCGCCGGGGGCGGCGGCCGGGGTGAGCTGGCGTTCGATGGCCAGGTCCTTGGGATCGAGCTTGAGCAGCTGCGAGACCTTGACCGGTGGGCGGCCCACGGCCGAGGTGACGAAGAGGGCGCCGGTCTTGGCGCTGCTGTCCACCTGGTAGAGGCCCGGGACCAGTTTGACCGCGGTGAGGCTATAGGCGTCGGCGCCGGATAGCGGCACCACCGGCGAGACCTTGAGCGGGAAGACCGCGGCGCCCGAGGGCTGGGCGGTGCTGATGACGATGGGGTGCTGCCCGGGGGCGGCGTCTTCGGGGATGCGCAGGGTCGCCTTGAAGTTGCCCTGGGCGTCGGCCACGTAGGCGGCGTCGGGGTTGAGCGCTACGCCGCCGCGGGACAGGGTGATCCGCTGACCGGGGGTGAAGCCGCGACCGTCCAGCGCCACCTCGCTGCCGGCCAGGATGGCGGTGCCGGTGACGGGGCTGGCCTTGATCTCGCCGTGGTAGTCCGGATCGGGGGCTTCGAAGCTGGAGCGCGCCTGGGCGGCTTGCCCACCCAGCGCCAGCAGGGTGGCCAACAAGGTAACGGAAAAGACGCGCCGGCCCTTGGCCGAAGACGCTGGAGCGATGTTCATCAGGGATTCCTTGTAGCGGCGATCAAGATACCCGCGCCAGAGCGCCGGGCGGCAGAGGCCCTCCTGGGCTAGGTCATGTTAAGGCGAAAGCGAAATACTTGCATTTAGATTTGCAAGGTTTAGGCGTGCTCGGCATCCGGGGTGTCGAGGGTGCGCTGCATCAGGCAGGCACCGGCGCCATAGCCGGCCAGCTTGGCCTTGAGTGCGGCGTCGGCGGGAACCGGATGATAGTGGTGGCGCTGCCAGTAGCCGATGGCGTTGGACAGCGACACCAGCCGCCCCTGGCGCAGGCGGGCGCGCCGGGCCTGGCCCTTGGCGTGGCGATAGAGGCGACCGGCCACGCCCTGGCCCTGGGCCTCGGGGTGCACCGCGCAATCGTGCAGGAACCAAGTGGAAGCCTCGCTCGGCAGCTGCTCCAGGCGAGCCCCCAACACCGGTGGCAGGCCGTCGTCCCAGGGATAGGCGATCAGATAGCCGCGCAGGCGATCTTCGGCGTCGGTCGCCGCCCAGCAGTGCTCCGGGGCGAGCTCCAGGCGATTGACGTAGAAGGCGCGGTCTTCGAGCAGGTCGGCGGGGTAGGTGGCCGCCTGGATATCGAGAACGGCGGGGATATCGGCGGGGCGCAGCGGGCGTATCGAGGGCATGACGACGAGGCGAAAAGGTCCGGCCGGGCAGTATGGTCACTGCCCGGCCGGGAGGCAAATGCCTCGGAGCCGTGGGTGGTGAGTCCCGCTGACAAGCCTGCACCCTGGCACGAGGAACCGGATTCCGCCGACGACCTTGGCATGTCTGGCGCCGCCGCTGGCTTCAAGCCTTGGCGATCAGCCGCGAATTGCGTTCGTTGCGGAATTGCAGGTCCTCGATCCGCTGGGTCGCGGTCTCGGCTTCCTGGCGGGCGGCGAGGATGAGGTCGTGGTGCGGCGACTTGGCGCAGACCGGATCGGCGTTGCGCGCATCGCCGGTGAGCATGAAGGCCTGGCAGCGGCAGCCGCCGTAGTCCTTTTCCTTCTCGTCGCAGGAGCGGCAGGGCTCGGGCATCCAGTCGTAGCCGCGGTAGACGTTGAAGCCGAAGGAGTCGTACCAGATGTGCCGCAGATCCTGCTCCTTCACGTTGGGGAAGGCGATGGGCATCTGCCGGGCGCCGTGGCAGGGCAGGGCGGTGCCGTCCGGCGTGATGGTCAGGAACAGCTTGGCCCAGCCATCCATGCAGGCCTTGGGGCGCTCTTCGTAGTAGTCCGGGGTGACGAAGATCAGCTTGCAGGGATGATTCTCGGCCTTGAGGCGCGCGCGGTACTCGTTCGTGATGCCTTCGGCGCGCTCCAGCTGGGCCCTGGTCGGCAGGAGACCGGCGCGATTGCGCTCGGCCCAGCCATAGAACTGGCAGGTGGCGAGTTCGACGAAGTCGGCCTCCAGGGCCAGGCAGAGGTCGATGATCTGGTCGATGCGATCGATGTTGTGCCTGTGGGTGACGAAGTTGAGCACCATCGGGTAGCCATGGGCCTTGACCGCCTTGGCCATGGCCAGCTTCTGGGCGAAGGCCTTCTTCGAGCCGGCGAGCAGGTTGTTCACCTGTTCGTCGCTGGCCTGGAAGCTGATCTGGATATGGTCCAGGCCGGCTTCCTTGAACTCGGCGATGCGCGCCTCGGTGAGGCCGATGCCGGAGGTGATGAGGTTGGTGTAGTAGCCCAGCCGGCGCGCCTCGCGGATCAGCTCGGCGAGGTCCTGGCGCACCAGGGGTTCGCCCCCGGAGAAGCCGATCTGGGCCGCACCCATCTCCCGTGCCTCGGCCATGACCTTGAACCACTGTTCGGTGGTCAGCTCGCGCCCCTGGGCGGCGAAGTCCAGGGGATTGGAGCAGTAGGGGCACTGCAGCGGGCAGCGATAGGTGACCTCGGCCAGCAGCCACAGGGGCAGGCCAATGCTGGGCGCAGCAACGGTGGGCGGCTGCGGCAACTGCATGGGCGTGCCCGGCAGGCTGGTGTCAGCCGAGCAGGAGCCAGTGCTCGGCACGGGCGACCTCCATGAATTGTTCGACGTCCGCACCCAGTTCGGGAACGCCGGGGAAGCGTTCGTCGAGGGCTTCGATGATGGCGGCCACGTCACGCTGGCCGTCGATCAGCCCGCCGATGGCGGCGGCGCTGTCGTTGAGCTTGATCATGCCCTCGGGATAGAGCAGCACATGGGCGTCCTGCGCCGGCTCGAACTGGAAGCGGTAGCCGGGACGCCAGCGCGGCACCTGGGTACGGTCGAAGCTCATAGGTCGATTCCTCGGTGCCAGCGACGCTCGGCGGTGACGCTGTGATAGGGCGGGCGATGCAGTTCGTAGGCCATGCTCATGGCGTCGAGCATGCTCCAGAGGATGTCCAGCTTGAACTGCAGGATCTCCAGCATGCGCTGCTGGGATTCCCAGGTGGTGTAGTGCTGCAGGGTGATCTGCAGGCCGTGCTCGACGTCGCGCCGCGCCTGGCCCAGGCGAGTGCGGAAGTACTCGTAGCCGGCCGGATCGATCCAGGGGTAGTGCTGTGGCCAGGCGTCCAGCCGCGACTGGTGGATCTGCGGCGCGAACAGCTCGGTCAGGGAGCTGCTGGCGGCCTCCTGCCAGGAGGCGCGGCGAGCGAAGTTGACGTAGGCGTCCACCGCGAAGCGCACCCCGGGCAGCACCAGTTCCTGGGAGAGCACCTGCTCGCGATCCAGGCCGGTGGCCTCGGCCAGGCGCAGCCAGGCCTCGATGCCGCCTTCGCTGCCGGGCTCGCCGTCATGGTCGAGGATGCGCTGCACCCACTCCCGACGGATCTCGCGATCCGGGCAGTTGGCCAGGATGGCGGCGTCCTTGAGCGGGATGTTGACCTGGTAGTAGAAGCGATTGGCCACCCAGCCCTGGATCTGCTCGCGACTGGCGCGACCCTGGTACATGGCCACGTGATAGGGGTGGTGGATATGGTAGAGGTCGCCCTTGGCGCGCAGGGCGGCTTCGAATTCGGCGGGCGTGAGGGCGTTGGGCATGGCGTTCACAACTCGATGGACATCCCGTCCCAGGCGACTTCCACGCCCTGGCGCGCGACGATGGCGCGTTCGGGGGAGTCTTCGTCCAGGATCGGATTGGTGTTGTTGATGTGGATCAGCACCTTGCGCTGGCGTTCGAAGCCGGCCAGCACCTCCAGCATGCCGCCGGGACCGCTCTGCGGCAGGTGGCCCATCTCAGTGCCGGTCCGGGTGCCCACGCCGCGACGCTGCATCTCGTCGTCGGTCCAGAGGGTGCCGTCCACCAGCAGGCAGTCGGCCTGGCCCATCAGCTCCAGCAGGGCGGCGTCCGGCTGGCCAAGGCCCGGGGCGTAGAACAGCTTGCCGCCGGTGCGCCTGTCATGGACCAGCAGCCCCAGGTTGTCGCCCGGGTGCGGATCGTGGCGATGGGGCGAATAGGGCGGCGCGGCGCTGCGCAGCGGAAAGGGCGTGAATTCCAGATTCGGACAGGCCGGAATGGTGAAGCTGCCGCTCAGGGCGATGGGCTGCCAGCTGAGCCCGCCGTTCCAGTGTTCCAGCATGTTGAACAGCGGAAAGCCGGTGGTGAGGTCCTGGTGGACCATCTCGGTGCACCAGACCTGGTGGGGGCAGCCTTCACGCAGGCTGAGCAGGCCGGTGGTGTGGTCGATCTGGCTGTCCAGCAGGACGATGGCGCGGATGCCGGTGTCGCGCAGGGCCCGCGCCGGCTGCAGCGGGGCGAAGCCGGCCAGCTGGGCGCGGATGTCGGGCGAAGCGTTGCACAGGATCCAGTTCACCCCGTCGTCGGACAGGGCGATGGAGGACTGGGTACGGGCCTGGGCCCTGAGGGTGCCCTTGCGGAAGCCGTCGCAATTGACGCAATTGCAGTTCCACTGGGGAAAGCCACCGCCGGCGGCGGAGCCGAGAATCTGGATATGCATGGGAAAGGCTAAACCTGGAAAAAGTACGCCCCGGTGAACCGGGGCGTGGGGCGCATCAACGGTTGGCGAAGTACATGGTGACTTCGAAGCCGATGCGCAGGTCAGTGTAAGCAGGCTTGGTCCACATGGGAGGTCTCCTCTTTTGACTGCGAAAGCCGGATGGATCCGGTCGTCAAGTCTAACAAATGTTATCTAGCTAAGGGTTTTTGCCGCGACGAATCGCTGGTGGTCCGGCGGACATAACAGTCTTACCGATCCTGCAACAGATTGACCGCCGGCAGCAGCCGACGCTCCCGGGAAAGTGTTGAAAGCTATGACATCCAGCCGGATGGCGCGTCGGCATTGGCCAGGGCGAAGCGCGGTGCGTCGCTGGCGATGAGTTGCTGCCAGGCCTGCTGCAGGGCCCTGTCGTCCAGGGCGGCCAGGGCGTGTTGCAGGGGCGCAAGATCCAGCGCACCGCTGCGCTGGAAGCCCCACCAGAGGCGCTCGGCCAGAGCTGCGCGTTGAGGGGTGCCGGGGCTGAAGTCGCGCACCAGTTGGCGGATGTTCTGTGAAAGCGTAGCGCCCTCGGCCTGTATGGCGGCCAGGCTTTCAGCCAGGCAACCCTCGATTTCCGCCAGGATCTCCGCCGCCCGGGCATGAGGTGACTGGACACCGATCAAAAGACCGCCGTGATCGCCCAGCTGGCGATAGGCGGAAAACACCGCATAGCCCAGTTGCCGCTCGCTGCGCAGGCGCTGGAACAGCGGTCCCTGCAGGCGCGCCGCCAGCAGCCGCCAGGCGGCTTCGGTGGTGGCGCGCGCGTTGGGTTGCGGACAGAACAGCAGCAGCGCCTGCTGGGCATCGGCGCTGGGTTCGGGGTGCCAGTGGCGACCGGTGAAGCTGGGCAATTCGCCCTGCGGCCCGGCCTGGGGCTGGGGCGGCGGGGTGACGGCAGCCAGGGATGCCTGCGCCGTCTGCGGCAGGCCGCAGGCCAGGGCTTGCCAACGCGGGCCTTCGGTAATCTCCGTCAGCGGCGTGACCGCAGTCAGTCGCTCGGGCAGGACCTTGAGCAACTGGCGGATCAGCATGGGCTCTGGCGGTACCGCGGGTGCCGGGCTGCCGTTATCCCGCTCCGCCGTCAGGCGGCCGAGCGCCTGCTCCAGCACCGCCGGCAGCGCCGCGGCCCAGCCTTGCAGTCGCAACTCCCAGGGCGCCCCCGGTGGACTCCAGCGCAGGTTGACGCCCGCCTCGGCGGCCCGCCGGGGGAGCGCGCCTAGTACCTGGGCATCGGGCGCAACCTGTCCCGGCCATCGCCAGCGCAGGAACAGCAGGCCTTCGCGCTGCTGCGGGGCAAGGGCCTGGCTGGTCGGCCAGGGTTGCAGCGCCGGGGCGCTCGAAGGTACGGGGTCAACGAGCAAAGGATTGGGCGGTGGCAGGGTAAAGGGAGCGGCGACGGGCGACGCCCGGTTCGCTGCATCGGCCAGGCCGGCGGCGAAACCGCTGAGGCGTTCCGGGACCAGTTGCGCGAGCAGCCGCGGCCAGGCGGCCTGGGCGGCGGGCGAGAGGGCCGGTTGTGGCCAGGCGTCTCCTCGTCGATCCAGCCAGAGGCGTTCAACCAGGCGTCTTGCCAGCGCCAGGGCGGGCAGGGTGGCCCAGAGGCGCTGGATGCGTTCGGCGTGGCTCTGCTGCAATGCGGACAGGGGTGTCTGGCGCAGGGTGTCCAGCCAGGCGAACAGGAGGCTGGTCAGGTGGCCGGGGCTGGCCTGAGGACCGGGTGAGAGATCCAGCTGGAGCAGGCCCTGGCCTGCCTGGCGATAGGGCCAGGCGAGGCTGAGCCGTGCGGCCTGGCCCGCCTGGCGCAGGAGGGCGGGCAGGCCGCCGGGATGGTCGCCGAGCAGCAGGGTCTCCAGCAGCTCCGCCGCTTCCCAGCTGCCGGGCGGCAGGTCGTCGAGAGCGAATTGCAGCGCCAGCCTGGGCGGCGTGGCGGTAATGGTCTGCCAGTGTTCACCCCTGGCCGGGAGTGGCGGGGGCGTTGCATTTGCGGACGCAGGACCGGATGCCAGGACGGCACCCTGTTCGCGGGCCAGGTCTGCCAGTTCGGCCAGCGATTGTGGCCCGGCCAGCACCAGCAGAGCGTTATCGGCGCGGTAGTGCTGGTGCTGGAAAGCGCGCAGCGCCCTTTGGAAGGCAGGGCTCTGCAGCGGCAGGCTATAGCGATTGCCGGCGTGAAAGCCGGCGGCGGGATGGTCCGCGGGCAGGGCGGCCGCCAGGGCCAGGTCGCGGCGGGTATCGGCGCTGCGCGACCAGGCGATGAATTCGGCGTGCAGTACCTCGCGCTCGCGGCGCTGGGCGCCTGGTGCCAGCAGCGGTGCGGCGAGCATGTCCAGCAGTCGGGCGAGCCCGGCGGCCAGATGCTCGGGGGCCAGGGCGAAAAAGAAGTCGGTGGTGGTCTCGCGGGTGCTGGCGTTGAGTTCGCCACCCAGGCGCTGCACCAGCGGCATCAGGCCGTCCGCCGCCGGGTAGCTATGGCTGCCGAGAAAGAACAGGTGTTCGAGAAAGTGCGCCAGCCCCGGAAAGGCCCGCGGTGCCTGATGGCTGCCGGCGCCGATGCGCACCAGGGCGGCCGCCTGGGGCAGCTCGGCATCGTGCAGCAGGGCGACGGCCAGGCCATTGGCCAGGCGCAGTCGGCGGTGTTGGGAAAGAGAGCTGGGCATGGGGATAGCTTAACCGAGTCCAGGGGAGGGTGATGGAGCGGAGCGTGCCCTCACCCCGACCCTCTCCCTGGGGGAGAGGGGGAAGAGCGAGAGCCGTGCCTGGTTTGGCCCTCACCCCGGCCCTCTCCCCGAGGGAGAGGGGGAGGAGCGGGTGGGGTGCCCGGGTTGGTCCTAACCTTGGCCTTCTGCCGGGAGGAGAGGGAGCGTTCGAGGCACGGTCTTGACCCCGTAGCGTGGAAAACGGCGCAGCCTTTTCCGCTGGGCCCTGGGTGCCAGGGGGCTCTTTTCATAGAAAGAAAAAACCCGGGCGAAAAAAATCCCGGCTGGGCCGGGATTTCGGGGTGGGGCGAGGGGGGTTCCAACAGGATGTCAAAAATGCTCGAAGCATCCTCGCCCCTTACCCTCTCCCAGAGGAGAGGGGAGCTCAGGCGCGGGCGCCCTTACTTCTTCTCGGGCAGGGCGAAGGCCATCACATAGTCACCCTGCTTGGTGCCCAGCGAGCCATGGCCGCCGGCATAGACCAGCACGTACTGGCGACCGTCCTTGCCGGTGTAGGTCATGGGGGTGGTCTGGCCACCGGCCGGCAGGCGGCCTTTCCACAATTCCTTGCCGTTCTTTACGTCATAGGCACGCAGGTACTGGTCCAGGGTGCCGCTCAGGAAGGCCACGCCACCGGCGGTGGTGACGGTGCCACCCAGGCTGGGCACGCCCATGGGCAGGGGCAGCGGAACCGGCGAGTTGTCGCGCACGGTGCCGTTCTTGTGCTTGTAGACCAGTTTGCCGGTGGTCAGGTCGAGACCTGCCACATAGCCCCAGGCGGGTGCCTGGCAAGGCAGGCCCAGCGGCGACAGGAAGGCCGACAGGATCACGCCGTAGGGCGCGCCCTTGTTGGGCTGGATGCCCTCGGTCTCGCTCTTGCGCGCCGGCTGGTTGGCAATCTCTTCACGCGGCACCAGCTTGGAGGTGAAGGCCATGTAGCTGGGGTTGAGGAAGGCGATCTGGCGCACCGGATCGACCGAGAGGCCGCCCCAGTCGAACACGCCGAAGTTGCCCGGGTAGACGATCGACCCTTGCGTGGACGGCGGGGTGTAGATGCCCTCGTAGCGGTGCTCGCGGAAGGCGATGCGGCACAGCGCCTGGTCGAAGGGCGTACCGCCCCACATGTCGCTTTCCTTGAGGGTCGGCGCGGCCAGGTTGATCGAGGAGACCGGCTGGGTCGGCGAGGTGTGGTCGCCTTCCACCGCGCCCTGGGGCACCGGGGTTTCCTTGATCGGGTAGATGGGCTGACCGTTGGTGCGGTCCAGCACATAGATGCTGCCCTGCTTGGTCGAGGCCATCAGCGCGGGTTTCACGCCGCCTTCGGTCTTGATGTCCACCAGGGTCGGCTGACCGCCCACGTCCATGTCCCAGAGGTCATGGTGGGTGAACTGGTAGTTCCAGCGCACCTTGCCGGTGGCGATGTCGAGGGCGACCACGCCGGCGCTGTACTTCTCGGAGGCCGGGGTACGGTCACCGCCCCACTGGTCGGGCATCTGGTTGCCCATGGGCAGATAGACCATGCCGATCTTTTCATCGACGGCCATCATCGACCACATGTTGGGCGAGTTGCGGGTGTAGATGCCATCGGCGGCGATGGGCGCGGTGGCGTCCGGATTGCCGCTGTCCCAGTTCCACACCAGCTTGCCGGTGTGCACGTCGTAGGCGCGGATCACGCCGGACGGCTCGTCGGTGGAGACGTTGTCGGTGACGTGGCCACCGATGATCACCAGGTTGCGGGTCACCGCCGGCGGCGAGGTGGAGTAGTAGCCGCCGGGCGTGAAGCTGCCCATGTTGGCGGTCAGGTCGACCTGGCCGTTGTCGCCGAAGTCGCTGCACACCTTGCCGGTGTCGGCGTTGATGGCGATCAGGCGGGTGTCGGCGGTGGGCAGGAACAGGCGGCGCGGGCAACTGCTGGCGGCCGGGGTGCTCTGCTCGTCGACCGGGACGGCACTGCCGGTAGCCGGGCTCTGGCCTGCGGTGGTGGTGCCGGCGTAGGTGGCGTCGTCGTGGTAGGCCACGCCGCGGCAGGTCATGTGCGCCCAGCCCTTGAAGCTGTCGGCGTGCTGGGTGCTCAGCTTGGGATCGAAGCGCCAGATTTCCTTGCCGCTGTCGGGGTCCACGGCGATCACCTGGCTGTGCGGCGTGCAGACATAGAGCTTGCCGTTGACCTTGAGCGGGGTGTTTTCCGCGGTGGTCTCCTGGGGATCGTTCGGGCCGGGGATGTCGCCGGTACGGAAGGTCCAGGCCGGTTGCAGCTCCTTCACGTTGTTGACGTCGATCTGCTTGAGCGGCGAGTAGCGATCACCGAACGCGGTGCGGCCATAGGACGGCCAGTCGCCATCGGCGGCGGTCGGGGCGGCGCTTTCGACGCCAGCGGTATCGCGGCCCAGGTCACCGTCCAGACGGTTGTAGTTGACGAACTGGGCGATCAGGGCGACGACCGCGGCGATTACCAGGGAGCCGACCAGCGGCAGGCCGCCGCTACGGCTGTCCAGCGGACGGCGGAACACCGGGATCAGCAGCACCAGGCCGAGGACGAACCAGAGCGCCAGGCGCGGCACCAGTTGCCACCAGTCGAACTGGACTTCCAGTACGGCCCAGGCGGTGGAGACCACCAGGAAGAAGGCATAGACCCAGACCCCGCTGGCCCGCCGGATGCACAGCAGGTAACCACTCAGGGCGAGCAGCACGCCGCCGCCGAGGTAATACAGGGAGCCCCCGAGGGTGGCCAGTTTGATGCCCAGCCCCAGCAGGGCGAGGCCCAGGAGGATGAACAGGATGCCGAGTAACCTGGCAGGCAGGCCTCCCGGTCTCGCGTTGGAAGTGACAGTCATGGCAGCGCTCGCAATGCAATCGTGAAAAGAGACTTCGACTCGATCGACGACATCGCAAATCGGAACCGCATGCGGATCTGTCGTCTGCTACGTCTGAACCTGTTGTCTGTCTTATTGTTCCACCCCTTCGCCGGCTTCCCTGGCAGGAAGCTAGAGCGGTCGCGCTGAGGCGAAGCGGGGGATGGATCGGGGGCGTCGTCTGAATCGGGCGGGTAGATAGTAAGCTAAGCATTGACTGATGTCACTTCGCGATGACGGAAGGAAGGGACCCGTGGCGCGCCGTGCCTGCTAACATCGCGAGCCGTTTCCGCGATGCCTCCTGCCATGTCCGACGTGCTTGCCCTGGTCCAGGCGACCTTCGACGTCACCGCTCCGGTCTTCGCCCTGGTGCTGCTGGGCTGCGTGCTCAGGCGACTGGGCTGGATCGACACCCCCTTCATCAACACCGCCTCGGCGCTGGTGTTTCGCGCCACCATGCCGACCCTGCTGTTTCTCGGCATCCTCAAGGCCGATCTCGGCGAGGCGCTGCAGCCGCTGCTGCTGGGCTATTTCGCCCTGGCCACGGTGGCGAGTTTCCTGGCCGCCTGGGGCTGGGCGATCTGGCGCTGTCCCCATGCCGATCGCGGGGTCTATGTGCAGGGCGCCTTCCGCGGCAACTGCGGCATCGTCGGCCTGGCCCTGGCGACGACCCAGTACGGCGACTATGGATTGTCGGTGGGCGGGATCATGGCCGGCATGGTCATCCTCTTCTACAACGTGCTTTCGGCCATCGTGCTGGCGATCTACAGTCCGCACCTGGAAGCCAACTGGCGCACCCTCCTGCGCAGCATCCTCGGCAATCCGCTGATCATCGGCATCCTGCTGGCGATTCCCTTCGCCTATTTCCAGTGGCAGCTGCCGCGCTGGCTGGACACCTCGGCGCGCTACTTCGCGGGTCTCACCCTGCCGCTGGCGCTGATGTGCATCGGCGCCACCCTGTCACTGACCTCGCTGCGCGAGAGCAGCGGCCTGGCGCTGGGCGCCAGCCTGTGGAAGATCGTCTGGATTCCGCTGCTGGGCGTGCTGGGCGCCCTGGCGCTGGGCATCCAGGGACCGGCACTGGGCATCCTCTTTCTCTACCTGGGGTGCCCGACGGCCGCCTCGAGCTTCGTCATGGCCCGCGCCGCCGGCAGCAATGCCCAGCTGGCGGCGACCATCGTGGTGCTCAGTACCCTCGGCGGGATGCTGACCACCAACCTGGGCCTGCTCCTGCTGAAAGCATTCAGCCTGCTGTAGGGCGCGCCGGCCAGACATCGGCGTTGTGAGAACGTTTATCGGTTGGCGCCAGCTAAAAGTCAGATTTGAGCGTAATAGTGCGACGTCGCCCGTCCCAGGTCGTCTTGCCCTCTCTATAATTATCGCACTATCTACTTGCGAGGAGAGCGGCTGCTCACTACCCAAGCCTTACGCGTGGTATCCATGAAACGCTCGCTCCAATTCAGCCACAAGATCCTGCTGGCGGCCGCCCTGGTGGTGACCATCGCCCTGGCCGGCTTCGCCAGCTTCAATGCCTATCTGCAGCGTCAGGCGATCACCCAGAGTCTCGAAGCTTCGCTGGGCGAGATCGGGCGCATTACCGCCGGCAACATCGCCTACTGGCTGGACGCGCGGGTCAAGCTGATCGACAGCCAGGCCCAGGCGCTCAGCCGCGACAGCAGCCCGGCCAACGTGGTGGGCCTGCTGGAAGAGAAGCTCTATACCAGCAACTTCGACTCCACCTACCTGGGTGAGGTCGACGGTACCTTCACCGACCGCCCCCATACCCCCATGGAGGCCGGCTACGACGCCCGCCAGCGCGACTGGTACAAGGCTGCGGTCAGCGCCGGCGGCCCCATCCTCACCGAGCCCTATCTCACCGCGCCGCCGCAGAGCTTCCTGTGCATCACCATCGCCGCGCCGGTCCTGCAGAACGGCAAGCTGATCGGCGTGGTGGCTGGCGACCTGGTGATGGACAGCCTGATGAAGATGATCACCTCGCTGGACGCCGGCGGTCTGGGCGAAGCCTTCCTGGTGGACGGTGACGGCAAGATCCTGGTCAGCAGCCACGCCGACCAGGTGCTGAAATCGCTCAAGGAGGTCTTCCCGGAGCAGACGCCGAGCCTGGCCCCCGGTTTCCATCACGTGCTGCAGAACGGCAGCGAGCGCCTGGTGAGCTTTACCCCGGTCGCGGGCCTGCCCTCGGTCAAGTGGTACCTGGCGCTGTCCATCGACCAGGCCAAGGCCTATGCCCCGGTGACCCAGGCACGCAACCTGGCCATCGTCGCCACCCTGGTGGCGGTGGTCGCCATCATCCTGCTGCTGGGCTTGCTGATCCGCGTGCTGCTGCGGCCGCTGCACGACCTGACCCGCGCCATGGACGACATCGCCGAAGGCGAGGGCGACCTGACCCGCCGCCTGCCGGTGCAGGCCCGCGACGAATTCGGCGCCCTGGCGGAAGCCTTCAACCACTTCGTGGCGCGCATCCACACCTCGATCCGCGACGTGGCCCAGAGCACCGGCGAGCTGAATCAGGGCACGCGCCGGGTGCTGGAAGCCTCGCAGTCGTCCATGCAGCAGTCCGATATCCAGGCCCAGCGCACCACCA
The DNA here is from genome assembly GCF_029872515.1 of Pseudomonas flavocrustae. Classification (NCBI taxonomy): domain Bacteria; kingdom Pseudomonadati; phylum Pseudomonadota; class Gammaproteobacteria; order Pseudomonadales; family Pseudomonadaceae; genus Pseudomonas; species Pseudomonas flavocrustae. The sequence goes on along the minus strand of NZ_JAPDIQ010000012.1, from coordinate 23,044 downwards.
GCGTCGCCGCGGCGATCAACGAACTGGGCGCCGCCGCCCAGGAGATCGCCCGCAATGCCGCCCATGCCTCCGGCGAGGCCAGCACCGCCCGCGCCCAGGGCGAGGAGGGCCGCGAGGTGCTGGACGAGGCCCTGTACGCCATGCAGGCGCTGTCGGCCAAGATCGGCACCAGTTGCGAACATATCGAGGCGCTCAACGGCAAGGCCGCCAACATCGGCCAGATCCTCGAAGTCATCCGCGGCATCTCCGAACAGACCAACCTGCTGGCGCTCAATGCCGCCATCGAGGCGGCCCGCGCCGGTGAGGCCGGGCGCGGCTTCGCCGTGGTGGCCGACGAGGTGCGCTCCCTGGCCAGCCGCACCCAGAGTTCGGCGCAGCAGATCCAGCAGATGATCGAGGAACTGCAGACCGGCTCGCGCGACGCCGTGGCGCTGATGCAGGAAAGCCAGCGGCAGAGCGCCCACAGCATGCAGGTGGCCAAGAGCGCCGGCGAGCGGCTGGGCAGCGTGACCGAGCGCATCGGCGAGATCGATGGCCAGAACCAGTCGGTGGCCACCGCGACCGAGGAACAGACCTCGGTGGTGGAGACCCTGAACATGGACATCAGCGAGATCAACCTGCTGAACCAGCAGGGCGTCGACAACCTCCAGGCCACCCTGGCGGCCTGTACCGCCCTGGAAGCCGAGGCCGGTCGCCTGCAGCGGCTGGTGGGTGGCTTCCGCATCTAGCGCGGGCCCCCGAAAAGAGGTTGCCGCTCCGCTCAAGTCGTAACGTACGTGCCCGATAACGAGTGACCGCCATGCCCTGAATCCGGCATGGCTCCACCCTGGCCACGGACGCAGACCTGTATGAAGCGACACCTGAAATTCAGCCACAAGATCCTGCTGGTCGCGGCGCTGGTGATCACCACCGCGTTGGCCGCTTCCGCCGGTTTCAATGCCTATCTGCAACGCCAGGCCATCGACCAGAGCCTGAGTGCCAACCTCGCGGAAACCGGCCGGGTCACCGCCGGCAACGTCGCCTACTGGCTGGATGCGCGGGTCAAGCTCATCGAAGGCGAAGCCCAGACCCTGGCACGCGATCGTTCGCCCGACGGCCTGGTCGGTCTGCTGGATCAGAAGATCTACACCGGTACCTTCGATTCCACCTACCTGGGCGAGGTGGACGGTACCTACACCACCCGTCCGCTGCGCACCCTGCCGGCCGGCTACGATCCACGCAAGCGACCCTGGTACGCGGCCGCCACCGCCGCCGGCGCCACGGTGCTGACCCCGCCCTATATCTTCGCCTCTTCCGGCCAGTTGGGCGTGACCATCGCCACCCCGCTGCAGCGCGACGGCCAACTGGCCGGTGTGGTGGCCGGCGACCTCAACCTCTCGGCGCTGGTGGAGATCATCACCTCGCTCAACGTCGGCGGCCTGGGCGAAGCCTTCCTGGTCGACGGCGACGGCAAGGTGCTGGTCAGCAGCCATCCCGAGCAGGTGCTCAAGACCCTCAAGGACGTCTTCCCCGAGCAGACGCCGTCCCTGCAGCCGGGCCTGCATGCCGTCACCCAGAATGGCAGCGAGCGCCTGGTGAGCTTCACCCCGGTCGCGGGCCTGCCCTCGGTCAAGTGGTACCTGGGCCTGTCCATCGACCAGGCCAAGGCCTATGCCCCGGTCACCCAGGCGCGCAACCTGGCCATCGTCGCCACCCTGGTGGCGGTGGTCGCCATCATCCTGTTGCTGGGCTTGCTGATCCGCGTGCTGCTGCGGCCGCTGCACGACCTGACCCGCGCCATGGCCGACATCGCCGAAGGCGAGGGCGATCTGACCCGCCGCCTGCCGGTGCAGGCCCGCGACGAATTCGGCGCCCTGGCCGAGGCCTTCAACAAGTTCGTGGCGCGCATCCACACCTCGATCCGCGACGTGGCCCAGAGCACCGGCGAGCTGAATCAGGGCACGCGCCGGGTGCTGGAGTCATCGCAATCCTCCATGCAGCAGTCGGATCTGCAGGCCCAGCGCACCACCAGCGTGGCCGCCGCCATCAACGAATTGGGCGCCGCCGCCCAGGAGATCGCCCGCAATGCCGCCCATGCCTCGGGCGAGGCCAGCACCGCCCGTGCCCAGGGTGAAGAGGGTCGCGAGGTGCTCGACGAGGCCCTGCACGCCATGCAGGCGCTGTCGGCCAAGATCGGCACCAGTTGCGAGCATATCGAGGCACTCAACGGCAAGACCGCCAACATCGGCCAGATCCTCGAAGTCATCCGTGGCATCTCCGAGCAGACCAACCTGCTGGCGCTCAATGCCGCCATCGAGGCGGCCCGCGCCGGTGAGGCCGGGCGCGGCTTCGCCGTGGTGGCCGACGAGGTGCGCTCCCTGGCCAGCCGCACCCAGAGTTCGGCGCAGCAGATCCAGCAGATGATCGAGGAACTGCAGACCGGCTCGCGCGACGCCGTGGCGCTGATGCAGGAAAGCCAGCGGCAGAGCGCCCACAGCATGCAGGTGGCCAAGAGCGCCGGCGAACGGCTGGGCAGCGTGACCGAGCGCATCGGCGAGATCGACGGCCAGAACCAGTCGGTGGCCACCGCGACCGAGGAGCAGACCTCGGTGGTGGAGACCCTGAACATGGACATCAGCGAGATCAACCTGCTGAACCAGCAGGGTGTCGACAACCTCCAGGCCACCCTGGCGGCCTGTACCGCCCTGGAAGCCGAGGCCGGTCGCCTGCAGCGGCTGGTGGGCGGCTTCCGCATCTAGTCCGCGCGACAGGTCCTTGAAAAGGGAGCGCCGACGTCAGGTCGGCGCTCCCTTTTTGCTGTCCGACAGGTCAGCAAATCGCCCCCGGACACTGATTGGGCCTAGACCACTCGTCAGAAACAGTAAAACTGATTAGCGCGTGAACTTGCTCTGGCCTGCCGCTTTGCGCGGATCGCCCACTGCGCCTCGGCCCGACGACCGATCCGCGGTATCAAGAAAGCCTTTTTTCCCGCCGATGGGCTAGCTGTTACCGCCAGGTCTGGTGGAGGCCCTGCTCCGTCCGCGCTTCCCGCTCCTGGCACCGCCTAACCTACGGCGTGGCACCCTTTGCCACCAGGGGCTTCATGTTCAGCAGGCTGTGCAAATCCTCTCGCGTACGCTGGAGTCTCGGCGTCTTTCTGTTCGGCGTTCTGCTGACCAGCCTGACCATGCGCCATCTGACCGAGCGCAATGAACAGCAGCTGCGCAGCGCCCTGGACGACGTCGCCGATGACGTTCGCGATCAGGTGCTGGATCGGCTGCGCATCTACGAATACAGCCTGATCGGCATGCGTGATGTGGTGGTGGTCGCCGGCGGCAACCTGTCGCGCGAGCTGCTCGGCGATTACGGGCGGGTCCATGACCTGGGCCAGGAGTTTCGCGGTGCCCGTGGCGTCGGCTTCATTCGCCGTGTGCCTCAGGCCGACGAGGCCCGCTTTCTGCGTGAGGCCCGTGCCGACGGCTGGCCCAACTTCAGCATCCGCGCCTTCGCGCCGCACGACGGCGATCGCTACGTCGTCCAGTATCTCGAACCCGCCTGGCGCAATTTGAAGGCCATCGGCCTGGATACGGCCTCCGATCCCACCCGCCGCGAGGCCGCCGTGCTGGCCATGCGGCATGCCGACATCCACCTGACCGGTCCGTTGCAGCTGCAGGCCTCCCAGCCCCCGGAACCGGGCTTTCTGATGCTGCTGCCCATCTACCAGGGCGGGCAGGCGCCGGCCGATCCGATGGCCCGCGAGGCGGCGACCATCGGCTGGTCCTATGTGCCCCTGAGCATCGATGAGATGTTCGGCAGCATGCGCCTGAACATCCCGGGGCTGATCATCCGGCTGAGCGACGTGACCGTTCCCGAGGCCCCCAGCCTGTTCTATCGCCAGGGTGAGGAAGAGGAGCAGGGCGCCGAGGCGCCGACCGAGCGGCGGCTGGTGCAGGAGGTCTATGGCCGCCAATGGCAACTGGCGCTCACCGCCACCCCGACCTTCGTCGCCGCCCAGCACCTCGTCTCGGTGCCGCTGGTGCATCTGTTCGGCAAGCTGTTCAGCCTGCTGGCCGCCGGCCTCACCTTCGCCGTGATGACCACGCGCCAGCGGCGCCGTCAGTATCAGCAGGACCAGGCCAACCTCACCGCGGTGGTGGAAAGCTCGTCCGACGGCATCATCAGCAAGGACCTCCAGGGCGTGGTGCTGAGCTGGAACCACGCGGCGGAAGAGCTGTTCGGCTACAGCGCCAGCGAAGCCGTGGGCCAGCGCCTGCTCGACCTGGTGGTGCCCACCGAGCTGGAGCACGAGGAATGGTCGGTGCTCGCCCGCATCGGCCGCGGCGAGCCGGTGCCGCACTTCGAGACCCGTCGTCAGCACCGCGACGGCCGCCTCATCGATGTCCTGGTCAGCGTCTCGCCCATGCGCGGCCGTGACGGCCGGATCATCGGCGCCTCCAAGACGGTGCGCGACATCTCGCTGCAGAAGGCCGCCCAGGCCGAGATCCTGGCGCTCAATGCCCGGCTGGAAGAGCAGGTGGCCCAGCGCACCGTCGAACTCAGCCAGACCAACCGCCTGCTCGGCGACGTGCTGCGCGCGGCCTCCGAGGTGGGCATCATCGCCACCGACCACGAAGGTCGCATCACCCTGTTCAATGAAGGCGCCGAGCGCCTGCTGGGCTACCGCGCCGCCGAGGTGGTGGGGCTCTGGCAGGCCAGCGACTTCCATCTGCCGGAAGAGTTGGCGACTCAGGGCGCGGCCCTGGAAGCCGAATACGGGCTGCCGGTCGCCGGCTTCCGGGTGCTCGTGGAGCGCTCCGAACGCGCCGGTGCCGACGCCCGCGAGTGGACCTTCGTCCGGCGCGACGGCGAACACCGCGACGTCAGCCTGGTGGTGACCACCATGCGCGATGTCTCTGGCCAGGTCAGCGGCTATCTGGGCATCGCCTCCGATGTCACCGAGCGCAAGGCCGCCGAGCAGGAGCTGGCTGCCAGCCTCGCCCTGACCCGGGCGATCCTGGACACCGCGGTCAGCCCCATCGTCACCGTGGACAGCAATGGCCTGGTGCGCTCCTTCAACCCGGCCGGCGAACGCATCTTCGGCTATCGCGCGGCCGAGGTGATCGGTCAACCCGTCCGCCGGCTGATTCCCGGCTATCTGGCCGGCTACGAGGCGCTGTTCAGCTGCTCGCAGGCGGTGCCCGACGACAATTCCGCTCAACAGGGCCAGGAAATGGAGGGGCGCCGGGCGGACGGCAGTGTCTTCCCGATCACCCTGAGCCTGGGGGTGATGTGGACCGATGGCGAGCGCCTGGCGGTGGCCATCATCGCCGACATCACCGAACAGAGTCGCCAGCGCCAGGCGCTCGTGCAGACCCGCGATCAGCTGACCATGGCCGCCGACGTCGCCCAGCTCGGCATCTGGTGCTGGCAGCCCGACACCGGCCAGGTGCAGTGCAACGAGCGGATGTTCGATCTCTACGAATGGAACGAGGAGCAGCGCACTCGCGGCATCACCTACAACGACTGGCGCGACCGCGTGCACCCCGACGACCTGGGCAGCGCCGAAGAGCGCCTGGGCGCCGCCATGGCCGGACGCGCGGTGTTCGATCCGGTGTTCCGCATCCGCCGTCGGGATGGCTCGCTGCGGCACATCATCGCTGGCGCCCGCACCGAGCGCGATCCGCGCGGCCGGGTGCTGCGGGTGGTGGGCATCAACCGCGACATCACCGAACAGCTGGAGCTGGAACACCGGTTGCGCGAGGAGCGTACCCGCGCCGACCTGGCCAGCCAGGCCAAGTCGTCCTTCCTGGCCAACATGAGCCACGAGATCCGCACCCCGATGAACGCCGTGCTGGGCATGCTGCAGCTGCTGCAGCGCACCACGCTCGATGCGCGCCAGGGCGACTACCTGACCAAGGCCCAGCAGGCGGCGCGTTCGCTGCTGGGGCTGCTCAACGACGTGCTGGACTATTCCAAGATCGAAGCCGGCAAGCTGCAGCTGGATGTCCATCCCTTCAGCCTGGAGCAGGTGCTGCGCAACCTGGGCGTGGTGCTCTCCGGCAACAGCGGTGAGAAGAACGTCGAGATCAACTACCACCTGGATGCCGGGCTGCCCACCGCCCTGATCGGCGACAGCCTGCGCCTGCAGCAGATCCTCATCAACCTGGCCGGTAACGCCCTCAAGTTCACCGAGGCGGGGCAGGTGCTGGTCAGCGTGCGCCAGCTGTCGCGGGACGGCGGCCAACTGCGCCTGGAATTCTCGGTGCAGGACACCGGCATCGGCATCAGCCCGGCGCACCAGGAGCAGCTGTTCCAGGGCTTCACCCAGGCCGAGGCCTCGATCAGCCGGCGCTTTGGCGGGACCGGGCTGGGCCTGGCCATCTGCAAGCGCCTGGTGGAGCTGATGGATGGCCAGTTGCAGGTGGAAAGCGAGCTGGGGGTGGGCAGCCGCTTCTGGTTCGATGCCGCCCTGGCGGTGGACAGCCAGGGCGAGACCCAGCTGGCGCCGGTATGCCGGCGGGTGCTGCTGGCCGACGACAACACCCTGGTCGGCGAGGTGCTGGTGGAAACCCTGGCCGCCCTCGGCTGGCAGGTGGACCTGGTCACCAGCGGCGCCGCCGCCCTCGCGCGGGTCGTCCAGGCCCAGCAGCAGGCACAGCCCTATGAGGCAGTGCTCATGGATTGGCGCATGCCTGACGGCGATGGCCTGCTGGCGGCCCGACAGCTGCGCGAGCGGCAGGCCGACAACCGACCCAAGGTCATCATGCTCACCGGCTTCGGCCGCGACTTCCTGTCCGAAACCCAGCAGAGCGCCGATGCGCCCTTCGACGACTACCTGACCAAGCCGGTGACCCCGGCGCAGATCGTCGAGGTGGTGGAGCGGGCCCTGGGCGCCAAGATCCCGGCCGGGGTGCACGCCGCCGCGGTGGTCGACGAGAGCCACCGGCTGGCCGGCCTGCGCCTGCTGGTGGTGGAAGACAATGCCCTCAACCGCCAGGTGGCCGCCGAGCTGCTGCTGGCCCAGGGCGCCCAGGTGGAACTGGCCGAGGGTGGACTGGAAGGCGTCGAGCGGGTGCTCTCCGGCGCGCCGCTGGACGTGGTCATCATGGACATGCAGATGCCCGACATCGATGGCCTGGAAGCCACCCGCCGCATCCGCGCCGACGGGCGTTTCCGTACCCTGCCGATCCTGGCGATGACCGCCAATGCCTCCCATACCGACCGCGACGCCTGCCTGGCCGCCGGCATGGACGACCATATCGGCAAGCCCATCGACCTGGAATTGCTGGTCGCCCGCCTGCAGCGCCTGACCGGCCAGGAGGTCAGCGTCGCGCCCGTTGCCGCGCCGGTCGGCGAGGATCGCCAGGTGGAACCCCTGAGTCTCGTCCTGCGCCGCTTCGGTGGCGATGCCCGGCTGTTCGGCTCGCTACTGGAACGCTTTGCCGAGGACTCCGTCAGCCTGCTGGAAGGACTCGCCCGAGCCTGGCACGCCGCCGACAGCGAGGCAGCGGTGGCCGTACTACACTCCCTCAAGGGCAGCGCCGGCACCATGGGTGCGCAGCGCCTGGCCGCGCGCGCCGCCGAGGGCGAACGCGCCGGCAAGGCCGGAGCGGGTGTCCCCCCGGAGGTGGCGATGGAACTGACGACCCTGCGACAGCTGCTCGACGAAGCCCTGGTCGAATTGCGCAGCGCCCTGGCCGAGCTCCTGCCACCGCCCGCCATTGCCGCAACCGCAAGCGCAACCCACACCGACCCCCAGGTCGACTGGCGCGCCCGCCTGGACGAACTCGAACAGTTGCTCAGCCAGGGCAATCTCGACGCCCTGGAACTGATCGCCGAGCTGCCCGTGCACTGTCGCGCCGAAGCTCAGGTGCGCTACGACCTCTTGCGCGCCCAGGTCGAGACCCTCGACTTCACCGCGGCGCTCATCACCCTGCCTGATCTGAAGGAAGCCCTATGACTCCGCCGACCGCGCAGGCCGCCGGACGCAGCAAGCCCAAGCTGCTGATCGTCGACGACCAACCGCTGAACATCCGCATCCTCCACGAACTCTTTCGCCAGGATTGCGAGACGCTGATGGCCACCAGCGGCGCCCAGGCCTTGCAACTGGCCCTGGCCCAGCAGCCGGATCTGATCCTGCTCGACGTGATGATGCCCCAGCTCGACGGCCACGAGGTCCTGCGGCGATTGCAGGCCGAGCCCGCCACGGCCGCCATCCCGGTGATCTTCGTCACCGGCCAGGAAGGCCCCGACGAAGAGGTGACCGGCCTGGAACTCGGCGCGGTGGACTTCATCAGCAAGCCGATCAATCCGGTCATCGTCCGCGCCCGGGTGCGCACCCAGCTGACCCTCAAGGCGCAGCGCGACGCCCTGCGCAGCATCGCCCTGGTCGATGGCCTCACCGGCGTCGCCAATCGCCGCCAGTTCGACGAAGCACTGCTGCGTGGCTGGCGCCAGAGTCAGCGCGAAGGCACGCCGTTTTCGCTGATCCTCATGGATATCGATCACTTCAAGGCCTACAACGACCACTATGGCCACCTGGCCGGCGACCAGTGCCTGCGCCAGGTCGCCCAGGCGCTGGGGCAGGGCCTGTTCCGTCCCTATGACCTGCTGGCGCGCTACGGTGGCGAGGAATTCGGCTGCCTGCTGCCCGGGACCGACCTGGAAGGCGCCACCCAGGTCGCCGAGCGGCTGCTGCAGCAGGTGCACGACCAGCGCCTGACCCACGGCTATTCCTCGGTGACCGGCTACGTCACCCTGAGTCTGGGCGTGGCCACCGCGCTACCGCCCACCGCCGTCGATCCGGCCGCCCTGATCACCGCCGCCGATGCCCAGCTCTATGCGGCCAAGCACCAGGGCCGCGCCCGGGTCTGTGCCGCGGAACTGGCTGGCTGAGGCCATCCTTCGTAAGGCCCGTTCGGGTAACGCCGGGTAACAGAGGTCCGGCCTTTATTCGCTGTCTAGTATGGTGTTTCAGAAGTTCGCGCAGGAATTGGCGAGTGCTTTTTGTTCATGGGCTAGGCGCCGGGACGAGTCATGGCAGGGCTATGGCGAGCAGGGGCAACGACGTCCAGGGATAAAAGGCGCCGGCAAAATTGCCTAGATAACTTTTGAAACACCACACTAGGCTGGGCGGCGAGGCGGCAGACTGTCAGACTGCGGGCAGGGATTCTGCCGCCGGTAATCTATGTACGCCTTCACGCAACGCCAGGCCATCTTGGCCAGCTGGATCATCGTCTTCACCGCGCTCTATCTGGTTCTCCCGCTCAAGCTCCTGCCCAGCCTGCTGGCCGGCCTGCTGGTGTACGAACTGGTCAACACCCTGGCCGGGCGCCTGCAGCGGCAAATGCCCGGCGGCGGCGCGCGCTGGCTCGCCGTGGCCCTGCTCGGCGCCCTGGTGGTGAGCCTGCTGACGCTGTTCTTCGTCTGGTTCACCAGCTTCATCATCCAGGAAGTCCAGAACCCCGGACGCCTGCTGGACAAGTTCATGGTGCTCACCGAGCGCGCCCGTGCCCAGTTGCCGCCTTCGCTGGATGCCTACCTGCCGGCCAACGCCGACAGCATGAAGCAGGAGCTGGTGGAATGGGTGCGCGCCCATGTGGCGCAACTGCAGCTGTTCGGTCGCGACGCGGCACGGACCTTCGTCATCGTGCTGATCGGCATGATCCTCGGTGCCATCGTTGCCCTGCAGCCCACCCCCGATCCCGAGCGCCTGCGCCCGCTGTCCGGCGCTTTGCTGGTGCGTCTCGGCCTGGTGGCCCAGGCCTTTCGCAACATAGTCTTCGCCCAGATCAAGATCTCGCTGCTCAACACCACCCTGACCGGCATCTTCCTGCTCGGCGTGTTGCCGCTGTTCGATGTCCATCTGCCGCTGGCCAAGACCCTGGTGATCCTCACCTTCATCCTTGGCCTGCTGCCGGTGATCGGCAACCTGATGTCCAACACCCTGATCTTCATCGCCGGCCTGTCGCTGTCGATCTGGGTCGCGGTGGCGGCGCTGGGCTACCTGATCGCCATCCACAAGCTGGAGTACTTCCTCAACGCCCGTATCGTCGGCGGCCAGATCAGCGCCCGTTCCTGGGAGTTGCTGGTGGCCATGCTGGTGTTCGAGGCGGCCTTCGGCCTGCCCGGGCTGGTGGCGGCGCCGGTGTACTACGCCTATCTCAAGAGCGAGTTGAGGGCGGAAGGGCTGGTTTGATGAGCGGTCAGATTCGCGTCCTGGCACTCTGCATCCTGCGTCAGGGCAAGCGCATCCTGGTGCGCGAGACGCAGGATCCGCAGGATGGCCGAAGCTTCTGTCGGCCCCTGGGTGGTGGCGTGGAATTCGGCGAAACCAGTCTGGCGGCCGTGCGGCGCGAGATGCGCGAGGAACTGGGCGTCGAACTGGCCGAGGTGAGGCTGCTGGGCACCCTGGAATCGCTGTTCAGCTACGCCGGGCGGCCGGGCCACGAGGTGGTGCTGGTCTACGCCGCCGAATTCGTTGATCGGCAGCTCTATGCGCAGACCGAGCTGCCTGGTCAGGAGAGCGATGGTGAGGCCTTCATGGCTACCTGGCGCTCGCTCGATTCCTTCGACGACAGCTGTCGGCTGGTACCCGAAGGCCTGCTGGCGCTTCTCGCCTGAAGCCGCGGCCCCTCACTGACGATCCAGATTCGCCCACATGCGTTGCCAGAAGGCACCGGCCTCCTCATTGATGGCGCGCCAGCGCTGCTCCAAGCGTTCGCGCTCGGGCGTGCCCAGGTCCTCCGGGCAGGCCAGGTAGCGGTCGGCGGCGGCCTGGGCCTCGGCCTGCAGGCGGCGCCATTCGCGCACGTCATCCAGCCAGCAGCGGCCGGTGATGGTTTCGTAGTACTCGTGGGCGATCGCGTCTTTGCTCATAGGGCGTTCCAGGTAGGGGATACAGCCCTAGACCGCGCCTTACGCCCGGGGTGCCCGTCTCGGCGGTCAAAGGAGTCCAGGAGGCCCATTCGCCGGGGGCGGCAGGCGTCCGCTGCTCTTCGAGCGCCAGGTGCTGGACAGCAGGAAGCCGCGTCGAGACGCGGCTTCCTGGCGTGCCAGACAGGACTTACTGCCGCGCCAGCACCGTGCTGCGACCGGCCTTGGGCGCGCCCGGCAGGGGGCTCAGCGCGCCGGTTTCCAGCCAGCGGCGCACGCGGGTGGCGTCGGCCATGTGGGTGAACTTGCCGAAGGCGTCCATCACCACGAAGGCCACCGGACGACCGGCCATCACGGTACGCATCACCAGGCAGTGACCGGCCTTGTCGGTGTAGCCGGTCTTGGTCAGCTGCACGCTCCAGTCGGCGTTGTAGACCAGGTGGTTGGTGTTGCGAAAGCCCAGCACATAGTTGGGGTTGTGGAAGGCCTGGGTCTTTTCCGGGGTGGTGCTGAGCTGGCCGAGCAGCGGATAGTGCTCGGTGGCCTTGAGCAGGGTGACCAGGTCACGCGCGGTGGAGACGTTCAGCGGCGACAGGCCGGTGGGTTCGGCGTAGCGGGTGTTTCTCATGCCCAGGGCGCGGGCCTTGGCATTCATGGCGGCGACGAAGGCCCGCTGGCCACCCGGATAGTGATGAGCGAGGCTGGTGGCGGCGCGGTTTTCCGAGGACATCAGCGCCAGTTGCAGCATGTCGCGCCGGGTCAGCTGGCTACCCAGGCGCACCCGCGAGAAGATGCCACGCATGGCCGGATTCTCGCTGATGTCGATGTCGATGGTCTGTTCCAGCGGCAGCCGGGCATCGAGCACCACCATGGCGGTCATCAGCTTGGTCACCGAAGCGATGGGGGCGACCTGGTCGGGATTCTGGGAAAAGAGTACCTGGTTGGTCTTGAGGTCGACGACCAGGGCGTGGTTCGAAGCCAGGCGCTGGGCGGTGGCGGCAGCCGCGGCCTTGACCTTCGGTGGGGTCTGGGCCAGGACGGCCGGACTCAGCCCGACCAAGCCAGCCAGCAACAGGCCAGCAAGTTGATGACAGATCTTCACGGTGGCAGCTCTCAAAAGGGGGGCGGGGTTAGAACAACCGCGAACGGCAATGCCCCTTGCAGATCAAGGACATTGCTCAGAGATTTCACGTCTTTTATCACCCGGAATGTCGGCTGGGAATCCGACAAGGCAGCTTTTTACACAGCGCGCTGGCAAAAAGTCACAATAAGTTGCATATGGGCGACGGACGGCGGGGATGGCGGAGCGAAAGGGCGCCCGAGAGGCCTCGGACGCCTTGCCTTTCAGTCGTGGGCTTCCTGGGCGGTGGGGCCGAGCATGCTGCCGGTGACCAGGTAGCGTTCGTGCCAGGCCAGAGCCTCGGGCAGCAGGTGCGGGGTGTGCTTGCCGTGGCTGCCGGCCAGGGCGCGTTCGAAATAATCTTCCAGCGCCGGACGAAAGCTCGGGTGCACGCAGTGCTCCAGGATGGCCCGGGCGCGCTGCTTGGGGCTGAGCATGCGCAGGTCGGCCAGGCCCTGGTCGGTGACGATCACCGAGACATCGTGCTCGGTGTGATCGACGTGACTGACCATGGGCACCAGGGTCGAGATCAGCCCATTCTTGGCCATGCTCGGCGCCATGAACACCGACAGATAGGCGTTGCGGGCAAAGTCGCCGGAGCCGCCGATGCCGTTCATCATCCCGGTGCCCATCTGGTGGGTGGAGTTGACGTTGCCATAGAGGTCGGCTTCGAGCATGCCGTTCAGGGCGATGCAGCCTAGCCGCCGCACCAGTTCCGGATGATTGCTCACGCCCTGCTGGCGCAGGATGATGCGCTGGCGCAGCGACTCGGCGTGCTCGACGAAGCGCTCGATGCCCGCCGGACTCAGGGAAAAGGAGGTGGCCGAGGCCAGCTCCATCTTGCCGCTGATGAGCAGCTCCAGCATGCCGTCCTGGATCACCTCGGTGAAGGCGGTCAGCCCCGCGAACTCGCTCTCGGCCAGACCCTGCATGAAGGCGTTGGCGATGTTGCCGACCCCCGACTGGATGGGCAGCAGATTGGCCGGGATACGGCCCTGGCGTACCTCGAAGCGCAGAAAGTCCAGCAGGTGCGCGGCGATGGCCTGGGAGGCGGCGTCCGGGGCCTTGAACGGACTGTTGCGGTCGGGGGCATCGGTCTCCACCACGGCCACCACCTTGTCCAGCGGCACTTCCAGATAGGGCGAGCCGATGCGGTCGCCGGGATGCGCCAGGGGAATCGGCGTGCGGCGGGGCGGCAGGGCGCCGTCGGTGTAGATGTCATGCATGCCGTCCAGGGCGTCGGGCTGCCAGCGATTGACCTCGAGAATCACCGCATCGGCCATGTCCAGCCAGGTCTTGTTGTTGCCCACCGAGGAGGAGGGCACCAGCAGACCGTCTTCGCGAATGGCGGCGATCTCCACCACCGCCACGTCGATCTTGCCGAAGAAGCCATAGCGCACCTTTTCCGCCAGCTGGCCCAGGTGGATGTCCATGTACTCCAGGCCACCGGCGTTGATGCGACTGCGCAACTCCGGATCGGACTGGAAGGGCACCCGCAACTCGATGCCATCGACCCGCGCCAGGGCGCCGTCCAGCTCCGGTGCGGTGGACGCGCCGGTCAGCACCTTGATGCGAAAGGGCTCGCCGGCGCCGTGGCTGGCGGTGATGCGCTGGGCCAGGGCGCCCGGCACGGCCTTGGGGTAACCGGCCCCGGTGAAGCCGCTCATGCCCACGGTCATGCCGTGACGAATGAACTGCGCGGCCTGCTCGGCGCTCTGGCGCTTGGCGGCGAAACCGGGATGGCGAATACGGTGGGACATGACGACCTCTGCGGGTGTTATCGAAAGCACACTAAGAATGTGGATTCTACGCCGAAGGGATGCTTAGGTCCCTAAGCAAAAGGTCGGGTGGGCGGGGAAATCTTTGGGAGTGGGGCGTAGGTTGGGTTCGGTAGGTTGGGTTGAGCGCAGCGAAGCCCAACGGTGCCTGGTCATCCCAAACATCGGCATTCGTAGGTTGGTGCTGAGCGTAGCGAAGCCCAGCCTATGGTACTCCGCCCGGGCCTCGGCCTCACACCACCATCATGATCCACGGCACCCCGATCCCCAGCAGAACCAGCAGGAACAGCGCGCCGAAAAGGGTCCCCAGTCGCCAGTAGTCGGCGCTAGGCAGGTAGCCGCTGCCGTAGTACACCGGGCTCGGCCCGGTGCCGTAGGGCGTGATGATGCCCATCAGCCCCAGCGAGGTGCCCAGCAGCAGGGCGAATACCGGCAGGTCGATGCCGGGGATGCCCATGCCGGCGGCCAGCATCACCGGCAGCAGCGCCGTGGTGTGGGCGGTGGAGCTGGCGAACAGGTAGTGGGCGAGATAGAAGACCGCCACCAGCACCACCATGGCAGTACCGGCGTGGAAGCCGCCCAGGTGGCCGGCGACCCACTGGCCGAACCAAGCGACGAAGCCGACCCGGGTCAGGCCGTCGGCCAGGGCTACCAGGGTGGCGAACCAGGCGAAGGTGTTCCAGGCGGCCTTGTTGCCCAGGGCGTCGTTCCAGGTGATGACCTTCAGCAGCAGCATCAGCACGATCACCAGGATGCCCACCAGCGCCGGATCGGCCCAGGCGGCACCAAAGATCCACAGCGCCAGGGCACCGATCACCAGGGCCAGCAGCAGCTTTTCATCGCGGGTCAGCGGGCCGAGTGCGGCCAGTTCCTTGGCCGCCCACAGCGGCACCTGATCGTTGCGCTTGATCTCCGGCGGATACAGCCAGTAGGCCAGCAGCGGCAGCAGGGCCAGCAACAAGATGCCCATGGGCGCGGCGGCGATGAACCACTGGCCCCAGCTGATGTGCACCTGGGCGGTCTTCTCTATCAGCGCGGCGGCCAGCAGATTGGGGGCGAGGGCAGTGAGGAACAGGGTGCTGGTGACGCAGGTGGAGGAGATCGCCACCCACATCAGGTAGGAACCGATGCGCCGGGCGCTGGGATCGTTGGGCTTGGAATCGTAGAGCAGCGGCAGGTTGCGGATCACCGGGTAGACGGTACCGCCGCTGCGGGCGGTGTTGGACGGAGTGAAGGGCGCGAGGGCCAGATCGGCCAGCATCACCGCGTAGCCCAGGGTCAGGGTGCGACGGCCCATGGCCTTGACCAGCAAGAGGGCGATGCGTCGCCCGAGCCCGGTCTTCTCGTAGCCCAGGGCGAACATGAAGGCGCTGAAGATCAGCCAGACGGTGTTGTTGGAAAAGCCCGCCAGACCCCATTTCAGCGCCTCCTGGGGGGCGCGAAAGCCCGGTGTCGCCAGCTGCGCCGGACTGAACAGCACCCAGGGCGCCAGCAGCGCCGCCACGGCCACCCCGATCAGGCCGACCACTGCGCCGGGCAGAGGTTCGAGGATCAGTCCCACCACCACGCCGGCGAAGAGGGCGAAGTACAGCCAGGCATGAGCGGGCAGGCCCTCCGGTGCCGGCAGCAGCGCCAGCAGTCCGGTGACGGCGAGGGGCAGCAGGAATTTCCAGGTGGTACGCATCGGGCGCTCGCAGATTCCGGTGGTCTCGGGAAACCGGCCTGGGCCGGGATGGCTGACGGTACTGTGCCAGAGGGCTGCGCGGTCAGCGGCAGCCAGCTTTGCAAAGGCCGGGCTGCTTTCCCAGCGCTCTGGCCGTGGTCATTCGTCGCAGTCCTGCGGTCTTAGGTTCCCTGAGGGCATTCTTTCGCTATCGAGAATGACTTGCAACAACGCGAAGACGCCGGTCGTTGCCGATTGCGCCCGTCGTTCACCTCGGCGAACAATCGGACTTTCCGCCAACCCTGATAACACGAGGATGACCGCCATGAAGTACCGCCTGGGAGAACACCGTGTCGACGCCCATCCGCACAGCTGGGTCGCGCCTACCGCTGCGGTGATCGGCAAGGTACGCCTGGAAGAGGGCGCCAGCGTCTGGTTCGGCGCGGTGTTGCGTGGCGACAACGAGCTGATCCATATCGGCCCGGACAGCAATGTGCAGGACGGCGCCGTGCTGCACACTGATCCCGGCTCGCCGCTGACCCTGGGGCGTGGCGTCACCGTCGGCCACCAGGCCATGCTGCATGGCTGCGAAATCGGCGACGGCAGCCTGATCGGCATCCACGCCGTGGTGCTCAACGGCGCGCGCATCGGGCGCAACTGCCTGGTGGGCGCCAATGCCCTGGTCACCGAGAACGCGGTGATTCCCGACGGCTCTCTCGTGCTCGGTTCGCCGGCCAAGGTGGTGCGCACCCTGAGCGAGGCTCAGCAGGCGCAGCTGGCGGCCAACGCCCAGGTCTATGTGGCCAATGCGCGGCGCTATCTGGAAGAGTTGTTCGAGCAGGGGGAGTAGGGCGATCGGGAGCCGCGCCCCGCGCTGGATGACCTTCTGCCTCCGAGCAAGGGCTGGGATGAGGGAAAAGCCGCTTCGGTCCGTTGGGCTTCGCTACGCTCAACCCAATACTGGCTGCGTAGCGTGGAAAACGGCGCAGCCTTTTCCACCTGAAGAGTTGTTGCCAGACGCGCCCTCACCCCAACCCTCTCCCGGAGGGAGAGGGGGCTGTCCGAGCAAGCGTTTGGGTCTAACGGTCCAGACGGGCCGCGATCCGTTGTCGCCCGGCTATCCGTTAGCGCAGAGCCACCCCCTCTCCCCTTGGGAGAGGGCTGGGGTGAGGGAAAAGCCGCGCCGGTCCGTTGGGCTTCGCTGCGTTCAACCCAACCTACAAGGTAGGCAGAGCGCCCCGGCCGAAGCCGTAGCGTGGAAAACGGCGCAGCCTTTTCCACCTAAAGAGTTGTTGCCAGGCGTGCCCTCACCCCAACCCTCTCCTGGAGGGAGAGGGGGCTGTCCGAGCAAGCGTTTGGGTCTAACGGTCCAGATGGGCCGCGATCCGTTGTCGCCACCCCATCCGCTAGTGCAGAACCACCCCCTCTCCCTCGGGGAGAGGGCTGGGGTGAGGGAAAAGCCGCTCCGGTTCGTTGGGCTTCACTGCGTTCTACCCAATACCGGCTGCGTAGCGTGGAAAACGGCGCAGCCTTTTCCACAGGGGCATTCGTTGCCAGACGTGCCCTCACCCCAACCCCCTCCCGGAGGGAGAGGGGGCTGTCCGCGCAGGCCTATGGCTCCAGCAATAGCCCCACCCTCACGGCTTCTCGAACCGATAGAACAGATTGGGCTCGCTGACCACGTACAGCCGGCCCTGGTCGTCCATGGCGACGCCTTCCGCCTGGGGCACGCTGCGGCTCAGACCGTGCTGGCCGCGCAGCAGCGACAGCGAGCTGATCGGCTTGCCGTCGTCGTCCAGTTCCAGCACCAGGCGCGACTGATCCGAGAGCGCCAGCAGGTGGCCGGTGCCGGGGTCGAATTGCAGGCTGGAGAGATCGCGCACGAAAAGGCGGCGATCACGCTGTGGATCCGTGCGCAGCGACAGCGCCTGCAGGCCTTCGAAGGCTTCGCTGCCCAGGCCGTCGATCTCGTAGATGCGTACCGGATCGCTTTCCTTGGCGACGAAGAAGCGTTCGCGGGCCGCGTCATAGGCCAGGCCTTCGTTGCCGCGGTTGTCGCTTTGCACGTCGCTGAGGCTGAAGGGATGGCTGACCTGGCGGTCGTCGACGTCCACCACCCGGGTGTCGGCGCCGATCCGTACCCGCACCAGGCGCTGGCGGCGCTCTTCGCTGATCATGTAGACACCCGGCTTGATGTACTCGATGGCTTCCGGATCGCTGAAGCCCCTGAGCTCCACCTGGCGCAGCAGCCGGCCGTCCAGGTCCAGTTCGAGAAAGCGCGCCGGCTTGTTGGTGACGCTGACCAGGGTGCGGCGATCCGGATCGAAGCTCAGTGCCGAGACATCGGTGATGCCCTCGCCAATGGGGCGGGCTTCGACGGTGACCCGGTAGCTCGGCAGCCACAGCGAACGGGCCTGGCGGCTCTCGGCCTGAAGCTGGCTCTGGACGTTGAACAGGAGCCGCTCGAATAGCCGGTGCTGCTGGGCCACCAGGGTTAGGGCCAGCAGCAGGGCGCCGCTCAGCAAGGCGCCCAGGGTGCGAGGGGAAAACAGCGGAAACATCGACAGGGTCCTGAGGCGGTAATGCCGCGCAGCCTAAGGGCGCCACCCTGAATTCAAGCTGAATAGGCGCTCATTGCGCCGCTTTGGACACCTTGTGAAACACGTGGAAGAGATTGGGTTCACCAATCAGGTAGAGATTGCCGGCTTCGTCGAGGGCCACGCCTTCCGGTTGCTCCATGGTCGCGTCCAGGCCGTGCAGGCCACGTCTCAGGCTGATGAAGCTGACCGGTTGTCCCTCGGCGGTCAGCTCCACCAGGGTATGGGACTGGTCGGACAACGCCAGTAGGTGCCCGGTGCGCGGATCGACCGCCACCGCGGAGTAGTCGATCACCAGCTGCTTCAGCGGAAAGGGTTGCAGGCTGCCGGTAACGCCGCGGCCGTCGCTGGCCAGGGTGAAGAGGGCGGCCGGGTCGCGCTCCTTGCTGAGGATCAGGCGCTGGTGCCGCCGGTCCCAGGCGATGCCTTCGAAGCCCTTGTTGCCGGCGTCGGGAAAGCCCAGGTCGTGGTGCTCGAAGGTGTTGGCATCCAGCTCCCGGGTGTCGTCCTTCAGCTGGAACAGCGACAGCCGCCGCTGGCGTTCGTCGACGATGGCCAGGCGCCCGTCTTCCAGGGCGGTCACGCCTTCCAGGTTGGAGACGTTGCGGATCGGGATGCGTCTGAGGATGTCGCCGGTCAGGCTCAGCTGCACCAGGTAGGGGGTGCTGCCGGTAACGGCGAAGAGGGTGCGGGTACGGGGGTCGTAGGTGAGATCGGAGGTCTCGGCTTCGGCCAGCCCCGGCAGCTGCTTGCCCTGGATCACCGCCTGGTAGTCCGGCAGCCAGACCGCCTGGGCGCGGATTTCCGGCGGCGTGCGGTATTCCTGCCACCAGAGCAGCGCCCGGTCGTTCCAGTGCCAGACGAAGGTGAGGACGATCAGCACCAGCAGGACGAAGGCGGGAAGGAGGCGCGACAGGATGAGGCGGGGGAGTCTGGACATGCGGGCTCGTACGGCTTCTTGTTATGGCTTGTCTGCAAAGTCGCCGAGCGTAGGCACTTTTCAGGCAAGGCCTGGAGCGTCGTGGCCGCGCCGGCACACCGTCGCCCGGCACCGGCCGGGAGACGGTGGGTGGCGGGGTTATAGCACGCGCGTTTCGAAGCGGCTAACGTCCGGCAGCTCCAGTACCAGGTCATCGCCCACGTTGAGAGGTCCGACACCCACCGGCGTGCCGGTGAGGATGACGTCGCCCGGTTGCAGAGAGAAATGCCCGGCGATGGCCTGGATCAGCGGCAGGATGGGATTGAGCATGTCGCGGCTGTTGCCGTCCTGGCGCACTTCGCCATTGATGGTCAGGCGCACCGGGATGTCGGCCAGGTCCTCGAAGGCATCGCCCGGCACGAAGGGCGCGAGCACGCAGGCGCCGTCGAAGCTCTTGGCGATCTCCCAGGGATAGCCCTTTTCCTTGAGCCGGCTCTGCACCTCTCTGAGGGTCAGGTCCAGGGAAGGGGCGAAGCCGGAGATGGCGTCGCGCACCTCTTCGGTCGACGGCTTCTTCGACAGCGGCTTGCCGATCAGCACGGCGATCTCGGCCTCGTAGTGCACCGAACCCTGATCGGTGGGGATGGCGAAGCCCTCGGCCACCGGCACCACGCAACTGGCCGGCTTGATGAACAGCAGGGGCTCGGTGGGAACCGGATTGTTCAGCTCCTTGGCGTGCTCGGCGTAGTTGCGGCCGATGCAGACGACCTTGCCCAGGGGGAAGTGGATCTTGGTGCCATCGAGGTACTGGTGCTGGTAGGCCATCTGGTGCTCCTGGTGAGTGGCGTCTGCGGGCGATCTTGACCTCACGATCTTAACCAAAAGCGCGGACCGCGGCGCGGTCCTGGTCGCAAGGCGCTCATGGTCGCCCTGAGAAAGCTTCAGGTCGCAACCGGACCTGCATGCGACGGCTCATGCTAAGATAGCGCCCCCTTTGCCGCTGGCTGAACTGGCCTGCGCCGCGCCGGCATCCTTCTCCCTGGACACTCTGGATTCAACGCAGATGAGCAAGACTTCCCTCGACAAGAGCAAGATCCGCTTCCTTCTCCTGGAAGGCGTCCACCAGTCCGCCGTGGATATCCTGAAGTCCGCGGGTTACAGCAACATCGAGTACGTCACCAGCTCCCTGCCGGATGCCCAGCTCAAGGAAAAGATCGCCGACGCCCACTTCATCGGCATCCGCTCGCGCACCCAGCTCACCGAAGAGGTGTTCGACTGCGCCAAGAAGCTGGTCGCCGTCGGCTGCTTCTGCATCGGCACCAACCAGGTCGACCTGCAGGCCGCCCGCGAGCGCGGCATCGCCGTGTTCAACGCGCCCTATTCCAACACCCGTTCGGTCGCCGAGCTGGTGCTGGCCGAGGCCATCCTGCTGCTGCGCGGCATCCCGGCCAAGAACGCCTCCTGCCACCGGGGCGGCTGGATCAAGAGCGCGGCCAATTCCTTCGAGATCCGTGGCAAGAAGCTGGGCATCATCGGCTACGGCTCCATCGGCACCCAGCTGTCGGTGCTGGCCGAAGGCCTGGGCATGCAGGTGTTCTTCTATGACGTCATCACCAAGCTGCCCCTGGGCAACGCCCAGCAGGTCGGCTCCCTGACCGAACTGCTCGGCATGAGCGACATCGTCACCCTGCACGTGCCGGAAACCCCCGCCACCCAGCTGATGATGGGCGAGCGCGAGATCCGCGCCATCAAGAAGGGCGGCATCCTGATCAACGCTGCCCGCGGCACCGTGGTCGACCTCGACGCCCTGGCCGCCGCCATCAAGGACGAGCACCTGATCGGCGCCGCCATCGACGTCTTCCCGGTGGAGCCGCGCTCCAACAACGACGAGTTCGTCTCGCCGCTGCGCGGCCTGGACAACGTCATCCTGACCCCGCACATCGGTGGCTCCACCGCCGAGGCCCAGGCCAACATCGGCCTGGAAGTGGCCGAGAAGCTGGTCAAGTACAGCGACAACGGCACCTCGGTGTCCTCGGTCAACTTCCCCGAAGTGGCCCTGCCGTCGCACCCGGGCAAGCACCGCCTGCTGCACATCCACCAGAACGTGCCGGGCGTGCTGTCGGAGATCAACCGCGTCTTCTCCGAGAGCGGCATCAACATCTCCGGTCAGTACCTGCAGACCGACGAGAAGGTCGGCTACGTGGTGATCGACGTCGACGCCGACTACTCCGACCTGGCCCAGGAAAAGCTGCAGAACATCAAGGGCACCATCCGTTGCCGCGTGCTGTTCTAAGCGTTAATGCACCATGAAAAAGCCCCGGTCGGGTTCGCCTGACCGGGGCTTTTTTGCTTTCGTGCTGGCGGAGGTTTCATCGCGGCCATGCCGGTGCGTCGTAGCGACCGCTCCTACAGGGATGATACTTTTGTAGGAGCGGCCGCATCGGCGGACCGCCATGGCCGCGATAAACGCCGTAGCGTGGATAACGGCGCAGCCTTATCCACTGGCCGTGCTTGAGCTCACCTGTGGAAAACGCTGGCGCGGTTTTCCACGCTACGGGTGGCTTAGCTGCGCTCCAGGCGCTCCACGCCCTGGGCGGTGCCCAGCAGCAGCACGTCCGCCGGGCGGGCGGCGAAGAGGCCGTTGGCGACCACGCCGACGATGTTGTTGATCTTGGCTTCCAGGCCCACTGGATCGACGATGTGCATATTGTGCACGTCGAGGATGACGTTGCCGTTGTCGGTCACCACGCCGTCGCGGTATTCCGGGTCGCCGCCCAGCTTGACCAGTTCGCGGGCCACATAGCTGCGGGCCATGGGGATGACCTCGACCGGCAGCGGGAATTCGCCGAGCACCTCGACGCGCTTGCTGGCGTCGGCGATGCAGATGAAGGTGCGCGCCACGGCGGCGACGATCTTCTCGCGGGTCAGGGCCGCGCCGCCGCCCTTGATCAGGTTGAGGTGGCCGTCGGCTTCGTCGGCACCGTCCACGTAGAATTCCAGGTGGTTGACACCGTTGAGGTCATAGACGGTGATGCCATGGCTCTTCAGCCGGTCGGCGGTGGCCTGGGAGCTGGCCACGGCGCCATCGAATTCCAGCTTGTGCTTGGCCAGCAGGTCGATGAAGAAGTTGGCGGTCGAGCCGGTGCCCACGCCGATCACGCTGTCGCGGGAGAGTTGGGGAAGGATGAGGTCGACCGCGGCCTGGGCGACGGCCTGCTTGAGCTGGTCCTGATTCATGGGGGTATCCGCGAAACGGGTGGAGGGTCGCCGATTATAGCCGCTCGGACGGCCTGGCTAACCCACCCGGGGGTGCCCGTAGTAGACTTTTCGCCCCCGCCGCACCTACCGGATCGCACCGCCGATGCTCGAACAGTACGTGAAGAAGACCCTGCTCGCCCCCGTCTACGACGTGGCGATCGAAACGCCCCTGCAACCGGCGCGGGCGCTGTCCGAGCGGCTGGGCTGCCAGGTGCTGCTCAAGCGCGAAGACCTGCAGCCTGTGTTTTCCTTCAAGATCCGCGGCGCCTACACCAAGCTGGCCAGCCTCTCGGCCAGCGAGAAGGCCCGCGGGGTGATCACCGCCAGCGCCGGCAACCACGCCCAGGGCCTGTCCCTGGCGGCCCGCGAGCTGGGCGTGCGGGCGATCATCGTCATGCCGCGCACCACGCCGGAGCTCAAGGTCATCGGCGTGCAATCGCGCGGTGGCGAAGTGGTGCTGCACGGCGACGCCTTTCCCGAGGCCCTGGCCGAGGCGCTGCGCCTGGTCGAGGAGCAGGGCTACACCTTCGTGCCGCCCTATGACGATCCGGACGTCATCGCCGGCCAGGGCACCGTGGCCATGGAGATCCTGCGCCAGCATCCGGGGCGGCTCGACGCCATCTTCGTCCCCGTGGGCGGGGGTGGCCTGATCGCCGGTATCGCCGCCTATGTGAAATACCTGCGGCCCGAGATCAGGGTCATCGGCGTCGAACCGGACGACTCCAACTGCCTGCAGCAGGCCATGGCGGCGGGTGAGCGAGTGGTCTTGCCGCGGGTAGGACTGTTCGCCGATGGCGTGGCCGTGGCCCAGATCGGCCACCATACCTTCGAGATCTGCCGGCGTTATGTCGATGA
>NZ_JAPDIQ010000011.1:85928-141481 GCF_029872515.1 Pseudomonas flavocrustae | reverse complement strand
TGCAGCAGTGGAGGATAGGGCGAGGGGGCAGGCGGGGTGGGCAAGGCGGTCTCCGGACGGCGGGGGACCGGCGCAGCGTACCGACCCCGGGGCCGACACGGGGTCGACCCTGGAGACGATTATACGACCTTTGTCGCTTTCAATGGCCTTTCAGTCACTGAAAAAACCGTTGGCTAGCGCACCAGGTGCAGGAACTGCAGATGACGTTCGTACTGGTCGAGCATGTCATTGAGGATCTGCTCGCGGTTGTAGCCCACCAGGTCGTAGTCCTGGCTGCCTTCGGTGAGGTGCACCTCGGCGCGGTAGTAGCGCCGATTCTTCAAGTGCAGGCCGCCGATGCCGGCGCGGGCAAAGGAGGGCGTGAAGTAGCCCTGCATGATCACCTGGTAGATGAAGGGGTGCTCTTCGCCATGGCCGATGATGAGTTGCAGGTTGGCGTTGGTGGCGTCGAATTGGGTCTCCACCACCAACCCTTTCTCCCGCGAGACCTCGACCATCTCTTCCATGGCTGGCCGCACGGTGCTGTCCATGAAGCGATAGACCTCGTCCCGCGAAGGGAAGTACACCGCCTGGGACAGCCGCTGGCGCCAGCCGCCATGGCGGGCCTTGCCGTTGGTCGCCACCGGCGCCAGCGAATGCAGCCGCGCCCGCTGGCGCTGGGATTCCAGGTGCAGCGCCTTGTGCAGCCCCCACATCATCAGCAGCACCACCACCGAGAAGGGGAGCGAGGTCAGCACCACCGCGGATTTCAGCGCATCCATGCTGCCGGCGAACAGCAGGCCGCCCGTGACCAGGGCCACGGCCGCGCCCCAGAACACCCGCAACCACTTGGGACCGTCTTCATCGGCCTCGCCGCCGGTGGACGACAGGGTCGAGAGCACCACGGTGCCGGAATCGGCCGAGGTGACGAAGAAGACGAAGCTCACCAGCACGGCGACGCTGATCACCACGCGGCTGGCCGGATAGGTTTCCAGCACCTGATAGAAGACCATGGCCGGATCGGTGAGAGCGGTCTGCGCCAGGCCGGTCATGCCCTGGCCGAGGACCAGCTCCAGGGCGCTGTTGCCGAAGATCGACAGCCAGGCCAGGGTGAAGCCCAGCGGGATGAACAGCACGCCGAAGACGAATTCGCGGATGGTGCGACCGCGCGAGATGCGCGCGATGAATAGCCCGACGAAGGGCGCCCAGGCGATCCACCAGGCCCAGTAGAACACCGTCCAGCCACCCAGCCAGTCGGACGGCTCGTCATAGGCATAGAGATCGAAGCTCTTGCCCGGCAAGGCCGAGAGATAGTCGCCGATGTTCTGGATCAGGGTGTTGAGCAGGTGCTGGGTCGGACCGGCGAACAGCACGAACAGCAGCAGGGCGACGGCCAGCACCATGTTGATGTCGGACATGATGCGCACGCCCTTGTCGACACCGGACACGGCCACGGCGATGGCCGCGCCCATCATCAGCACGATGAGGATCAGTTGCACCCAGTGGCTGTGGCTGATGCCGAACAGGTAGTCGAGGCCGGCATTGAGGTGCAGCACCCCGAAGCCCAGGTCGGCGCCGAGGCCGAAAATGGTGGCGATGATGCCGAAGGCGTCCACGGCGTGGCCGATGGGCCCGTTGATGCGCTTGCCGATCAGCGGATAGAGCGCCGAACGCAGGGCCAGCGGCAGGTTGTGGCGATAGGCGAAGTAGGCCAGGGCCATGGCCACCAGGGCGAACACGCCCCAGCCGTGCAGGCCCCAGTGCAGGAAGAGAATCTGCATGGCCTGGCGCGCGGCTGCCGGATTGCCGCCTTCACCGGCCGGGGGCTGGGCGAAGTGGGTCAGGGGTTCGGATACGCAAAAGAAGAACAGGGTGATGCTGATGCCCGCGGCGAACAGCATGCCGGCCCAGGACAGATAGCTGAACTCGGGTTGGTCGTGGTCGGCACCGAGCTTGATCTTGCCGTAGCCGGACAGCGCGGTGACCACCACGAACACCAGATAGAGCGACATGGCCAGCAGGTAGTACCAGCCGACCGTATTGGCGGCCCAGGTCTGGGCCTGCAGCAGCCAGGCGCCGGCCTGCTCGGGACGGCCGATGACCACCAGGGAAAACAGCAGGATCACTGCGGCCGCACAATAGAAGGCGGGAGGATTCAGCTTTACGGTGCCGGATGAGGGCGTTGCACTCATGAGGACTCCTTGCAGACTGCCAAAGGGAGAATGCTTTTTTAATTGATCGTTCGATTAAAAAAGAATACCACAGGAGGCCCCCGAGGTGAACGCTTCGAGTCAGCGAGGCGTTGAAAGTTGCCGCTTAGAAGGCTTGCTTATGCCGGTGGTCGACTTTGGTCGAGCCAGGGCCGAATGGTCAGAACCGTGACCTCTTGGCAAAGTCTGTTGGGTATGACTCAGGCATCTTCTCCCTTCGGCTCCTATCGTCCACTACTGCTTCTGGTAGAGGACGAACCCTTGCTGCGGGAATTGGCCACCGAGGCCCTGGAGTCGCTGGTGGACCTCCAGGTAGTGGCCATGTCGACCGCCGATGCGGCGCTGAGCTATCTGGAACAGAACGGTGCCCGCATCGACGTGCTCTTCACCGACGTGCGCATGCCGGGACGCCTGGATGGCGAGGCCCTGGCCCAACTGGTCGCTCAGCGCTGGCCGCACATCCCGGTGATTCTCACCTCCGGCGATCGCCTGACCGTCCCCCGCGGCGCCGGCCGCACCCGCTTCATGCCCAAGCCCTGGCATATCGACGACATGGCCAATTGCGTCAACGAGGTGCTGGGGCAGAGTCGGGTGGCGTGAGGGGCGGTTGAAAAGTCGGGACCTATGGCCGACTATTCGAGGGCTGATCCAGCTTGAGTCATGCCATGCGACCTTCCTTAGCCCTAGACCTCAAACGCGCAGTAATACGAGACGCTGCAGCGCGTTTTCGCGTGGCCAATCCGCGGGTATTTGGCTCTGTCCTGGACGGTACCGATCAGGACGGCAGCGATCTCGATCTGCTGGTAGACGCATTGCCGGGGGCGACATTGTTTGATCTGGGAGGCCTGCAGGATGAGCTGGAGGAGTTGCTGGGCGTTCCTGTGGATCTGGTGACCCCTGCCGATCTGCCCGGATCTTTTCGCACTCAGGTCCTGCTGGCAGCGCGACCGATATGAATCGCACAGCGGACTATCTGGTTCATATGCAACAGGCGGCCGGCGAAGCCGTAGGCTTTATCGAGGGCCTCACTCGGGAAGACTTCCTCGAAGACCGCCGGACACAGCAAGCGGTGGTCATGAGCCTGATCATCATTGGCGAAGCGGCGACCAAGATCATGATCGCGGACGAGGCTTTCACCCAAATGCATCCGCACCTTCCATGGCGCAGCATGAGGGGTATGCGCAACCGTATCGCCCATGGCTATTTCGACATCGATCTCGATGTCGTCTGGGAAACCGTCGTTACCGCTCTACCGGAGCTTCTGGAGCAACTGCGTTTGTTACCGGGAAACTAGCCTGGTAGCTCGCTGTGCCCTCACCCCAACCCTCTCCCAGGGGGAGAGGGGGCTGTCCGAGCGGGTTTCCTGCTTTATCAGCTCCAGCGAGCAAGATCGCGATCCGCTATCGGGCTGGCACCCGCAGGGGCGTCCGCATCGAGGACCGCCATGGCTGCATCGGCTCGCCCTACGGCTGCCATTGCGGATCCTTGCCGCTCAGCTTGCGATCGAGGAAGAAGGCGGTGCTGATCAGGGCCAGGTGCGACAGGGCCTGGGGCAGGTTGCCGAGGGGATAGCCGCGCTTGTCCAGTTCCTCGGCGTACAGGCCCAGGGGATTGGCGTAGCCCAGCAGCTTTTCGAACTCCAGGTGGGCTTCGTCGACGCGACCAGCGCGGGCTAGGCATTCGACGTACCAGAAGGAGCAGGCGACAAAGGCGCCTTCTTCACCCTTGAGGTTGTCCGCCGGGGTGTCGACCGGGTTGTAGCGGCGGATCATGCCGTCGTAGGCCAGGTTGGTCTTGATGGCGTCCAAGGTAGACAGCCACATGGGATCGGTGGCGCTGACGAAGCGCACCAGCGGCATCAGCAGCAGGGCGGCGTCCAGACTCTTGCCGTGGCGGGTCGAGGTGAAATGACCCAGTTCGGCGTTCCAGAAGTTGTCCCAGATGTCTTCCTGGATGGCGGCGCGCGCGGCGTACCAGCGTTCATAGGGCATTGGCAGCGAGCGCTTGACCGACAGC
The DNA here is from genome assembly GCF_029872515.1 of Pseudomonas flavocrustae. Classification (NCBI taxonomy): domain Bacteria; kingdom Pseudomonadati; phylum Pseudomonadota; class Gammaproteobacteria; order Pseudomonadales; family Pseudomonadaceae; genus Pseudomonas; species Pseudomonas flavocrustae. The sequence goes on along the minus strand of NZ_JAPDIQ010000011.1, from coordinate 137,276 downwards.
CGCATGGCGCGGTCGATGGCTACCCAGCACATCAGCCGTGAATGCAGGAAGTGCTCGGGATCGCCGCGCATCTCCCAGATACCGGCATCGGGCTGGTTCCAGTGTTCGCAGACGTGATCGATCATCCGCACCACGTCCTTCCAGCCATGGTGGGAGATGGCTTCGCCATACTTGTTGGACAGGTAGATGGCGTCCATCAGCTCGCCGTAGATGTCCAGCTGGACCTGCTTGTAGGCCTCGTTGCCGATGCGCACCGGACTCGAGTTCGCATAGCCCGCCAGGTGGTCGAGGGTTTCCTCGGGCAGGTCCAGCCCGCCGTCCAGGCGATACATGATCTGCAGTTTTTCCGGGGCGTTGTGGCTGTTTTCCACGCACTGGCCCACCCAGTGGGTGAAATCCTTGGCTTCCTGGGTGTAGCCCAGGCGCATGAAGGCGTAGACGGTAAAGGAGGCGTCGCGGATCCAGGAGGCGCGATAGTCCCAGTTGCGCTCGCCACCCAGTGCCTCGGGCAGGCTGAAGGTGGCGGCCGCGGCGATGGAGCCGTGCTTGCAGGAGGTCAGCAGCTTCAGCGCCAGGGCCGAGCGGGTGACCATCTCGCGCCAGCGCCCCTGGTAATGGCTCTTGGCGGCCCAGGAAGTCCAGTAGGAGAGGGTGTCCTCGAAGCAGAGATCGCTCTGGCCGGCGACGACCTTGTCGTCTTCCTTGCAGCCAAAGACGAAATCCAGTTGCTCACCCTGTTCCAGTTCGAACTCGGCCGATGCGGCATTGCCGTCCACCCGCAGAGTGACGCTTGACGCCAGGCGCAGGGTCGGCTGGCCAGCGGCCTCGAACAGGGCGCCGCCGTCCACCAGGCGGGCGCGGGTTTCGGCACGGGCATAGTCGTGGGCCGGCGCGCAGACCAGGCGGAAGCGGCAGCGGCCGGCCACCACCTGTACGCGGCGGACGATACGCGGCTTGGTATCTTCGCTGCTGCACACCGGCATCAGGTCGGTGATCTCGGCGACCCCTTCCGCCGACAGCCAGCGGGTCTGCAGGATGTTGGTATCCGGCAGGTAGAGCTGTTGCTCGCGGGCGTCTTCCCAGACCGGCGCCAGGCTGAAATAGCCGGCCTTTTCCGAGTCGAGCAGGGCGGCGAACACCGAGGGGCTGTCCAGATTCGGCCAGCAGAAGTGGTCGATGGTGCCGTCGGTGGCGACCAGGGCGCAGGTACGCAGGTCGCCGATGACACCATGGGCGCCGATACTGCGACGACCCTGTACGGAGGTGGAATCAGCCATTGTCTTCGAATCCCGGATAGAGGCACATGCCGCCGTCGACGAACAGGGTGGTGCCGACGATGTAGTCGGCCAGGTCGCTGGCGAGGAAGACCGCCGCGTTGCCCACGTCGTCGACGTGGCCGACACGCTTGTAGGGGATCAGCCTGAGCAGTTCGCGGGCCTTGGCCTCGTCGCCGGTCACCTCTTCATTGATGGCGGTGGCGATGGCGCCCGGGGCGATGCTGTTGACGCGGATGCCCTCGGCGGCGACTTCCTGGGCCAGGCTGCGCATCAGCAGATTGACCCCGCCCTTGGAGGCGGCGTAGTTGACGTGTCCAGCCCAGGGAATGACCTCGTGCACCGAGCTCATGTGGATGATCTTGCCGAGAGCGCGGGAAATGTTCTCGTCGCGGCCCTGCTTGCGGAACTGGCGGATCGCCGCCTGGGCGCAGAGAAACTGGCCGGTAAGGTTGGTGTTGATCACCGTGTTCCAGTCCTTGAGGGACATGTCGGCCACCGCCGCGTCCTTTTGCAGACCGGAGTTGGCGACCAGGATGTCCAGGCGGCCGAAGGCTTCCAGGGTGCGCTCGAACAGGGCCTTGACCGCGTCCTCGTCGCCGACGTCACCGCCCACGGCGATGGCGCGGCCTCCGGCGTCCTGGATGCGCCTGGCCAGTTCTTCGGCAGGTTCGGCGTGGGAGTGGTAGTTGATGGCGACGGCGGCACCGGCCTTGCCCAGGGCTTCGGCAACGGCGGCGCCGATCCCGGAGCTGCCGCCGGTGACCAGGGCGACCTGGCCGTTGAGGGAAAGCTGCATGTCCAGACTCCTGCGCAGAAAAGGTGTCTGACTGCTGACCGTTGCGCTCGCGTCTAGGTTCAGCCCGCGAGCGTTGCCGGATGTTCAGGCACGGGTGGTGCGGAACAGACTCATGCGGCGTTCCAGGTCTTCGGCCAGCTCCGCCAGCTGACGACTGGCCCCGGCGATCTGCTGCGACCCACTGGCGGTTTCCAGGGTGGCCGCATGGATGCGATTGATGTTTTCGTTGACCTCTTCGGCCACGGCGGTCTGTTGCGCCGCGGCGGTGGCGATCTGCGCATTCATGGCGTTCACCGAGCCGACGTCCGCCTGGATGGCTGCCAGGGCCGCGACGGCGCGCTGGGTCAGCTCGGCGGTCTCGTGGGCCTGGCCGCGACTCTCTTCCATCTGCGCCGCGGCGCGTCCGGCTCCTTCTTGCAGGGTGGCGATCATGCCGCGGATCTCGCGGGTCGATTCCTGGGTACGGGTCGCCAGGTTGCGGACCTCATCGGCCACCACGGCGAAACCGCGGCCCTGCTCTCCGGCGCGGGCGGCCTCGATGGCGGCATTCAGCGCCAGCAGGTTGGTTTGCTCGGCGATGCCGTTGATGACGGCGACGATGTTCTCGATGCTGGCGCTGTCGCTGGAGACCTGCTGCACGGTGACGCTGGCCTGCTCCAGGGCCTGCACCAGCTGACCGATGGCCTGGCCGGAGCTGGCGACCAGCCGGTTGCCGGTGTCCACCTGGGCACTGGCATTGCCGGTGGCCTGGGCGGCCTGGGCCGCGTAGCCGGCGACCTCGCCGATGGTGGCGGCCAGCTCGGTGACGGCGGCGGCCATGTGCTGGGCCTGGTTGGACTGCACATCGGTGTGGCGCTGGTTGGTCTGGGCGGTGTCCTGCAACTGGGCGGCAGCGGCGGCGACCGAACTGGCGGTATGGCGGACCTGGACGATGGTTTCGCCCAGGTGCGCGGTGGCGCTGCCCAGGGTGCCCATCACGCTGTCCGGATGACGGGTGGCGGGGCGCTCGTCCAGGCGGCCCTCGGCCAGCCGGCGGATGGCGGCGGCCACGACATGGGGTTCGCCGCCCAGGGTCGCGCCCATCTGGCGGATGATCAGGATGGAGACGGTCACGCTCAGCAGCAGGGCGAGGGCGCAGGTCACCAGCATCAGCCAGCGGAAGCCACCGGCGATGCCGCGGACCTCGGCCAGATGGCCGCTGGCGATGGCTTCCTCATGATCGATGAGCGCATTGATGCGCTTGAGCCACTCGACATAGGCCGGCGAAACGCGCTCCAGCAGGAACATCCGGGCGCCTTCCAGATCACCGGCCTGGCGCAGTTGCAGCAGGCGATCGGTCAGCGGCAGGGCGGTGCCTTCTATGTCCTTGATGGCCGCCAGCAGGCGCTGTTCCTCGGCAGTGGCGCCCTGGCTGGCATACAGCTGATCCATGGGCTCGGCGGACTGGCGATAGAAGGCCTTGAGGCGATCGATGTCGGCCAGGCGGCTGGCCAGAGGCGCGGCGTCGTGGATCAGTACCGTATCGCGAATGGCGATGGCGCGGTCGTGTACGCTGCCGCGGAAGTTGATGGCGTAACGCTGCTTGACGCTGGCGCCCTGGCTGACGGCGGTCAGGGTGTCATCGATGACGCCGACCCGCTGGACGCCGACGAGGGTGATCAGCAGCATCAGCACCAGGATCAGGCCGAAGCCCAGGCCCAGGCGGGCGGCCATGGAAAGAGGGGTGCGCATGGGAACCTCAGGAATCTATCGGAATGTGATATGGATCACATTTTGTGGTAAAGGTTTGCGCGATAACTCTTTTCCGGGGCGAGCGGTCATGGCCTCGGGATGAGTGGCCGTGCCAGCGCGACTGGCCAGGATTCAACCGTCGTCGCGTGGCTCCGTCAGCCGGTCGCGCCTGGCCAGGCCCGGGAACAGCTTCATCCAGACCCCGGTGATCACCAGGGTGCCGACGCCGCCTAGCACCACTGCCGGCACGGTGCCGAAGAAGTGCGCGGTGACCCCCGATTCGAATTCGCCGAGCTGGTTGGAGGCGCCGATGAACAGCCCGTTGACCGCACTGACCCGGCCGCGCATGGCATCCGGGGTTTCCAGCTGCACGAAGGAGCTGCGGATCACCACGCTGACCATGTCGGCGGCGCCCAGCACCACCAGGGTGGCCAGCGAGAACCACAGCGAGGTGGATAGCCCGAAGGCGATGGTGGCGACGCCGAACAGCGCCACCGAACCGAACATGATGCGGCCCACGTGACGATTGAGGCTGACGTAGGCGAGCAGAAAGGACATGCCCAGGGCGCCCACCGCGGGTGCCGAGCGCAGCAGGCCAAGGCCCCAGGGCCCGGTGAGCAGGATGTCGGCGGCGAACACCGGGAGCAGGGCGGTGGCGCCGCCCAGCAGCACGGCGAACAGATCCAGGGAGATGGCGCCGAGTACGTCCGGGCGACTCCTGATGAAGCGGATGCCGGCCAGCAGGTTGTTCAGGGTCGGCTTTTCCTTCTGGCTGGGCGTCTGCCGCGCCGGCAGGCTGGAGACCAGCAGGATGGCGGTGCCATAGAGCACCAGCGCCGGGCCATAGACCCAGGCGGCGCCCAGGGCATAGAGCAGCCCGCCCAGCGCCGGGGCGATGATGGTGGCGCCCTGCATGGCCGAGGCCGCCGCGGCGATGGCGCGGGGAAAGATCGCCGGTGGCACGATGTTGGGCAGCAGCGCCTGGGTGGTGGGCTGCTCGAAGGCGCGGGCGGTGCCCAGGCAGAACGCCAGGATGAAGATCAGTTCGCGGGTCACCGCGTGATTGAGGCTGCCCACCAGCAGCACCAGGGCGATCAGCCCCTGGCCGGTCTGGCAGAGGGCAGCGACCCGGCGGCGGTCGTAGCGATCGGCGACATGTCCGGTGTGCAGCATGAACAGCACCCGCGGCAGGAATTCCGCCAGCCCCACCAGGCCGAGGTCGAGCACGTTGCCGGTGAGGGAATAGAGGTGCCAGCCGATGGCGACGGTGAGCATCTGGAAACTGCCGGCGGTACAGATGCGGGCGAACCAGAAGGCGACGAAGGGACGGTGGTGACGCAGCTGCAGGGTATCGCCGGACATGACTGGGGCTCGCGAGGGCAGAGGCAGCATCTTAAGCCACCCCGAGGCTGATCGTCATACAACTGCGGGGTGCGACAGCCTGCCCGATGCGACATCGAACCACGTAAGCAAATGTATCGAGGAGGACTATCCTAAAGCCTGACGTTGATCCACGTCAGCTTCCGACCTGGTCCTTTGGGCTAGCGGCGGCGCCTTTTTAGCGTCCCGCTCGAACCCCAGGCGACGCCGGAGGTTCGAACCTCGGTCAGCGTCAACTCGACCGGCTGCTCTCGACGGCCGGCGTGCCTGAGAGGAATAGCTATGTTCGGCCTCGAAGCCCTGGATCTCGCCCGGATCCAGTTCGCCTTCACCGTGTCCTTCCACATCGTCTTTCCGGCGCTGTCCATCGGTACCGCGAGCTTTCTTGCCGTGCTCGAAGGGCTGTGGCTGAAGACCGACAACCACGTCTACAAGGATCTGTATCATTTCTGGCTGAAGATCTTCGCGATCTTCTTCGGCATGGGCGTGGTGTCCGGTCTGGTGATGGCCTACGAGTTCGGCACCAACTGGAGCGGCTTCGCCGACTATGCCGGCGCCGTGACCGGCCCGCTGCTGACCTACGAGGTGCTCACTGCCTTCTTCATCGAGGCCGGCTTCCTCGGCGTCATGCTGTTCGGCTGGAATCGCGTGGGCCGCGGCCTGCACTTCTTCTCGACGGTGATGGTGGCGATCGGCACCCTGATGTCGACCTTCTGGATCCTGGCCTCCAACAGCTGGATGCACACCCCGAGCGGCTACGAGATCGTCGATGGGCGCATCGTCCCGGTGGATTGGCTGGCGGTGATCTTCAACCCGTCGTTCCCCTTCCGCTGGGCGCACATGACCATCGCCGCCTACCTGTCGGTGGCCTTCCTGGTCGGCGCCTCGGCGGCCTGGCATCTGCTGCGCGGCAACGACAACCCGGCGGTGCGCAAGATGTTTTCCATGGCCATGTGGATGGCCCTGCTGGTAGCCCCCATCCAGGCCTTCGTCGGCGACGCCCACGGCCTCAACACCCTGGAGCTCCAGCCGGCCAAGATCGCCGCGATGGAGGGCCACTGGGAGAACCCCCCAGGCGAGGCGACCCCGCTGATCCTGTTCGGCTGGCCGGACATGGAGCGCGAGGAAACCCGCTTCAAGCTGGAGATCCCGGTGCTCGGCAGCCTGATCCTCAAGCACAGCCTCACCGAGCCGATCCCGGCGCTCAAGGACTTCCCCAAGGAAGACCGGCCGCCGGCCTATGTGGTGTTCTGGTCGTTCCGCATCATGGTCGCCCTGGGCATGCTGATGATCGCCGCCGGCCTGTGGAGTGCCTGGCTGCGCTGGCGCGGCAAACTGTTCGAGACCCGCGGCTTCCTGCGCCTGGTCACCTGCATGGGGCCGGTCGGCCTCATCGCCCTGCTGGCCGGCTGGTTCACCACCGAGGTGGGCCGCCAGCCGTGGATCGTCTACGGCCTCCTGCGCACCAAGGACGGGGTGTCAAACCACAGCGTCACCCAGCTGAGCATCACCCTGGTGGCCTTCGTGGTGGTCTACTTCGCCGTGTTCGGCATCGGCACCCTCTATGCGCTGCGCATGATCGGCAAGGGTCCGCACACCGGTGAAGGCGACCTGCCCACCTCCGGCGGCCCGGGCACCGATCGTCATCCCAAGCGTCCGCTGTCCGGCGCCGATGGCGGCCTGGAAGAAGACAATCCCAATGACCAGCTGACCGGAGACCGCACATGAACGGCATCCCTGGCATCGACCTCCCGCTGATCTGGGCGATCATCATCATCTTCGGCCTCATGATGTACGTGGTCATGGACGGCTTCGACCTGGGCATCGGCATCCTCTTCCCCTTCGTCAAGGGCAAGGAAGATCGCGACGTCATGATGAACACCGTGGCGCCCATCTGGGACGGCAACGAGACCTGGCTGGTGCTCGGCGGGGCGGGGCTCTATGGCGCCTTCCCGCTGGCCTACGCGGTGATCCTGCCGGCGCTCTACCTGCCGCTGATCTTCATGCTGATCGGCCTGATCTTCCGCGGCGTGGCCTTCGAATTCCGCTTCAAGGTCCAGGAAGGCAAGGAAGCCCTGTGGGACAAGTCCTTCATCTTCGGCTCGCTACTGGCCAGCTTCTGTCAGGGCGTGGCCCTGGGCGCCTTCATCGAAGGCTTCCCGGTGGAGAATCGCCAGTATGTCGGCGGTCCGCTGGACTGGCTGACGCCCTTCTCGATGTTCTGCGGCCTGGGCGTCATCGCCGCCTATGCGCTGCTGGGCAGCACCTGGCTGATCATGAAGACCGAGGGCCCGCTGCAGGCCACCATGCGTCGCCTGACCAAGCCGCTGCTGTTCCTGCTGCTGGCCTTTACCGCGGTGGTGAGCATCTGGACCCCGCTGAGCCAGGCGGCCATCTCCGCCCGCTGGTTCAGCATGCCCAATCTGGTCTGGTTCCTGCCGGTGCCGATCCTGGTGGGCGTGGTGACCCTGGCCCTGCTGCGCGCCATCCTGCGCGAGGACTCGCACCACGCGCCCTTCCTGCTGACCCTGGCGCTGATCTTCCTCGGCTACAGCGGTCTGGGCATCAGCCTCTGGCCGAACATCATCCCGCCGGGCGTTTCCATCTGGGAGGCCTCGTCGCCGCCGCAGAGCCAGCTGTTCCTGCTCATCGGCACCCTGTTCATCATTCCGATCACCCTGATGTACACCTTCTGGGGCTACTACGTGTTCCGCGGCAAGGTCCGCGCGGGGGAGGGCTACCACTGATGGTCGGCCGCTCGCGCGAACCCAATCCCGCCGATAACAAGCCGCTCTGGCAGCGGCTCGCCTGGATGGCCGCCATCTGGGCCTGCAGCCTGGTAGCACTCGGCGTGGTGGCCTGGGTGCTGAGATTGGTGCTGACGGCGGCGGGGCTCAAGTCGCACTGACCCTTCCGTGTGTTGGTAGATGAGGCTGCGCCGTCATCCACCCTACGCAGGGCACGATCCTGTGCTGGAAAGCTACCCTTTACGCCAGACGCCCCCTCTCCCGCTTGCGGGGGAGGGTTGGGGTGGGTCAACCTGCCGAGCTGATTTGCGGTGTGCTCGGTAGGCTTTTGTTCCGCCCTCGCCGGGCGGGTTACTTTTTTCAGTCGCAAAAAAAGTAACCAAAAACGCTCGCCCTGGTCATCCGGCCCTACGCTGCGCTCCGGGTCCCCTCGCTCCGCCGCTCTTCCGCCGGGCCGCCGTCGAAGGGCCGTCCTGGCCCTCGACGCCTTTCGCGGCATCCCTGCCGCTCACCCGCCTCCAGAGTGGCTGCGTTCGGCCTACTGAACAGGGCGCTTGGGTGCCGGCTGAAGGTGTCTTTTTAAAAGGCTGATCAGTTCTTCTCTTCTCTTCTCTTCTCTTCTCTTCCCTTCTCTTCACATGTTTCTTGGCGGCACTGATTCAGTAGATCAGCAGGTTTGGAACGCAGGTCTGCTCTATGACGCCCAACTCTCAGCCGGCACCCCAGTGCCCCGTTTGGCCGGTCGAACGGCAGTGTCGCGGAAGTGGGTGAGCGGCATGGATGCCGCGAAAGAGGCCGAGGGCCAGGACGGCCCTTCGGCCACGGCCCGCTGGAGCGGCGCTGACGTGAGGGCATCCTGCGCAAGGCGCAGGACCGGCCAGTCGGGGCGAGCGTTTTTGGTTACTTTTTTGGCAATTGAAAAAAGTGACCCGCCCGGCGGGGCGGAACAAGGATCGTCAGCAGATTCCTAAAATCAGCTTGGCGGCCTGAGCAAAAGCACTACCCCCACCCCAACCCTCCCCCGCAAGCGGGAGAGGGGGCAGTCCGGCGTGAACGGGTCAAACGCCGCGCATCAGCCGCGGAGCTGATTAAAACTGCAACGCAGCCCACTCCCCAAACCTACAACTTTTCCCAGTTATCCCGCTCCCCCCCGCCCGCTAGCCTGACTCCGTTCCCATCGCGACGAGGAAGGCATCCATGCAGGTTCAAGAAGGCTACGCCGATTTCCAAGGCCACCAGACCTGGTACCGGGTCACCGGTGAGCTGGCCAGCGGGCGATTACCGCTGGTGGTGGCCCACGGCGGTCCCGGTTGCACCCATGACTATGTCGACAGCTTCAAGGACCTGGCCGAGCACGGCTGGCCGGTGGTGCATTACGACCAGCTGGGCAATGGCCGTTCCACCCACCTGCGCGGCATCGATCCGGGATTCTGGACGGTGGAGCTGTTTCTCGACGAGCTGAACAACCTGCTGCGCCACCTGGGTATCGGCCAATACGCGCTGCTCGGCCAATCCTGGGGCGGAATGCTGGCTGCCGAGCACGGGGTGCGTCAGCCTGCAGGACTGCGGGGGCTGATCATTGCCAATTCGCCTGCGTCGATGGCGCTCTGGCGCGCGGCTGCAGCAGGGCTGCGGGCCGAGTTGCCGTCCGCGGTGCAGGCCACCCTGGAGCGCCACGAGGCCGCCGGCACCACCGACTCGCCCGAGTATCGCGCCGCCAGCCAGGTCTTCTATGACCGCCATGTCTGCCGGGTGCAGCCGCTGCCGGCCGAGGTGGTGCGGACCTTCGCCGCCATCGACGCCGATCCCACCGTCTATCACGCCATGAACGGTCCTACCGAGTTCCATGTGATCGGCAGTCTGCGGGACTGGAGCGTGATCGAGCGGCTGGCGCGGATCCAGGTGTCGACGCTACTGATCTCCGGGCGTCACGACGAGGCCACGCCGGCCTGCGTGGAGCCCTTCGACCGGCTCATCCCGGACGTGCGCTGGCGCATCTTCGAGAATTCCAGCCACATGCCCCACGTGGAAGAACGCGAGGCCTGCATGGCCACCGTGGCGGACTTTCTCGCCGAGGTGGAGCGCGGTTAGGCCTCGGCGTCGAGGGCCGCAGCGATCTCGTCGATGCGGGTCTGGCGGTCGTCGGCCTGCAGGCGCGACCGCGGATTGAGCGCTGACCATTCCGGATGGGCTCGGGCCACCTGCACGGCGGCGGGCAGCTTGCCTTCGCGCCAGCGCTGCTCGTCAGGCGCGGCCACTTCGATGGCACCTTGGGCGGCGTGGCCGCGGATTTCCAGCGCCGCCAGCAGCTGACGCTGCCGCAGCGCCAGCAGGCGCAGCACGGCATCGTCGATGGACAGTTCCCGTCCGCCGCGCAGCTTGCCGAACAGCCGCCGGCCATAGTGGCCGCCGGTCTGGGCCAGGCCACCGGCCAGGGCGCCCAGTACCGTGGCGGCGCCCAGGGTCAGGCCGCCGGCGAGCAGGTCCAGACCGACCCCTGCAGCCGCCCCGGCCGCCACGCCGCCGCCCAGGCGGATGCCGAGCAGGCGCAGGGTTTCCGGATTGAACAGGTCATCGCCCCAGCGGCCGTCCAGCAGCGGCAGGTCGCTGGCATGGGCATCGCCCGGGCGAAAGCCGAACAGCCGCAGGAGTTCTTCCACACAGCGTTGTTCACGGGTGCGCAGGGCGTCGCGCAACTCGGCGGTCGCGGTACTGACCTCGGCTTCGCCCGGCGCCACGCTGCGCCGGGCGGCGGCGGCGTCCACCAGCAATTCGGCGATCAGCCGCACGCCTTGCTGATGGCGGCGGCGGGCCTGCTCGGCATGGTCGGCGATCAGCCGTTGCAGCGCCGGGCGGCCGCTTTCCAGCAGGGTCGCCAGGCTTTCGTAGAGACGCGCCTCGCCATCCGCCGGCGGGGCGACGCTGTCGAAGCGCACCAGGGCGTGCAGGCCGAGACGGGCCAGGATGGCGCGCCAGTCGTCGGCGCGGTGACCGTCGGCGGCGACGAAATTGAGCACCGGCACCAGCGGCCGCCCGCAACCAGCCAGCACCGCCAGTTCGTCGCGGTACTTGGCCAGCACCGGCTCGCGGGCGTCGATCACATAGAGCCCGGCATCGGAGGCGCGCAGCTGGCGGATCACCTTGGCCTCCTGCTCGAATCTCTGGCGGGCTTCCACGCTGTCGAGAAAGCGATCGAGCAGGGTGGCGGCGTCCAGGCGTTCGCCGGGTCTTTCCAGTTGCTCCAGGTAGTCGCGCAGGGCGATGGCGTCTTCCAGGCCGGGGGTATCGTAGAGCTCCAGCAGGGCCTCGCCGTCCACCGACAATCGGGCACCCTCGACATGGCGGGTGGTGCTGGGACGATGGGAGACCTCGCCGAAGTCGATGTCGCGGGTCAGGGTGCGCAGCAGTGAGGTCTTGCCGACATTGGTGTGACCGACCAGCGCCAGGCGCAGGGGGCCGCTCATGGATTCGTCTCCAGCCAGGCCAGTTCTTCGAGATCGCCGGCGCAGTGTGCCAGACGCAGGGCGTCCAGCGCCTGCCGCCAGTTGTCCAGGCGGACCGGATCGAGCTTGCTGCCCAAGGGCGCGGGCAACAGCCAGACGCGGGTCGCCGTGGCACAGCGCGACAATTCTGCCAGCAAGGCCAGGGTACCGCGATCCGGCGACCGGCGCGGATCGCAGGCGATCAGCAGGCGGCGCGCCGGATAGCGGGTCAGCTGTTCGAGCAGATGGCGCCGGCCCTGGCCATCGTCAAGGATGCCGGCATCGCGCACGCCCTCGGGCAGCGGCGGCGGCCAGGTATGGTCGGTGAGTTCGATGCCCACCAGCAGCGCCTCGTCGCCGGTGCGGGCGAGACCGCCGGCGTCCTGCTGGGGCAGGTGGGCGGGGGCGGCGTCGTTGACGCCCAGGCGTTCGCTGGTGGGTAGCAGGCGTTCGCGCAGTTGCAGATAGCCCGGGCGCTCGACGTCCAGCCGCAGCCGTTGGCGACCGCGTCGCCAGCGCCACAGGCAGAGCAGGGTCAACAGCAGCCGTGGCAGCAGGCCGTAGACCAGTACCACGCCCAGCAGCCAGCCGGCCCAGGCCTGCCGTGCCGTGGCCAGGGGGCTGCCAGCATCGCCACTGGCGGCGATGCTGGCCGGATCGGGCAGCGGAAAACCCAGCAGCTGGGGCAGGGCGCCGAGTACCTGGGTGAGCAGCACGAAGGTGTCGCTGCCAAGCAGGGTGGTCTCCCAGACGAACAGATAGCTGCGCCCGGAAAGCAGGGCCAGCAGGGTGGCCAGGGCGCTGCCGAGGATCAGCAGCCAGAGACCGTGCACCAGCCCGCCCAGCGCCCAGGGCAGCAGACGGGCGCGGCCGAGCAGCCCGACCAGCGCGGGCCCCAGGTGCAGGGCGCGGGCATCGCGCGCCAGGCGGCCGGAGAGCCACAGCCAGAGGCGCGCCAGCGGCGAGGCCAGCTGGCGGCCGCCGCCCAGCAGGCCGAGGGTCCAGACCAGCAGGCTGAGCAGGTTGAGCCCGAGCAGACTGCCCAGCGCCCAGAACACATTGACCGGGCGACTGCCATCACCCAGGGCCCCGGCGGCGAGTCCCGCGCCGCAGAACAGCGCGACGATGCCCAGCAGCCAGGCGGCCAGCAGCGCACCCTGGCGCCAGCGGCGCCGCGCTGCCAGCAGGCCGTCGCGCTGGCCGAGCAGACGGGCGCGCGTCACCAGCCGCGACTCGAAGGGGCCACCGGCCGCACGCGCCTGGCGATTGGCCTCGGCGTCTTCCAGCGGGCCGCTGTCTTCCTCGGTCAGGCGCAGGGCTTCGGTGAGCCAGAGATCCTCGAAGGCGGGAGAGGGGAGTGCGGTCACGCGTCGACGCCCTTGCGGCAAAGACGCCGAGCATAGTCCCTGGCGCCCTGGCTGTTAACGCCTCTGTTATGCTCTGTCACCATGAAAACCTCTCTTCCCCTGAGCCTGATCGTCGCCGTGGCCGACAACGGCGTCATCGGCATCGACAATCGTCTCCCCTGGCACCTGCCGGCGGAGCTCAAATATTTCAAGGCCGTGACCCTCGGCAAGCCGCTGGTCATGGGTCGCAAGACCTGGGATTCCCTGGGCCGCCCGTTGCCGGGCCGACTGAATCTGGTGGTCTCCCGTCAGACTGATCTGGTGGCCGAAGGTGCCGAGGTGCGGACCTCGCTGGCCGCTGCCGTGGAGCGCGCCGAGGCCTGGGCCCGGGAGCGCGAGGCCAGCGAGATCATGCTGATCGGTGGCGCCCAGCTGTTCGCCGAAGCCCTGCCGGTGGCCCAGCGCCTTTACCTGACCCGGGTCGCCCTGGCGCCGGCCGGGGATGTGTTCTTTCCCGATTGGCAGGAGGCGGAGTGGGAGCTTGTCTCGCGCCAGGAACATGCGGCCGAGGACGACCGTCCGGCCTATGCCTGCGAGGTCTGGGAGCGCCGGGCCTAGGGGCGGTCGCCTGCAGCCTTCCCGCCTGGCTCCGGTCATTGTTTCGACCTTAAGTAAAACCTAAGACGGGTATGGCATAAAGACGCTGAGGCAGGCCGCCTGGGCGGCCGGAGGGCACGACCATGAGGGCGATCGACAGCCAGACTTCGACGGCAATGGCAGGGACTCAGCCTGCCAATCCGAGCGTTACCGCCAGTCAGGGCGCATCCGCCAGTGACTCCACCAGCGCGGGGGGAATCCCAGCCGGCACCGATGTGGCGGTGGATCTGTCGCCCGCCGCCCAGCTCATAGCCGGATTGCTGCCGGGCCAGTCGAACGGTAACAGCGATCTCGATGGCTTCATGCAGATCCTCCAGCAGCAGATCCGCAGCCAGGGCACCGATGCCGCCGTGCTCGGCGAACTGCCCCAGGCTGCCAGTGCCGACCGCGTGCAATTGGCCAAGCAGGCGGCCAACCACCTGCTGGTGAGCTATTACCATGACGACAGTCGCTATGCCGACGCCTCCACCCAGGATCCCTTCGCCAATCTGGACAGCGACAGCCTGACCCGGATCGCCAGTGACGATTCCGGCACCTTTACTTCGGCTGAGCGTCAGCTGGCCTATTTCGAAGGGGCGCAGCGCGGTACCGATGGCGCCAACGTGGCCTTCTCCGGTCTCTCCCCGCAGGCGCAGGGGTCCGCTTCCTGGAACTGGGCACCTGCCGCCACCGAGGATTCCGGCATCCTCGGGACCCTGAATCCGGGCGCACCGGACTGGCAGTCGGGTCAGTTGAACAGCCAGCTCATCGATGGCCTTAGCGCTGGCGGGGTGGCGACTGCGGCGGCTCAGGAAACGGCCGCGTTGGCGGCGCCGACCCTTGGCGTCACCACCGGGGCGGATGGCGCACCCCAATGGACGACGCAACCGGCGGACGGGCAGGACGCCGAAGCGAGCACCGCGCTGGATGGCAGCATCCTCACCCAGATGACCGGCGCGACGGCGGCGCCTTCGCTGTCGCTCTATCGCCAGATCGCCGCCTTTGGTTGAGTGACGCTGTTGGGCTAATACCTGCTTGTTGGGCTTCGACGATGGAGCCGTCTCAACCCAACCTACGTCAGAGCGGTAGGTTGGCGCTGAGCGCAGCGATGCCCAACATCGTGTCGCTCAGACCTGTCTGTTGGGCTTCGACGATGGAGCCGTCTCATCCCAACCTACGCGGTCGGTAGGTTGGCGCTGAGCGCAGCGAAGCCCAACATCGTGGCGCTCAGGTCTATCTGTTGAGTTTCGACGATGGAGCCGTCTCAACCCAACCTACGTCAGAGCGGTAGGTTGGCGCTGAGCGCAGCGAAGCCCAACGCCAAGATGCCCTCAGATCGCCCGCAGCTTCTTCGCCGGCAGGTAGTCGCGGTGGACGCGCTCTTCCACCAGGTACAGCCAGCAAGGGCCTTCCACCTGGGGAAAAAGGCGCACTTCCTGAATGCTGCTGGGCTTGGGTTCGCCATTGCCGACCTGCACGGCCACCGTCTGGCCCAGGCGGAAGCGCGGGACCACGCCGGCGTCCACCACGCTCTGCTCGGCCTTGGTCGCCGGACGGCCCAGGTATTCGCCCAGGTCCACCGGACCGGAGGGGCCTTCGGCGACGGTGTCCACATGGAAGCTGTAGGCGGTGGCCAGGCCTTCGTCACCACCGTGGGTCTCGCCCTGCTTGATGCGCGACACGGCCTGGTCGAGGGCGGCGTCGAGCGTCAGTTCGTTGTTCGATTGCAGGGTGATGACGATGCGGCGTTCGAAGGGGTACTGGCTCATGGTTTCGACTTTTTCGGCAGATAGGGAAAAGAAGGGACATCTTGTGCCCCCTTTGGCCGGCCGCTGTCCAGCCGGGGGCGCCCGATCGGTGATCGCGTTTGCAACCCCAGGTGTCCAGCGGCCCGGCGGTCACCGGGGCCTGGCTGAAAAGTGCCTGCGCTCGGCCAGGCTGCGTTGAAAAGCCGTTCCGAACGCTCATCTACTGCTCGTAAACGCCGCTTCCTCACGAATTTTCGCCTTGCCTGACCTTCGCGCGGCGACTTTTCGGACGAAGCCTAGTCATTGCGCCGCTTGAGCTGGTCTTTCAGCTGGGTCGGCACCTCGCGAATGATCAGCAGATCCTGGCCTTCGTCGTATTCGATGCGCGAGCCCAGCAGGTGCGCCTCGAAGCTGATCGACAGCCCCTCGGCACGGCCGGTGAAGCGGCGGAATTGATTGAGGGTGCGCTTGTCCGCCGGGATCTCCGGGGCCAGACCGTAATCCTTGTTGCGGATGTAGTCGTAGAAGGCACGCGGTGCCTGGTCATCCATCAGCTCGGAGAGGGCGTCCAGGGCCATGGGCTCGCCGCGCTTGGCCTGGCTACTGGCGTAGTCCACCAGGGTGTCGGTCTTTTCCTTGGCGGCCTCTTCCGGCAGGTCCTCGCTCTCCACGTAGTCGCTGAAGGCCTTGAGCAGGGTCCGGGTCTCGCCCTTGGCGTCGACGCCTTCCTGGCAGCCGATGAAGTCGCGGAAGTAATCTGAGACCTTCTTGCCGCCCTTGCCGCGAATGAAGGAGATGTACTGGCGCGACTGCTTGTTGTTGCGCCACTCCGAAAGGTTGATCCGCGCGGCCAGATGCAGCTGACCCAGGTCCAGGTGCTTGGCCGGGGCCACTTCCAGACTCTCGGTGACGGTCACCCCCTCGCTGTGGTGCAGCAAAGCGATGCTCAGGTAGTCGGTCATGCCCTGCTGGTACTGGGCGAACAGCACATGGCCGCCGGTGGAAAGGTTGCTGCTCTCCATCAGCCCCTTGAGGTGCTCCACCGCCTGGCGACTGAAGGCGACGAAGTCCTGCTCGCCTTCCAGGTAGGCATGCAGCCAGCCGCTCAAGGGATAGGCGCCGGATTCCTCGTGGAACAGGCCCCAGGCCTTGTTGGGCTTGGCGTTGTAGCTGTCGTTGAGATCGGCCAGCAGATTCTCGATGGCCTGGGAGTCGGCCAGTTCGGCGTCCCGCGCGTGCAGGGTCGCGGGCTGGCCGTCGGGCTTCTTGTCGATCAGATGGACGATGGCGTGACGGATCGGCATGACGGCCTCGGGTAACGGAGAAAAGTCCGCCAGTCTAACGCCCCCGCGCCCTGGCGGGCAGGCCCTGGGCGCCGCAGGCTCAGCGCGCCGCCGTGGCCTGCTTTTCCTGCAGCGCGTTGCCCAGGTGGCGGGTCATGAAGACCGCGGCTTCTTCACGGCGATCCTCGAGCAGCAGGTCGATCAGCTGCAGGTGCTCCTGACAGCGGCGCTGGGCCTGCTCGCGATCCACCGACTTCTGGTATTCGATCAAGCGGCGCAGGCGATTGAGCCGGCGCAGTGCATCGAGGATGAAGGCATTGCCCGAGCAGCGGGCGATGGTCTCGTGCAGGCGGGTGTTGGCGTCGAAGATCTCCGCGGGCGAGGCCTCGAACACCCGGCCCGCGGCCAGCAGCGCCTGCTCGTCGCGGCAGCGCCGCAATTCGCCGGCATCCAAGGTGAAGCCGGCGTCGCGGATGCCAGCCGGCTCGATCAGCAGGCGGAAGGCATAGCTCTGGGCATAGGCGTCTGGCGAGGTGAGACCTTCGACGAAGCTCCAGCCGTAGCCCGGCAGGCGCTCTGCCCAGCCTTCCTGGACGATGCGCCTGAGGATATCGGCCAGTTGCCCACGGGTGACCTGGTAGCGGCGGATCAGCTCGTTTTCCGTGACCTTGAGCGGCAATTCGCCCTCGATGCGGTCGCGGGCGATGGTCAGGTACAGGCGTTCGCTGGCGGACACCTCTTCGCGCGCCTGGGGCGTGGCGTCCAGGGCCGCGGCGGCCACGGCGAAACCGCCCTCGGGATGCCGCGCCAGCAGGCTCTGGTCGGCCATCTGCTGCAGGGCGCTGCGCACCGGCGAGCGCGACACCCGCAGCCGCTCGGCCAGGGCGCGCTCGGGCAGCCGGGTGCCGACCGCCAGCTGGTGCGAGGCGATGTAGGTGAGGATGTCAGGAATCAGTTGGGAGGCGAGGGTGGTGCCCATGGCAGCGCTGGCGAGTCGATCGGAAAGATCCGGGATGCTAGCACGGGACCCGCCGGGCGCAGCCGGCGGGTCCCGCGGGCGAGCGCTCAGTCGCCGCTCGGGCTGACGTCCATGTCCTTGAGCTTAACCAGCCGGCTGCCGTGCTTGCAGCGATAGCCCAGCCAGACGGCGAGAAACAGCGGCAGGCTGATGTAGGTGGCGGCCAGGCCCAGCCAGTCGACGCCGTGCGGCCCGAACAGGGCGGCATAGTTCTGCCCCAGGGTGATCACCAGGCAGAGGGCGAAGGCCAGCAGCGGCCCGAAGGGAAACAGCTTGGCACGGTAGGGCAGGTCTTCCAGCCGGCGACCCTGGGCCAGGTAGCCCTGGCGGAAGCGATAGTGGGACACGGCGATGCCCAGCCAGGCGATGAAGCCGCACATGCCCGAGGTGTTGAGCAGCCAGCCATAGAGCGCCTTGTCGCCCACCAGGGAGGTGAAGAAGCACAGGGCGCCCACCGCGGTGGTGGCCAGCAGGGCGTTGCGCGGCACGCCATTGCGCGAGACGCGGGCGAACAGCCGCGGCGCCTTGCCCTGTTCGGCCAGGCTGTGCAGCATCCGCGTCGAGGCGTACATGCCCGAGGTGCCGGCGGAGAGCACCGCCGAGAGGATCACCGCGTTCATCAGGCTGGCGGCGAAGGCCAGGCCGGCGCGTTCGAACAGCAGGGTGAACGGCGAGACGGAGACGTCGGTGGCATCGTTCTGCAGCAGGCGCGGATCGGTATAGGGGATCAGCATGCCGATGACGAAGATCGCCAGCACATAGAACATCAGGATGCGCCAGAACACCTGGCGGATGGCGATGGGCACGTTCTTGCGCGGATTTTCCGATTCGCCGGCGGCGATGCCGATCAGCTCGGTGCCCTGGAAGGAAAAGCCGGCGATCATGGCCACCCCGACCATGGCCTGCAGGCCGCCGACGAAGGGCGCCTCGCCCTGGGTGAACACGGACAGGCCTGGCGGCTCGATGCCGCTGAAGATGCCGAGGATGGCGGCCAGGCCCAGGCCGATGAAGACCACCACGGTGGCCACCTTGATCAGCGCGAACCAGAATTCGCTCTCGCCGAAGCCGCGCACCGACACCGCATTGAGCAGGAACATCAGCGCGAGGAACAGTGCGCTCCAGATCAGCCCGGGCACCTCGGGAAACCAGAAGCCCATCACCAGTTGCGCCGCCACCAGTTCGGCGGCGATGGTCACCGCCCAGTTGTACCAGTAGTTCCAGCCGAGGGCGAAGCCGAAGCCGTCCTCGACGAAGCGACTGCCATAGATGGAGAAGGAACCCGACACCGGCTGGTAGGCGGCCATCTCGCCGAGGCTGGTCATGAGGAAGTAGACCATCAGGCCGATCAGCGCATAGGCCGCCAGGGCGCCGCCCGGGCCGGCGGTGGCCACGGTGGCGCCGGAGGCGACGAACAGCCCGGTGCCGATGGAGCCGCCGATGGCGATCATGTTGAGGTGGCGGGGCTTGAGCCGGCGCTGCAGACTCGGAGAGGCGGTGGACATGGGAATTCCAGCTGGCAGTTTAACGGGGGCCGGCGCTGGCTCTGGCGGCCAGTCGCGGTCGTCGAATGAAGGGTGGTGTGCGGAACGCCCGCGGCCGTCGGCGCGGGCAGCGCCAAAAAAGCCGCGAAGCTTAGCAGGCCAAGGGCGCCAGGTGGGATGGCGGTCGTCGGTGCGCGGCCGGGCGAGGAAGCCAGCACGGCCGTTCTGGCTACGGGAGGCGGTACAGGGCAAGCGCTAGCCGGCGTGATCAGCGCAGCAGCGAACGGCGGACCGCCGCCACGTCTTCAGCCAGGATACTGAGGTCGAGCGCGGCCAGGCAGGGGAGGACGGTCCGCTGCGCTGCGGCAGCGGACCGGGTAGCGTCTTTAGCCCGAGATCAGGACGCGTCGATCCAGATGGTCTTGATCTCGGTGTACTGGTCGTGGGCCCACAGCGACTTGTCGCGCCCGCCGAACCCCGACTCCTTGTAGCCGCCGAAGGGGGTGGAGGCATCGCCCTCGCCGAAGCAGTTGACGGTGACGATGCCGGCACGGATGCCGCGAGCCAGCTTGATGGCATTGCGCAGGTTGCCGGTGTAGGCCGAGGCGGCCAGGCCGTAGGCGGTGTCGTTGGCCAGCTCCAGGGCTTCGTCGAGGGTATCGAAGGGGGTCACGCTCAGCACCGGGCCGAAGATCTCCTCGCGGAACAGGCGGCTGTCACGCGCCACGCCGTCGACGATGGTCGGCTCCACATAGACGCCATCGCGGGTCGCGCCACCGGTCACCACCTTGAGCTGCTGCTCGCTGGCGTGCTCCAGGTAGGAACGGACCTTGTCGAAATGCGCCTTGCTGACCATGGAACCCAGGCGGTTCTCCGGGTCCAGCGGGTCGCCCAGCTGCCAGTCCTGCAGGTGGACCTGGACGCGCTCCAGCAGGGCATCCTTGACCTCGCGATGGACGATCAGCCGCGACGATGCCGAGCAGTTCTCGCCCATGTTCCAGAAGGCGCCATTGACCACGTGCTGGGCGACCTGGTCGAGATCCTCGACGTCGTTCATCACCACGGCGGGGTTCTTGCCGCCCAGTTCCAGGACGATGCGCTTGAGATTGGATTCGGCGGCGTACTTGAGGAACAGCCGACCGGTGTCGGTGGAGCCGGTAAAGCTGACCGCGGCGATGTCCGGATGCCGGCCGATGGGTTCGCCGGCCTCCTTGCCACTGCCGGGCACCACGTTGAACACGCCGGCCGGCACCCCGGCCTGGTGGGCCAGCTCGGCTACCCGCAGGGCACTGAGGGTGGTCTCCTTGGCCGGCTTGACCACGATGGAGCAGCCAGCGGCCAGCGAGGGACCGATCTTCCAGGCCAGCATCAGCAGCGGGAAGTTCCAGGGTAGTACCAGGCCGACCACGCCGATGGGCTCGCGTACCACCATGGCCAGGGCGCCGGCGCCGGTGGGGGCGGTGGCGTCGTAGATCTTGTCGATCAGCTCGGCGTGCCAGCGCAGGGTGTTGATGGTCTCCGGTACGTCGATGGTCTGGCACTCGCGCACCGGCTTGCCACTGTCGAGGCTCTCCACCACCGCCAGTTCATGGGCGTGTTCTTCCAGCAGGGCGGCGAATTTCTGCAGCACGGCCTTGCGCGCGGAAGGGTGCAGACCGCTCCAGCGACCGTCTTCGAAGGCGGTCTTGGCGGCGGCTACGGCGGCGTCCACGTCGGCGGCGCCACAGGCGGCCACCTGCGCCAGTTCAGCGCCAGTGGCGGGGTTGGTGGTGACGAAGGTCTGGCCGCTCCGGGTGGCGACGAAGGCGCCATCGATAAAGGCCTGGGTGCGCAGCTCGACGGTGGCGGCGAGGTCGGCGTAGGCGGCTTTGCTCAGCAGATCGGTCATGGTCAGGCTCCCTGGACGATACGGGCGACGTTGCTCTTCAGCGCGGTGATCACCTGCGCCAGTTCGGCTTGCTCGGCTGCGGTCATGCCTTTGAGCGGGGCACGCACGCCGCCGTTGGGCAGGCCGGCGAGTTCGCAGCCGTACTTGATCGACTGCACGAACTTGCCGCCTTCGAGGTAATCCATCAGCGGCAGCATGGCCGCCATGATCCGGCGCCCCTTGGCGAAGTCCTGCTCCAGCACGCAGGCCTGGTAGAGCGCCACGTGCTCGTGCGGCACGAAGTTGGAGCCGGCGCAGACCCAGCTGCGCGCGCCCCAGGCGAAGAATTCCAGGGCCTGGTCGTCCCAGCCGCAGGAAAGCTGCAGGTCCGGGCGCTTGACCGCGTGGCGGTGCAGACTCGCCATGTCGCCGCTGCTTTCCTTGATCGACTGGACGTTGCGGCAGCCGGCGATGGCGGCGAAGAAGTCCTCGCCCATGGCCACGTTCATCCGCCCCGGATAGTTGTAGAGCATGATCGGCAGGTCGGCGGCGCGATCCACCGTCAGTACGTGCTCGGCGATCTCCTGCTGGGTCGGCAGGGCATAGGGCGGGGTGCCGACCAGCAGGGCATCAGCCCCGTGCTCACGGGCGGCCTGGGCGAACTGCACCGAATCCTCGGTACGGATGGCGCCGGTGCCGATCACCAGTGGCAGGCGCTGGCCCACCACGTCGCAGGCCTGGGCGATCAGCGCCAGGCGCTCCTCGCCGCTGTGGGCGTAGTACTCGCCGGTGGAACCGCCGACCACGATGCCGTGCACCTTGGATTCGATCAGGTATTCCAGGACCTGGGCGAAACCGGCCTGGTCGATGGCGCCGTCCGCCTTGAGCGGGGTGATGGCCGGGGTGTAGATGCCGTCGAAGTTCATGGGTGGAGCCTCCAGAGGTTGCACGGATGTCAGCGGGGAGGGCGCGGCCGTCAGCTTTCGCAGCCGGCGCGGTACTGCCCCCACAAGAGGTTGAAATTGACGCCGGCCGAGAGGAACGGCTGCGGTGGGTTGGCATTGGGCCCGGGCGCGGCGAGTAGGAAATCGATCAGTTCGTCGCGCTCGCCGGCCAGCCAGTTGGCGAGCAGCTTGCCGGTGGCGGTGCCGCGGGTGACGCCCAGGCCGTTGCAGCCCAGGGCGCCATAGACGTTGGGGGCCAGCTGGCCGAAGAAGCCGTTGTGGTTGCGGGTCATGGCCAGGGCGCCACCCCAGGTGTACTCGAAGGTCACCTTGGGCAGCATGGGAAAGCGGCGGGCGAAGGAGGCCTGGTGACGCTGCAGCACCCGCTGCAAATGCTTGAGATTGCTGCGGCCATCGGGGTTGAAGCTGAAGCTGTTGCGGATCAGCAGGCGCTGGTCGGGGGTACGCCGCACCGTGGTGCCGAAGGGATCGGCGGGGATGGCACCCCAGAAGGGCTTGCCGCCCAGCAGCGCCTGCTCGTCGGGCGTCAACTGCCGCGTGAGACTGCCGTAGGTGAAGATCGGCAGCATGCGCCCCTGCAGGAAGCCGAAGTGCTGGCCGAAGGAATTGTTGGCCAGCACCAGTTTGCCGGCGGTGATACGGCCAGCGGCATGCCGCAGCTCGGGGCGCGGACCGTAGTCCACGTCCAGGATCGGCGTGCGCTCGAAGAGCGTGACATTGGCCGGTAGATTCTCGGCCAAACCCTTGACCAGGGCGCTGGGCTGGATCAGCACCGCGCCAGGGGTATAGAGCGCCCGCTGATAGAAGTCCGTGCCCAGGTGCTCGGGCAGGGTCTCGCGTTCGATCATCTGGTAGGGCTGGTCGAGCTTGTCCAGGCCGCGCCGGTAGGCATCGAGCACTGCCAGGCCGCGTTCCTCGACAGCGGCCTGATACTTGCCGCAGGCCTGCAGCTGGCAATCGATGCCGTAGCGTTCGACCTGCCGGCGCAGGTAGGCCTGGCCACTCAGGTTCAGCTTGAGCACGGTGCGGGCGATGCCGATGTCGCCGATGTAGTCCTCGGCGCCGATGTCATGGGGCAGGTCGATGGCGAAGCCGGCATTGCGCCCGGCCGGGCCCAGACCGACCTCCTGCGCCTCCACCAGGATCACCTCGTCGTCCGGGAACTTCAGCGCCAGCTGCCGCGCGGCAGCGAGACCGGTGAAACCGGCGCCGACCACCACCCAGGGCGCCTCGCTATGACCGCGATGGCTGGGCCGGGGCGTGCGCGGGGCACTGGTGTGGTACCAGCCACAGGTGTTGTCGTCGGCGGGCAGGGCTTGGACTTTCATGGTGCGCAACCGTCTCTGGTGAAGCGTCTGGCCTGAACGCGAGGCGCACAGGGCTTGCCCGCCTCCCGGGGAGGCAGGATGTCGCTTGAGGTCGTTCAGGACCGGGCCGCGGGCTCAGGCCGTTCAGGCCCGGCGGTCCGGTACGTCGTGGTGGCGCTGTGCCCGACTACTGCCCGGTCACGGCGCGCTGGCGCCGTCTAGGCGATCACTTCTGGCCAGCGGCGCGGGCGTCCGCCAGCCAGCCGTCCCACTCGGCCTGGTGCGCCTTGATCCACTCGGCGGCCTGACGCTTGATGTCGTCCAGCGATTTCTCGCCGTTCTGCATCTTGAGGTTCTGGGCGCTTTCGTCGGCGGTGGCGATCTTCAGCTCCGAGAGGAACTTGACCGCGGCGGGGTTCTTCCTGGCGAAGTCCTTGTTGATCACCGCCACGACGTTGTCGATGGGAGCGCCCAGGTTCTTGCCCTCGAAGGTGGTGTTCACGTCGTTCTTGCCGTCGGGCAGCGAGGTGAAGGGCACTGGTAGCCAGACAACGTCCCGGCCTTCCACCAGCACGCTGGAGATCCACTGCGGCACCCAGGTGTAGTAGAAGATCGGCTTGCCGTCCTTGTAGCGCTGGATGGTGTCGGCCATCAGCGCGAAATAGGAGCCGCGGTTGTCGGTGACGGTGTCGTTCAGGCCATAGGCCTTGAGCTGGTGCTCGACGATCACCTCGCAGCCCCAGCCGGGGTTGCAGCCGGTAAGGTCGGCCTTGCCGTCGCCATTGCTGTCGAACAGCTTGGCGATTTCCGGCTTCTTGAAGTCCGAGATGTCCTTGATGTGGTACTGGTCGGCGGTCTTCTTGTCGATCATGAAGCCCTGCAGCACGCCTGGCATCACGTTACCGGCCTTGACCATGGTGTCGTCGCCGCCGGCCTTGTCATAGAAGGCCTGGTGCATGTGTTCCCACATGTGCACGGTGAAGTCGGCGTCGCCATAGGACAGCGCCAGGAACAGCGCCGGGTAGTCGGTTTCCTTGGGGGCCTTGACGTCGTAGCCCAGCGCCTTGAGGCCGGCGATGGCGATCTCGCCGCGAAAGCGTTCTTCGGCGATGGTGGGAAAAATCGGCGTGACTTTCACCCCGGCGCCGGGTTGGTCGGCGCTAGCGGCATGGACGGCGCCGCTCAGGGCCAGACCCAGGAGGGAGGCGGCGAAGCCGGTCAGGAGCGCTTTCTTGCATGCGGAAAGATTCATGGAGCACCTGTCGTTGTGAGTTGATGTTCTGCGGTGAAAGGCAGGTTCAAGGCGTAACCGGCTGCGGCAGCGCTTTTTTCTTGCCGACCAGACGCACCACCAGGCCGACCGGGCCGCTGTGGTACCAGCGCTGACCGGTGGCCAGGTGGGCGCTGCGCTCGCCCATGGCCTGGGTGAAGCGATCGAGAAAGATCGCCAGCAGCACCAGGCCGATACCGCCGACGCTGGCCAGGCCCATGTCCAGGCGACCGATGCCGCTGAGGACCATGAGGCCGAGTCCGCCGACCGAGATCATCGAGGCCACCACCACCATCGACAGCGCCAGCATCAGGGTCTGGTTGACCCCGGCCATGATGGTCGGCGCGGCCAGCGGCAGCTGGACCTTGACCAGCATCTGCCAGGGCGTGCAGCCGAAGGCACGGGCGGCTTCGATCTTGTCTTCTGGCACCTGGCGGATGCCCAGATTGGTCAGGCGCACCAGCGGTGCCAGCGAGAAGATGATGGTGACGATGACCCCCGGCACGTTGCCGATGCCGAACAGCATCACCACCGGCACCAGGTAGACGAAGGCGGGCAGCGTCTGCATGGCGTCCAGCAGCGGGCGGATGCACATTTCCAGGCGATTGCTGCGGGCGCTGAGGATGCCCAGCGGGATGCCGATCACCGCGCAGAACACCAGGGAGGTGAGCACCAGGGCGAGGGTGACCATGGCATCGTTCCACACGCCGATCAGCCCCAGGGCGGTAAGCATGGCCAGGGTCAGAATGCCGATGCGGCGACCGCCGATCTGCCAGCCGAGCAGGGCGGCCAGCAGGATGAACACGGTCGGCGGCACCGACATCAGCGCGGCCTGGATGCCGTCCAGGACCTGGTCCACTGGCCAGCGGATGGAGCGGAACACCTCGCGGAAGTTGTGCACCAGGTAGCGCAGCGCGGCTTCCACCCAGGAGCCCACCGGAACGGTGATCGTTTTGAAGGGATCGAGAATGCTGAAATCGGACATGAGCGGGGCCTCCGGCGCGCCTGCGCGCCCTCAACAAAGGAAAACAGCGATCAGTGGCCGCCGAGATAGCTCAGCAGGCGACCCTGGGAGATGCAGCCCTGATAGGCGCCGGCGGCGTCCACGACCGGCACGGGCGCACTGGCGCGGGCCACGGTGCCGAAGATGTCCCTGATCGGCGTGTCCGCCGTGATCGGGGTTTCGCGACCGGGCCTATAGGCGATCTGCGCATCCCGCTGGGCGATGTCGCCGGCCTTGAGGATGCGGCTGGCGTCGAAGCCGTTGAAGAAGGTGCGCACGTAGTCGTTGGCCGGCTGGCACAGCAACTGGCGCGGGGTACCGATCTGCACCACCCGGCCGCCTTCCATGATGGCGATGCGATGGCCGATGCGGACCGCTTCCTCGATGTCGTGGGAGATGAAGATGATGGTGCGGTCCTGTTGCTGCTGCAGCTTGATCAGCTCACCCTGCATCTCGTGGCGGATCAGCGGATCGAGGGCCGAGAAGGCCTCGTCCATCAGCAGGATGGCTGGATCGTTGGCCAGCGCCCGGGCCAGGCCCACGCGCTGCTGCATGCCACCGGAGAGCTGGTGCGGATAGCAGTTTTCCTGGCCGGCCAGGCCGACCTGGCGCAGCGCGGTAATGGAGCGGCTGTTGCGTTCCTTCTCGGCGACGCCGCTGATCTGCAGACCGAAGCCGACGTTGTCCAGCACCGTCATGTGCGGCATCAGGGCGAAGGACTGGAACACCATGCCCATGTCCTTGCGGCGGACCTGCAACAGGTCCGTGTCACTGAGGCCGGTGATTTCCCGGCCGTTGAGGAAGATGGTGCCAGCGGTGGGTTCGATGAGGCGATTGAACAGCCGCACCATGGTCGACTTGCCCGAGCCGGACAGTCCCATGATCACGAAGATCTCGCCGCGCATGACCGAGAAGCTGGCGTCGAAGACCCCGATGACCTGGCCGGTCTTCTCGAACACCTCCGCCTTGGAAGCCCCCGCCCTGACCAGCGCCATGGCGGTGTCCGCCTGAGAGCCGAACACCTTGTAGATGTTGCGGACCGAGATGATTTCGTCGGAGCGGGTCATGCCATGCCTCCTTCGCGCCCAGCACAGGCAGTCACCACCGCTGTGCAGTTCTGATTGATGAGAGATGCTGGGCAGAGGAAATGGGTGTCTGTCTTCACGACGGCGGTCCCTTCTTGTTGTTCTGATGGCCCTCGGAACGGGGCTTTTCAGCAAATCTATAAGCTGACCCCGGGCAAATCCAACAACATTTCCAGCCCTGATTTGATAACGTCACGTTATGATTTTGCTGAGCGCGCCAGAGGTGTCGCCGCGAGATATGCCTGGCGTCTCCAAAGGCTCCAAGGTCGCGCGGCCTTGGCCAATACTGTTTGTCCGCCCCTTTTTCGTCCGTCGAGAGTTGCGATGTCCAAAGCCGTCGATCCCGATACTCTGCTGCTGAAAATGCCTTCGTTGCGCGCGGTGAAGGCCTTTGTCGCGGCGGCCAAGTACGCAAGTTTCACCCGTGCCGCCGAGGCGTTGTGCGTGTCCCAGGCCGCGATCAGTCGACAGATCCGCGAGCTGGAGGGCTATCTCGGGGCTCAGTTGTTCAGTCGGGTCGGGCGCGCGGTGGCGCTGACCCCGGCGGGCGAACTGTTCTTCGATGCGGCCCAGTTATCCTTCGTCAACATCGCCCAGGCCGCCGAACGCATCCGCAGCAACCAGACCGCCCGGCACATGCTCACCCTGTGCTGCTCGCCGGCGTTCTCGGCACTGTGGTTGTCTCAGCACCTGCCGGATTTCTTCGCCAGCCACCCCGAGATCGAACTGAATCTGGTCACCACCCAGAATTTCCTGGCCATGGAGCCGGGGGTGCAGCCGGACGCCTTCATCACCAAGATGCCCAAGGTGCGCGACGGCTATCGCAGCACGGCGCTGTTCCACGACATCATCTATCCGGTGTGCTCGCCGCTGTATCTCGAACGCTATCCGCAGATCCGCACCCTCGAAGGGGTACGCGACGCGGCCCTGCTCAACCTCAGTCCCTACGGTCGCTCCCAGGTGGCCGAGCACGTCGACTGGGGCGTCTGGCTGGCCTTCCAGGGCATCGATCTGGACGAGCGTCCGGCCGGGCGTCCGCCGCTGTTCAATGCCAACGACTACAACCTGATCATCGGCATGGTGCTGACGCACCAGGGCATCAGCCTGGGCTGGAATCACCTGGTGGCGGCGCTGCTGGAACAGGGCCAGCTGGTGCGGCCGATCCAGGAGCAGGTAGTCCTGCGCAACAGCCGCCACTACCTATCGATCCGCGAGGAAATGGAAGACAGCGAGGCGGTGCGGCGCTTCCAGCAGTGGCTGCTCGGCCGTCTCGGCCGGGCGCCCGCCTGACCTGCGGTTATCCTTTGCCCGGCGAAAAAGTCGTTGGAGCCAGCGCCCGACCCTGACTCATTGTCTGTTGCCGGCCAACCTCGGCAGCCAACAACAAGGGAGTCCGCGGATGTCGCTCTACGCCTTTTGCCAAGCCCTCACCCTCGACCAGGTACCGCGCCCTAGCCGGGCCATCCTGCAGAAGAGCCTGCTGGACATCCTCGGCACCCTGGCCGTGGCGGTGTCCAATGCCACCGGTCAGACGCTCTATGGCTATGCGCGCAAGCACTATCCCGGTGGCGAATTCATGAGCCGCCTGCCTTTCGATGGCACCCCGGTGAATCTGCTGGGCGCGGCTTGGGCGGGAGGGTTCACCGCCGACAGCCTGGACGCCCACGAGGGGCACTTCACCTCCAAGGGCCATGCCGCACCACGGTCCCGTCACTGCTGGCGCTGGCCGATGCCCTGCACGCCCAGGGCCGCCGTATCAGCGGCCGCGACCTGCCCGAAGCCCTCTGCCTCGGCTACGAAACCGGCCCGCGCGCTGTACAGCGATCCCGAGGTCCGTCGCCAGGACCTCGAACGACTCTGGCATCGCGACTGGATCTTCGCCGGCCACACCTTCGAGATCGCCAAGCCCGGCCAGTATCTCACTCTGCAGATCGGCGACTACCCGGTGGCGGTGATGCGCCGCAAGGACGGTCAGGTGCGGGCCTTCCATAACGCCTGTCGCCGTCGCGGTGCCAAGGTCTGCGAGCGCGAGCAGGGCAAGGTTGCCAAGCGGGTCTGCCCCTATCACAGGTGGACCTACGAACCGGACGGCAGCCTGCTGTTCGCCGGCAAGGTGAACGCTGATTTCGACAGGACCCTGGTCGCTGGCGACATGGTGGGCGGCGGTTCTCCCGCCAAGTGGGAACGCAGCTTTGGGCTAGGATGGGCCCGAGGCAAGGAGCGGGGCGGTAGGACGTGATCGATTCGAGAACCTTTGGCAGCGGTATCCAGGGCAAGAACTACCTGCAGTTGCAGTCGACGCGGTCGCGGCCGGAATTTTCCCGGCTGGTCGGCTTCATCCTGCTTGATCACTTTTCCCTGCCGTCCTTCACCCAGGCGCTGGATACCCTGGTCACCGCCAACCTGCTGGCCGCCGGGACCTTCGCTACCCGGACCTACAGCCCGACCGGCGCCGAGGTGCTCAGTGACCTCGGCATCGTCATCCGTCCGGACGGCGACTACCGCGCCGCGGAGAGCGCCCGCTTCGATCTGCTGGTGGTCTGTGGTGGCCTGCGGACGCCGCTGGAGCTGGACCCGCGGCTCAAGGCGCTGCTGCTGCGCGCGGCCAAGCAGCAGGTGACCCTCTGCGGCCTGTGGAACGGCGCCTGGCAACTGGGTCAGGCCGGGATGCTGGACGGCTATCGCTGCGCCATCCATCCCGAGCAACGCAGCGCCTTCAGCGAACGGGTGCGCGGTTGCAAGACCTCGGCGGAAAGCCATGTGCTGGATCGCGATCGCCTCACCGCGGCCAGTCCCAGCGGCGCCTTCCACCTCTTCCTCGAATGGATCGGCGCCCAGTGCGGCAGCGCCCTGGCCGATGGCCTGGTCAACATCCTGGCCTTCGAGGAATCGCGCTTTCGCCAGGTCAATCCGACGCTCAAGGTGCAGATGACCCCGCCATTGCGCGAGGTGGTGACCCTGATGGAGGCCAACATCGAGGAGCCCCTCACCATCGAGCAACTGTGCGACTACGCCGGCCGCTCGCGGCGCCAGGTCGAGCGGCTGTTTCGCGAGCAGCTCGATACCGCGCCCATGCGTTATTACCTGGAGCTCCGCATCACCGAGGGCCGCCGCCTGCTGCAGCATTCCACCCTGTCGGTGCTGGAGGTGGCGGTGGCCTGCGGCTTCACCTCGGTCACCCACTTCAGCAAGAGATATTCGGCCTACTTCGGCTATCCGCCGTCCAAGGAGCGGCGGTTGAAGTACTGAGCCGCCTGGCGCTGCGCTTGGGGCAAAGCGCAGAGGGCGCGCCCCAGAGCGTTTCGTCGGCGCACAGGAACGGCTGCCTGCCGTCCCGCTCGAAGCCTTATCCCGGCGCAACACGGCTTGCGTGACGCGGCGACGGATAACCTGATGACCTACCGAGCGAGGATGTCCCATGACTGACCCACGTAACGTCGCCCACGACAAGAAAGTGCAGCAGGAAAAGAAGCATCAGGGCGAGGACATCGCACCCGATGCCGAGCACGCGCCGCAACCGGGCAAGAAACCCGCGCTCAAGGACCACGACGAGCAGGCCGACGACAAAGCCTGACCCTCTGCCAGCCTCGCAGCACGCGAGGCCTCCCGGTGCTGACGACCGTCAGTATCGCACCTTCCCGCCAGAGTCAGCTGCCCGATGCCAGCGCCGGCTCCGGCTGCCGGGGCCGCTCCGCCGCATTCAGGCACAGCAAGCCCGCCAGGGCGAACAGCAGGCCGAGCAGCATGCCCGGCGCCAGCGGCTCGTCGAAACAGGCCCAGGCCCACAGCAGCGCCACTGGCGGACTCAGGTAGAGCGCGCCACTCACCGCCTGGGGGCTGCCCTGGCGCAGGCACAGCCAGTAGAGGCCGAAGCCGAGCAGGGTCGGGATCAACAACCAGAGCACCGCCAGGGCGAAGCCGAGGGTCAGCGGTGGGGTCAGCGGACCTTCCACCCCGGCCACCCCCAGCATCACCAGACTGCTGGCCGCCAGCTGGATGAACAGCTGCGTCCGCAACGCCAGTCGGCTCGGCGGCACGCGACTCTGCACCAGGGTCGCCAGCGCCAGGGCCAGGGCGCTGCCCAGCGGCAGGGCGTAGGCCCAGCCGGGGGCCACGCCCAGTCCCACGCCCGCGCCGGTGGCCAGCAGGACGCCCGTCAGGCCCAGGCCCAGGCCGAGCCACTGGCGCCCGTTGGTGCGCTGGCCCGGCAGCAGGCAGCAACCCAGGGCCACCAGCAGCGGCGACAGATCCGACAGCAGCGCCGCCAGCCCGGGTGAGACGCCCAGTTCGATGGCCTTGGCGGCCGGCCCTGCCGCTCCGGCGAAGGCCAGCACGCCGATGCCCGCCTGCTGGCCGATGATCTTCAGCGGCAATCGCCGCACCTCGGCCCAGGCGAAGGGCAGCAGCAGCACGGCGGCCAGCAGCAGGCGCCAGAAGGTCACCAGCAGGGTAGGGGCCTGGTCCGCTGCGTAGCGATAACCAACGAAACCGGCGCTCCAGCACAGCACCAGGGCGAGCTGGCGCAGCAGCGGGGAAGACAGGATGGCAGGCATGGCCGGGCTCCAGATGACGGGATGCCTTGAGCCTGGCCCAGGGTAGTAATACACTCAAACGACATTATCGGTAGCTATGGTTCGATAAAAACGCATCATGCCTGCACCTCTCGATATCGACGTCCTGCGTACCTTCCACACCATCGTGCGGCTGGGGCAGTTTCGCGCCGCCTCCTTGCAGCTCAATCGCAGTCCTTCGGCGGTGAGCAGCCAGATCCGCCGACTGGAGGAGCAGACCGGCGGCCGGCTGTTCGAGCGCGACAACCAGGCGGTGACCCTGACCCCGCTCGGGCGCCGCGTGCTGCTGGAGACCGCCGACCTGCTGCAGGCCCATGACCGCATCCTCGCCGGTCTCACCGGCCAGCCGGTGGTGGGCGAGGTGCGCCTGGGCGTGGCCGAGGACTATGCCGCCCGCCTGCTCAAGGCCGTGCTGCCGCGCTTGCAGGGCGAGCATCCCGGGATCGTCCTGCAGGTGCTGACCGGCAACAGCAGCCAGCTCCGGCGCTGGCTCGGCCAGGGACTGCTGGACCTGGCGCTGCTGGTGGGACCGCCCCGCACCGATCGGGCGGACGGCCAGAGGTTCGGCCATACCCAGCCGGTGTGGGTCGCCGGTCCCGGGCTGCAACTGAGCCCGAACGCCAGCGTGCCCCTGGCGCTGCACGGCGAAGGCTGCAGCTATCGCGAACTGGGCATCGACCTGCTGATCCGCCAGGGCCGGCGCTGGCATGCGGTGGTGACCAGCGCCGCCTCTTCGGCATTGGAAGCGGCGGTCGAACTGGGCCAGGCCGTGGCCATCACCGACCGGGCGCGCATGACCCCGCCGATGCGTGAACTGAAGCCGGAGGAGGGCTTTGCGCAACTGCCGGTGCACGAGCTGCGGCTAGCCTCGCCGCCCGGTGAGCGCAGCCCCGCCTGCGCCTCTCTGGCCGGGCTGATCGCCGAGGACTTTCGCCTCTAGCCAGGCGGCGCGAGGTTTGACCGGGCGACCGTGCAGCCACTAAGGTGCCGACCCTGGCGCGCGACCTGCCGCCTGTCGATTCATCGTTCCGCCTGGAACGGACACCTCCCGAGACCACTCGGACCCTCTGCGACCGCCTGAGCTGTTGCCTCCCGAGATACCCGGGATCGGCCCCTACATCCGGCCCGCTACCGCCGCTCCTGTCCGCTTTTTCTGGAATATCCCGCTGTCATGACTGCCCCACCCGCCATCCCCCGTCTCATCTATCTGCTGGCCCTGACCATCTTCGCGCTGACCACCGCCGAATTCATGGTGGCCGGCATGATGCCGGCGCTGGCCGCCGATCTCGGCGTCTCCATCGGCCAGATCGGCTATCTGATTTCCTGGTATGCCCTAGGCATGGCCCTGGGCGGCCCGCCGCTGACCCTGTTGCTGCTGGCCCTGCGCTTGGCGGAAAAATCGGCGCTGCTGTGGCTGCTGACGCTCTATCTGGTAGGCGCCGTGGTCGCCGCACTGGCGGCCAGCTATCCGGTGATGGCGGCGGGGCGGGTGCTCATGGGCATCGCCAGCTCCGCCAGCATCGGCCTGTGCCTGACCCTGGGCGCCAACCTGGTCACGCCGGATCGCCGCGGCCGGGCGGCCTCGCTGATCCTGTCCGGCCTCATGCTGGCGCCGGTATTCGGAGTGCCGGGCACGGTGCTGATCGAGCAACTGGCCGGCTGGCGCGCCAGCTTCTGGGCGGTCGCCCTGCTGGCGGCCTGCTGCACCCTGCTGGTCGGCCTGTGCGTGCCGCGCACGCCGGCGCGCGTGGCCGGGCAGTTGGGCGGTGAACTGCGCACCCTGGTCAGCGCCCGGCTCTGGGCGGCCTACCTCACCAGCGGCCTGATCATCGGCGCGACCTTCGCCGGTTTCAGCTACTTCTCGCCCATCTTCATCCAGGTGACAGGCTTCGCGTCCACCACCATTCCCTGGTTGCTGATGGGGTACGGCCTCGCCAACGTGCTGGGCAATCTGCTGGTGGGCCGCCTGGCCGATCGCTACACCCTCAAGGTGCAGGGCGTCGGGCTGGCGGTGCTGGCGCTGGGCTTCGCCCTGTTCGTCAGCTGCGCCGAGAATGCCGCGGCCAGCCTCCTGGCCCTGGCGCTGATCGGCCTGACCGGAGTGGCGCTCAACCCGGCCATGGTCGCCCGGGTCATGGCCGCGGCCACCCCGGGGCCCCTGGTCAACACCCTGCATACCTCGGTGATCACCGCGGGCCTGGCAGTGGGGGCCTGGGCCGGCGGCGCGGCCATCGATGCCGGCCAGGGCCTGCGCGCGCCCCTGTGGGTTGGCCTGGGAATGGCGCTGCTGGGTGTGCTGAGCCTGGTGCCCAGCCTGGTGCAGCGGCTGACCCTGGCGCCGCCGCCCGCGAGTCGCTGCTAGCGCCTGGCAGCTGGCCGCGCCAGGCTGCCGCCGCGCTGCCAGGGGTTTTGCCCGCGAAAGGCTCTACGACGGTCCTTTCGGCGGGACCGTGCGTGCTGTCTTCGCTGTAGCCTGACTGTCATCTCTGCCTGGCATGTTGCCTTTCGAACAGGAAGGCGCGATTTCGCGCCTTCGATCCTCAGGCTATCGATAAGGGCGGCACAGACATGCAGGCTTCGCTTCGCGGTATGACGTTGGGATTGGTACTCGGGCTGGTGAGTAGCGGCCCGGTGTGGGCGGCGACGCCCATTCCCTTCTGGCATTCAATGGATGCGGAGCTTGGCAAGGAGGTCGATTCCCTGGCCCAGCGCTTCAACCAGGCGCACCCGGAATTCCAGGTACAGCCGGTGTACAAGGGTGACTACGAGCAGAATCTGGCCGCTGGCATCGCGGCCTTCCGGACCGGCAAGCCGCCGGCCATTCTGCAGGTCTACGAGGTGGGCACCGCGACCATGATGGCCTCCCGGGCCATCGAGCCGGTCTACCAGGTGTTCAAGGACGCGGGCCTGAAGCTGGATGAAGCGGGCTTCGTACCCACCGTCGCCAGCTACTACAGCGACGCCAAGACCGGTCAACTGCTGTCCATGCCGTTCAACAGTTCCACCCCGGTGCTCTACTACAACAAGGCCGCCTTCAAGCAGGCCGGCCTCGATCCGGAAGCGCCGCCCAAGACCTGGAAGGACCTGGCGGAGGACAGCGCCAAGCTGCGCGCCGCCGGTCTCAAGTGCGGCTACACCAGCGGCTGGCAGAGCTGGGTGCAGCTGGAAAACTTCAGCGCCTGGAACGGCCTGCCCTTCGCCAGCCGGGACAACGGCTACCTGGGGACCGATGCCGTGCTGGACTTCAACCAGGCGCCCCAGGTCAAGCACATCGCCCTGTTGCAGGAGATGGGCAAGCGCGGTGACTTCACCTACGTCGGCCGCAAGGACGAACCCACGGAGAAGTTCTACAACGGCGACTGCGCCATGCTGACCACCTCGTCCGGCTCGCTGGCCAACATCCGCCACTACGCCAAGTTCGACTTCGGCGTGGCCATGATGCCCTACGACGGCGACCTCAAGGGCGCTCCCCAGAACGCCATCATCGGCGGCGCCAGCCTCTGGGTGTTCAAGGGTCAGGATGCCGCGGTGAAGCGCGGCGTGGCCGAATTCCTCGCCTTCCTGGCGCAGCCGGAGATCGCCGCCGAATGGCACCAGCAGACCGGCTACCTGCCGATCACCAAGGCGGCCTACGACCTGACCCGCGAGCAGGGCTTCTACAGCAAGAATCCGGGGGCGGACATCGCCACCCGGCAGATGCTGAACAAGCCGCCACTGGCCTTCACCAAGGGCCTGCGCCTGGGCAACATGCCGCAGATCCGCGCGGTGATCGACGAAGAGCTGGAAAGCGTCTGGACCGGCAAGCAGGCCCCGCAACAGGCGCTGGATACTGCCGTGCAGCGCGGCAACGTGCTGTTGCGCCGCTTCGAGAAATCCACCCAGTAAGCCTGGGGTCCGCCCTGGCGGCGCCTGCCGACGAGTGCCGGCGCCGCTCCTCTTTTCGCGACGATGCGTGCGCCCATGTCCACATCCCGTCAGGTCTTTCCTTCCGGCTGGCTGCCCTATGCGCTGCTCGCGCCGCAGCTGGCGATCACCGCCGTGTTCTTTCTCTGGCCCGCCGGCAAGACGCTCTGGTACTCGTTGCAGAGCGTCGATCCCTTCGGCCTGTCCAGCCAGTTCGTCGGCCTCGACAACTTCCGTCAGCTGTTCCAGGACCCGCTGTATCTGGCCTCCTTCTGGACCACCCTGACCTTCAGCGCCCTGGTGACCGGCTGCGGCCTGCTGGTGTCCCTGGTCCTCGCCGCCCTGGTCGATCTGGTGGTGCGTGGCAGCCGGATCTACCAGACCCTGCTGCTGCTGCCCTATGCGGTGGCCCCGGCCATTGCCGCGGTGTTGTGGATCTTTCTGTTCAACCCCGGTCTCGGTCTGCTCACCCTGTTGCTGGAGCGCTACGGCTATCACTGGAACCACGCCCAGAACGCCGGTCAGGCGCTGTTCCTGGTGGTGCTCGCTTCGGTGTGGAAGCAGATCAGCTACAACTTCCTGTTCTTCTTCGCCGCGCTGCAATCCATCCCGCGCTCGCTGCTGGAAGCTGCCGCCATCGACGGCGCCGGGCCGCTGCGCCGCTTCCTGCAGCTGTCGCTGCCGCTGATCGCGCCGGTCAGCTTCTTCCTGCTGGTGGTCAACCTGGTCTACGCCTTCTTCGACACCTTTCCGGTGATCGACGCGGCCACCGGCGGCGGACCGGTGCAGGCCACCACCACCCTGATCTACAAGATCTATCGCGAGGGCTTCACCGGACTCGATCTCGCCGCCTCCGCCGCCCAGTCGGTGGTGCTGATGCTGCTGGTCATCGTGCTCACGGTGGTGCAATTCCGCTACGTCGAACGCCGGGTGCGCTATCAATGATCGAGAATCGTCGCGGGCTGACGCTGCTGTGCCACCTGATGCTGGTACTGGGCATCGGCGTCATCCTCTTTCCGCTCTATGTGGCCTTTGTGGCCGCCACCCTCGACGACCGGGCGGTGTTCGCCACGCCCATGAGCCTGATTCCGGGGCGCCATCTCTGGGACAACCTCAGCCTGATCTGGACCCAGGGCGTGAGCAACAGCACCGCACCCTTCTGGCTGCTGCTGCTCAACAGCTTCCTGATGGCGCTGGGCATCACCCTGGGCAAGCTGTCGGTCTCCATCCTCTCGGCCTTCGCCATCGTCTGGTTCCGCTTTCCGCTGCGCCCCCTGGCTTTCTGGCTGATCTTCATCACCCTGATGCTGCCGGTGGAGGTGCGCATCTTTCCCACCGTGGACACCATCGGCCATCTCGGAATGCTGGACAGCTACGCCGGTCTGACCCTGCCGCTGATGGCCTCGGCCACCGCCACCTTCCTGTTCCGCCAGTTCTTTCTGACGCTGCCCGAGGAATTGCTCGAAGCGGCGCGCATCGATGGCGCCTCGCCGCTGCGCTTCTTCCGCGACATCGTCCTGCCGCTGTCGCGGACCAACCTGGCGGCGCTGTTCGTCATCACCTTCATCTACGGCTGGAACCAGTACCTCTGGCCGCTGCTGATCGTCAGCAACCCCGACCTCGGCACGGCCGTGGCGGGCATTCGCGGCATGCTCTCGCTCGGCGAACGGGTGCCGCAATGGAACCAGGTGATGGCAGCCATGCTGCTCACCCTGATCCCGCCGGTGGCGGTGGTAATGGTCATGCAACGCGCCTTCGTGCGCGGTCTGGTGGATAGCGAAAAGTAACCATGGCAAACCTCGAACTCAGGACCGTTTCCAAGAGCTGGAACGGCGGCAAGACCCAGGTCATCCAGCCCCTCGATCTGCAGGTGGCGGATGGCGAATTCATCGTGCTGGTGGGGCCTTCGGGCTGCGGCAAGTCCACCCTGCTGCGGCTGGTGGCCGGGCTGGAGCGGGTCAGCGCCGGCAGCATCCATATCGGTGGCCGGGACGTCACCGCGCTGGAACCCAAGGCGCGCGGCATCGCCATGGTGTTCCAGAACTACGCCCTCTATCCGCACATGAGCGTGGCCGAGAATCTGGCCTGGGGTCTCAAGATCGCCGGTCTCGGCCGTGCCGAGATCGCCACCCGGGTCAAGGAGGCGGCGCGCATTCTGGAACTCGATGGCCTGCTCGAACGGCGGCCGCGAGAGCTGTCCGGCGGCCAGCGCCAGCGGGTGGCCATGGGCCGCGCCCTGGTGCGTGATCCGGCGGTGTTCCTGTTCGACGAGCCGCTGTCCAACCTGGACGCCAAGCTGCGGGTGCAGATGCGCCTGGAATTGCAGCAGCTGCACCAGCGGCTCAATACCACCAGCCTCTATGTCACCCATGACCAGGTGGAGGCCATGACCCTGGCCCAGCGGGTGGTGGTGATGCAGGCGGGGGTGGTCGAGCAGCTCGGCACCCCGGTGGAGGTCTACGAACGTCCGGCCACGCGCTTCGTCGCCAGCTTCATCGGCAGTCCGGCGATGAATCTGCTGGACGGCCAGGTCGACGCCGCTGGCAGCCACTGCGAAGTGCCGGGCGGTCTGCGCCTGCCGCTGGGGCCGGGCTATCACCATCTGGCCGGACGTCCGGTCTGCCTGGGCATCCGGCCCGAGCACCTGCAGCCCTGCGGCGTTTCGGAGCAGGGCCTGCCCCTGGTGGTCCGCACCCTGGAGATCCTCGGCGCCGACAACCTGGCGCATGGGCGCTGGGGCGAGCAGGCGCTGGTGGTGCGCCTGCTCCATCAGCAGCGGCCGGCGCCGGGCCACGTCCTGCAGCTGCGCGCGCCGGAGGAGCACCTGCACCTGTTCGATGCCGCCTCCGGTCAGCGCCTCGATCCCCGGCGCTAGGCACGCCGGTCCGGTCAGGGCGCGGGGCGGTTTCCCTCAGGCGCCCCGGAGAGGATACTGCGCCCTTTGCCGCTCTGACCGCCGATACCCATGGAAAACCTCCCGCTGTTCGATCTGCCCGCCGCTGCCCCCGAGGAAAAACCCAAGCCCAGACGTGTTCGAAAGTCTGCTTCCGCGAGCGGCCTGCGCCTGCTGCACACCTCCGACTGGCACCTGGGGCAGCATTTCC
Organism: Pseudomonas flavocrustae; assembly: GCF_029872515.1. Classification (NCBI taxonomy): domain Bacteria; kingdom Pseudomonadati; phylum Pseudomonadota; class Gammaproteobacteria; order Pseudomonadales; family Pseudomonadaceae; genus Pseudomonas; species Pseudomonas flavocrustae. Next base: position 99,276 of record NZ_JAPDIQ010000011.1, on the reverse strand, counting down.
TCGGGCGCACCCGCGAGGCCGAGCATCGCGCCTTTCTCGCCTGGCTGGTCGACCAGGTGGCGGAGCAGGCGGTGGACGTGGTCCTGGTGGCGGGGGACATCTTCGACACCGCCACGCCACCGAGCTATGCCCGCGAGCTGTACAACGGCTTCATCGTCGCCCTGCGCGGTACCGGCGCCAGCCTGGTGGTGCTCGGCGGCAACCATGATTCCGCCGCGGTGCTGGCGGAATCCCGCGAGTTGCTGGCCTGCCTGGACACCCGGGTGATCCCCTGCGTCAGCGAGACGCCAGCCGACCAGCTGCTGGAATTGCGCCGCCGCGATGGCGAGATCAGCGCACTGCTCTGCGGCATTCCCTTCGTGCGGCCGCGTGACGTGGTGCAGAGCCAGGCCGGACAAAGCGCCGAGGAAAAGCGCCAGGCGCTGCAACAGGCCATCCAGGGGCACTATGCCGAGTTGTACGCTCTGGCCGAGGCGCGCCGCGCCGAACTGGGCGTTGCCTTGCCGATCATCGCCACCGGCCACCTGACCACCGTGGGCGCCAGCACCAGCGAGTCGGTGCGGGAGATCTATGTCGGCAGCCTCGACGCCTTTCCCACCAGCGCCTTTCCGCCGGCAGACTACATCGCCCTCGGCCATATCCATCGCCCCCAGCGGGTCGGCGGCCTGGAGCAGGTGCGCTACAGCGGCTCGCCGCTGTGCCTCAGCTTCGATGAGGAACGCGCCAAGGAGGTCCTGCTGGTGGAGTTCGGCGCGACCCTGGAGCGGGTGACGCCCGTGGCGGTGCCCTGTTTCCAGCCGCTGGCCGTGGTGCAGGGCACCCTCGACACCCTGGGCGCCGCCTTGGTCGAGGCAGCGGCCGACGGCCGCCCCGAGTGCCCGGTGTGGGCCGAGGTGGTGGTGGCCGGTGACGACTACCTGGCCGATCTGCAGCCGCGCATCTCCGCGCTGGTGGCCGAGTTGCCGCTGGAGGTGCTGCGGGTCAGGCGCGCGCGCAGCGCCATCGCGCCCACTCTGCAGGGTACCCAGCGCGAAACGCTGGAAGAGCTCAGCCCGCTGGATGTCTTCAGCCAGCGCCTGGCCGAAGAGACCCTGGACGACGACCTGCGTACCCGGCTGGAAAGCCTTTATCGCGAGGTTCTCGGCGAGTTGCCCGCCTGATCGCAGCGAAACGCGTCCATCGGACGGTATTTCTCCTCCGGAACAAGGCCCGCTGCCCCGGGGTCACCCTCTCTATGTAGCCCATATCGGAGGAGACCCCATGCACGACCTGTCGCAACCCCTCGCCGCCACGCGTCACGCACGTTCCGACAACCAAGTTCCCAATGTCCAGGGCACCGAACGCCTGGTGTCCCTGCTTGGCGGTGGTCTGCTGATCCTTGGCGGCCTGCGCCGCGGTGGCCTCACCGGCTGCGTGAAGCTGGCGCTGGGCGCCATGGCCCTCAGTCGCGGCGTCCGCCAGCGTTGCGAGCTCAAGGCCGCGCTGCAGCCATCACCTTTCGAACAGGCCCTGGCCGAGCGCTGGGGCTGGCGCAATCCCACCGCCATCCAGCGCAGCGTCACCATCGCCAAGCCGCGTGAGGAGGTGTTCGCCTACTGCACCGACCTGCAGCACCTGCGCGCGCTGCTGCCCTTCGTCGACCGCATCGAGCTGGGCGCCGATGGCGACAGCCACTGGCATGCCTCCGGTCCCCTGGGGCGCACCCTGAGCTGGACCCTGGAGCAGAGCGAGCGCCGCGAGAACGAATTCCTGCTGTGGAGCACCGTGCCCGGCACCTTCATGGCGCACAAGGCCAGTCTGACCTTCAGCGACGCACCCCAGGGCCGCGGTACCCTGGTCCAGGCCGTACTGGCCTGCGAAGCCCCGGTCGGCCTGCTCGGTCATGCCGTCACCGAAGGGATCAGCCGCTTCACCGGCAAGGCGGTCAATCTCGGCCTGCGCCGGCTCAAGCAGCAACTGGAAACCGGCGAGATCGCCACCCCCGAGGTCTCCCGCAGCGGTCGCCCGTTGGCGCCGCCTCATCCGCCGGTGACTCACCCGGCCGACGAACCCCAGGCCGACATCAATGCCGGCCTGGGCACTCAGGCGAGGTCCGAATAATGCGTGCCCTGACCTGGCAAGCCCCCAATCGTCTGCAGGTGGAAACCGTCCCGGATCCGGAGATCCTCAATCCGCGCGACGCCATCGTGCGCATCATCATGTCCTCGGTGTGCGGTTCGGACCTGCACCTGCTGGGCGGCTACGTCCCGGCGATGAAGCCTGGCGACATCATCGGCCATGAATTCCTCGGCGAGATCGTCGAACTGGGCAGCAGCCTGCGTAACCAGGGCCTGGCCGTTGGCGACCGGGTGGTGACCGTCTCCATCATCGGTTGCGGTGACTGCGAGCACTGCCAGCGCGAGGATTACAACTGCTGCGACAACAGCAACCCCAAGCCCGAGATGACCGAGCTGGCCTATGGGCAGCCCTGTTCCGGCATCTTCGGCTACAGCCATGCCTTCGGCGGCTATGCCGGCAGCCACGCCACCTACGTGCGGGTGCCCTATGCCGACGTCAATCTGTTCAAGGTGCCTGACGGCGTCAGCGATGCCCAGGCGGTGTTCGTGTCCGATGCCGTGCCCACCGGCTACTACGCTGCCGACATCGCCGACATCCAGCCTGGCGATACCGTGGCGGTCTGGGGGTGTGGCGGCGTTGGCCAGATGGCCATTCGCAGCGCCTACCTGCTGGGCGCCGAGCGGGTGATCGCCATCGATCGCTTCAGCGATCGCCTGCAGCTGGCGGCCGAGAAGGCCGGCGCCATCGTCCTCGATTACGAGACCACCAACATCCATGAGGCGCTGCTGGAGCTGACCGGTGGCCGTGGCCCGGATCGCTGCATCGATTGCGTCGGCATGGAGGCCCACGGTACCCAGGTCGACTATGCCTACGACAAGACCAAGCAGCTGCTGCGCCTGCATACCGAGCGCGGATCGGCGCTGCGCCAGGCCATCCGTGCCTGTCGCAAGGGCGGTACGGTGTCGGTGATCGGCGTCTATGGCGGGGTGATCGACAAGTTTCCCATGGGCGCCATCGTCAACAAGGCCCTGACCCTGAGATCGGGCCAGCAGCCGGGGCAGCGCTATGTGGAGCGGCTGTTCGAACACATCCAGAAGGGCGAGCTGGATCCGTCTTACCTGCTCACCCATCCGATGAGCCTGGAAGAGTCGCCCTACGGCTACGAGCTGTTCAAGTCCAAGGACAGGAACTGCATGAGGGCGGTGTTCATGCCGTGAGGGGCAGCCCGGCGATCCCAGGATCGGCGGGCTCTTTATCCGCTAGACCAGCCAGGTCGCCAGCGGCTGCCACAGCGCGGCGACCTTGTGGCCGCCACTGCAGCTGACCAGCGCCAGGGTGCCCACACCGACCAGCAGGGGCATGCCGAGGAAATCGAAGGGAGAGAGGGGCAAGCGCACGACGGATCTTCCGGGAAACGTGATTGCAGAGCGATACCTTGCAGTTGAGAGCGGGGGGCGAAGCAAGTTCAGCGGTGGGCACGACCATAGGTCGAGTGGTCGGTTGGCATGGGCGAGCGGGCCCAACAATGCCAGAATTGGCGGTTCGCCGAGTCGTCCTGGAAAAGCCCGATGAAGATCCTCACCCTGCGCCTGAAGAACCTCAATTCCCTCAAGGGTGAGTGGAAGATCGACTTCACCGCCGAACCCTTCGCCAGCAGTGGCCTGTTCGCCATCACCGGACCGACCGGGGCGGGCAAGACCACCCTGCTGGACGCCATCTGCCTGGCGCTCTATCACCGCACGCCGCGCATGAGCAAGGTGGGTGGGGAGAGCAACGAACTCATGACCCGCCACACCGGCGACTGCCTCGCCGAGGTGGAATTCGCCGTGCGTGGCGAGCGCTATCGAGCCTTCTGGAGCCAGCGACGCGCCCGCGACCGCGCCGATGGCGCCCTGCAGCCACCCAAGGTGGAACTGGCCAGGCTCGACGGCAGCATTCTCGCCGAAAAGACCGGCGACAAGCTCAGACTTACCGAGGAACTCACCGGCCTCGACTTCGAGCGCTTCACCCGCTCCATGCTGCTGGCCCAGGGGGGCTTCGCCGCCTTCCTGGAAGCCAGTGCCAGCCAGCGTGCCGAACTGCTGGAAGAGCTGACCGGCACCGCCGTGTACGGGCAGATCTCCCAGCGGGTGTTCGAGCGCGCGCGGGAGGCCAAGGGCGTCCTGGAGGGCCTGCGCCAGCGCGTCGCCGGGGTCGAGGTGCTGGACGCCGAACGCCGCCAGGCGCTGGCCGCCGAGGGCAGCGGCCTGGCGCAGCGCGAAGAGCGACTGGGCGCAGACCTCAAGACCTGGCAGGCCCAGCGCCAGTGGCTGTCCGCCGTGGAGCAGACGGCGGCGGACGAGCAGCAGGCCCAGGCGCGCCTGGCCACCGCGCAGCAGGCCTGGGAGGCCGCCGAGCCGCAACGTCAGCGGCTGGCGGCGGCCGAACCGGCGGCCCGGTTGCTGCCCGTCGAGCAGGCCTGGCGCGAAGCCGCGGCGCGGGAACAGCGCAGCCGGGATGAACTGGCACAGCTCGATCAGAGGATCCAGACCCTGGCCAGTCGCCGCGATGCCGCCCTGGCCCAGGCCCTGGGGGCCAGTGGCGAACAACTGCGCCAGGCCGAGGCGGAGCAGGCGCAGGCGCTGGACGAACAGCAGCATCTGGAACTGAGCCTGGCTGAGCGCAGTGGTCATGCCGAACTTGGCGAACGCCTGGGCGACTGGCGCAGCCAGCTGGCCCTGCGCGATGAACGAGCCGAGGCCCTGGCGCGCCTAACGCGGCGCCAGCAGGAGCAGACCCGGCAGCTGCAGCTGCTGGCCGAGGAACGCGAAGCCCAGCAGGAGGCGGTGACGCGGGCACGCGAGCAGGCCGCCCAGGCCCAGGCGACGGAGCAGGCCCAGCGCGAACGCTGGCAGGCCGCGCTGGACGGCCGCGACGAAAAGGCCTGGCGTGCCCTCTGGCAGGCCACGCTGGGCCGGGTCAACGAGGTGGATCAGCTGGATCAGCTGGTCGAGCGCCGGCGCCAGCTGCAGACCCAGGTGGAGCGTCTGGCCCGCAGCCAGGATGAGCGTCAGCGCCAGCATGGCGATCACCAGGTGCGCCTGGACGCCCTGCGCGGGCGCTATCGCGAGGTGGCCCAGCAGGTGCGCGAGCGCGAGAAGCTGCTCGAACAGGAAAGGGTCATCCGCAGTCTCGAGGCCCAGCGCGCCGAATTGCAGCCCGACGAACCCTGTCCGCTGTGCGGTTCCCGTGATCACCCCGCGGTGGCCGACTATGCCGCGCTGGACGTCTCCGCCACCCAGACCGCCCTGCAGGACGCCAAGACCGAACTGGAGCGCCTGACCCAGGAGGGCAAGGAGCTCAGCGAAGCCCTGGCCGCGCTCAAGGCGCAACTGGATCAGGCCACCGAACAGCAGACCGAGGCCAGTCAGCAGCTGGAGCAACTGGGCGAACTCTGGCGTCAGCGTTGCACGGCCCTGGGTGCCGATCCTGAGGTGCCTGGCGCGGTGGCCGAATTGCGCCGCCGTCAGGACCAGGAGCTGGCGCGCATCCAGCAGGTGCTCGCCACCCTGGATGGCCTGCGTCAGCAAGGCGAGGAAGGCCGCAACGAAGCCCAGCGCCTGGCGCGTCAACAGGCCGATGCCGAACAGCGCCAGGCGCTGGCCGAGGCGGCCTGGGAGCGAGCGCGCCAAAGTCTGGCGGAGGGTGCCAGGGAACAGCGGGAGGCCGAGGCGCAACAGGCCACGGCAGAGCGCCAGTTGGGCGCGGAGCTGGCGCGCTGGGGACATGAGGTGCCCAGTCGTGCCGGCGAATGGCTGACGCTGCGCGAGCAGGAGTGGCGCCGCTGGCAGGCCGATCGCCAGCGAGCGCAGGAACTGCAGCAGCACCTGAAGGACATTGCCCAGCGCCTGGCCACCCTCGTGCCGCTGGTCGAGACCTGGCGCCAGCGCGCCGGCGAGGTCGCCGCCGTCCCGGTAGCGCCGGAGGCCGCTGCGGCCGTGCTCGCGGAGGCGACCGCGACCTGGGAAGACTGCCGTGAGCAGGGTGCGGCGCTGCAGGGCAGCCACCAGGCGCTGCACGAGCGACTGGCGGGCGAGGTGCAGCTGGCCAGCGAAGCCGGCGTCCGTTGGCAGACCGCTCTGGCCGCCAGCGCCTTCGCCGACGCCGACGCCTGGCGCGCCGCACAACTGGACGACCACGAGCACAGCGCTCTGACGCTGGAGCGCACCCGTCTCGAGACCGGTCTGACCGAGGCGCGCGCTCTGGCCGGTGCGGCGCAGGAACGCCTGAACACCCTGAACGCCGAGCCGCAGACCGAGCGCAGCGCCGCCGAGCTGGATGCCGAACTGGCCGCCGCCGGCGCCGAATTGCGCGCCCTGGGCCAGCGCCAGGGCGAGGTCAACGCCGCCCTGCGCGAAGACGAGCGCCGCCGCGATGGTCTGCAGGCCCTGCTCGGCGAGATCGCCGCCCAGGAGCTCGATCACGACCTCTGGCAGCACCTCAACGGTCTGATCGGCTCGGCCGACGGCGCCAAATTCCGCAAGTTCGCCCAGGGCCTGACCCTGGATCACCTGGTGCATCTCGCCAATGGTCAGCTGATGCGCCTGCACGGTCGCTATCGACTCTTCCGGCGCCAGGCCGCCGAGCTGGAATTGCAGATCCTCGACACCTGGCAGGCCGATGCCCTACGCGACATCCGTACCCTCTCCGGTGGCGAGAGCTTTTTGGTGAGCCTGGCCCTGGCGCTGGCCCTGTCGGATCTGGTCAGCCAGCGCACCGGCATCGACTCGCTGTTTCTCGACGAAGGCTTCGGTACCCTCGATGGCGAAACCCTGGAGGTCGCACTGGATGCCCTCGATCAGCTCAATGCCAGCGGCAAGACCATCGGCATCATCAGCCACGTGGAGGCGCTCAAGGAGCGCATCCCGGTGCAGCTCAAGGTGCGCAAGGGCGTCGGTCTGGGCCATAGCGGTCTGGAGCGGCGCTATGCCGTGGAGAAAAACGCGACCGAGTGAGTAATTTTTCCGGCGCAGTGGTCGAAGCCCAGCGCGAAGCGAAACGATGAAACTGTTAACGTAGACAGGTTCGCCGTTTCTGCTGGCGTTATGACATCTCCTTCTCCTACCGGCCACCTACCCACCATGTCCCAATTTCTTGCCGTCGGCCTGTTCGAATACGATCCCAGCCGCGCCGAGTGGCGCGCGGATGCCGCGTGTGCGGCCATGCTGGAACGGGACGCGGAGGCGCTGGCCCGGGGCCTTTCGCCCGCCGAGCTGCTCAGCGGGCTGCAGAGTCGCAGCGCACCGCCCGAGGGGCTGCTGCCCGCCGCGGGCCAGGTCTGGGAGGCCTGGCGCCAGGGCACCGATGGCCAGTTGCGCTGCCTGCAATTCCAGCGGCGCGAGGCCGGTGGCGTACTGCTCGACATCACCGCGCAGCGACGCCATGAAGCCGAGCTCTGGCAGGGCGAGGCCTTCAAGCGCAGCGTCATGGTCTGCAGCGTCGACTGCATCAAGCTGATCGATCTGGAAGGGCGTCTGGAATACATGAATCCGGGCGGCCTGGTGGTCATGGAGATCGACGACTTCATTCCCTTCCAGGGCCGTCCCTGGGCCGAACTCTGGCCCGAAGGGCAGCGCCATGAGGTGACCGCCGCCATCGAGGCGGCGCGGCAGGGCGGCATCGGGCGCTTCACCGGGCTGGCACCCACGGCGAAGGGCACCCGGCGCTGGTGGGACGTGGTGGTCACGCCGATCCTGGGCGATGACGGCCAGCCCCTGAGATTCCTCTCCATTTCCCGCGATGTCAGCGAAGCCGTCCACACTCGCGAAGCCCTGGACGAACTCAATCGCAACCTCGAGGAGCGCATCGAGATACGCAGCCAGGAGCTGATGGCCCTGGAAGAGGAGCTGCGCCAGGCGCAGAAGATGGAGGCCATCGGCCAACTCACCGGCGGCATCGCCCACGACTTCAACAACCTGCTGACCGGCATCGTCGGCTCGCTCGATCTGATGCGTCGCCGGGTGCAGCAGGGGCGCATCCAGGAGCTGGAGCGCTACCTGGACACCGCCACCCGCTCGGCCGAGAACGCCGCGGCCCTGACCCAGCGCCTGCTGGCCTTTGCCCGCCGTCAGGTACTCGAACCCCGCCCGGTGGATGCCGGCCAGCTGGTGCAGGGCATGCACGAATTGCTGCGTCACAGCCTGGGCAAGAAGATCCGCAAGGACGTCCAGCTCGATGCCGACCTCTGGCTGCTGCATTGCGATCCGCATCAGCTGGAAAACGCCATCCTGAACCTGGCCATCAACGCCCGCGATGCCATGCCCGAGGGCGGCAACCTGAGCATCCGCGTGGACAATGTCAGCGGACCGCTCAGCATCGGCCTGCCGATCGAGACGGTGGCCGGTGATTTCGTCCGTATCCAGGTCTGCGATACCGGCACCGGCATGGACGCCGATACCCTCAAGCGCGCCTGCGAACCCTTCTTCACCACCAAGCCCAGCGGGCGTGGCACCGGACTCGGGCTGTCGATGATCTATGGCTTCGTCCGCCAATCGGGTGGTCAGGTGGAGATCCATTCGGTGGTGGGCGAGGGCACCTGCATCAGCCTCTATCTACCGCGGCTACTGGCTCAGCCTGTGGTGGAGCCCGCGCCCAGCGAAGCCGAAGGTCCGGTCCTGCCGGAGGTCTCCGGTGACTGCGCGCTGATCGTCGAAGAAGAGCGTGAAGTCCGCGTCATCATCGGCGAGGTGCTGGCGGAGCTGGGTTACACGCCCCTGGCGGTGGCCGACAGCGCCACCGCCGTGGCCCTCATCGCCTCGGGCAGCCTGCGTATCGATCTGCTGGTGACCAGTCTCGGCCTCTCCGGGCTGGACGGCCGGCAACTGGCCGAGCAGGCGCGGGCCACCAGCCCCGGGCTGCCGGTGCTCTATCTGTCCGGTCAGGCGGACCCGGCGTCCCTGCCGGAACTGGCGGAAGAGGGCGTCGAACTCATTGGCAAGCCCTTCGGTCTCGAAGAGCTGGCACGCTGCGTAAGGCGTCTGCGTCCGGGCGGCTGAGCCGATTGCGGCGAACTGTCGCGGCGCTCCAGGGTCGATCCTTTCGTGTCGCAACGTCCGTTGCGGCTGCTGTCGTGTCGACAAGAAAAGGAGCGCTTCATGAAACGCCTGCCACCTGCGCCACCCGCGCGGATGCTCGTCCTGTCCCTGTCCATCGCCTTTCTCGCCGCCTGCGCCCATGAGGGCAGCAAGCCGGAAACCCCGACCTGGAGTTGGCGCGACGCCAGCAACGCCCGCGCCGTGCCGCCGGACCAGGCCTATCCCGAGCTGTTCGCCGCCGTGCAGCAGGGCAAGCTGTTCAGCGACCAGAAGCATTTCGTCGATGCCCTGCCCAAGCGCAATCCGGCCGACATCCGCCAGGACTACCTGGCCCAGCGCGACAAGCCGGGCTTCGACCTCAAGGCCTTTGTCAGCGCCAACTTCGAAGAATCCGATCCGATCAAGGCCGCACCGCCCAAGGCGGGGGCCGACCTGCCGACCCACGTCAAGGATCTCTGGCCGGTGCTGACTCGCCACTACGAAGAGGTGCCGGCCTACAGCAGCCTGCTGCCGCTGCCCAAGCCCTATGTGGTGCCGGGTGGACGCTTCCGCGAGGTCTACTACTGGGATTCCTACTTCACCATGCTGGGACTGGCCAAGGACGGGCGCACCGACCTGGTCCGCGACATGGTGGACAACTTCGCCCATGAGATCGACGTCTACGGCCACATCCCCAACGGCAATCGCAGCTACTACCTGAGTCGCTCGCAGCCGCCGTTCTTCGCCTACATGGTCGATCTGCAGGCCAGCCTGGAAGGCGACTCCGCCTATCGCCGCTACCTGCCGCAACTGCAGAAGGAATACGCCTACTGGATGGCCGGGGCCGAAGGCCTGCAACCGGGCCAGGCCAATGCCCATGTGGTCAGGCTGGCTGACGGCACCCTGCTCAATCGCTACTGGGATGCTCGCGATACCCCGCGCCAGGAGTCCTACCTGGAAGACCTGGCCACCGCCGCCCAGGCCAAGGGCCGACCGGCCGGCGAGGTCTATCGCGATCTGCGCGCCGGAGCCGAGAGTGGCTGGGACTTCTCCTCGCGCTGGCTGGGCGATGGCAAGACCCTGGCGACCATCCGCACCACCGCCATCGCCCCGGTGGATCTGAACAGCCTGCTCTATCACCTGGAACAGACCATCGCCAAGGCCTGCGAGAAGACCGGCGAGGCCAGTTGCGTCCAGGCCTACAGCCAGAAGGCCAAGACCCGCCAGCAGGCCATCGACCGCTACCTGTGGAATCCGGCCGGTTACTACACCGACTTCGACTGGCAGGCCAAGCGCCGTACCGACAAGGTTTCCGCCGCTACCCTGTTCCCGCTGTTCGTGGGCGCCGCCAGCCAGAGCAGCGCCGACCAGACCGCCGCGACCGTGGCCAACCAGCTGCTGCGTCCGGGCGGCATCGCCACCACCACGGTCAAGACCGGCCAGCAGTGGGACGAACCCAATGGCTGGGCACCGCTGCAGTGGGTGGCCGTGGACGGCCTGCGTCGCTACCAGCAGGACAAGCTGGCCGCCGACATCGGAACCCGCTTCCTGACCCAGGTGCAGAACCTCTACGCCCGCGAGCAGAAGCTGGTGGAGAAATACGACCTCACCGGCGGCCAGGGCGGCGGCGGCGGCGAGTACGAGCTGCAGGACGGCTTCGGCTGGACCAACGGCGTCACGCTCAAGCTGCTCGAACTCTACAAACCGCAACCCGGCGCGAAATAAGGCCAAAGAAAAGGTCCGCTACGGCGGACCTTTTTCATGGTGTGAACATTTTCAGCTTGGGCTTCGTTACGCTCAACCCAACCTACGGGCCGCTCTTTCCCCCTCTCCCTCCGGGAGAGGGCTGTGGTGAGGGCAAGCCCTACGCCAGATCCATCCGAGTACTGACTCTAGATTTCACAGCGGATCGACTGGCGGCGCATCGTCCTCGTCGGCCGGCAACTCCGCCGGATGCAGCCCCTCCGGATCTTCGTCCTCGGGCAACGGCAGGATGGCGTTCATCAACTGTACTCCGGATTGCGCGGATTCTTCTGCGGCAGGCGTTCCTCGACCGGCTTGTCATCCGGATCTTCGCCTACGGGCTCTTCGGGATCGGGCGCGATGTCCGGATCGATGTCCAGGTCGTCGGGGTTTTCCTTGATCTGATCGTTCATGCGGCCTCCGCGAGTGGTTGTTAAGCGTTGGGCATAGCCCTCCACGCGAAGTTCGCCACCGGCGATCAGCGATAGCCTCTGGCCTGCAGATCGAACAGCTGGGCATAGCGGCCGCCGCTCGCCAGCAGCTGCTCGTGATCCCCTCGCTCGCGGATCTCGCCGCCTTCCAGCACCAGGATCTGATCGGCATTGCGCACGCTGGAGAAACGGTGCGAGATCAGCAGGGTCATGCGCTGCTGCGCCTGGGCGCGAAAGCGCTCGAAGATCACCGCCTCGGCGGCGGCGTCCAGCGCGGCGGTGGGTTCGTCCAGCACCAGGATGTCGGCGTCTTCGCGCATATAGGCGCGTGACAGGGCAATCTTCTGCCACTGCCCGCCGGACAACTCCTGACCGCCCATGAACCAGCGTCCGAGCTGGGTCTCGTAACCCTCGCGCAGACCGGCGATGACTTCGTCGGCCAGGCCCTGTTCGGCCGCCTTGCGCCAGCGCGCCCCGTCGTTGAAGGCCGTGGTGTCGCCGACCCCCAGATTTTCGCCAGCGGTGAGCTGGTAGCGGATGAAATCCTGGAAGATGACGCCAATGCGCCTGTGCAGGGCGGCCGGCTGCCACTCCTGCAGATCGCTGCCATCGAGCAGGATGCGTCCCTGGGTAGGCGCATGCAGCCGGGTCAGCAGCTTGATCAGGGTGGTCTTGCCCGAGCCGTTGGCGCCCACCAGGGCCAGGCTCTGGCCCGGCGCCAGGTGAAAGCTGATGTCCTTGAGCGTCGGTGCGGTCGCGCCCGGATAGGTGAAGCCGACCCCGTCGAATCTCAGGCCATCTCCGGGCTGGCTGCCGGCCGTGAGGCTGCCGCCCTCGGCGCTGGTCGGCTGGCCCAGGTAGTCGTAGAGATTGCTCAGGTAGAGGCTGTCTTCGTAGAGTCCGCCAAGGGCCGTCAGGCTGGCGCTGACCGCGGCCTGGCCCTGGCGGAACAGGGTGAGATAGAGGGTCATCTGGCCCAGGCTCAGACGCCCGCGCACGGTATCGAGCACCACCCAGGCATAGGCGGCATAGAAGGCGAGGGTGCCCAGCAGGCCAAAGACGAAACCCCAGCCGTCACGTCTCAGGGTCAGGCGACGGTCCTCGGCATAGAGCTTGGTGAAGGTGGTGCGATAGCGCTCCAGCAGCAGCGGCGCCAGGCCGAACAGCTTGACCTCCTTGATGTAGGCCTCGTGGGAAAGCAGTGTCTCCAGGTAGGTCTGGCGGCGCGTCTCGGGTGCACGCCGACTGAACAGGCGAAAGGCATCGCCGGAAAAGCGCGCCTCGGCCAGAAACACCGGCAGGGCACCCACCACCAGCAGCAACAGCGCCCAGGGCGAGAAATGCACCAGCAGCACGGCGAAGCTGACGAGCGAGATCAGGTTCTGCAGCAGGGTCAGGGACTTGGTCACCAACGCCAGGGGCCGGATGGACGCCTCGCGCCGGGCCCGCACCAGCTTGTCGTAGAAATCCGCGTCTTCGAATTGTGCCAGCGACAGGGTCTGGGCCTTTTCCAGGATCAGCAGATTCACGGTCTGCCCCAGGCGTACCCGCAGTAGCGATTGCTGCACCGACAGCAGCCGCTGGGCTCCCGCCAGGGCGGCCAGCACCCCGGCTTCGGCCAGCACGAACTTCAGCACTGGCCACAGCGGCGCCTGGCCCTGCTCGGCATGCAGCCGCATGGCCGCCACCACGGCATCGACGATGCGCTGCCCGAGCCAGGCGGCCAGGGCCGGCAGCAGGCCGGCGACCAGGGTGGCCAGAACCAGGCCGATCATCAGCGCGGGAGAGGTACTCCAGACCAGGCCGGCAGCGCGGCGCATCTGCTGTTGCACGATAGCGAAGGAAGTCGAGAGGGCCATGGCGGATCTTCGGCGAGGTTCAGTATTAGTCGAGGCGGCGGTCGCCGTGTTCCCGAGGCTATGGCAAAAGGCTCACACGCACTGGTGTCACCTGGCCATGTTGCCATCTCGGCGGGCTGCGTAATCTACACCTATCAGCGGCGCAGGATGCGCAGCTCTGAGGTCACGGATGAAGACCAGGCCAGGATGGCGCCTGACAGGATGT
>NZ_JAPDIQ010000011.1:0-85834 GCF_029872515.1 Pseudomonas flavocrustae | reverse complement strand
GTCACCTATCAGCGGCGCAGGATGCGCAGCTCTGAGGTCACGGATGAAGACCAGGCCAGGATGGCGCCTGACAGGATGTTGGGATGGTCGCAACAAAGAACCCGCTTCGGCGGGTTTTTTGTTGGGCGCGATTCAAGGACAGCGGGCGATTAAGGTCCGGGTTCCGCAGCGATGCGGTTGCGACCGGCGTTCTTGGCCGCATAGAGCGCCCGGTCGGCGCCTTCGGTGAGGGTGTAGGCATCCATCCCGGTCCTGTAGGTAGCGATACCAACGCTCAGGGTCACCGCGCGCCGTGACCAGGCATGGTTGGCGACGGCAGCCCGACAACGCTCGGCCACCAAGTGGGCCGCGGTGAGATCGGCACCCGACAGCAGGATGGCGAATTCCTCGCCGCCGTAGCGAAAGCAGGCGTCATTGTCGCGACAGCTTTGTAGCAGCAGCTGACTGACCGTCTGCAATGCGGTATCACCGGCCTGGTGGCCAAAGGCGTCGTTGTAGGTCTTGAAGTGATCGACGTCGATCAGCAGCATGGACAACGGCGTGCCCTGGTCCTCGGCGCGCCGCAGATGCTCCGCCAGGCGCAGGTCGAAGGCGCGTCTGTTGAACAGACCGGTCAGGGCATCGGTGACGCTGCGTTGCTCGGCGGCCTGCATCATGTCCAGCAGTTGGCGCTGCGAGGCCTCCAGCATGTGCTGTTGCTCGATATGCTCGGTGACGTCCACCGACAGCCCCGCCAGGGCGATGCCCTGCCGCGTGACCAGGGGAAACTTGTAGGACTGCCAGAAGAGGCGTCGACCATCCGGGGCCGTCATGCGCTCGACGAGTCGGCTCGGCTTGAGTTCGTTCATCACCTGCTCGTCGACCTGGCGGAAACGTGGCGCCGCCTCTGGCCAGATGGTGAAGTCGTCCTGGCCGAGGACCTCGTCACGGGTCAGTTCCAGCTGCTGCAGGAAGGGCTCGTTGACATAGCGGTAGCGCCAGTCGCGGTCCTTGATGTAGGCGATGAAGGGCCCGTTGTTCATGAAGGCGGAAAAGTTGATGTCCAGCTCTTCCAGCTGGCGCAGGGTCTCGCGCTGTTGCAGCAGGATGATGACCTGCCGAGCCAGCCGTTGCAGGTTGTCGACCTGAGCCGCCTCGAACCGCCGGACCCGGTCGTCCATCACGCAGAGGGTGCCGAGGGCGACCCCGTGCCGGTCGAGCAGGGGAATGCCCAGGTAGGCGCGCATCCGCTCCAGCCCGGGTGCCGCCCTCAGGTGTGAAACGCGCGGGTCCCTCTGCAGATCCTCCACCAGAAAAGGCTGGCGAGGGGTGCGGATCGCCAGGTGGCAGAGCGAGGCGTCGGCCGGTACCTCGGCCACCGTCATGCCCTGGCAGGCCTTGAACCAGAGACGCTGCCGATCGGCCAGGGTGATGAAGGCCACCGGCGCCCGGGTCAGTTGGCAGGCCAGGGCGACGATGTCCTCGTAGGCGGCTTCGACACCGCTATCGAGAATCTGCAGCTCGCTCAGGGCTTGGAGACGCTGGGCGTCATCGGGGTGAGTCATGCGGGCTCGCGAAGGCGGGGTCTCTGGCTAGAGCATAGTATCCAGGGCGACAGAGGAAAACTGTAGCCTTGCCGCAGTTCGCCCAGGCGCCGGTCGCTCCCGGCGCCTGGGCGTTAGCGGACTAGCGGCGGGGTTGCAGCAGCAGCGCCACCAGGGCGCTCCAGCCAGTCTGGTGGGAGGCCCCGAGTCCGCGGCCGTTTTCGCCGTGGAAATACTCGTGGAACAGCACCAGGTCGCGACTGCGCGGATCGTTCTGCAGTTGTGGATAGTCGACCATGCTCGGGCGTTTGCCGTCGGCGTCCTTGAGGAACAGCCGCGTCAGGCGCTGGCTGAGGCCGTCGGCGACCTCTTCCAGATTAGCCAGGTAGCCGGAGCCGCTGGGGTATTCCACCGAGAAACTGTCGGCGTAATAACGGTGGAACTCGTGCAGCGACTCGATGAGCATGTAGTTGATCGGCATCCACAATGGCCCGCGCCAGTTGGAGTTGCCGCCATAGAGGCGCGAATCCGATTCCCCCGGTTGATAGCGGGCGCTGAGCAGGTTGCCGTCGGCCTGGCGCATCTCGAAGGGTTGCTGTTCGTGGGCCTTGGACAGCGAGCGGATGCCGTATTCGGAGAGGAATTCGTTGTCATCCAGCATGCGCTTGAGCAGCAGCTTGGTACGGTGGCCGCGCAGCAGCGAGAGCAGGAATCTATTGCCCTGGCCGGGTTCGGTCCAGCGCGAGACCAGTCGGGCGAGATCCGGACGCTGGCGCAGGAAGCCGCGCAGTCGTCCGCCGAGGCCGGGGAGGCCTTCGTGCTCGCGCTGTTCCAGCACCTGCACCGCGAACAGCGGGATGAGGCCGACGATGGACCTCAGGCGCAACGGCTCGGCACTGCCATCCGCCTTGTGCAGGACGTCGTAGAAGAATTCGTCCTGTTCGTCCCAGAGGCCGTCTTCGCGATCATCGCTGTGGTTGATGGCGCCGGCGATGTGCAGGAAGTGCTCGAAGAACTTCACCCCGAGATCGACGTACACCGGATTTTCCTTGGCCAGCTCCAGGGCGATGCGCATCAGGTCCAGCGCATAGGCGGCCATCCAGGCGGTGCCGTCGGCCTGGTCCAGGTGATAGCCCTCCGGCAGGGGGGCCGAGCGGTCGAAGAGGGCGATGTTGTCCAGGCCGAGGAAACCGCCCTGGAAGATGTTGCGACCCTCGGTGTCCTTGCGGTTGATCCACCAGGAGAAATTCAGCAGCAGCTTGTGGAAGACGCGTTCGAGAAAGACCCGGTCGCCCACCCCGGTCAGAGACTTTTCCTGCAGGTAGACGTGCCAGGTGGCCCAGGCATGCACCGGCGGATTGGCGTCCTCGAAATTCCACTCGTAGGCCGGCAGCTGGCCATTGGGATGCATGAATCTGTCCTTCACCAGCAGCAGCAGCTGCTGCTTGGCGAAACCGGGATCGATCAGGGCGTAGGCCACCGCCTGGAAGGCCAGGTCCCAGGAGGCGTACCAGGGGTACTCCCATTTGTCCGGCATGGAGACGATGTCGAAATTGAGCAGGTGGCGCCAGTGGCCGTTGCGGATGCGCTGGCGCTGCGCCGGCGGCGTCGGCTGGGCCGGATCGCCATCGAGCCAGCGATTGACCTCGAAGTAGTAGAGCTGCTTGGACCAGAGCAGGCCGGCCAGGGCCTGGCGCTGCACCAGGCGCGCATCGGGATCGGCGATCTTTTCCTGCAGGGCGGCATAGAAGGCATCGGCCTCGGCGATGCGCTCGGCAAAGATCGCATCGGCATCCACCGACAGCGCATTGGTCGGCGCCAGGCGCAGGTAGACCACGGTCTTGGCGCCACCCTCCAGCTCCACGGCGAAATGAGCGGCCGCCTTGCTGCCGAAGTCGCGGCGGATCGCCTCGCGGGCGCCGCGCACCACGTAGTCGTTGATGCCGTCCTTGAAGGGGCCCTCGGCAGCTTCACCGGTCAGGCGGGGCAGGTTGGTTTCGTTGTTGCAGAACAGCCACTCGGCCTCGCGCGGGCCCCAGGCGCTGACCACCAGGTCGGGCCGGTCGAAATAGCTGGCGCGGACCTGGTCCCCCTCCAGGCTGAGCATGGAGCGCGGCGGGGTGCCGGTCCAGGCCCAGGTGTTGCGAGACCAGATCTGCGGCAGCACTCGCAGGCTGGCGCGCTCGGTCCCGCGGTTTTCCACGGTGACCCGCATGAGGATGTCGTCGGGGGTGTGCTTGGCGTATTCGACGGTGACGTCGAAATAGCGATCCTCGGCGAAGACGCCGGTATGGAGGATCTCGTATTCGCGATCCTCCAGGCCGCGTCGGGCGTTTTCCTCAGTGAGCTGGGCATAGGGAAAGGCGGCGTGGGGATACTTGTAGAGCATCTTCTGGTAGGCATGGCTCGGTACCCCGTCCAGGTAGAAGTACAGCTCCTTGACGTCCTCGCCATGGTTGCCTTCGGCGTTGGTCAGGCCGAACAGCCGTTCCTTGAGGAAGGGATCGCGCTCGTTCCACAGGGCGATGCCCAGGCACCATTGCTGAGCCTTGTCGCAGAAACCGGCGAGGCCGTCTTCGCCCCAGCGATAGGCGCGGCTGCGCGCATGGTCATGGGGGAAGTAGCGCCAGGCGTCGCCATCGGCGCTGTAGTCTTCACGGACCGTGGCCCACTGGCGCTCGCTCAGGTAGGGCCCCCACTGCCGCCAGGCGGCGGCATCGGTATCAGCCAGGCGCTGGCCTTCTCGGGTATGCAGGATGCCCGGGGCGGGATGTGCCGTCATCGTGTCTCCAGATTCAGGTAACGGTTAAGGCTCGAGGATAGATCACCATTGTGGCGTGCAACGACCTGCCTTGGCGTATCGCTGCAGTTTTTAGTGCCTGTCTGACCGGAAAAAATTCACGTCGTTGCGGTTTTCGTCACAGGGCCTGAGCGGGCGCAAGGGCTCTATCCCGGGCAAGCGGCGGACGAAAAAAAGCCCCACGCCGGGTCGGGGTGGGGCCTTCTGGTCATCGCGAAGCGCCCGCCGCTCGCGCAGCGGGCCTGGCAGCGATCTACAGCGCCATGTCGTTGGCGGCCTTTTCGGCGCGCGGGGCGCTGGCGGTGGCCTTGGCGTTCTCGGTGCCGGTGGCGACCGGCGGGGTGGCCAGTTGCAGGACTTCGGCGGTGTAGTTCCACTCCTGCTGCACGCGCGCCGGGTCGCTGTTCAGCTTGGTGCCGTAGCTGGGCACGATCTGGTGCAGCTTGGCTTGCCACTCCGGGGTCGCGACCTTGTCCTTGAACACCTTCTCCAGCACGCTCAGCATGATGGGCGCGGCGGTCGAGGCACCCGGGGAGGCGCCCAGCAGGCCGGCGATGCTGCCGTCCTTGGCCGCGACGATCTCGGTGCCCAGCTTCAGCACGCCACCCTTGTCTGCGTCGCGCTTGATGATCTGCACGCGCTGACCGGCCTGCCACAGGCGCCAGTCTTCCTTCTTGGCGTTGGGGAAGTACTCGCGCAGGGCGGCCATGCGGTCGTCATCCGACAGCATCAGCTGACCGGCGAGGTATTCCACCAGCGGGTACTCGGCCACGCCCACGCGGACCATCGGCCAGGCGTTGTGGGTGTTGGTGCTGGTCAGCAGGTCCAGGTAGGAACCCTGCTTGAGGAACTTGGTGGAGAAGGTGGCGAAGGGCCCGAACAGGATCACGCGCTTGCCGTCGAGCATGCGGGTGTCCAGGTGCGGTACCGACATCGGCGGTGCGCCCACCGACGCCTTGCCGTAGGCCTTGGCCAGGTGCTGCTGGGCGATCTCGGGGTTGTCGGTGACCAGGAAGGAACCACCCACCGGGAAGCCGGCGTAGTCGTTGGCTTCGGGGATGCCCGACTTCTGCAGCAGGTGCAGGGCACCGCCGCCGGCGCCGATGAAGACGAACTTGGCGTCGGTTTCGGTCTTCTTGCCGTCCTTGAGGTTCTTGTACTCCACGCGCCAGCTGCCGTCGGCATTGCGGGTGATGTTCTCGACTTCGCTGGACAGGTTCAGCTTGAAGTTCGGCTTGGACTGCAGGTTGGCGGCGAACTGGCGGGTGATCTCACCGAAGTTGACGTCGGTGCCCAGCGGACTCCAGGTGGCGGCGATCTTCTGCTTGGGATCGCGACCTTCCATCATCAGCGGAACCCACTGTTTGATCTGCGCGGGATCTTCGGAGAACTGCATGCCGGAGAACAGCGGGCTGGCCTTGAGCGCCTCGTAGCGCTTCTTCAGGAAGGCGATGTTCTCGTCACCCCAGACGAAGCTCATGTGCGGGGTGCTGTTGATGAAGCTCTTCGGGTCCTTGAGGACACCGTTCTTGACCTGCCAGGACCAGAATTGACGGGAGATCTGGAAGGCTTCGTTGATCTCGATGGCCTTGGCGATGGTGACCTTGCCGTCCTTGTCTTCCGGGGTGTAGTTCAGCTCGGCCAGGGCGGAGTGGCCGGTACCGGCATTGTTCCAGCCGTTGGAGCTCTCGTCGGCGACCTGGTCCAGGCGCTCGACCATTTCCATGGTCCAGTTCGGCTCCAGCTCGTTCAGCCAGATGCCCAGGGTGGAGCTCATGATGCCGCCGCCGATCAGCAGGACGTCGACCTTCTTGGTGTCTTCGGCCTGTGCGGTGCCCAGGGCGGAGGCGATGGCGACGCCGAGCAGCGCGCCAGTCATTTTCTTCAGCATGTGATCTCTCGTTCGATAGAAGCTGGGTCTGCTTATCGAGTTTCGGTGCGGTGCGGCACCATGGCACATGGGGGGATGTGCAGTGGGCAAGGCAGAATGCAGCCGGAAACACGCAAGGGCAGGTTCTTTTCCCTCCACCGCCCCTCTCTCATGAGTCACCGGAGGAGTCGGAGCAAAAACGCAAGACGCGGCCTTGGCAGCGGCTGACCGGAGACAGAGGTCTCGGGCGCGGCTGCGTGCGCGTGGCGTAATTGTTGCCGGACATTTTAAAGGGAAGGGTTAGGGCTGCCTAGCCCGTAATTCATTGGCTTTGCCTATTAGCCTTTAGTCTAATCCTCTGTGACGACAGTCAAAGTCCCGCCAGCTGCCGCTCCAGGCGAACCGGAGCGGTCTGGGCGGCTTTCCGCGAGCAGCCGGCGGCACCGACGAAAGCGGCCGGAAAGCCGCCGGAGGGTCGTCGTTCAAGTGTGGAGAGGTCGATCAGGCGAAGCGCCAGGCGAGAAAGCGACTCTGCTTCTGGCCCTGGGCCATGACCACCACGCGACTTTCACTGACCTGTTCGCGGCGCAGTGCCGCCTGCAACGGCGGCAGATTGCTGACCTTGGACACCAGGCAGGTGAACCAGCCGACCTGACCGGCAAAGGCGCGACTCTCGCGGATCATCCGCTCGACAAAGACGGCCTCGCCCCCGGGGCACCAGAGTTCAGCCGCCTGGCCGCCGAAATTGAGCAGGGGTACCTGCTTGCCGGTGGTCTTGCCCAGGTTCTTCCACTTGCGCCGGCTGCCGCGCACGGCATCGTCGGGGCTGGCATGGAAGGGCGGATTGCACAGGGTGGCGGCGTAGCGCTCACCGGGTTGCAGGATACCGGCGAATATGGCCTGGGGATCCGGCTGGCGGCGCAACTCGATGGCGGCGGCGCAATCCGCATTGGCCGCCAGGGTGCGGCCGAAGGCAGCCAGCGCCGCCGGGGCGATGTCGCTGCCAACGAAATGCCAGCCGTACTCCTTGAAGCCGATCAGCGGATAGACGCCATTGGCGCCCGTACCCACGTCCAGCAAGCGCGTCGTCGCACCCCGGGGAATCTTGCCGCCATTGTCCTCGGCCAGGAGGTCGGCCAGGTGGTGCAGGTAATCCGCCCGGCCGGGAATCGGTGGGCAGAGGAAATCGGCGGGGATGTCCCAATCGCGCACGCCATGGTGCAGCGCCAGTAACGCGCGGTTGAGCGCGCGGACGGCCTGGGGATCGGTGAAGTCGATGGACAGATTGCCCCGCGGCGTCGGCGCCACGAACGGCCTGAGCGCCGGGCTCGTGCGCATCAGCGCTGGAAAGTCGTAACTGCCCTGGTGGCGATTGCGTGGATGCAGGGGCGCAGGGCGGCCAGGAAGGGGGCGGCGGGGCGAGGTCATGAAGGCAGGCAGGGTGGAAAAGGGGCGGCGAGCCTAGCACAGCCACCCTTTTAGAGCCTGTTTTAAGTCTCGCGAGCTAGGTACAAACAAGGCGAAAATGCCTGAGGAAGCGGAGTTTACAGTCGGTAAATGAGTATTCCGGAGGCATTTTCAACGCCGTTTGCCCGACGCGCAGCAGGCTTTAAACAGGCTATACGGCTCACGTGGGCGTCGGGGCGTCTTCCGGCAGCACGCCGATCTCGCGCAGGTTGCGCCAGAAGGCGGCAGGGATGGGAGCCCGTAGCAGTTCGGCGTTCTGCCGGGCCCGCTCTGGCGTGCTGCTGCCGGGAATGGTGGCGGCCACCGTGGGATGGGCCAGGCAGAACTGCAGGGCCGCGGCGCGGATGTCCACCCCGTGATCCTGGCAGACGCCCTTGATCAACTCGACCTTGCGGCGCAGTGCCGGTTCGGCTTCGGCATAGTTGTAGTGCTTGCCACCGGCGAGCAGGCTGGAGTTGTAGGGCCCACCCACCACGATGCCCACGCCGCGGCGTTCGCATTCGGGAAAGAGCGTGTCCAGGGCTTCGCGATGATCCAGCAGGGAATAGCGACCGGCCAGCAGGAAGGCATCGGGATCGCTCTGCTCCAGCGCCAGGCGGCAGGGTTCCACCAGGTTGACGCCCAGGCCCCAGCCCAGGATCAGCCCTTCCTCGCGCATCTCGGTGAGGGCCTTGGCCGCACCCTGCATGGCCTGGGCGAAGTAGTCGCGCCAGGCCGGGCCATGCTGGTCCTCGGACAGATCGTGGATCCACACCAGATCGAGGCGGTCGGTCTTGAGGCGTTCCAGACTGGCCTCGATGGAGCGGCGGGCGCCGTCGGCGGAATAGTCGAGCACCCGCTTGAAGGGCAGTTCGTTGACGAACGGCGGCGCATTTTCCGGCCGGTCGGCCGGTTCCAGCAGGCGGCCGACCTTGCTGCAGAGGACGAAGTCGTCGCGCGGCTTGTCGGCCAGCACCTCGGCAAAACGTCGCTCCGACAGCCCGGCGCCATAGTGGGGCGAGGTGTCATAGAGGCGGATGCCGGCGTCCCAGGCGGCTTCGAGCGTCGCCCGGGCGTCGGCGTCGCCTACCTCGCGGAACATGTTGCCCAGCGGGGCACCGCCAAAGCCGAGGGAGGGGATGTCGATACGCATGGGAAGTCTCCAGGGTGGTGCGTGTCTGCATCCCGACCGATGTCCCCAGACTCCTGTTCCCCTAGTCCGCCGGACGTAGCAGGGCCACCTCGGCGCAGGTGAGCGGACGATAGGCACCCTCGGCCAGGGCGGAATCCAGCGCCAGCTCGCCGATGCGGTCGCGATGCAGGGCGATGACCTCGATGCCGAAGCGGCCGAACATGCGCTTGACCTGGTGATAGCGGCCTTCGACCAGGGTCAGGAAAGCGCTGTGGTCGTCCAGCAACTCCAGCTGCGCCGGTTGGGTGGTGAGGTCCTCATAGGCGAAGTAGAGCCCTTCGGCGAAGGCGGCCACCAGCTGCGGCGGGATGACCTCGGCGGTGGTGACCCGGTAGCGCTTGGTCTGCCTGTGACGCGGATGACTGAGGCCGCGTGACCACTGGCCATCGTTGGTGAGCAGCAGCAGGCCGGTGGTGTTGAAGTCCAGCCGTCCGGCCAGGTGCAGATCGGCGCGCTGGTCCGGGGCGAGGCAGTCCAGCACCGTGGCATGGCGGGCGTCGACGGTGGCGCTCACGCAGCCGCGCGGCTTGTGCAGCATCAGGTAGCGACCGCCGGGGCCGTCCTGCAGCAGGCGCTCGTCGGCCTCGATGCGGTCGAAGGCGAACACCTCCTGCTCGGCCCGCAGGGTGGTGGTGCCGTTGACCCTTACCCGGCCCTCGGCGAGCAGGCGCCGCCCTAGTTGCCGGCCCAGCTCGGGTCGGTTGCCCAGCCAGCGGTCCAGGCGCATCAGCGAGGTTCGCTCGCGACGCCTGCCGCGCAGGCCGGACAGAGGCAGCGGCGATCGCGCTCTTGCGCGGGCAGGCGGTCCAGGACGGCGGGATCGATCGGCGTCTGCAGGCACCAGCAGTCGCGGATCTCGCCCCCGGCCGCCAGGAAGCAGCTGTTGGCCTGGCCGCACAGCGGGCAGCGGGTGGGATCGAAGGGGATGGGCGATGCGGCCATGGTGATCTCGTCGGGCGAAGCGGGCGGCAGAGTACCGGGAATTGCGACCTGGGTAACGTCCGCTACGCTGGGGGTCTGCGTACTGTCGCAACCAGGGTGCAAGCTGCATCCTAGCTCCGATCGTCGGACCACCCGAGGAACCCATGACAATAACTGCTCTGCGCACCCTGATCCGTACCCTCATTCCCGGCACCCTGCTGGTCAGCCAACTGGCCCTGGCCACCGAAGCCGATGTCGGCCAGACCCTGGCCCGCCAGGCCGGCATTCCCTGGCCGGCGGTGATCGCCCATCGCGGCGCCTCCTTCGACGCCCCCGAATCCACCGCGCCGGCCTACCTGGTGGCGCGGGAACTGGGCGCCGACTACCTGGAGCTCGACCTGCAGCGCACCAGGGACGGCCAGCTCATCGCCCTGCACGACGACACCCTGGAACGTACCACCGATGTCGCCAAGCGCTTCCCCGACCGCGCCAAGGCCCCGGTCAGCCAGTTCACCCTGGCCGAACTCAAGTCGCTGGACGCCGGCAGCTGGTTCAACCAGGCCCATCCCGACCGCGCCCGGCCAAAGTTCGCCGGACTCAGGATCCTTACCCTCGACGAGGTCATCGACATCGCCGAAGGCGGTCGCAACAAGCCGGGTCTCTACATCGAAACCAAGCAACCCAAGCTGTTTCCGGGTATCGAGCGCGACCTCAAGGCCAAGCTGACCCAGCGCGGCTGGCTCGGCAAGCCCAAGCCGGGTGCCACCGGCGTCGCCGCCATGCCCGGGCGGGTGATCCTGCAGACCTTCGAGAAGAGCAGCCTGGAGCTGTTGCAGAAGGAGATGCCGAAGACGCCGAAGATCCTGCTGCTGTGGCTGGGCGACGACTACATCCCGGCCAAGCCCGGGCCGAGCTACGCCGAGTCGGGCGAGGCCAGCAAGGCGGCCTACTACGCCAAGCAGCAGGTGCGCTCCGAAGGCGATTTCACCGCCTGGATCGAGTGGGCCAAGGCCCATGGCGCCATCGGCATCGGCCCCTCGGCGGCCCTGGAGGAGGGTGGCGACCAGAGCTATGCGGACCTGGTGAAGCCCTGGATGAACGACGTCGCCCACGAGCGGGGTCTGCTGGTGCATGCCTATACGGTGGACTCGGCGGTGGACTACGCGCGTCTCGCGCCCCGTGGCGTGGATGGCTTCTTCAGCAATCGCGCCGCCGAATTGCTGAAGTTCTATGAGCGTCCGGCCAAGCAGGCACCCGGTGCCCTGCTCAAGCAGCTGGGTTATTGAGTCCAGGCGGGGAGGCCTGCCGGTCTCCCCGTCGCCAACGGAGGCCTCCTCATGTCCCGCCATGCCTTCAACGGTGCCAAGCTGGCGCTGCTCTGCGCTGAGCAGATCCTGGTCTATCAGCGTGATGACAAGCCCGACATCCCCTGGCCGGCCCTCTGGGACCTGCCCGGCGGTGGTCGCGAAGACGGCGAGACGCCCGAGCGCTGCGCCCTGCGCGAGCTGGAAGAAGAATTCGGCCTGGTGCTGGACGAGGCGCGGCTGACCTGGGGGCGTTGCTATCCGCCGCGCCAACCCGGCTATCTGCCTAGCTGGCTGTTCGCCGGGCAATTGCATCCCGCCGAACTCGCCGCCATCCGCTTTGGCGACGAAGGCCAGCACTGGCAGCTGATGAGCATCGCCGACTTCCTCGCCCATCCCCAGGCCGTACCCCATCTGCAGGCGCGGCTGCAGGACTACCTGGGCGAGCGGGAGGAGAGCCGACCCGCGTCTCTTAATCCCGGCTGAATGAACGCGCGATAACCGGGCGCGGCGCCTGGCCAGGGCTTA
This sequence comes from Pseudomonas flavocrustae, assembly GCF_029872515.1. Classification (NCBI taxonomy): domain Bacteria; kingdom Pseudomonadati; phylum Pseudomonadota; class Gammaproteobacteria; order Pseudomonadales; family Pseudomonadaceae; genus Pseudomonas; species Pseudomonas flavocrustae. The sequence goes on along the minus strand of NZ_JAPDIQ010000011.1, from coordinate 74,250 downwards.
AGCTTTGTCCAGGCCCATCCGGGCCGTTCTGGAGATATTCCCCATGCGCCATTTCCTCTTGGCGTCGCTCTGTGCCCTGACCTTCACCGGCTGCACCGTCTACGACACGTCCCCGCGCTATTACAGCCGTCCGGCACCGCCCGCGGCGGTCTTCTACGGCACGCCGGCCTATCCGCCGCCCGCGGTCATCGTGCGGCCCTATGGCTATGGCTACTACTATCGACCGGCACCGCCACCACCGCCTCACTGGGGTCCGGGTCCCGGCTGGGGACCGCCGGGCTGGGGACCGCGTCCGGGTTATGGTCCGCCCGGCTGGGGCCCGCGCTACGGTCCGCGCTGGTAGCGGGTTTGACAGGGGCAGCCGGCTTTTCTAGGGTGCCCTTGTCTTGACCAGGAAGCCTCGAATCGTGGACGACGATCGCATCAAGCTCGACCCCCAATGGAAAGCCGCGCTGCGCGACGAATTCGAGCAGCCCTACATGCGTCAGCTGAGCGAATTCCTCAGGCGCGAGAAGGCGGCGGGCAAGGTCATCCATCCGCCCGGGCCGTTGATCTTCAATGCCCTCAATACCACCCCTCTGGATCAGGTCAGGGTGGTCATCCTCGGCCAGGACCCCTATCACGGTCCGGGTCAGGCCCATGGGCTGAGCTTCTCGGTGCAGCCTGGGGTACCGGCGCCGCCGTCGCTGCAGAATATCTTCAAGGAACTCAAGCGCGACCTGAACCTGCCCATTCCCAACCACGGCTATCTGCAGCACTGGGCCGAGCAGGGCGTGCTGTTGCTCAATACCTCGCTGACCGTGGAACAGGCCAACGCCGGTTCCCACGCCAAGGCCGGTTGGCAGAGATTCACCGATCGCATCATCGAGGTGGTCAGCGCCGAGCGGGAGAACCTGGTGTTCCTGCTCTGGGGCAGCCATGCCCAGAGCAAGCAGACGCTCATCGATCCCCAGAAGCACCTGATCCTCAAGTCGGCGCATCCCTCGCCGCTGTCGGCCCACCGCGGCTTCATCGGCAACGGCCACTTCGGCCGCACCAATGAATTCCTGCGCAACGCCGGCCTCACCCCTATCGACTGGGCGCTGCCACCGCTGGCGTAGGAGGGGCCCTGGTCCTCAGCCGAAATAGACGGCTGGTTGTCTCGGGAGAGTGCGGCAGGCGGATTGTTCGCCCAGCGAGCACGCCACCCCAGCCGTTAGGCCCTCAACGCACCGACTGCAGCGGCAACTCCACTTCGCCACCATTGCTCAGGTCCACGGCCACCGGCTCCTGGGTCAGATACAGCGGGCGACCGCCGAGCAGGATGCGCCCGCTGAGCAGATAGCGCTCGCCGCTCTTGACCTTGGCCGGGGCGTAGTCGAGGCGGAAGGGCACCTGGCCGGGCTGCTTGACGAACAGGGTGCGCTGGGCCAGGCGACCGGCAGGGGTGTCGCCGGCACTGGCGCTGTAGAGGCTGACGGTGAGCTTGGCGGTGGGCGGCACCGGCTCGTTGGCGGTAAAGGTGGCCTGGCCGCTGAGGCTGGTCATGCTCGGCTGGGCCGGCACGCCAGGCGTGGTGGTCTGCGGCTGCTCGGTGGGCGGCAGCGGCTGGCCAGCGGACGGCGGTGGCGTCGCGGGACCGGGGCGCAGCCCGCTACAGGCGCTGAGCAGCAGCGAGGTGGCGAGCAAGGTGGCGATTCTTTTCATGGGTAGATCCTGGACTGAAATCGACTGCTGTGACCCATGGACGCCGGCTTAGTTGCCGGCGACCGCAGGGGATTCGGGATCCGGCAGGTCGGGCGCATCGGGTCGGTCCAGCGCCACCTGACGGATCGACAGGCGGATCTCCGCCGGCAGCACCCGCTTGCCGGCGCCTTCGGCCAGTTCGCCGAGCAATTCATGATGGCCCAGGGTGCCGTCGTCGGCCTTGCGCAGCACACCCTCGGCCAGCAGCGTCTGGATGAAGTGGCGAAACAGCGACTTGTCGAAGAATTCCGGCGCATTGAGGCCATGCAGCACCGACAACCGCTGGGCCATCACGGTGCAGAGTTCTTCCAGTTGCGGCGCGGTCAGGCTGTTCTGGCCGTGGTTGAGGATCAGCGCGGTGGTCATGTAGTAGCGCTGCAGGGTCTGCAGGATGGCCCGCGCCAGCAGGGTGAGGCGGACGAATTGCCGCGAGCTGGGCGCCGCACGCACGAAGACGTCGTCCTCGATGCGCAGCAGGCCGCGCTCCACCATGGCCTCCAGCCAGCCGTCCAGCACCAGCGGCAGCTCCTCGCGCTCCCAGTGGATGAACAGCTCGGCCTGCAGATAGGGATAGAGCGCCAGGGCGAATCTGTGGATCAGCTCGCGGGTCATGCGCCCGGTGTTCTGGAAGAAACTGGCGATCAGCGCCGGGATGGCGAAGAGGTGCAGGACATTGTTGCGGTAGTAGGTCATCAGCACCGCGTTCTGCTCGTCCAGGTAGAGGATGCGTCCCAGAGCGTCCTGCTGCTCGGAGAGGAAACCCAGGTCGCGTACCTCTTCGATGATCGCCTGGCCGTCGCCCTCGGGCAGGGTGACGCTGGTGGAGTAGGGCACCCGCTTCAGCAGATCCAGATAGAGGTCGATGGCGCGTATCAGGGCGCCTTCGTCGAGGGCCTGGCGGTTGGTCGAGAGCAGCGCCAGGGCCACCAGGTTGACCGGGGTGACGGCCGCCGCGGCATTGATGCGGCGGACCACCCGCTCGCCCAGTTCGTGGGTGACCGAATTGAACCAGGCGGGCTTCAGGTCTTCGTCGAGGGGTTCGTCGCGCCAGCCCGGACGGCGGGCATCGAGGAAGCCTTGCAGCGGGATGGGCTCGCCGAAGTTGACCCAGACCCGACCGAAGCGCTGGCGCAGGGCGCCGAAGACCTTGACCAGGTCGAAGATGGATTCCTTCTTCTTGGCCGCGCCGCGCAACTCGCCCAGGTAGGTGCGGCCCTCGAAGACCTTCTCGTAGCCGATGTACACCGGTACGAAGACGATAGGGCGCCGCGAATCGCGGAGGAAGCTGCGCAGGGTCATGGCCAGCATGCCGGTGCGTGGCTGCAGGGTACGTCCGGTGCGCGAGCGACCGCCCTCGACGAAGTATTCGGTGGAGAAGCCGCGGCTGAACAGGCTGTGCAGGTATTCGTTGAACACCGCCGCATAGAGGGCGTTGCCCTTGAAGCTGCGCCTCATGAAGAAGGCCCCGCCACGGCGCAGGATGTTGCCCACCACCGGCATGTCCAGGTTGATGCCGGCGGCGATGTGCGGCGGGGTCAGGCCGTTCTGGAACAGCAGGTAGGACAGCAGCAGGTAGTCGATGTGGCTGCGGTGGCAGGGGACGTAGACCACAGTATGACCGGGCGCCATCTCCTGGATCCGCTCGATGTGGCTGACCGTGACGCCGTCATAGATGCTGTTCCAGAACCAGCGCAGGCCGACGTCCAGGCAGCGCACCACCGGATAGGAGAAGTCCGAGGCGATCTCGCGCGCATAGTGCGCCGCCTCGTCTTCGATGCGCCCGGGGGTAGCCTTGCGCTGGGCAATCTCGTGGGCGATGGTCGCCCGTACCTGGGGCGCGCGGAGCAGGCCGCGCAACAGGGTACGGCGGTGCGACAGGTCCGGGCCGATCACCGCCTGGCGCACGTTGCGGAAGTGGATGCGCAGCTGCCGCATCACCAGGCGCTCCAGGCGTTGCGGATCGGGACGCTGGCTGGCCAGTTCGCCCAGCGACAGCGGCTTGGAGAATTGCACCCGGGTCAGCCGGCCCAGTACCAGGATGCGCGCCAGCTTGCGCAGCCGTCCGGTCACCACCCAGTTGTCCGCCCAGAGCAGTTTCCAGGGACTGGTCTCGCGATCCGGCGACTGGCCCCAGAAGACGCTGACCGGTACCAGCTGGACGTCTTCCAGCTGCTGCTCGGTCACCGCGGCCACCACCCGGCGCAGGGTAGGGGGTACCGAGCGCCGGGCGGGGCGCCCGCGCCAGTTCGCCTTGCCGGTGGCGTTGAAGTAGGCAAGTGGCTCTGTCTTGCTACCCAGCACCAGCGGGCGTAGCGGTCGCGGCAGGCCGGCCTTGCGGCATTCCCGGTCGAGCACCGCCAGATCGCTCAACGAGGCCTCGGGGAGGACATAGAGCACCGGCCTGGCGGGATCGATGCGGCTGAGCAGGCTGGCCGCCTGGGTGGTCTCGGAGCGGACCCAGAGATAGAGCAGGCGCTTGAGCAGCGAGAAGGCCAGCAGGCGCAGCGGCGAACGGGTCATGGAGGGCTACCGGAGTGACGGGGCGGCAGTGTGCCGGATGGCCTGGCGGGCGTAAAACCGCCCGTGTTGTTCTCTCTTCGACCCGGCAGTCGGCGGCTTGTCCCCGTTGTCGAAAAAATGCCGCTCAGATCGTCGAAAACCCGGCGTTGGCGCGGCTTTCAGCCATGCTGGCACTTTGCGTAAAGAACGTTGCTTTTGCCGGGAAAGCTATGCTTTATAAGGCATCGGCAGGTTCTTGCCGATGGTCGGAATCGGGCTGCCAGCCTGGCGACCGGTCCGGCGAGCGATCTGTACCGATACAACAAAGCAACCCGAGCGCCCAGCTTGTGGCGAGCGGGGATAGGAAATCCAGAAAGCTTCGGAGAGATGTGATGGGTGAGCAACGCGAAACCGGGACCGTCAAGTGGTTCAATGACGCCAAGGGATATGGATTCATTCAACGCGAAGGCGGTGCCGACGTGTTCGTTCACTACCGCGCCATCCGCGGTGAAGGTCATCGTTCCCTGAACGAAGGCCAGCAGGTGGAGTTTTCGGTGATCGAGGGCCAGAAGGGTCTCCAGGCCGAAGACGTCGCCCAGGTCTAGATCCGTTGCGCGAGGAGCGCAAGGCTCCTCGCGCCTTCAGTTCACTCGGTGCGCCAGACAATCTCTTCGACGCCCGCGTCCGTCACCTTCAGCCAGCGATCGGCGGCTTCTTCCTCTTCTTCCTCGCTCCAGCCGCTCGGGGCGCAGCGCACCTGTACCTGGAGGGCTGCATAGGCATCGCGGGCGCAGGCCAGGTCATCCACCCAGGGCGACACATCGCTTTCCAGCAGCAGGCTGTGCCACTTGCCGACTGCCTTCGGCAGCCAGGTCACCGGAATCGACTCGCCGCCATAGCGCAGGGTGCATTTGAAGGTCTGTCCGTGCGCCTGCCAGACGCAGGGCATGGCGAACACCTGTTCGAGCCAGGCCGAGATGGCGTCCTGATCGACGTCCTTGAGGTAGATTTCGATATCGGGCTGGCGCATGGGGCTTAGGCTCCGGATTTGATGATCCAATCGTAACGTACTGCCACCCGCACCTCGAAGGGCTCGGCCAGGACCCGCTCGCGGCGCTCGGCGTTGACGCGCCAGCCGTGGGGCGTCATGGCCAGCAGGTCTTCGCGGGTCTGGCGCTCGGCCAGTGGCAGCACGAATTCGAGCCCCTCGCTGTGAGCCAGTTCCAGGTCCGGCGGCAGATCCTGGAGGTGCTTGTCTTCGGCATAGTCGCGCACCTCGTCATAGAGCCGCTGGCGCAGCTCCAGCAGGTGGGCGCTGGCCGGCCCCAGGCGCAGGATGCCGCCGCCGGGTGCCAGCACGCGCTGGGCTTCGCTCCAGTCGATGGGGCTGAAGACGCTGGCCAGCAGCTGGCAACTGGCGTCCGGCAGCGGCAGGCGCGCCATGCTCGCCACCAGCCAGGTCAGGGCCGGGGTACGCCGGCAGGCGCGGCGCACCGCCTCGCGGGAGATGTCCAGGGCATAGCCGTCGGCGGCGGGCAGGGCCTGGGCCAGGCGCGCGGTATAGAAGCCTTCGCCGCAGCCCACGTCGATCCAGCGCTGGGGCGCGCGTTCGGCGGCCAGGTGCGCAAGGCGCTCGGCCAGGGGCGCATAGTGACCGGCATCGAGAAAGCGTCGGCGTGCCTCGACCATGGCGGCGTTGTCGCCCGGGTCCAGGCTCTTCTTGTGTTGCACCGGTAGGAGATTCAGATAGCCCTGGCGGGCACGGTCGAAACGATGGCCGGCGGCGCAACCGACGCCACCCTCGAGTTCGCCCAGCGGGGCCTGGCAGAGCGGACAGGTCAGCTTCATGCCAGCAACCGTACCAGGGTGCCGTAGTACACCTCGGTCAGCAGATCCAGGTCGCTGGCCAGGACGTGCTCGTCCACCTGGTGAATGGTGGCGTTGACCGGACCCAGTTCCACCACCTGGGCGCCCAGGGTGGCGATGAAGCGACCATCCGAGGTGCCGCCGCTGGTGGAGGCTTCGGGGCGATAGCCGGTGACCGCTTCCACGCTGGCCGAGACGGCGTCGAGCAGGTCGCCCGGCTCGGTGAGGAAGGGCAGGCCGGACAGTGACCAGTCGATGTGCCAGTCCAGGCCGTGGCGATCGAGGATGGCCTCTACGCGGGCCTGCAGGCCTTCCACCGTGGATTCGGTGGAGAAACGGAAGTTGAACAGCGCCTGCAGTTCGCCCGGCACCACGTTGCCGGCGCCAGTGCCGGAATTGAGGTTGGAAATCTGGAAGCTGGTGGGCGGGAAGAAGGCGTTGCCGTCATCCCACTGCTCGGCGGCCAGATCCGCCAGGGCCTGGGCCACCAGGTGGATGGGGTTGCGTGCGAGGTGCGGATAGGCCACATGACCCTGCTTGCCGCGCACGGTCAGGCGGCCGTTGAGCGAGCCACGGCGTCCGTTCTTGACCACGTCCCCCAGCAGGCGGGTGCTGGAGGGTTCGCCGACGATGCACCAGTCCAGGCGCTCGCCACGCGCGCGCAGGCGCTCCACCACGGCGCGGGTGCCGTGCAGGGCCGGGCCTTCCTCGTCGCTGGTGATGAGGAAGGCGATGGCGCCATGGTGATCGGGATGGTCGGCAACGAAGCGCTCCACGGCGATGATCATGCTCGCCAGGCTGCCCTTCATGTCGGCGGCGCCCCGACCGCGCAGCATGCCGTCGGCATCCACATGGGCATTGAAGGGGGCCTGCTGCCACGCCTCCAGCGGGCCGGTGGGCACCACGTCGGTGTGACCGGCGAAGCACAGCACCGGACCCTCGCCGCCACGGCGCGCCCAGAAGTTGTCCACCTCTTCGATGCGCAGGGGTTCGAGGGCGAAGCCCAGGCGCTCCAGGCGCTGCATCATCAGGGCCTGGCAGCCTTCGTCCAGCGGCGTGACCGAAGCCCGGCCGATCAGGTCGCAGGCGAGTTCCAGGGTGGGGGTGAGGGCGGTGGTCATGGCGGGTCCCGGGAGGCGGCTAGGGTTCAAGGGGGAGCGGTATGGTAAAGGAAAACCTATACTGTGGCTTTTGTGGAAAGCCTTCATGACGTTCGATGAACAACGCTTCGGCGGGATCGCCCGGCTCTATGGGCAGGAGGCCGTCGAGCGCCTGGCCGCCAGCCACGTCGCCGTGGTCGGCATCGGTGGGGTGGGTTCCTGGGCCGCCGAGGCCCTGGCGCGCAGCGGCGTCGGTCGTATCAGCCTGTTCGATCTGGACGACGTCTGCGTCAGCAACACCAATCGCCAGGTGCATGCGCTGGAAGGGCAGGTGGGGCGGCCCAAGGTCACGGTGATGGCCGAGCGCATCCAGGCCATCAACCCGGCCTGCGCGGTCAAGGCGGTGGCGGACTTCGTCACCCGCGAGACCATGGCCGACTACATCACCGAAGAACTCGACCTGGTGCTGGACTGCATCGACAGCGTGGCCTCCAAGGCGGCGCTGATCGCCTGGTGCAAGAGACGCAAGATCGCCATCGTCACCACCGGCGGCGCCGGCGGTCAGATCGATCCCACCCAGATCGAGGTGGTCGACCTCAATCGCACCTACAACGACCCCCTGGCCTCGCGGGTACGCTCGCTGTTGCGTCGCGACTACGGCTTCTCGCGCAATCCCAGCCGCCACTACAGCGTGCCCTGCGTCTTTTCCACCGAGCAGCTGCGCTATCCCAAGCCGGACGGCAGCGTCTGCCAGCAGAAGAGTTTCGTCGGCGAAGGCGTCCGCCTGGACTGCGCCGGCGGCTTCGGCGCGGTGATGATGGTCACCGCCACCTTCGGCATGGTCGCCGCGGCCCGCGCCGTGGACAAGTTGATCCAGAAGCCCAGGGGGTAGGGCTTTTCGTCGGTTGGGTGGAGCTCGGCGAAGCCCAACCGACGTTCAGCTATGTAGGGTGGACAACGGCGCAGCCTTGTCCACGCGGGATGGTGCCGGAGGTTGCCGGTGGAAAACGCTGGCGCGGTTTTCCACGCTACGAGGGTCCGAGCGCGGCGGCCCTCACATATCCTGGGGCGTTTCCCGGGCGGGGCGGTCGTCGGCGATGGCGGGGACGTGCAGGCCGGTCTTGGCCAGTTGCTGACCTTCCATCTGCGGCTGGGTGGTCCAGGTGAGGATGTCGTAATAACGGCGCACGTTCTGCACGAACTCCACCGTCTCGCCGCCGCGGGCGTAGCCGTAGCGGGTCTTGCTGTACCACTGCTTCTGCGCCAGGCGCGGCAGCATCTTCTTCACGTCCAGCCAGCGATCCGGGTCCAGGCCCTGGGATTCGGCCAGCCGGCGGGCGTCGAGGATATGGGCGATGCCGATGTTGTAGGTGGCCAGGGCGAACCAGGTGCGATCCGGTTCGTGGATGCTGTCGGGTAACTCGTCGCGGATCTGGTCGAAGTACTTGGCGCCGCCGGTGATGCTCTGCTCCGGATCCAGGCGGTTGGCGACGCCCATGGCCTGGGCCGTGTTGTTGGTCAGCATCATCAGGCCGCGCACCCCGGTCTTGGAGGTGGCGTCCGGGGTCCATAGCGACTCCTGGTAGCCCATGGCGGCGAGCAGGCGCCAGTCCAGCTGATGCTTCTGCGCCACCTTGCGGAAGTGCTTCTCGTACTTGGGCAGGCGTTCCTGCAGGTGCTGGGCGAAGGTGTAGGCGCCCACATAGCCAAGGACGTCAACGTGACCGTAGTAGCGCTCCTTGAGCTGCTGCAGGGTGCCGTCGCGGCGGACCTTGTCCAGGTAGGCGTTGACCGCATCAAGCAGGCTGTTGTCCTCCCCGGGTTGCAGTGCCCAGGCCTGGCCCTGGTTGTCGCCCAGGTCAAAGGCCACCCGCACGTTGGGAAAGTACACCTGGTTCATGGCCAGTTCGTTGGAATCCACCAGAGTCAGGTCGATCTGGCCTTCGTCGACCATGCGCAACAGGTCGCTGACCTCCACCTGATCGGATTCGTCGAAGGTGAGTCCCGCTACCTGAGCCTGCAACGCCCTGAGCTGCTGCGCCTGGCTGCTGCCCTTGAGCACCAGGATGCGCTTGCCGACCAGATCCTTGGGGGTGCTGGGGCGGACGGTGCCGTTGCGGTAGATGACCTGGGGCACCACGTCCAGATAGCTGCGGGAAAATTTCAGATTCTGGCGATTGACCGAGGGCGTGAGGCCGGCCGCGGCGATCACCGGGCCGTCCGGCGCGGTCAGGCGATTGAAGAGGTCGTCGAGGTTGTCGGCGGTGCTGATTTCCAGGCGCACCTTGAGGGATTCGGCGAAGCCCTTGACCAGTTCGTATTCGAAACCGGTCTCGCCGTTGCGGTCCTGGAAGTAGGTCGCCGGACTGTTGCGCGTCACCACGCGCAGCACACCCGCCTGCTGCACCTGCTCCAGCGCGGTCGGCTTGGGCGGCGCAGGCACGTCGGCCTCCCCGCAGCTCATGAGCAAGGCGAGGAAGGGCAGGGTAAGCCAGGCGAATCGCTTGAAGGCTCTATTCAAATGGGCTAGCTCGGCCATACGGCATCAAAACGGCACTGGCGCCTTGCTGACGCGCCTCATCGGTCGGCCCCTCCGGGCACTCGTTATGGTCGGGACGCTCCGCGCCACCGGTCCGGCCAAAGGCTCTATCCTGAGCCCAATGGGGAGCCGCGTCCATGGGGCGCGGCAGGCCGTAACGGCGGGCAGTATACGCGAGAAGTGGCACAGCGCCCATTTTATACATACAAGAGTGGTGGTAAGGCTGCATGAACCCTCGTCGCCGGAAGGTGTCCCCGGCGCGCCTTTAGGCTAGAATGCACGGCCCCAAAGTGACTTGGCCCCGAGGCTGTCCCCGATGCTGATCCTGCGCGGCGCTCCCGCTCTATCTTCGTTCCGTCACGGCAAACTTCTCGACCAGCTGACTCGCCTGGTTCCCGGTGTCTCCGGGCTCTATGCCGAGTTCGTTCATTTCGCCGAAGTCGCCGGCACCCTGAGCGCGGAGGAAGAGGGCATCCTCGGCCGACTGCTGCAATACGGCCCCAGCGTCCCCCAGCAAGAACCCAGCGGCGCGCTGTTCCTCATCGTGCCCCGCCTGGGCACCATCTCGCCCTGGTCGAGCAAGGCCACCGACATCACCCACAACTGTGGCCTGGCGCAGATCGAGCGCCTGGAGCGCGGCGTGGCCTACTATGTCGCCGGCGAACTGGACGCCGCTGCCCACGCGCAGCTGGCCGCCGCCCTGCATGACCGCATGACCCAGCGCGTGCTGCCGACCCTGGACGCCGCCGCCGACATCTTCAGCCATGCCACGCCCAGGCCGCTCACCGCGGTGGACGTGCTCGGCGGTGGTCACGCTGCCCTGGAGCAGGCCAATCTCGAGCTGGGCCTGGCCCTGGCCGATGACGAGATCGACTACCTGGTCAAGAGCTTCACCGCCCTGGGGCGCAATCCCCATGACATCGAACTCATGATGTTCGCCCAGGCCAACTCCGAGCACTGCCGGCACAAGATCTTCAATGCCAGCTGGGACCTCGACGGCGAGAGCCAGGAGAAGTCGCTGTTCGGCATGATCAAGAACACCTTTGAGCTGAACCGCGCCGGCGTGCTGTCCGCCTACAAGGACAACGCCGCGGTCATGGAAGGCTTCACCGCCGGGCGCTTCTATCCCGACGCCGAGTCCCGCGAATACGGCGCGCACAGCCAGCCCGTGCACATCCTGATGAAGGTGGAAACCCACAACCACCCGACCGCCATCGCCCCCTTCCCCGGCGCCTCCACCGGTTCCGGCGGCGAGATCCGCGATGAAGGCGCCACCGGTCGCGGCTCCAAGCCCAAGGCGGGCCTGACCGGCTTCACCGTCTCCAACCTGAACATCCCCGGTTTCGCGCAGCCCTGGGAACAGCCCTACGGCAAGCCCGAGCGTATCGTCACCCCGCTGGACATCATGATCGAAGGCCCGCTGGGCGGCGCCGCCTTCAACAACGAATTCGGTCGCCCGGCCCTGGCCGGCTACTTCCGCACCTTCGAGCAGCAGATCGAGACCCCCCGCGGTCCCGAGGTGCGCGGCTATCACAAGCCGATCATGCTCGCCGGCGGCCTGGGCAACATCCGTGCTGACCACGTGCAGAAGGGCGACATCTCGGTGGGCGGCAAGCTCATCGTGCTGGGCGGTCCGGCCATGCTGATCGGCCTGGGCGGCGGCGCGGCCTCGTCCATGTCCACCGGCGCCAGCTCCGCCGACCTGGATTTCGCCTCGGTGCAGCGCGAGAACCCGGAAATGGAGCGCCGCTGCCAGGAGGTCATCGACCGCTGCTGGCAGCTGGGTGAAAACAACCCCATCACCTTCATCCACGACGTGGGTGCGGGCGGCCTGTCCAATGCCTTCCCCGAGCTGGTCAACGATGCCGGTCGCGGTGGTCGTTTCGAATTGCGCAACGTGCCCAACGACGAGCCGGGCATGAGTCCGCTGGAGATCTGGTGCAACGAGTCCCAGGAGCGCTACGTGCTCTCCGTGGACGCCGAGAACTTCGAGACCTTCAAGGCCATCTGCGAACGCGAGCGTTGCCCCTTCGCCGTGGTCGGCGAAGCCACCGAGGAGCGCCAGCTGACCGTGGCCGACAGCCACTTCGGCAACAACGCCGTGGACATGCCGCTGGACGTCCTGCTCGGCAAGCCGCCGCGCATGCACCGCAGCGCCACCCGGGAAGCCGAACTGGGCGACGCCTTCGACGGCGCCGGCCTGGACCTGACCGAGTCGGTGGAGCGCGTCCTGCGCCACCCGGCCGTGGCCAGCAAGAGCTTCCTGATCACCATCGGCGACCGCACCATCACCGGCCTGGTCGCCCGCGACCAGATGGTCGGCCCCTGGCAGGTGCCGGTGGCCGACTGCGCCGTGACCGCCACCAGCTTCGACGTCCACACCGGCGAAGCCATGGCCATGGGCGAGCGCACCCCGCTGGCGCTGCTCGACGCGCCTGCTTCCGGCCGCATGGCCATCGGCGAGACCATCACCAACCTGGCCGCCGCGCGCATCGAGAAGCTCGGCGACATCAAGCTGTCCGCCAACTGGATGGCCGCTGCTGGCCACCCCGGCGAAGACGCGCGTCTCTATGAAACCGTCAAGGCGGTGGGCATGGAGCTGTGCCCGCAGCTGGGCATCACCATCCCGGTCGGCAAGGACTCCATGTCCATGAAGACCCGCTGGCAGGACGGTGGCGAAGACAAGAGCGTCACCGCGCCGCTGTCGCTGGTGATCACCGGCTTCGCCCCGGTGCAGGACATCCGTCGCACCCTGACCCCCCAGCTGCGCCTGGACAAGGGCCAGACCGACCTGATCCTCATCGATCTGGGTCGCGGCCAGAATCGCCTGGGCGGCTCCATCCTCGCCCAGACCCATGGCAAGCTCGGCCAGCAGGCCCCCGACGTCGACCAGGCCGAAGACCTCAAGGCCTTCTTCGCGGTGATCCAGGGTCTCAATCAGGACGGCCTGCTGCTGGCCTACCACGACCGTTCCGACGGTGGCCTCATCACCACGGTGGTGGAAATGGCCTTCGCCGGTCACTGCGGCCTGGCCCTGCGCCTGGACGCCCTGGCCGCCGACCGTGACGAGCTGACCCGCGCGCTGTTCGCCGAAGAACTGGGTGCCGTCATCCAGGTGCCCCAGGACTTCACCCACGAGGTGCTGGCCCAGTTCAGCGCGGCCGGTCTGGAAGACTGCGTGGCGGTGATCGGCAACCCGGTCAACGGCTACGAGATCAACATCCACTACCACGACGAGCACCTCTACCGGGCCGAGCGGCGCATGCTGCAGCGCGTCTGGAGCGAGACCAGCTTCCAGATCCAGCGCCTGCGCGACAACGCCGAGTGCGCCCAGCAGGAATTCGATGCCCTGCTGGAAGAAGATCATCCGGGGCTGTCGGCCAAGCTGGCCTACGACCCCAACGAAGATATCTGCGCGCCCTACATCAAGAAGGGCGTGCGGCCGCAGGTCGCCATCCTGCGCGAGCAGGGCGTCAACGGTCAGGTGGAGATGGGCGCGGCCTTCGATCGCGCAGGCTTCGCCGCCATCGACGTGCACATGAGCGACATCCTCGCCGGTCGCATCGACCTGGCGGACTTCAAGGGCGTGGTCGCCTGTGGCGGCTTCTCCTATGGCGACGTCCTCGGCGCCGGCGGTGGCTGGGCCAAGTCCATCCTGTTCAATGCCCGTGCCCGTGACGGCTTCCAGCAGTTCTTCGAGCGCACCGACACCTTCACCCTGGGCGTGTGCAATGGCTGCCAGATGGTCGCCAACCTGCGCGAGCTGGTGCCCGGCAGCGAATTCTGGCCGCGCTTCGTGCGCAACCGCTCCGAGCAGTTCGAGGCGCGGGTGGCCATGGTCCAGGTGCAGGATTCCCCTTCGCTGTTCCTCGCCGGCATGGCCGGGTCGCGGCTGCCCATCGCCATCGCCCATGGCGAAGGCTTCGCCGAGTATCCGAACCAGCAGGCGCTGGTCGCCGCTGACGTCTCCGGCACCGTGGCGCTGCGCTATGTCGATGGCCACAGCAAGGTCACCGAGACCTATCCGGCCAACCCCAACGGCTCGCCGCTGGGCATCACCGGGCTGTCCAGCCAGGACGGTCGCGTCCTGCTGATGATGCCGCACCCTGAGCGCTGCTTCCGTGCCGTGCAGAACTCCTGGATTCCCGCCGACTGGCAGGGCGAGGACGGCGGCTGGATGCGCCTGTTCCGCAATGCGCGGGTCTGGGTCGACTGAGGGTTCGGCGTCTGGCCAGGCTTGCTCGACCTGCGGTCGGGTGAGCCTGGCTCATAGGCTCTCTTCCAAACCGACGGCGAGCCACCCGGCATCCGCCGCTGCGCTCTTACCCCCTCTCCCTCAGGGAGAGGGCTGGGGTGAGGGTCGCCCAGCCGGAGAGCGTCACCATGCTCAAACTCTGCTTCTATGTCCCCGACTCCCACCTGGAAGCCGTCAAGCAGGCGATCTTCGCCGTGGGCGCTGGCCGCATCGGCCTGTACGACAGCTGCTGCTGGCAGGTCCAGGGCCTCGGCCAGTTCCGTCCACTGCCAGGCAGCCAGCCGCACCTGGGCGAGCACGGCAGTCTCGAACAGGTCGTCGAATGGCGGGTGGAACTGGTACTGGCCGACGAGCAAGTCGCCCGCCAGGCCGTGGCGGCGCTCAAGGGGGCGCATCCCTATGAGACGCCGGCCTATGACGTGGTGCAGGTGCTGGATTTCTAGCCGTCAGGGATAACCCAGAACCGTCCTGATCCGCGGCAACTCCCGCTCGACCCAGCGCGGATCCACCGCGCCCCAGTCGCGGATCTCGTAGCCGCCGGCGTTGTTGCGCGCGCCGTCGCCCTGCACGAACTGACAGTCGATATCCAGATCGGCCAGCGCCAGCAGGGTGTCCTGGGCCGTGCGCCTTGGCATCCCGGTAGCGGCCATCAACGCCGGCACGCTGGTGGCGGTGCCGCTGGACACCAGCCAGGCCACATAGAGGCGGCGATAGAAGCTGGTCTTGGTCTTGCTCACGTCCATGTCATTGATCCTGATGAGCGCTAAGCGTTGATTTCAAAACAGTTGGAAGAGGATCCGAGACTCGTGGGGAAAGCGTGTCTTCCGTCCGGCTCAAGGCACCCTCAGTTAGCGTCTCTCACGGCGCGAAGCTGATCCAGCAGCCCGGGCAGATCGTCCCGGATGATGCTCCAGAGGATGTCGTCGTCGATACCCAGGTAACCATGGATCAGTCGATTGCGCGTCGCTATGACCTGGCGCCAGGGAATGTCTGGGTAATTCTCACGCACTACCGCTGGGATGCGTGTCGCCGCCTCGCCGATCAACTCGAGATTGCGCAGCGTCGCATCATAGACCAGGGTATTGGCCACGAAGGTAGTCCTGCTCAATCCCGCGCAATAGGTAATGGCCTTCTTAGTGAAGTCGATCATGTCCTCTATATAGAAAGTCCAGAGGCGCTCCTCAGACATGGATGGCATCTCGCTCCACGAGCGGACGTAACTCGCCGCGTAGCGCTTTTTCAGTAACCAGATCGACGGGGTGCCCCAGCTGATCTTCGAGGTGGAACTGCACGCCGAAGTAACGCTCCGAGGTGGCCGGTCCGTCGAAGTCGACCAGGATGTCGATGTCACTGTCGGCTCTGGCCATTCCTCGCGAAGCCGAGCCGAACAGGGCGAGTGAAACCAGCCCGTAGCGCGCGGCCAGATAGGGCTTGCTGAGGCGAAGCTTGGCCAGAATGACGTCGCGTTCCAAGGTCCTGACCTCGGCAGAGGAGATTCGAGTCAGTCTGGCATGGATCGGCGAGGGCTTCCAACTCGCTACCTCGTTGTCGGCTTCCCAGGCAGTGGGGTGACGGCTGACCGACCTGCATAAGAGAAAACGCCGCAGTCGTATCCGACTGCGGCGTTTGCGTTACAGCGTCGCGATGCGCTGCCGCTGGTCCACCAGCTTGGCCAGGGCCTGTTCGGCCTCGGCCAGTTTGGCGCGCTCCTTCTCCAGCACCTCGGCTGGGGCCTTGGCGACGAAGCCTTCATTGGCCAGCTTGCCGCCGACGCGCTTGACCTCGCCTTCCAGGCGGCCGATCTCCTTGTCCAGGCGCGTAAGCTCCGCGTCCTTGTCGATCAGGCCGGCCATGGGCACCAGCACTTCCATCTCGCCCACCAGGGTGGTGGCTGACATCGGCGCTTCCTCGCCGGCGGCCAGGACGCGGACCGATTCCAGCTTGGCCAGCTTGTTCAGCAGCGGCTCGAAGTCGGCCAGGCGGCGCTGGTCCTCGGCACTGGCATTGGCGACGATGATGTCGATGCGCTTGGCCATGGAGATCTTCATCTCGCCACGGATCTGCCGTACGCCCAGCATCAGCGCCTTGACCCACTCGATGTCGCCTTCGGCGGCGGCATCGATGCGCACCTCGTTGGCCACCGGCCAGGGTTGCAGCATCAGGGTCTCGCCCTGGACACCGGCCGGCGCCTTGAGGCGCTGCCAGATTTCCTCGGTGATGAAGGGCATGAAGGGATGCGCCAGGCGCAGCACCACTTCCAGTACCCGCGCCAGGGTACGGCGGGTGCCGCGCTGACGCTCGATGGAGGCGTTCTCGTCCCACAGCACCGGCTTGACCAGTTCCAGGTACCAGGCGCAGTACTCGTCCCAGACGAACTCGTAGAGCGCCTGGGTGGCCAGGTCGAAGCGGAAGGCGTCGAGCTGACGGGTCACCTCGGCCTCGGTGCGCTGCAGCTGGGAGATGATCCAGCGATCCACCGAGGACAGCTCGACCGGTTCGTCGTTGACGCCGGTATCCTGGCCCTCGACGTTCTCCATGACGAAGTTCGCCGCGTTCCACAGCTTGTTGCAGAAGTTGCGGTAGCCCTCGACGCGACCCATGTCGAACTTGACGTCGCGGCCGGTGGTGGCCAGGGAGCAGAAGGTGAATCTCAGGGCATCGGTGCCGTAGCTGGCGATGCCGTCCGGGAATTCGGCGCGGGTCTGCTTGGCGATCTTCTCGGCCAGCTTGGGCTGCATCAGGCCGCTGGTGCGCTTCTCCAGCAGGGTGTCCAGGTCGATGCCGTCGACGATGTCCAGCGGGTCGAGCACGTTGCCTTTGGACTTGGACATCTTCTGGCCCTGGCCATCGCGCACCAGGCCATGGACGTAGACGGTCTTGAACGGGATCTGCCCGGTCAGGTGGGTGGACAGCATGATCATCCGGGCTACCCAGAAGAAGATGATGTCGAAGCCGGTCACCAGCACGTCGGTGGGGTGGAAGGTCTTCAGCGCCTCGGTCTGCTCGGGCCAGCCCAGGGTGGAGAAGGTCCACAGGCCTGAGCTGAACCAGGTGTCCAGCACGTCGTCGTCCTGACGCAGGGCGATGTCACCCAGGTTGTGCTTGGCGCGTACCTCGGCCTCGTCGCGACCGACGTAGACGTTGCCGGCCTGGTCGTACCAGGCGGGAATGCGGTGGCCCCACCAGAGCTGGCGGCTGATGCACCAGTCCTGGATGTCGCGCATCCAGCTGAAGTACATGTTCTCGTACTGCTTGGGCACGAATTGCACCTCGCCGCTCTCGACCACGGCGATGGCCTTCTCGGCCAGGGGCTTGGTGGAGACGTACCACTGGTCGGTCAGCCAGGGCTCGATCACGGTGCCGGAGCGGTCGCCCTTGGGCACCTTGAGGGCGTGGTCGTCGATCTTTTCCAGGCGGCCGGCGGCCTCCAGGTCGGCGACGATGCGCTTGCGCGCCTCGAAGCGGTCCAGCCCGGCGTAGGCGGTGGGGAGGGTGGCGTCGAACATGCCGTTGACGCTGCCGTCCAGGTTGAACACCTGGGCGCCGGGGAGGACGGCCGCATCGGCATCGAAGATGTTGATCAGCGGCAGGTTGTGTCGCTTGCCGACTTCATAGTCGTTGAAGTCGTGGGCCGGGGTGATCTTGACGCAGCCGGTGCCGAATTCGGGGTCGCAGTAGTCGTCACCGACGATGGGGATGCGCCGGCCCACCAGGGGCAGCTCGACGTACTGGCCGATCAGGTCCTTGTAACGCGGGTCTTCCGGGTGCACGGCCACGGCGGCGTCGCCCAGCAGGGTCTCGGGGCGGGTGGTGGCGACCACCAGATGGTCCATGCCCTCGGCGGTGCGGGCGCCATCGGCCAGCGGATAGCGCAGGTGCCAGAGGTGACCCTTCTCGTCATGGCTTTCCACTTCCAGGTCGGAAATGGCGGTGTGCAGCTTGGTGTCCCAGTTGACCAGGCGCTTGCCGCGATAGATCAGGCCGTCCTCGTGCAGGCGCACGAAGGCTTCCTTGACCGCTTCGGAGAGGCCCTCGTCCATGGTGAAGCGCTCGCGCGACCAGTCCACTGAGGAGCCCAGGCGGCGGATCTGCCGGCTGATGTTGCCCCCGGATTCGTTCTTCCATTCCCAGACCTTCTCCAGGAATTTCTCCCGGCCCAGGTCATGGCGCGACAGGCCCTCGGCGCCAATGCGGCGTTCCACCAGCATCTGGGTGGCGATGCCGGCGTGGTCCGTGCCCGGCTGCCAGAGGGTGTTGCGACCCTGCATGCGGCGGAAGCGGATCAGGGCGTCCATGATGGCGTTGTTGAAGCCATGGCCCATGTGCAGGCTGCCGGTCACGTTCGGCGGCGGGATCATGATGGTGTAGGGCTCGCCCGACCCCTGGGGCGCGAAATGGCCCTGGCGTTCCCAGGTCTGGTACCAGGAGGTTTCGATGGCGTGCGGCTGGTAGGTCTTGTCCATGGAGGGGGCTTTTGTCGCTGGAAGAGGAAAGCCTCCGAGTATAGCGACTCCGGCCCGCCGACGGCAGGGCGCCTTGGCGCCCCGCGCTCAGGGACGCTGCAGCAGTTCTTCCAGGCGCTGCTGGAGACGGCGCTGCAATTCGGCTTCCAGGCGTGGCAACTGCTCGTCGAGCAGTTCCTGGAGGATGGCCGGTGCTTCCTGGCGCAGGCGCACCTGGGCCAGGTCTTCATGGGGCGCGCTGGGCGTCACCTCTTCGATCACGTCCGGCACGATCTGGTCGAGCAGCGGCGGAATGGCCTTGAGCCGCTCGGCGCTGGGCGCGATGACATCGGAGAGGATGGGAATACCATCGGCGCTGCTCGGATGGACCGTGTTACGGCTCTTGTCGAGTACCTGGCGGATGGCTTCGAGGTCTTGCAGGACGTGCGCGGGAGGCTTGGTGCTGGTCATGAAATCAGACACGTGACAGCTGATGGTCCTGTAGAGCATAGCCAAGCTTGCGGTAGAAGCGAAAACCTTCGCGCATCGCTTGGCGGACTTCGGGGGCTTCGACGACCACTTCGGCGATCCGAGCGAAACCCGCATGGCAGGGCGGCGGCGCCAGGCTGAGGTTGATCAGCAGCTCACCCCTCTGCTCGGCGGGCGTGGTCAGGCCGAGCACCACCGGGCTGTCGCTGGATGTTTCCGCAAGATCGTGGGGAATGAAGCTGTCCGGGCGGAAGGCCCACAACTGGTCATCCAGGCGCTGGCGCTGCTCGGCGTCGGCGCAATGCACATAGACCGGCATGCCCTGCTTCCAGGCCTTGTCCACCAGCCGACAGGCGAAGGCCAGCCGCGCCGCGGGATCGGTGGAAGGCAGAACATAGAAGTCGACACGGGTCATGGCGGATCACGAAGAAGGGGAGGGAAACGGCAAGGCCGCGACGTAGGGGCGTCGCGGCCTCTATAGGCGTTAGCGCGTGTTCAAAGTCTCGCGAGCTAGAGCCAAACAAGGCGAAAAGACCTGAGGAAGCGGATCGGACTCGCGCTCGAGTTTACAAAACGTAAATGAGCATTCCGAAGGTCTTTCAACGCCGTTTGGCCGACGCGCAGCAGACTTTGAGCAGGTGCTTAGGCCTCGGCGGTGCGGTCGAGCAGGTACTGCACCAGCAGCGGGACCGGACGACCGGTGGCGGCCTTGTCCTTGCCGCCGCTGATCCAGGCGGTACCGGCCACGTCCAGGTGCACCCAGGGATAGGCCTTGGCGTAGCGCGCCAGGAAGCAGCCCGCGGTGATGGTGCCGGCCTTGGGGCCGCCGATGTTGGCCATGTCGGCGAAGGGACTGTCCAGCTGCTCCTGGTATTCGTCGTGCAGCGGCAGTTGCCAGACGCGGTCGTCGGCGCGATCGCCGGCCTGCTTGACCTGGTCGATCAGGGCGTCGTCGTTGCCCATCAGGCCCGAGACCAGCGAACCCAGCGCGGTGATGCAGGCGCCGGTGAGGGTGGCGATGTCGATCACCGCCTTGGGCTGGAAGCGCTCGGCGTAGGTGAGGGTATCGCACAGCACCAGGCGGCCTTCGGCGTCGGTGTTTAGGATCTCGATGGTCTGGCCGCTCATGCTGGTGACGATGTCACCCGGACGGGTAGCGGTGCCGCTGGGCATGTTCTCGGCCAGGGCCAGGAGGCCCACCACGTTGATCGCCGGCTTGAGCTCCATGAGGGCGCGGAAGGTGCCCAGGACGCTGGCGGCGCCGCACATGTCGTACTTCATCTCGTCCATGCCGGCGCTGGGCTTGATGCTGATGCCGCCGGTGTCGAAGGTGATGCCCTTGCCGACCAGGGTGTAGGGCTGGGCATTCTTGGCGCCGCCCTTGTACTGCAGCACCACCAGGCGCGGCGGCTGGGCGCTGCCCTGGGCCACGGCGAGGAAGGAGCCCATGCCCAGTTCGCGCATCTTCTTCTCGTCGAGCACCTCGACGGAGAGCCCGGCGTCCTTGAACTGCTTGCCCAGGGCCTTGGCCTGATCGGCCACATAGACCGGGTTGCAGACGTTCGGCGGCAGGTTGCCGAAGTCCTTGGCGTAAGCGGTGCCGTGGGTGATCGCCAGGGCATGGGCCAGGGCGCGTTCGGCTTCCGGCTGGGAGGCCTTGGTGGTGACCAGGGTCAGCTTCTTCAGCGGCCGCGGCTCGGCCTTCTTGCTTTTGAAGCGATCGAAGACGTAGTCGCCGTCGGCCAGGGTCTCGGCCAGCAGGCGCAGGCGGGCATAGCCGTCACGATTCTTGACCGGCACATCGCCGAGGGCGATGGCGGCGTCGCTGCCGCCCAGACTCTTGAGCACGCTCAGGGCGCCGCTGGCCAGTTTGCGGTACTGGCGGTCAGACAGCCCTTCGCTGGCGCCGCTACCCACCAGCAGCACGCGCTCGGCCTTGAGGCCGGGCAGGTTGGTCAGCAGCAGGGTCTGGCCGGCCTTGCCGGCGATGTCGCCGCGCTTGACGGCCGCGCTCAGGGCGCCGGAAGTGGCAGCGTCCACGGCGCTGGCCGCTGCGTCGAGCGCACCGCCTTCACCGACGGCCACGACCAGCGTGGCGGTTTTCAGGGTTTCCGGACGAGCGTTTTTGACGACGAATTCCATTAGGAGAAGCTCCCCAAGACAAACACATGAGTTCGCAGGATATAATGCGGGGCTTTCGCCAGGGCCTTTCCCGGCGATCGGCCTTCAACGGGTGGGCCTTGCAACGCAAGCCATGCAGCCGAGCTAGTGTGAGCGTTCGCGCCAGAGCCTGACAACCCTGGAGAATCCTGTTTGATCGTCTTCCGCTATCTGTCTCGAGAAGTTCTCACCACCCTCGGTGCGGTCAGTGCCGTGCTGCTGGTGATCATCATGAGCGGCCGCTTCATCAAGTACCTGGCCCAGGCGGCTCAGGGCCTGCTGGATCCGGGTGTGCTGCTGCTCATCATGGCCTACCGCATTCCGGGCTTCCTGCAGCTGATCCTGCCGCTGGGGCTCTTTCTCGGCTTCCTGCTGGCCTATGGCCGACTGTACCTGGATAGCGAGATGACCGTGCTGACCGCCACCGGCCTGAGTCCGCGCCGCCTGCTGGCCTACAGCATGGCGCCCGCCGCGCTGGTGGCCCTGGTGGTCGCCTGGCTGAGTCTGTCGCTGGCGCCCCTGGGCGTGCAGAAGGTCACCACCATCCTCAACCAGCAGGACGCCATGACCGAGTTCGACACCCTCGAACCCGGCCGCTTCCAGTCGCTGCGGGACAACTCGCGGGTCACCTACACCGAGCGCCTCTCGGCGGATCGCAGCCAACTGGGCGGCGTCTTCATTTCCGAGCGCAATACCTCCACCGTGGGTGGCAAGGACCGTGGCGTAGGCGTGCTGGTGGCCGACACCGGCCGGCAGGAAATTCACCCGGACGGCAGTCGCTACCTGATCCTGCAGAACGGCTTCCGCTACGACGGCGTCCCCGGCCAGGCCGACTACCGCGCGGTGCAGTACGACACCTATGGCGTGCTCCTGCCCAAGCCCGCGGTCAGCGAGGACATCAGCGAGCGTGACGCCGTCACCACCGGCGAACTCATGCGCAGCAACGAGCTGCAGTATCGCGGCGAACTGCAATGGCGGCTGTCGCTGCCGATCCTGGTGTTCATCGTGACCCTCATCGCCGTGCCCCTGGCCAAGGTCAATCCGCGCCAGGGCCGCTTCCTCAAGCTGCTGCCGGCAATCCTGCTGTACATGGCCTACCTGTCGCTGCTGATCGCCGCCCGCGGCGCCCTGGACAAGGGCCGCCTGCCACCGGCCATCGGCCTGTGGGGCGTGCACCTGCTGTTCCTGGTGCTCGGCCTGCTGCTGGCCTTCTGGGAACCGCTCAAGGCGCGTCTGCGCGGTCACAAGCCGGAGGTGGCGGCATGAACAAGCTCGACTGGTACATAGGGCGCACCGTCTTCGTCAGCATCCTCGCGGTGCTGGGCGTGATCGTCGGTCTGGCCCTGCTGTTCGCCTTCATCGACCAGCTCGGCGACTTCGATGACAACTACGGCGTCGCCGAGGCGCTCAAGTTCGTCCTCCTGACCTCGCCGCGGCGCGCCTACGAGATGCTGCCCATGGCCGCGCTCATCGGCTGCCTGATCGGCCTGGGCACCCTGGCCAGCAGCAGCGAATTGATCGTGATGCGCGCCGCCGGTGTTTCCCTGGGACGCATCGTCTGGGCGGTGATGAAGCCGATGTTCGTGCTGCTCATCGCTGGCATTCTGGTCGGCGAGTACGTGGCGCCCTGGTCGGAAAACCTGGCGCAGAGCGGCCGCGCCCTGGCGCAGAGCGCCGGCAAGGCGCAGAGCTCGCGCCATGGCCTCTGGCATCGTCAGGGGCACGAGTACACCCACGTCAACGCGGTGCAGCCCAATGGCCTGCTGCTGGGCGTGACGCGCTACGAATTCGACGACAATCGCCACCTGCTGCAATCCAGCTTCGCCCAGCGCGGCATCTATCGCGGCGATCACTGGGAGCTGGAAAACGTCAGCATCACCGACTTCGGCAATCGCCAGACCAGCATCCGCCAGGAGCCCAAGGTGATCTGGAACGTCGAGCTGACACCGCAGGTGCTCGACACCGTGATCATGGAGCCGGATGCGCTGTCGATCTCCGGGCTGTGGTGGTACATCCACTACCTGGCCGATCAGGGACTGAGCAACAAGAGCTACTGGCTAGCGTTCTGGTCGAAGATCTTCCAGCCGCTGGTGACCGCCGCCCTGGTGCTGATGGCGATCTCCTTCATCTTCGGTCCGCTGCGTTCGGTGACCCTGGGCCAGCGGATCTTCACCGGGGTGATCATCGGCTTCGCCCTGCGGATCTTCCAGGATCTGCTCGGGCCCTCCAGCCTGGTGTTCGGCTTCTCGCCGCTGCTGGCCGTGCTGGCACCGGCGCTGCTCTGCGCCGTGGCCGGGGTGCTGTTGCTGCGCCGGGCCGGCTAGCGCCGCTCTCTAGGCGGCGCCCTTGCTCGCTGCCGGCTGCGGCTGCAACCAGCCGGCGTGCGCTTCGCAGAAGTTCAGGATCCGCTGCACCCGGCGGATCTGATCCCGATGGCGGCATTCGCCCACCACGGTACGCACCAGCAGATCGACGTTCTGCATGTGGATCAGGCGCAGATCCGCGCTCATGTCGGGGCAGGCTTCCATCTCGTCAATGCGCGTCTCGCAACGCGAGAGCAGTCGCTCGATGAAGGCCGGAGAGAAGCGGGCGGGGGTCTGGGCCGTTTCCAGGTCCTTGACCGCCACCTGGGAGAGGGGGGAGAGCGTTTCCATGCGCAAGATCTCGCGTCCGTATCGATGTCTTACTATTGCATGCTTTGCCCCTGCGTTTCAGCTGCCGGTGGTCAGCTGGCTATCCGGTCGTTTCCAGGGCTCAGCGCGGATGTCCGGGTGCTTCTGTCGCCACGTCGAGCAGCGCTGAACGCGCCTTAAGATAAGACTGCTTCTGCTGCAAGTCGGCCGGATGATCGATGGTGAGCCCGGCCAGATAGCTCTGCCAGGCGGCCAGATAGGCCTTCTGCGCATTGCGCAGCAGTCGATCCTGGCCGGCGGGTAACTGGTCCGTAGCAGACTTCTCTTCGGCAGCGGCCCGGGTCTGGCAACTGCTCAGCCGCTGACGAAAGTCCGCCAGCCGCCCTTGCTCGCCCGCCAGGCGAGCGTTGTTGCCGTGCAGCACCAGCAATTCGCAACCATAGAGGGCGCTGTGCAACCGGGCCTGCAGCGTCCAGCTGGGCGAGCGACTCAGGTCTATGCCAGCACCGGCTGGCTGGGCCGGTTGCTGCACGGCGCAGCCACCCAGGATCAGCAGTAGGACGAGCAGCAGGGGAGGGCACAAACGCATCTTCCGGTCTCGGCAAAGCTCAGGCAGGGACCAGCCTACTGGTAACGTTGCCATTCCCGATACTTGTCCATCAGGTGGTCACCGACCGCCTGCCGGTGCTTGCAGTCCTCGCCGCTCAGCGGACTGGGTTCGCAGACGGAGCCGGCTGGGCTGTAGTGGTTGCAGCCGGTCAGTAGCAGGGCGAGGCATAGCAGGAGCGGTTTCACACAGTCTTCTCGGGTGAGGATAGGTAACGCCGCCGGTGAGCCTGGACGAGCAGTCGGGGGCTCACTGGGCGGGTAAGCGGCGCTTACTAAGGGCTTCGGCGTGGTTTGCTGCTTGAGTTGATGGTCACGTCATCGACGATCGTGGTCGCCAGCGCCTTAATCTGATCGGACGTCATCGCCGAGAATACACCCTCCCAGGCGCTGGACGAGGTGTCGTAGTTGCGCGTCGCCAGAGTTTCCCCCGAGGTTGCGTCCTGGTAGCGCACCTGGGCGCTGATCCAGGCATTACCCGCCATCACTCCCACCGAATAGCGCAGGCCTGAGCTCATGTAGCGAAAGTTGGTAACCTCGATGGTGGCTAGAGTCGCTGCCGCCTTCGGCCGCTCGGTCAGGACCTGCAGCCCCTTGGCCTGGCCCCGGATACGCAGGGCCTCCAGCCATTCGCTCTTCAGCAGCGGCCATTTTTCGTTGGCCTGAACCTTGGCATCGGCCTTGAACAGCACCACCAGCGTGGTTTTGGCATCGGCATAGACAGGAATCGGCGTCTGATCCGCAGAGGAGGTAACCTTGGCAGCGCAGCCGCCGAGCAGTAGGAGTGCAGCGACAACGACGAGTTTGATCATCGGTTGGCTCCGGTGATGGAAGGTCCGGCTCCAGGGACGCTCGCCCTGCGCTGGACGAGACGTTGGCGGACCGGTCAGGGCAGTCTAGTCGCTGCTACTAGGGGCGCAGTCTTTTGCTGCAAGGCGGCAGATGACCCGGCGATACCAACTCTTGCACGGTCGATTGCCAGGCACAAAAAAACCGCCTCAATGGGCGGTTTCTTCAGTTTCCATGCCTCTCAGCGGCGGCCTGGAAGGTACAACTTGGTGCCCCGGGGGAGACTCGAACTCCCACTCCTTTCGGAAACGGATTTTGAATCCGCCGCGTCTACCGGTTCCGCCACCGGGGCAATGGCGGCGGAGTATAGGGACGCGGGCAGGCCCGGTCAATCCAAAGTGCTTTGGTGAAAAAGGTCGCTTCCGGTAAGCTGTGCGGCCTTTCGAGATCTACCTGCCATGCACGTCGCCGACTTCCATTTCGACCTCCCCGAATCCCTCATCGCCCGTCATCCGCTGGCCGAGCGCCGCGGCAGTCGATTGCTGGTGCTCGACGGCCCCAGCGGTGAGCTGAGTCATCGCCACTTCGCCGATCTGCTGGGTTATCTGCGACCCGGCGACCTGATGGTGTTCAACGACACCCGGGTGATACCCGCGCGGCTGTTCGGCCAGAAGGCCAGCGGCGGCAAGCTGGAGGTCCTGGTGGAGCGGGTGCTGGACGAAGAGCGGGTGCTGGCCCATGTGCGCTCCAGCAAGTCGCCCAAGCCGGGCAGCCGCATCCTGATCGACGGCGGCGCCGAGGCCGAGATGGTGGCGCGCCACGAGGCGCTGTTCGAATTGAAATTCGCCGAGCCGGTGCTGCCGCTGCTGGAGCGGGTCGGCCACATGCCGCTGCCGCCCTATATCGACCGGCCCGACGAAGCCGAGGATCGCGAGCGCTACCAGACCGTCTATGCGCGCAATGCCGGCGCCGTGGCCGCGCCTACCGCCGGACTGCACTTCGACGAGCCGCTGCTGGACGCCATCCGCGCCAAGGGCGTGACGACCGCCTTCGTCACCCTACACGTCGGTGCCGGTACCTTCCAGCCGGTGCGGGTGGAAAAGATCGAAGACCACCACATGCACCGCGAGTGGCTGCAGGTCGACCAGGCCGTGGTGGATGCCGTGGCCGCCTGCCGCGCCCGTGGCGGCCGGGTGGTCGCGGTCGGCACCACCAGCGTGCGTTCGCTGGAGAGCGCCGCCCGTGACGGCGAGCTCAAGGCCTTCGCTGGCGAGACGGACATCTTTCTCTATCCCGGCCGGCCCTTCCACGTGGTCGATGCGCTGGTGACCAACTTCCACCTGCCCGAGTCGACCCTGCTGATGCTGGTGTCGGCCTTCGCCGGTTACCGCGAGACCATGGCCGCCTATGCCACGGCCGTGGCCGAGGGCTATCGCTTCTTCAGTTATGGCGACGCCATGTTCATCACCCGCAATCCCGGGGCCCAGGGCCCGGAGAGCTGATATGAGTTTCATGAATTTCGAATTGCTGGCCACCGAGGGCAAGGCCCGTCGCGGTCGCCTGACCTTTCCCCGCGGCGTGGTCGAGACCCCGGCCTTCATGCCGGTCGGTACCTACGGCACGGTCAAGGGCATGCTGCCCGACAGCGTCGCCGATATCGGTGCCCAGATCATCCTCGGCAACACCTTCCATCTCTGGCTACGGCCTGGGACCGAGGTGATCCAGCGCCATGGCGACCTGCACGACTTCATGCAGTGGCAGGGGCCGATCCTCACCGATTCCGGCGGCTTCCAGGTGTTCAGCCTGGGCGCGCTGCGCAAGATCAAGGAGGAGGGCGTCTACTTCGCCTCGCCGGTGGACGGCGCCAAGGTCTTCATGGGCCCCGAGGAATCCATGGCGGTGCAACGCGCCCTGGGCTCGGACATCGTGATGATCTTCGACGAGTGCACGCCCTATCCGGCGGACTTCGACACCGCGCGTCGTTCCATGGAACTGTCGCTGCGCTGGGCCAAGCGCTCCCGCGAAGCCCATGGCGACAATCCCTCGGCGCTGTTCGGCATCGTCCAGGGCGGCATGCACGAAGAACTGCGCCTGAGATCCCTGGAGGGGCTGGAAGGCATCGGCTTCGACGGCTATGCCATCGGCGGCCTGTCGGTGGGCGAGCCCAAGGAAGAGATGATCCGGGTGCTGGACTTCCTGCCACCGCACCTGCCGGCGGACAAGCCGCGCTACCTGATGGGCGTGGGCAAGCCGGAAGACCTGGTGGAAGGCGTACGCCGCGGCGTCGACATGTTCGACTGCGTGATGCCCACCCGCAACGCCCGCAACGGCCATCTGTTCATCGATACCGGCGTGCTCAAGCTGCGCAACGCCGTGCACCGTCACGACGAGACGCCGCTGGATCCCACCTGCGACTGTTACACCTGCAAACATTTCTCCCGGGCCTATCTGCACCATCTGGATAAATGCGGGGAAATGCTGGGGAGTATGCTGAATACGATCCACAACCTGCGGTATTACCAGCGCGTGATGGCCGGTTTGCGCCAGGCTATCCAAGAGGGTAAATTGGCCGACTTTGTGGACGCCTTCTATGCACGGCGCGGCCTGCCTACGCCGCCGCTCGACCGCTGAAAGCCCCTGTCCGATCGTCCAGGCGAAACGGCGCTCGCGCGTCCTTCGCCGGGTGCGTGAGCGGGGTCCCGAGGCGGTCGGAACGGCTGCGAGCGACCCCCGGCATCTCTTCTTTTTCCGTCATCCAACTCTGCAAGGAGTAGTGCAATGAGTTTTCTGATTTCCACGGCCCAGGCCCAGGAAGCTGCCGCGCCGGCCGCCAACGCTGCACCGGGAGGTGAATACATTCAGTTCATCTTCCTGATCGGCTTCGTGGTGATCTTCTATTTCCTGATCTGGCGTCCCCAGGCCAAGCGCACCAAGGATCACAAGAACCTGATCGGCGGCCTGCAGAAGGGTGACGAAGTGGTGACCACCGGTGGTATCGCCGGCCGCATCAACAAGGTCACCGACGAGTTCGTGGTGCTGGAAGTGTCCGACAACGTCGAACTGAAATTCCAGAAGGGCGCCATTGCCGCGACCCTGCCGAAAGGCACCCTGAAGGCGCTCTGAGCCTTCCTCAATCTAGCTAACACCGGGGCGCGCAAGGCGCCCCGCCTTTATCTCGGGCGGTGTCATGCTCAACAAATATCCCCTCTGGAAGTACCTGCTGATCCTGGCCGTACTGGTCGTGGGCGCCATCTATTCGGTTCCTAATCTGTACCCCGACGATCCGGCCCTGCAGATCAGCGCTTCCAGCACCGAACGCGCGGTGACCCCCGCCGAGGTCCAGCGTGTAGACGCGGCCCTGGCGCAGGCGAAGCTCGCCGTGAAGTCCAGTGATCTCAACGCCAATGGCAGCCGGGTGCTGATCCGCCTGACCCGCGCCGATGATCAGCTGCCGGCCCAGGAAGTGGTCCGGCGTACCCTCGGCGACGACTTCGTGGTTGCCCTGAACCTGGCTCCTACCACGCCGCAGTGGCTGCGCAAGCTGGGCGCCAGCCCGATGAAGCTCGGCCTGGACCTGTCCGGCGGTGTGCACTTCCTGCTGGCGGTTGACATGGACAAGGCCGTGGATGCGCGCCTGAAGGTCTATGACAACGAGGTCAAGACCCTGCTGCGTCGCGAGAAGGTGCGCTATCGCAGCATGCCCGACCAGAACGGTGCCCTGCAGCTCGGCTTCACCGACGCCGCCGACCTGCAGCAGGCGCAGAGCCTGATCCGCAAGAACTACACTGATTTCGAGCTCACCACCGATACCCGGGGCGACCTGCAGGTGCTGCGTCTGCAGCTGACCGAGGCCAAGTTGCGCGAGATCCGCAACTATGCCGTCACCCAGAACCTGACCACGGTGCGCAACCGGGTCAACGAACTGGGCGTGGCCGAGCCGCTGGTGCAGCGTCAGGGCGCCGACCGCATCGTGGTCGAGCTGCCGGGCGTGCAGGACACCGCCGAAGCCAAGCGCATCCTCGGCAAGACCGCCAACCTGGAATTCCGCCTGGCCGCCACCGCGGACACCCCGCGGGCCTCCACCGAGAGCTTCGAATTCCGCGAGCCCGGTCGCCCGGCGGTGCCGCTGGAGCGTAACGTCATCATCACCGGTGACCAGGTCACCGACGCCTCGGCCAGCTTCGACGAAAACGGCCGGCCCCAGGTCAACATCCGTCTGGATGGCCATGGCGGCGATCTGATCAACCGCGCTACCCGCAGCAACGTCGGCCGCAGCATGGCGGTGGTGTTCATCGAGCAGCGTCCGGTCACCCGCTACACCACCCAGACCGTGGATGGCGTGCAGAAGGAAGTGGCGGTGCCCGGCTTCGAGGAAGAGCGGCGCATCATCAGCCTGGCGACCATCCAGTCGGCCCTGGGCAACAGCTTCCGCATCACCGGCCTGAACGGTTCGGGCGAGGCCTCGGAACTGGCGCTGCTGCTGCGTGCCGGTGGCCTGGCCGCACCCATGTACTTCGCCGAAGAACGCACCCTCGGCCCGAGCCTGGGCGCCGACAACATCGAGAAGGGCATCGACGCCTCGCTGTGGGGCATGGTCTTCGTCTCGCTGTTCCTGATTGCCATCTACCGCTTCTTCGGGCTGCTGGCGACCATCGCCCTGGGCTTCAACATGGTCTTGCTGATGGCCTTGATGTCCATCCTGCATGCCACCCTGACCCTGCCGGGTATCGCCGGTATCGTCCTGACCATGGGCCAGGCGGTGGACGCCAACGTGCTGATCTTCTCGCGGATCCGCGAAGAGATCGCCAACGGCATGCCGATCCAGCGCGCCATCCATGAGGGCTTCAGTCGCGCCTTCACGGCGATTCTGGACTCCAACCTGACGACCCTGCTGGTGGGCGCCATCCTGTTCGCCATGGGCACCGGGCCGGTCAAGGGCTTCGCCGTGACCATGTCGCTGGGTATCTTCACCTCCCTGTTCACCGCCATCTTCGTGACCCGTGCCATGGTCAACCTGATTTATGGCGGCCGGAACGTCAAGAAGCTGTGGATTTGAGGACGCGGCGATGAAAAAGACCATCAATTTCATGGGCGTACGCAATATCGCGTTCGCCATCACCGCCCTCCTGACCGTTCTGGCGTTGTTCAGCTGGTTCTACAAGGGACTGAACTTCGGCCTGGATTTCACCGGCGGTACCCTGATCGAGCTGCGCTACGAGCAGCCCGCCGACCTTGGCAAGATCCGTCAGGAATTGCAGGGCGCCGGCTTCGGAGAAGCCGTGGTGCAGAGTTTCGGCGCCACCACCGATGTGCTGGTACGGATGCCGGGTGACAACCCGCAGCTGGGTCAGCAGGTGACCGGCGCGCTGCAGAAGGCGAGCACCGAGCGCTTTTCCCTGACCCGCACCGAGTTCGTCGGTCCGCAGGTGGGCGCGGAGCTACGTGACCAGGGCGGCCTGGGCATGCTGCTGGCCCTGGGCGGGGTGCTGCTCTACGTGGCCTTCCGCTTCCAGTGGAAGTTCGCCGTGGGCGCCATCATTTCGCTAGTGCACGACGTGGTGGTGACCCTGGGTCTGTTGTCGTTCTTCCAGATCACCTTCGACCTGACGGTGCTGGCAGCGGTCCTGGCCATCATCGGCTACTCGCTCAATGACACCATCGTGGTGTTCGACCGGGTGCGGGAAAACTTCCGGGTGCTGCGCAAGGCCAGTCTGATCGAGAACATCAACGTCTCGACCACCCAGACCCTGCTGCGTACCCTGGCGACCTCGATCTCGACCCTGCTGGCCGTGGCGGCGCTGCTGTTCTTTGGCGGCGACAACCTGTTCGGCTTCTCGCTGGCGCTGTTCATCGGCGTGCTGGCCGGTACCTACTCGTCGATCTATATCGCCAACGTGGTGCTGATCTGGCTGGACCTGAAGAGCGAAGACCTGATCCCGCCGCAAGCCAAGGAACTCGACGAGCGTCCCTGATGTCCCAGGCATGGCAAAGGGCCAGGTGCCCGCTATGACAGAGTAGTCAGGAGGTTGTAGTGAACAAGTCGATGCTCGTAGGTACGGTTCTGGGAGCCATCGTCGCCACCGCAGGTGGCGCCGTGGCGTACAGTTTCGTCGACCGCGGGCCTCAGTACGCCGAGGTCGTCGCCGTCCAGCCGGTCAAGGAAACGGTCAAGACCCCGCGCGAGGTCTGCAAGGAGGTCGCGGTAACTCACCGTCGGCCGGTTCAGGACCAGCACCAGATCGCCGGGACCGCCGTAGGCGCGGTCGTCGGCGGTCTGCTGGGCAACCAGGTCGGCAACGGCAGCGGCAAGACCCTGGCGACCATCGCCGGTGCCGTTGGCGGTGGTTACGCCGGCAACAAGGGTCAGGAATACATGCAGAACCGCGACACCTACACCACCAGCCAGACCCGCTGCAGCACGGTCAATGATAGCAAGGACCAGGTGGTCGGCTATGACGTTAAGTACCTGCTGGATGGCAAGATCGGCCAGGTCCGCATGGACCACGAGCCGGGCAAGCAGCTGGAAGTGAAGAACGGCCAGGTGCTGGCCAGCCAGTGATCCGCGCCAGCGGCTGAAGTCCCCAGAGCTTCAGGCACAAAAAACCCGCTACCAGGCAACTGGTAGCGGGTTTTTTGTTGGCGCTCGCGCGGTGATTCGAGAGGGCTGTCGCTCCGGCCGGGCGCGCCGGGCGCCCTGGCCGGTGCCATCACTCAGACGGCGGGGCGGGGGGTTTCTGCTTTGGGCCGAAGCCACCGCCGGGCGGAGATCCACGCCGGCGCCTCGAACAGACCGTTGATGCCGCGCGCTTCCAGCAGCTTGGCGATGGCCACCGGCACCAGGATGCCGAAGGCGCAGCCGGCGACGATATGCAGCAGGCCGTCGTTGATATGCAGGCCCTTGCTCAGGATGATGCGGGCGCCGCTGCCGCTCAGTACGTGCATCACGTAGATCGGCATGGACAGCGCGCCCAGGGTGAGTACCCATTGCAGCGGCCGCTGCGCCAGCACCATGCAGGTGGCGCTGACGAAGACGATGCCGTTCAGCGCCAGCACCAGGGTGGCCAGGCCGCGATCGGTGTAGACCAGGCCCAGCAGGCCGTGGAACCAGTATTCGAGCACCACGAACAGCAGACCCGAACCCAGCATCACGCGGCCGGCCTGCTCCTCGATGGCCTGCTTGAAGTTGTTGAACCAGACACCGAAGGCGAAGAACACGAAGTTCTGCGCGGTGAAGGTGAAGAAGAAGTCTTCCGGGCCGGCGTTCTGGAACAGATAGACCAGGGCGCCAAAGGCGAACACGGCGAAGAAGGCCAGCGGCTTGGCCCAGCGATAGGCGAGCATGGCCAGGCAGAACACCAGGAACAGCGCATAGAGGAACCAGAACTGCTGGCGTGGCTCCCAGACCGTCAGGACTTCGCTGAAGCTCACGCCGCCGTTGGTGTAGCGCGACATCAGCGCCTCCACCGAACCCTGCAGCAGCGACCACACCAGGAAGGGATAGACGATGGTGTCGATCTTGTTCACCAGCAGGCCGCCGGTGCCGCGCTTGACGAAGGAGTTGTAGAAGAACAGGCCGGACAGGAAGAAGAACAGCGGCATGTGGAAGCTGTAGATGACGCTGTCCACCAGGCCGTGGAATTCGGCGTCCTGCAGGATGCCGGCGTTGAGCAGGCCGCGGACGACATGGCCATAGACGACCAGCACGATGCCTATGGCTTTCGCATAGTCGACCCAGAGATTGCGAGTGTTCATTGAATGATCCTTTTCAAAAGAGAACCTGTGCAGCTGAGGCCAAAGCACTGGGGCAAACGAAAGCAGGGACGCTGCGGCGCCAGGGCGCGCGTGGCGACAGGTTCGGTCATGGTAGGACTCCCGAAGGAACGACGTCCGTAAGTAGCCGGTTACAGGAAGGGGCTCCTTGCCCGCGTTCTGACCGTGGCTATCTGCCATTGTTCATGGCCTGTTTCCGGCGATGCGTGACCGGGACGACACTTTGGCCGCCCGAGGGGCAATTGTCCGACGAGCTGTAACCGGATGTTTAAAGGGAATCTTTGACGAACTGCAGCTGCTTCTCCTTGAGCAGGGGCTCGTAGCGCGGCGAGGTATAGATCAGCAGGACCTGCTTCTTGCGCGCCGCCTGGGCGCTGAACTTGTAGACGACGGTGTCGTGATCGAAGGCCAGATAGGCCTGGGCGTCGTCGTCCTGGTTCAGACGCTCGAAGGCGGCGGCCGACGACTGGGAGGAGGGTTTGCCGTACTTCTGGGTGAGGCCTTCGGCAATCAGGAAGGACTGCGCCAGGGGCGTGACGATGGACAGGCGCAGGAAGCGGCCATCGATGAAGAAGGCGCCGGCCTCGACCTTTTCACCGGCGAAGCCGAGGTCAGTGCATTCGAAATACTCGACGCCGACCACATCGATCTTGCGCGGCTGGAAGGTGCAGAGCTTTTTCGCCAGAAAGGCCTTCTGGTCAGTGCCGAAGGCAATGCCGGCGTAGCCGTCCACGGCCCTGGCCGGCGCGGGGACGAGCACCAGCAGCGCCAACAGGGGCGCAAGGAGAGGCGACAGGTAGGACCTGACGGTCATGGTGATCTGGATTCCCTTCACGAAGGCCCGCAGGCCCACTCAACCCGACGGATGCTAAGAGCTCCGCCGGGGCTTTGCCACCGCTGTCGACGGCTTTTGTCGAGGGGTTCAGGGTTGGCGTCAGGCGATGCCGGGCGGAATCTGATCCTTGCCGTAGTCCTTGAGCTTTTCCAGATTTTCCGGCTTCTGGTGCTCGGGGACGTCGTCGCCGTCGGCGGGGGTGTCCAGGGGTTCCTGATCGCGGGTGTCTTCGCTCATGGCAGCGCTCTCGGCAGGGGATGTCCGACTTTGAGGGGAGCGCCGCCCCGGCGGTTCCGCAGGATCAGCCGCCGCCGCCGTCGTCGCTGAGCCAGCCTTCGCGGCGGGCCAGGCGCCAGGCGAGCAGCGCGGAGATCAGGCCACGCAGCGCCATGAAAGCGAGAAAGGCCAGCCACAGGCCGTGATTGCCGAGGCCGCGCAGCAGGCCGCCGAGCGGCAGCGCCAGTAGCAGGGCCAGCAGCATCGAGTTGCGCATCTCCCGGGCGCGGGTGGCGCCGATGAAGAGGCCGTCCAGCAGGTAGCTGACCATGGCGATCAGCGGCAGCACGGCCAGATAGGGCAGGTAGGCGTGGGCCGCCTGGCGCACCTCGGCGATGTCGCTCTGCAGGGCGACGAACAGATCGCCGCCGAGGGCGAAAGCCAGGGCGAAGCCGAGGCTGGCCAGCAGCGACCAGCCGCCGGCGATCACCAGCACCCGGCGCAGAGTGGCGCCTTCGCGGGCGCCGAGGGCATGACCGGCCAGGGCCTCCACCGCATGGGCGAGGCCGTCGAGGGCGAAGGCGGTGACCAGCAGGCCATTGAGCAGCAGGGCGTTGACCGCCACCGTGGTCTCGCCCAGCTGGGCGCCCTGGGCGGCGAACAGCAGGAATACCGCCTGCAGCGCCAGGGAGCGAATGAAGATGTCGCGATTGACCGCCAGCAGCGGCCGCCAGCTGGCGAGGCGACGCAGCGCCAGGCGGTCGATCCGGCCGGGCCACAGCCGCAGACGGCGCAGCACCAGCCAGAGGCCGAGCAGCATGCCGCTCCATTCCGCCAGGACCGAAGCCAGCGCGATGCCCTGTACCCCAGCGCCGAGGCCGAGCACGAAGCCGGTCACCAGCAGCAGATTCAGGGCATTGGTGGTGAGCAGCAGCACCAGCGGCGTGCGCGCATCCTGGGTGCCGAGCAGCCAGCCGATCACCGCGTAGCTGAGCAGCGCGGCAGGCAGGCCGAGCAGGCGCAGGTGCAGGAAGCGCGCGGCCAGGTCGGCGAAGGCGGGATCCAGGCCGAGCCAGCCGAACAGCGGTTCCAGCGCCAGGCTGGCGGCCAGCAGCAGGAGCAGCGACAGGCCCAGCCCGAGAAGGCCGGCCTGCAGGAGAATCTGGCGCAGGGCGGCGCCATCGCGCCGCCCGCTGGCCTGGGCGGCGAAACCGGTGGTGCCCATGCGCAGGAAGCCGAGGATGCCGAGCAGGGCGGTGTAGAAGGCGCCGCCCATGGCCACCGCGGCGAGCTGGCGGGCTTCGGGCAGATGGCCGGCGATGGCGCTGTCGACCAGGGTCACCAGCGGCACGCTGAGATTGGACAGGATCATCGGCGCGGCCAGGGCCCAGACGCGACGGTGCAGCAGGGGATGACGCCAGTCGGCAAGCAGGGTGGACATGGGCTAATCGCAGCGGCGGCGGAGGGCGCATTGTAGGCCAGCCGGACCGGGTGGTCCTCCGCCGCCGCGCCTGCGGGTGTCAGTCCAGTTGCCCGCCACCTTCGCGCAGGTCCGCCTGGGTGGTCGCCGCGCAGGTGAGCGCCAGGCGCAGGCCGGCGACCAGGGTCTCCAGGGCCATGGACGGCGCCCCGTGCTGGTGTGCGGCCTGGGCCGGCAGGTAGGGGATGTGGATGAAGCCACCGCGTACCCCGCTGCCCTGCAGGCGATGCTGCAGGCCGTAGAAGACGTGGTTGCAGACGAAGGTGCCGGCGGTCTGGGACACCGCTGCGGGGATGCCGGCGTCGCGCAGGACCCGGGTCATGGCCTTGATCGGCAGGGTGCTGAAGTAGGCCGCGGGGCCGCCGGCCACCACCGGCTCGTCGATCGGCTGGCGCCCGGCATTGTCGGGAATGCGGGCATCGTCGACATTGATGGCGATGCGTTCCAGCGACAGCTCGGCTCGCCCGCCGGCCTGGCCGACCGCCACCACCAGGGTCGGGCGATGGCGGTCGAGCAGCTCATCCAGGACCCGGAGCGCCGCGCCGAATGCGGTCGGCAGCTGCGCCGCGACCACCGGTAGATCGCCGAGACATTCGCCATCCAGGCGGCGCACGGCTTCCCAGGAGGGGTTGAGGGCCTCGCCGCCAAAGGGGGCGAAACCGGTGAGCAACAGGGTCATGGGACCTCACATCAGCAGATAGAGCAGCACCACGTTGCAGGCCAGCACCGCCAGGGCGGTGGGGACCTGGGCCTTGATCACGGCGTTTTTGTCGTCCAGTTCCAGCAGGGCCGCCGGGACGATGTTGAAGTTGGCCGCCATGGGCGTCATCAGGGTGCCGCAGTAGCCGGAGAACATGCCGATGGCGGCCATCACCGCCGGATCGGCATGGTAGACACCCACCAGCACCGGCACGCCGATGCCGCCGGTCATCACCGGGAAGGCGGCGAAGCCGTTGCCCATGATGACGGTGAAGGCGGCCATGCCCACCACATAGACCACCACCGCCACCAGGCGCAGATCGAGGGCCACGTAGGCGGTGGCCAGATGCGCCACCGCCTTGCCGACGCCGGCATCGGTGAAGACCAGGCCGAGCATGGCCAGGGCCTGGGGCAGCACCAGCGACCAGCCCAGGGCATCGGTCAGGCGGCGCGACTCGCGCATCGCCTGGATCGGGGTGTCACGGGTCAGCCAGCAGGCCAGCGCCAGGGCCACCAGGGCGCCCAGGCCGAGGGAGACGAAGGTGACGTTCTTGGGATCGAGCAGTGGCAGGCCGGCGATCTGCACGTCCTTGAGCAGCACGCTGCCGATCACCGTCACCACGGGAATCGCCAGGGCCGGAATGAACAGGCGATTGCCCAGGCGGCCGGCGCTGGCACGGGTCTCGCGTTCCGGGCGCGTCACGTGGTGACCACTGCCCACCGCGCCGCAGCCGGCCAGCACCGCCATCAGCAGCACCCCGGCGCCCACCCAGGCCGGCGGCAGGCGATCGCCGATCAGGAAGACCAGGCTGAACAGGCTCCAGAACAGGCCGCTGGTCCAGCGCTTGGGATGCTGACGATCGGCCAGGGTCATGACCGCGGTCAGCGCCAGGATGGCGCCGGCCAGCCAGAACAGATACTGGATCGACAGGATCATGGCTGCACCTCCTTGCGCGCGGTCAGCTCGCGGTAGAGCTGGCGATCGAAGCGGTGCAGGCGCAGGGCATGGATGAAAAAGGCGCAGAGCGCCGTGGGAATGCCCCAGAGGGCAATGTGCAGGGGTTCGACATCGAGTCCGGCGCCGAGCAGAAAGGTGTGCATCAGGGCGATGGCGCCAAAGGCGACAAAGATGTCCTCGCCAAAGAACAGCCCGATGTTGTCGGTAGCGGCGCAAAAGGCCAGCAGCCGCTGGCGCAGGGCCTCGGGCAGGCGGCCGTGGATCTTTTCGGCGGTGCCTTCGGCCATGGGCGCCAGCAGCGGCCGCACCATCTGCGGATGGCCGCCGAGGCTGGTCAGCCCCAGGGCGGCGGTGGTCTCGCGGACGAAGAGATAGAAGATCAGCAGGCGGCCGACGGTGGCGTTGCGAAAACGCGCGATCCAGTTCTGCGCATGCAGGCGCAGGCCGTGGCGTTCGAGCAGGCCGATCACCGCCAGTGGCAGCAGGATGATCAGCGGCAGGGCGCGCGCCTTGATGAAGCCGGTGCCGATGGCGGCGAGCAGCGCCTCGGGGCTGAACTGGGCGGCGATCCCGGTGGCCACGGCGGCCAGGGCCACCACCAGCAGCGGATTGAATCTCAGCAGGAAGCCGACCACGATGACCAGCACGCCCAGCAGCGGCCAGAGGTTGACGGTGGTTTGCATGGGTGGATGTCTCCAGCGGGTCCACCGCGCTCCGGGCAGACGGTGCGGCGGACGGTAGGAAGCCGCGGACGGCTTCGGCTGATCCAGGCAGTGCCCCAGGCACGGCTCGTTATTGTTGTCAGGCGTCATGTGGCATAACGCCGGCTGGCATCTTTCGCCGCCGGTGGAGGTGGCGTCCAGCAAATAAAACTGTTCGCCGCCGATAGGGAAAAGCGGGGCAGACAAGGCTGCTGGTGGGGGTAAAGTGGCGGGATAGCCTTGTCGAGGTCCCCATGAATCTGCGCTTTCTCGATACCTTCGTCTGGGTCGCCCGGCTCGGCAGTTTCCGTCTGACGGCGGAAAAGCTGTCCACCACCCAGGCTGCCATCTCCAGTCGCATCGCCGTGCTGGAGAGCGAACTGGGCGTGCAGCTGTTCCTGCGCGATTCCCGCGGTGTGAGTCTGACCGCCGAGGGTCATCGGGTACTGGGTTACGCCGAGCGGATGCTGGCCACCCAGCGCGAGCTGCACGAGGCCCTGGGGCATGGCCAGACCCTGGAGGGCCGCCTGCGCATCGGCGTGATGGATACGGTGATCCACAGCTGGCTGGATCAGCTGATCGCCGCCGTCACCCAGACCTATCCGGCCATCGAGCTGGAACTGACCGCGGACACGGCGCTGAATCTGGCCGAGCAACTGGCGCGCGGGCAGCTCGACCTGATCTTCCAGACCGATCTGCTGCGCGCCGAGGGCATCCGCAATCTGCACCTCGCCAGCTATCCGGTGCGCTGGCTGGTGGCCAGTGACAGTCATCTGGCGCGACCCTACGCCAATCTGGCCGAACTGGCTGGCGAGCGCCTGATCACCTTTTCCCGCCATTCGCGACCGCACCAGGACATCCTCGGCCTCTTGCAGCGCGAGGGCATCGCCGAACCACGGGTCTGCTGCATCAACTCGGTGGCGGCCATCATCAAGCTGATGGGCGAGGGCTTCGGCATCGGCGCCCTGCCGCCGGCCCTGGTGATCGAGGAATTGGCCCGTGGCAGCCTGATGCCCTTGCCACTGGCCGGGCCGCCGCCCTTCGATGTCCAGGCCAGCTGGCATGGCGGCGCTGGCCTGGCGCTGAGCGAGGCGGTGGTGGCCCTGAGCCAGACGGTGGTGGCCGACTGGTGTACGCGGCTGGGCCCGGAGCGCGCCTTGCCGGTGCTGGTCTAGCCCGGGTGTTTCAACGGCTTCTTATCGCCAGCGCCCGGAATCTTTTGTTGGACAGCGGCGCCCCGGCTTTCCGACACTCCAGCTACTTCCTCAGAGGATCCTGTCATGTCCGCTCGCCTGCTCCTCAATTGCGATTCCGGTGAAAGCTACGGTGCCTGGTCCATGGGCGACGACGCCCATGCCATTCCCCTGGTCGACCAGGCCAACCTGGCCTGCGGCTTCCACGCCGCCGATCCCCTGACCATGCAGCGCGCCGTGACCCTGGCGGTGGCCAATGACGTGCAGATCGGCGCCCATCCGGCCTATCCCGATCTGGTGGGTTTCGGTCGGCGGCCCATGGCCTGCACCCCGGCCGAGGTGGAAGCCATGATCCTCTACCAGATCGGCGCGCTGGACGCCTTCTGTCGCGCCGCAGGCGTGCGCGTCGAGTACGTGAAGCCCCATGGCGCCCTCTACAACGCCCTGGTCAAGGATGATGCCCTGCTCACCGCCGCGCTCGCTGCCTGCGCCCGCTATCGCCAGGGGCTGCCGCTGATGGTGCTGGCCAAGGCCGACAATGACCGCGAGCGCCGACTGGCCGAAGCCGCCGGGGTGCCGTTGCTGCTGGAAGCCTTCGCCGATCGCGCCTATCTGGCCGACGGTTCCCTGGCGCCGCGTGGCCAGGTTGGCGCCGTTCACCATGACCCCGAGCGCATCCTGGCCCAGGCCGTCGCCATCGCCCGCGGTGAGGACTTTCCCGGCTTCAATGGCCAGCCCATGCGGCTGCAGGCCGACAGCCTCTGCGTGCATGGCGACAATGCCGAATCCCTGGCAGTGCTGCGTCGGCTGCGCGCCGCACTGGATGCCCTATGATCGTCGGCAAACCCTTTGGCGTCGCGGCGCTGCTGCTCGAGCTGGCCGAGCATCCCGACGCCGAGCTGCCCCCGCGTATCGCCCGCCTGGGCGAACGGATTCGCCAGCGCTTCGGCCTGGCGGTGACCGATCTGGTGGCGGGCTGGACCAGCCTGCTGGTGCACTACGATCCCCTGCAACTGACCCTGGTCGAGCTGCAGGCCGGCCTCGCCCCCCTGCTGGCCGACTGGCCGGGCGCCGCGCAGGCGGGCGAGGGCGGGCGTCTGCACCAGGTGCCGACGCTCTATGCCGGTCCCGACCTGGCCGAGGTGGCCGAGCGCTGTGGCCTGAGCGCGGCCGAGGTCATTGGCCTCCACAGTGGGCGTGACTATCAGGTGGGCGCCATCGGCTTCATGCCGGGCTTCGCCTTTCTCGGCGAGCTGGACGAGCGCCTGGCGCTGCCCCGGCGCAGCACGCCGCGTACCAGCGTGCCCGCCGGCAGTCTGGCCATCGCCGAGCGCCAGACCGCGGTCTATCCGCAGGCCTCGCCGGGCGGCTGGAATCTCATCGGCCGCTGCCTGTGGACGGTCTTCGATGCCCAGGCCGAACCGCCGTGCCTGCTGGCGCCCGGGGATCGGGTGCGCTTCGTCCCGGTGGACGAAGCCGCCTTTCGCGCCCAGGGAGGTCAGCCATGAGTGGTC
The DNA here is from genome assembly GCF_029872515.1 of Pseudomonas flavocrustae. Classification (NCBI taxonomy): domain Bacteria; kingdom Pseudomonadati; phylum Pseudomonadota; class Gammaproteobacteria; order Pseudomonadales; family Pseudomonadaceae; genus Pseudomonas; species Pseudomonas flavocrustae. The sequence goes on along the minus strand of NZ_JAPDIQ010000011.1, from coordinate 33,781 downwards.
TCAAGGTCATCAAGTCCGGTCCCCTGACCCTGTTGCAGGACCTGGGGCGCCAGGGCTGGCAACACCTGGGCGTGGCGCCCTCGGGGCCCATGGACGGCCATGCCGCGCGCTGGGCCAATCGGCTGGTGGGCAATCCGGTAACGGCGCCGCTGCTGGAGATCGCCCTGGGCGGTGCCGAATTCGAAAGCGAGACCGGCACCTGGCTGGCGCTGACCGGTGCGCCGCTGGACGCCCGGCTGGATGGCGAGCCGCTGCCGGCCTGGTCGTGCTTTCCGGTACAGGCCGGCGCGCGCTTGCGCCTGGGCTTCGCCCAGGCCGGACAGCGCGCCTACCTGGCCGCCGCCGGTGGCGGTTTCCAGGCGCCGGCGACCCTGGGCAGCGTGGCCAGCAATCGCCGCGAAGGCCTGGGTGGGCTGGAGGGCAGGGGCGCGCCGCTCGCGGCCGGTCAGCGGCTGACCTGTGCGGCGGTGAGCGAGCTGCATAGCCACGGCTGCGGTCCGGCTGCGCGCTTCGTGCCGGACTATCGCCAGGTGCCGACGCTGAGGGTGATCCTTGGCGGCGACGCCGAGGCCTTCGGACCGGCGCAGCAGCAGGCGCTGTTCACGCAACCCTGGCGGATCAGTCCGCAATCCGATCGCATGGGTATCCGCCTGGCTGGCGACGTACCCCTGGCGCCGCCCCGCCGCCAGTGGTCGTTGGGGGTGGTGACCGGTGCCATCCAGGTACCGCCCGACGGCCAGCCCATCGTGCTCATGGCCGATCGCCAGACCATGGGCGGCTATCCGCTGCTGGGCTTCATCCATCCACTGGACCTGGCGCGCCTGGCCCAGTGCCCGGCCCATCACGAGGTTCGCTTCGCCCCGGTGGAACTGGCCGTGGCCCAGGCCGAGTGGCGGCGTTTCCTGGCCTTCTTCGGGGGTTGAACACGCAGTCGGTCACGGCCGAGGAATCTTGTCCGCTTCGATGAGTCGCACGCTCAGGGGCGACGCCGACTTCCCTTTCTCAGCGTCTGGCTTGAAACTTGCCTCACACGTCCCCCTGTGACGACCGACAAGAAGGAGCTGGAACCGGCGATGAAAACTCCCAAACGCATCGAGCCGTTGATCGAGGACGGCTTGGTCGATGAGGTGATACGGCCCCTGATGAGTGGCAAGGAGGCGGCGGTCTACGTGGTGCGCTGCGGCAGCCAGGTGCGCTGCGCCAAGGTCTACAAGGAGGCCGACAAGCGCAGCTTCCGCCAGGCCGCCGAGTACCAGGAGGGGCGCAAGGTGCGTGGCAGTCGGGAAAACCGCGCCATGGCCAAGGGCTCCAAGTTCGGTCGGCGCGAGCGCGAGGACAACTGGCAGAACGCCGAGGTGACGGCGCTCTATCGCCTGGCCGACGCCGGGGTACGGGTACCCAAGCCCCACGACTTCCTCGACGGTGTGCTGCTGATGGACCTGGTCACCGACGGCAATGGCGAGGCCGCGCCGCGACTCAACGACGTGACCCTCACCGCCGAGGAAGCACTGCGCTATCACGAGCTGATGATCGGCCAGATCGTGCGCATGCTCTGCGCCGGACTGGTCCACGGTGACCTTTCCGAATTCAACGTGCTGCTGGCCGAGGACGGCCCGGTCATCATCGACCTGCCCCAGGCGGTGGACGCGGCCGGCAACAACCACGCCTTCCGCCTGCTGGCGCGGGATGTGGAGAACATGGCGCTCTACTTTGGCCGCTTCGCGCCTGAGTTGCGCACGACCCGCTATGCGCCGGAGATGTGGGCGCTGTTCGAGAAGGGCGAGTTGTTCGCCAATACCCGCCTGACCGGCGAGTTCGCCGAGCGCGAAGACCAGGCCGATGTCCATGCGGTGATGCGCGAGATCGAGGCGGCGCGGCGTGACGAGGAACGACGGCAGGCGGCGCGTCGCGAACAGGATGAGCCCAGTGTGCGCGAAGAGCCGCCACCGCCGTGGCTAAGCTGATCGTGAAGCAGAACGATTAGCGCTGCGATGAGACGAACGGCCCCAGTGGTCGGGCGATGAACGGCGTCCTCTGGGCGCCAGCGCGCTAAACTGGGCACTGAACAGCACAGGACTCTTTTCATGCAAGGCCATCCGGACGTCATCAACTACCTCAACCAGCTGCTGCGCGGCGAGCTGGCGGCACGCGACCAGTACTTCATCCATTCGCGGATGTACGAGGACTGGGGCCTGATGCGCCTGTATGAGCGGATCGGCCACGAGATGGAAGAGGAAACCCAGCACGCCGATGCGCTGCTGCGCCGCATCCTGTTCCTCGAAGGCACGCCGGACATGCGTCCCAATGCCATCACCGTCGGCCAGACCGTACCGGAAATGCTGCGCGCCGACCTGGCGCTGGAATACGAGGTACGGGAAGCCCTGGCCCAGGGCGTGGCCCTGTGCAACCAGCACAAGGACTTCGTCACCCGCGAGATCCTGGTGGTGCAGCTGGAAGACACCGAGGAAGATCATGCCTACTGGCTGGAGCAGCAGCTGGGCCTGATCGACAAGATCGGCCTGCAGAACTACCTGCAATCGCAGATGAAGGGCGGCACCACGCCCCATGGTGCCGGCCTCTAGCATCGGCTGAGCGGCGCCGCCAGGCGTCGCTCAGGACGTGCGGGCGTCGCCTTCCGGCGCTCGCGGCAGATAGAGCGAGATGCAGGTCCCTATGCCAGGCGTGGTATCGACCTGGATCTGGCCACCCGACTGGTGCACGAAGCCATGCACCATGGACAGGCCCAATCCGGTGCCTTGACCCGGTGGCTTGGTGGTAAAGAAGGGATCGAAGATCCGTTCCAGGATTTCCGGCGCGATGCCGCTACCGGTGTCGCTTACCTTGACCCGCACATAGTCTCCGGCAGGCAGATCGTCCGGTCGCTCAGGCGCGTCCTCGGGCAGATTGGCCGTGGACAACCGCAGCTGTCCTCCGTGGGGCATGGCATCCCGGGCATTGATCGCCAGGTTGAGCAGGGCGCTTTCCAGTTGCACCGCATCGATCACCGTGGACCACAGCGGTTCCGCCGGCTCGGCCTGGACGTCGATCGCCGGGCCGACGCTGCGGCGGATCAATTCCTCCATGGCCAGCATCAGCTCGTTGACGTCGGTGGGCTTGGGTTCCAGGGTCTGCCGCCGGGAAAAGGCCAGCAGCCGCTGGGTCAGGGAGGCGGCGCGTGCGGCATAGGCCTGGGCGCCACCGAGCAGCCGGTCGAGCTGGTCGGTACGCTGCTGCTGCAGACGGCGCTCGATCAGTTCCAGGCTGCCGATGATGCCGGCCAGCAGGTTGTTGAAGTCATGGGCGATGCCACCGGTCAACTGGCCGATGGCTTCCATCTTCTGCGCCTGATGCAGCGCCTGCTGCGCCTGGGTCAGCTCGGCGGTGCGCTCGATGACGCGCTGTTCGAGGGTCTCGTTGGCGGTACGCACCGCCTGGAACAACTGGGCCTGCTCGATGGCGATGGCCGCGCGAGCGGCCAGGGCCGCCATCAGCCGTTCATGGCGAAGGCTGAAACGCCCTGGTTCGGCATGGCCGAAGAAGAGTCCACCCAGCACCGTCCCGTCACGGGCCACCACGGCGACGGCCAGATAGCTGCGCACCGGCGGACGTCCAGGCGGCAGGCCCTGGTGCAGTGCGGACTGGCCATAGCGCGGATCGGTAGCCACATCGTCGGCTCGCACCACGCCCGCGTTCTCCAGGGTGGGGGCGAACATGGCCGTGGCGCCGGGCTCGCCAAGGCACTCGAAATCGACGCGCTCGGCACCGGATAGGGTGAAGAGCCGCAGGCCGCCGCCATCGCCGGTGACCTGATGACTGAAATAGGCGCCGAAGTGGGCGCCCGTCAATTCCACCCCGGCATCGGTCACGGTCTGCACCAGATGCGCCAGATCCAGCTCGCTGGCCAGTTCCGTGTCGATGCGCTTGAGGGCTTCCAGGGTGCGGGTTTCCTCGCGCAACTCGGCTTCGGCCTGCTTGCGGTCGCTGATGTCGACCAGGAATTCGAAGGCGCTGCCATCGGGCAGGCGCTTGGCGGCCACCAGGGCCCAGCCGGTCGAGTCGTCGCGGCGTCGATAGCAACGCTCCTCGGGCGGCGCCTGGGCGTCGGCGCGTGGCAGTCTCGGTGCCGGCCAGGCGATGCGCCCGGCGGCCAGGTCCGCGCGGTCATGGCCGCTCATGCGCAGGAAGGCGTCATTGGCATCGATCAGCCGGCCCTCGGCATCGAAGCAGAGGGCACCCACCGTCTCGATTTCCAGGGCGGTGCGAAAGCGTCGTTCGCTGGCTTCCAGGGCAGCCCGGGCCAGATGGGCCTCGGTGACGTCCTGCCCCTGGCAGAAGATGCCGATCACCTGGCCGGTTTCGTCGGTCAGGGGTTCGTAGATGAAATCCAGATACAGGGTGCGCACCGGTTCGCCCACGGTCTCCAGGCGCAGGGGCTGGTGCTCGGCGACAAAGCGGCGACCGCTGCGATAGACCTGTTCGAGCCACTCGAGGTAGCCCTGACTCTGCAATTCGGGAAAGACTTCGCGCACCGTAAGGCCTTCACGGGGCCGGCCATCGAACAGGCGGCTGTAGGCGACATTGACGAAGTCGAAGACGTGGTCCGGCCCGCGCACGATGGCGACGAAGCCGGGCGCCTGCTCGAACATCCGCCGCTGGCGCGCGGCCTCGGCGGCGCGCCGGCGCTCGTCGAGGATGCGCTGGGTGGTCTCGTGGCCCTGGTTGAAGATCCCGGCGATCTCGCCGCCCTCACCGCGAATCGGCGTGAAGCTGTAGTTCCAGTAGGTCTCGCTGGCCACACCCTGGCGCACCATCGGCAGCAACTGGTCGAAGACCGAAAAGCCCTGGCCGCTGCTCAGGACCTGCTCGAACTGCGGTCCGACCACCGGCCAGATGTCCTGCCAGACCTCCTGGGCGGGACGTCCGAAGGCCCAGGGGTGACGTTCCGCGGGAATCGGTGCCCAGGCATCGTTGTAGAGCAGCAGCAGGTCGGGGCCCCAGTAGATGGCGGTGGGAAAGCTGGAATTCAGGCAGATGCTCAGGGCCGAGCGTAGCGATTGCGGCCACTGCGACGGCGGGCCCAGGGGCGAATCCGACCAGTCGTGGGTGCGCAAGCGGGCACCCATCTCGCCGCCGCCGGCGAGAAAGTCCAGTTCGTTCCAGTCGGCAATCTGCGCTGCCATCTATCGAGCCTCCCCCGGCCACCTCTGCAATTCCAGGCGTTCAGACCACAAGAGAGGCGAAACTGCAGGAACCTGAGCGGATTTTTTGGTTGGCGGCGGCCTTACAGCCGGGGCGCATAGCGCTCGATGGACGCTGGCAGGGCCCAGCCGGCGGCGAAGGCCAGCACCAGCACCACCAGTGGCAGCAGCACCCACCAGGTCCGCGTCGGAATCGGCTCCAGGCGATTGCCGCCGGTCTTCTGCAGCAGCGCCAGGCTCAGGCCGCAGAAGCCCCCGGCGAGCAGGGCACCGGCGAGGACGTCTGTGGGCCAGTGCACGCCCAGGTAGACGCGGCTGAGGGCGATGAGTACCGCTGGCAGGGCAGCGATCACCAGCCAGGCGAGGCGCCCGCGCGGACCGTAGCGGCGCCCGACGAGGATGCCCAGGGTCAGGAAGAAGGCGAAGGAGGCCGAGCTGTGGCCGCTGGGCAGGCTGTAGGTGGTCAGCGGCTCGGCGAGCACGTCGGGGCGGGCGCGGGCCAGCAGATTCTTCAACTGGCCGTTGGCCAGGGCGGTCCCCAGGGTGGTGCCCAGGGCGAACAGCAGCGGGCGCCACTGGCGGTAGGCGGCCAGCACCAGGATCAGCACGGCGGCCAGGATCAGCTGGGTGCGGAAATCGCCCATGCGGGTGATGACCACGGCGACCAGGTTGAGCCAGCCTTCGCGATGCTCCTGGACCAGCGCCATCAGGCCTTCGTCGAAGGCGCGCAGGTGGTGCCAGCCGAACAGCAGCGCCAGCAGCCCGGCCAGGCAGAGGGCGCCGCTGATCAGCGTGGTGCCAGCGCGCTCGCGCCAGGCGCCATGGGCCACCACCGTCAGCAGCACCGCCGCACCACCGAAGACGATGCCGGCCTGTTGCCAGAAGCCCTCCGGCAGCGGCAGGCGGAAGGCCGCACCGGTCACCCAGCCCGGGCCGAGATAGGCGATGGACCAGCCGGCGGCGGCCACCAGGCTGACGCTGACGAATTTGACCAGGGGCATGTCGAGCATGCCGGCGATCAGCGGCAGCAGCGGGCGCAGCGGACCGATGAAACGACCCACCAGCAGACTGGCCACGCCGTATCTGTGGATGAAGCCCTCGGCCGAGCCGATCCATTCCGGATGGGTGCGCAGTCCGGGCAGACGGCGGATGCCTTCATGGAAGCGCCGACCGATGAAATAGGACACCGCGTCGCCGAGGATGCCGCCGAGAAAGCCCAGCAGCAGGGTATCGAAGAGGTTGAGCGCGCCATTGCCGGCGGCGATGGCCACGGCGAACAGGATCACCGTGCCGGGTACCACCAGCCCGGCCAGGGCCAGGCACTCGAGAAAGGAGATGATGAAGATGGCCACGCCCAGCCACTGGTGGTGCTGGTTGATCCACTGGGTCAGGCCGTCTAGCAGTTCCGTCATCGAAAGGCTTCCTGGGGCTGGGGGTTGCGTCCTCAGACCCATGGAGAAAGCCTTGGTTGCCTCAAGGACGCGGATCGAGACGCAACGCCTCGGGGCCGGGGGATTGTAAATCGCGCTCGGGAATTTCCCAGACCAATAACTGTGGCGGGGTTTGTCGGAAGGCGGGACTGGCGAAGTAGTCGCGCGCCGCGCCGGCGAAATGCCCGCCGTCCTTGGCGAAGCGCCCGACGCTGGCGCCCAGGGCCTGCTCCAGGAACGGCAGGAAATTGGAATTGCGCGAGAAGGAAGTGCCGATCACCGCGACGTTGGGCAGGTCGCCATCGCCGAACAGGTCATCGCTGGCCTCGGCCGGGGCGCGGCTGTCGACCTGGGTCAGGCGCAGCACCTCGGGGGCGGTTTGCAGGCGTGGCGGCAGCCAGTCCAGGCCGGCCAGGCGCACCAGGTCTCCGGGGCGCGGTGCCGGCGCCAGCAGCGTGCGAGCGAATGTCCGTGCCGGGCTGGCCTGGAAGGGCAGCGCCTGGATGCGCAGCGCCAGGGCGCGGGCCGCGGCCTCGGCACCGGCCTCGTTCCAGTGGGTATCGGTGCGCAGGAAGGCGGCGCTGCCCAGGGGCGTGAGTGCCGTGGTCAGGTCGAGCACCGGCACGCGCGCGGCACTCAGCATCCGCGTCCAGTCGGCGACCCGGTTGGCGAAGGCAGCGGGGCGTCGCAGTCCGCACCGCTGGTCGGCGGCGATGCGACTCTTGTCCGGCACCACGGCGACCAGCAGCTGGATGTCCCGGGCGGCCAGTTGCTGGCGCAGCTCGATCACCGTCTGGGCGCGGGCCCGGGCATTAACGTCGGCGTGGCGCGGGACCTCGAGTTCTTCGGCGAGAAACAGCCACCCGGGGCAACCCTGGCGCACCCGCGGTCCGCTGTCGCCAAGCAGCAGCCAGCTGGCGCCGCGCTCCAGGCGGGCGGCCGCTTCCGGCAGCGGCGCCTTGGCCAGTTCCTTGGCGATGTGGTGGGTGAGCTCGCCTTCGAGCAGGGCGTGGCGATCCACCTGTTCCGGCCAGAGCGAGAGGCGATCGGTCAGCAGCGCCCAGGCGCAGGACAGCAGGCCGATCGCCAGGAATAGGGCGAAGACCACCCCGGCGAGCGGGGCCAGGCGTATGCTGCTGGCGCTGGGCGGCTGGGGTGCGGGTGAGGGCGGCAGGGCGGGAGCGCTCATGACGGCGGCCTCAGAACTGGAAGTAGAGGAAGGGCACGGCTTCGCGGCTGGCGATCAGCGCGAAACAGAGCAGGAAGCCGGCTACCGGCCAAAGGGCACCGACACCGCGCAGCAGGGCGCTACCGGGCAGACGCGCCTCGATGCGCGCCTGCCACAGCGGGGCCAGGACGCAGGCCACGCCCAGGGCGGCGGCCAGGCCGTGCACCGGTCTCAGGGTCACGGCCAGGGCATCGCCCAGGGCGAAGCCGTGCAGGCCGAACTGGCCGGCGTACATGGACAGCGCCGTGGCGAAGTTCGGCGCGCGGAACAGCGTCCAGGCCAGGGCCACGAACAGCAGGGTCAGGCCATGGGCCAGGAGCCGCGGCAGCGGGCGGCCGCCGAGTTCGTCCCAGAGCCGGTCCAGGCACAGCGCCAGGCCGTGCAGCATGCCCCAGAGCAGGTAGTTCCAGCTGTCGCCGCCGTGCCAGAGACCGGCGATGGCCATGGTCAGAAAGAGGTTGCGATAGGTGCGCCAGCGACCGCCGCGGTTGCCGCCCAGGGAGATGTAGAGGTAGTCGCGCAGCCAGCTGGACAGTGACAGGTGCCAGCGCCGCCAGAAGTCCTGGATGCTGCGGGCGAGATAGGGCCGGTTGAAGTTTTCCGGGAAGTGGAAACCCAGCATCAGGCCCAGGCCGATGGCCATGGCGCTGTAGCCGGCGAAGTCGAAGAACAGTTGCAGCGAATAGGCCAGGCAGCCGATCCAGGCGTCGGCGAAAGACGGCTGGTCAAGGTGGAAGGCCACATCCACCAGTGGCGACAGGGTGTCGGCCACCAGCACCTTCATGCACATGCCGATCATGAAACGGCGCGCGCCGAGGGCGAAATTCTCGCGATTGAACCAGCGCTGGTTGAGTTCGCGGCGCACCCAGTCGTAGCGGATGATCGGCCCGGCGATGGAATGGCCGAACATGGAGATGTAGGTAGCGTAGTTGACGAAGCTGCGCTCCACCGGGACCACGTGACGATGGACATCCACCAGGTAGGAGATGGCCTGCAGCACGATGAAGGACAGTCCGGCCGGCAAGGCCACCTTCTGCCAGTCCAGCGGCAGGGCGCCGGCGCTCACCAGCACCTGGCTCCAGGTGGCGGCGACGATGTTGGCGTACTTGTACCAGCAGAGCACCGCCAGGTTGATCACGATCAGCCCGGCGAGCAGCCGCAGCCTTGCTCGCGAGCCTTCGCGCGCGCCATCCACCAGCAACCCGCCGACCCAGGCCAGCAACGCCAGGGCCATGTGCAGCAGCAGGAACAGCGGACTCAGCCAGCCATAGAACAGCCAGCTGCCCACCAGCAGCACCCCGTTGCGCCCGCCGGGCCGCGCCAGGGCATAGACCAGCAGGAACAGCGGCAGGAAGAGGGTGAGGAATTCCAGCGAGGCGAAGACCATCGAGCGGCTGTCCTTAGTGGGCGATAGCGTCCTGGGTGGCGAGCAGCCGCGGACCGCTGGCGCCGGGCAGCAGCAGCACGCTGTAGCGCTCGCCGGCCTTGAGTTCGCCCAGGTCCAGCGCCTCGCCCGTGGCCTGGCCGGCACAGGTCAGCTGCACCTTGAGCGCCACGGCGTTGAGGCTGCGGCGCTGCAGGGTGCCGTCGACCACGTTCTTGAAGATCTCGGCATTGCGCCCGACCGCCTGCAGACCCGGGCTCGCGCACTGCGGATCCAGGCTGTAGAAGGCCAGCGAGGCCTTGAGGGCGTTGAAGTCGTCGGGTTGCTCGCGCACCAGGCGTTGCGCCAGCGGCGTGCCGGGCAGGACCACCAGGGTGGCGAATTCACCGGCGGCCACGGTCAGCTCAAGCAGCGCCTTGGCCGCGCCCTGGACCAGTTCGCCCTTGATCGTCTTGGTCGCCGGCACGGTCAGGTAGTCGGAGACCGGCTTGCCGGCCTCCAGCTGCAGCCGCGCGGCGGAGCCGGAGGCCTGCAGCGCCAGGGGCTGGCTGCCGGCGTTGACGAAGCGGAGGAAGGCCGAGTCTTCGCTGGGACCGGTGGGGTAGAGGGACACCTCGGCCTGGGCGATCCCGCCCACCAGCAGGCCGAGCAGCAGCAGGGCCTTCACTGGGCGGCTCCCTTGAGCTTGTCGGCGGGCAGCTTGTTGAGGGCGTCGACGATGGCCGAACTCCAGGACTTGTAGCCCGGACCGGTCAGGTGCTGGCCGTCGATGGTCGCCCATTGGCCGGGCTTGGCGAAGCTCAGCGAGTCGATGTAGCTGCAGGGCGCGACGTTGCTGGCGAGGAAGCCGGACATCAGCTTGACCCGCTCGAAGGTCTTGCCGTACTTGCCGCCCTCGGTGCCCCAGGTCGGGCCGACCCAGGCGCAGTGGGTCTTGGTGGCGGCGATGGCCTTGGTCAGGCTGGTGGTCTGCTGCCAGACCCAGGTCTTGGGAAAGCTCGGATTGGTGTAGCTGGCCATGGTGTCACCCATGACGATCAGCACCAGGTCGGGCTTGTCGGTGGCGATGAGTTCACTGATCGGCTGGGTGGCGGCCTTGCCGCCAAGCACCACGGCCTTGTCGCCGTTGCGCCGCTCGGCGCCGCCGCAGGTGCCGGGGGTGACCTTGAGCCAGTCCCCGGCGTTGGTGCCGCAGATACCCAGGGTGTGCACCTTGGCGCCCTGTTGCACCAGGCTGTCCTGCAGGGTGCCGATCAGGTAGTCGGGCGTGGCCAGGTGGCTGTCGCCGATCATGAGAATGGTAAGGCCGGTGAGGAGGCTGGCTGCCATGGGAGCTCCGTGAATCAGTTGTCGTAGGGGGAACGATAGGGACTGACCGGCAGGGCAAGTGCACGGTCCTGGGGTTCCAGCGTATAGCGCAGATAGACGCCGCCATTGAGCTGTTGGAAATCGCGACCGTTGTCGACGCCGAGGTTGCCGCCGACGAACAGCTGGCGCCCGAGCTGGTACTCGGTGGCGCCATGGAGGCTGTAGCCGAGGCTGGTCTTGTTCTGCCCGCCATAGACCGCCGGGGCGCCGAGCGCCTGGCTCGCCGCGGCCTGCAGCCGGGCGTCGGTCGGGTAGAAGTCGGCGCCGTCCTGCACGATGCGCTGCACGCCCACCGCGCCGCGCAGCTGCCAGGTCCAGCGGTCGGTACGCTGCGACCAGGTCAAAGGCACGCCCAGGGCATAGAAGCGCTGCGGACTGAAGTAGCCGCCATGGCCGTAGGTGAAGAAGGCCTGGTTGTTGTCGTAGGCGATGCCGGTGAGGGACAGGCCCAGGGTCAGGCGGCTGTCTTCGCTGTTGATCAGATAGCGATACAGCCCGGTGCCCAATTCGGTGCGGCTGTTGTCGGCGACATGGTTGCCCAGCAGCCGGTACCAGGAAGCATAGGCATAGGCGCCGAACTGGCTGTCGTCATAGCCGAGCTGGCCGCGCACGCCGTTGGCGGTCACGCCGCCCCATTGCTGACCGGTACGAGTGTCTTCGCTGCCGGCAAAGGAGGTCAGGCTGTCGATCACCGCCCGGCGCGAGGCGGAGAGGGTATAGCGGCTGTGGTCGGTCAGCGGCCGGTCCAGGCTTACCCCACCCACTGGCGTCGAATAGAGAAAGCCCAGGGGCGTGGTGCCGGCGTCGGCCTTGAGGCCGAGCTGCGGATCGCTGTAGGCCACCGCCAGGCCGACGCCGCTGTCGCTCTGGCTGCCCGGTGAACCCTCCGGCGCGGCCTGGGTGGCGGCCGGACCGCCCCCGAAGCGACTGCGGGCATCGCGGCCGACGCTGCCAGCGTTCAGGCTGACCGGGGTCACCCGCACGGCCAGGCGCACGTCGCCCAGCGGGAAGTCGATCTCCAGTGGCGCTTCCACGTCGGTGAGCTTGCCGAGGCCGCGCTCGTTATCGTTGCTGCGCACGGTCAGGCCCTGGGTGATCCGCGCGCTGCGCGTCTGCAGCAGGTCGTCGAGGGCGCGTTCGGCGGCGCTGTCGCGCGGGGCCTCGGCTACGTCCGCTGGCGGGGCGGTCTTGGCCGCCACCAGCAACTGGTCGGCGGTCGGCGGAATGGCCTGGCTGGCGAGCGTGGCGCTACCGCGTCGTGGACCGAAGGGATTGGCGGGTGCATCCGCCAGGGGGCGTGCGGTTTCGGCATCCCGGCGCTGCACGGCAACCACCTGACGCAGCAACTCGGTGGCCCGGCCTTCCCGGCCCAGCTGGCGATAGAGGCGGGCGGCATCGGTCAGCACCGCCACGTCGTCGGCGCCCAGGGCGACAGCGCGATCCAGGGCGCGTTCGGCAAAGGCGGTGTCTCGTGCGCGCACGGCGGCATCGGCCGCGCCCAGTTGCAGGCGGGGATTGTCGGGCGCGCGGCGCAGTAGCGGTTCATAGAGCCGTAGCGCCTTGTCGGCGTCGCCATTGGCGAGGTAGAGCCGCGCCAGGGCGGTGTTGACCAGATCGTCGTCCGGGCGCTGGGCAAGGGCCGGCGCCAGGGTGTCGTAGGCGGTCACCAGATCGCCACGCTCGCGCAGCTGGTCGGCCTGACGCACCCGGTAGCGATAGAGCAGGTCTTCATAGCCCTGGCGCTGGGCGGCGCTCAGGCGCTGACCCTGGAGCTCGTGCAGCAGGGCGTTGACCTCGTCGTCTGCGCCACTGCGCAGCAGCACCTCGCCATATTGCAGGCGCAAGGCGGGATCGGGCGTGTGCTCGCGGGCCAGGACATCGCGCAGCAGGCGCAGACCGCGCTCGACGTCGCCTGCTTCGGCATAGGCCGCCGCCAGGCCGCCCAGGGCCGCGGCGCGTTCGCCGGCCTGCGGTTCCAGGGTTGCCAGCTGGCGGCGCGCGGCTTGCTGCTGGCCGCGGCGGGCCAGGTCGCGGGCGGCGCTGACCTTGGCGTCGAAGTCGAGATCGGCGGCCAGGCCGTTCATGGCCGGGCTGCGCTGGGCCGACGGGATGCGACCGAGCAGCTCGCGCGCCGCCGCGGGATCGTTCTGCTCCAAGGCGAACAGGGCGCGTACATAGAGCGCCTCGGGACGCTGGGGATCCTTGGCCAGGCCGCTGTCCAGGGTCTGGCGGGCGGCCTGGGCCTGGCCCTGACGCAGCTGCAGACGGGCCAGGGCAAGCAAGGTCCAGACATCGTCCGGATCGGCACGCCGGGCGTCTTCCAGGGCGCGCCGGGCGCCCTGGAGATCGCCACGGCCTTCGGCCAGTTTGGCTTCCTGCAGGGCCTGGGTGGCCTTGAGCCGATCCAGGTTGCCGAGCTTGGCACGCTCGGCTGGCGTCAGGGTGTCGAGCAGGCGCAGGGCCTCGGCGGGACGATCGCTTTCGGCGAGCAGGTCGATCAGGCCACGACGGGCTTCGAGATTGCGCGGATCCTGCTGCAGGATTCGCCGATAACCGGCCTCGGCGGCATCCAGTTGGCCGGTCTGGGCCTGCAGCCCGGCCAGGGCCAGCGGTGCCTCCGGACGCTTGGCATCCAGCCGCAGCGCCTGCTCCACCCGGGCGCGGGCGGTAGTGAAGTCGTTGGCTTGCTGGGCCTTGCGGGCCTGGGCGAGCAGGGCCCAGTAGCGCACCTCGGCCAGGGGCGCCTGCCAGCGCGCACCGCCCGGTTGGCGGCTGGCGCGGCTCAAGAGATCCTCGGCGTCGCTGAAGCGCTCCTGGCGCTGGCGGACGATACCCAGTCCGCCCAGGGCGTTGGCATCGTTAGGGGCCGTCTTGAGGCGTGCCTGGAAGGCGCTTTCGGCCTCGCCCAGCTCATTGCGGCGCAAGGCTTCGATGCCGCGCGCCAGTTGCGGATCAAGGCCGCCGCTACGGCTCAGGGCACGGCCCTTGTCCAGCTGGGCGCGCAACTCGGCGTCATCCGGATGCTGGCGCAGGTAGGCCTCGAACAGCGGTGTCTCGGCCGGACCAGGCGGACCGCTCCAGACCAGCGCCTGACGCCAGTATTCGGCGGCCTCACCACCGATGTCCTTGCGCGAACTGAGCTCGGCCAGGGCCTGGATGCCGCGACTGCGACTGGCCGGGAAGCGCGCCAGGTGCTTGGCCTGGATCAGCATCAATGCCGGATCCTGGGGCCGCAGCTTGCGCAGGCGTTCGATACCCGGACCGGCTTCCTGCCACCCATTGGGGGTATAGGCGAGGATGTCGTAGTACTCCCGCGCCAGATCGCCCTGGGGCGGCCGACCGGCGAACAGCTGGCGATAGAGCGCCAGTGCCTGTACGGGCTTGTCTTCGCTGACGAGCTGGCGGGCATCCACCAGGCGCTGGGGGTTGTCGCCACTGGCCAGGGCGATGTCCTGTTCCAGTTGCAAGGCCTGCTGGGGCAGGGGTTTGAGCGCCTGCAGGCGACGCAGATAGGCCTGGGCCGCTGGCAGACGCGCAGCCTGTACCTCGATCAGCCCCAGGCCGTACAGCGCCTCGGGCTGCTGCGCATCCAGTTCGAGCAGCTTGTTCCAGGTCTCCTGGGCGCGGGGCGCGTTCTTGCGCGCCTGCCAGAAGTGACCCTGCTCGATGAGCAGCGTTTCGGGGGTGCCGGCCGCCAGGGCCAGCGGTGGCAGCAGCAGACCGGTCAGCAGGGTAGCCAGCAGCGGTGCACGGGTCATGGTCTAGCGCTCCAGCCGCTGACGGGCACGGGCGCGCAGCGCCGCATACAGCAGGCCGGCCAGCAGGGCCACGCCCAGGGCGCTCAGGCCCAGCATCAACAGGGGATGACGCGCCAGCTGCCAGCGGACATAGAGCAGCGGCCCCAGGCTGCCGACGTGATAGGTCTCGTCGGCTACCAGGCTCTCCACCTGCTGACCACGCACCATGGCCAGGCTGCCCTGCAAACCCTGGGCATAGTCCTCCCGGGTGGTGAGGGCGCGGCTGATGTCGGCCAGGCCCTCCGGGCGGGATGCGACCAGGGCCACCACGCTGCGACCGCTCTTCAGCGGTGACTCGAAGCCGGCCACGAAGGCGCCACCGGCACCACCACTGGCGCTCAGCGCCGCGCGGCTGCGCTCCAGACTGATCTCGTTGTCACTGCTGAACCACTGGCGCACCTTGAAGGCCAGGTCGGAAACCTCGAAGCGCTGGCCGTTGCCGGCGAAGCCGGCCGGCAACTGGGCGGCCCAGCGTTGCAGCAGCGGCTGGTCGGCGCCGCTGGCGATCAGCAGCAGGTCCTTGTCGGCCAGGCCCTCGACCTCGCCAGCGCGGGCCACCGTCACCGCGGCGGCGGGATAGCCGGTGGAACTGCCGAAGCGGCCGAGCACGTTCAGGTAGGTGTCGATTTCCGCCGCGCTGGGGGTGTCGGGCAGGATCACCGCGGTTTCGCTCAGATCGGCCAGGCGGGTGAAGGGAAAGCCGCTGTCCTTGAACACGCCCAGGTTGGGCAGGGCGATGAAGTGCCGATAGCCGGACAGGTCCAGGGTGGAATCCGGTTCCAGGGTGCCGCGCATGTTGTCGATGATGACGTCGCGGCATTCACCCTGTTTGAGATAGTCGTACATGAAGCGGAATTGCAGACGCGCCTGCAGGGCTTCGCCATCCAGCGGCAACCGCACCTCGGCTTCGCGGGGCAACTCCTCGTCCTTGATCAGACCCAGCAGGCCCTGGCTCAGGTGCTCCTGGGACGGCAGGGGAATGGACTGCACGAAACGGTCGTTGAAGCTCACCAGCAGCGAGGAATTGGTCGCTACGGGCTGAGGGGTGTAGCGGTATCTGAGGTGCAGCGGCAGGCCCTGGTTGCGCCAGAGGAACAGATCCGGCGGCAGCCTCAACGGCACGGACACGGTACCCGGAGCGTAGCCGGAGACGGCGAGCTCCTTGGGCGTCGCCAGCTCGCCCAGGCGCACCGGACGATCGCTGGGCAGCCAGTTGGGGGCATCGTAGGGCTTGCGCGGCTGCAGCATCTGCAGGGTGTCGATGGTCATGCTCTGGCCAGCGAGGGTCTGATGACCGAGCGCCACGGCGGCGGCCGCGCGTTTGAGTTCGTTGGCATCGCGTCCCGAGATGACCAGCAACTGGCCCTGGGGATCGAAGGGATTGACCAGGATATCGACCCGCGCCCCCGCCGGTGCCGGCAGGCTCAGGCCCAGGGTCTTGGCACGTTCCTCGCTGGTGACCAGCACCACGGCATTGCCCTTGGCTGGCAGGGCGGTCTGGCTGCTGGGAAAGCGCGCGCCGCGATAGCTGGCCAGGGCACTGAACCAGGACGACAGGGTACCGGCGGCTTCCAGGGTGCCATTGTCGGCCGCGCCGGCGATGACGAAGGGCAGCTCCAGCTGGCGGGCATCGCGGCGATCGAAGAACGGCTGCGGCAGGCGTGCCAGGTCCGGTGCCAAGTCTAGATGGCTGACCTGGATATCCAGGCGGCTGCCGTTGCTCACCTTGGCCCAGAGACTGGAATGCAGCGGATCTTCGCACTGCATGGTGTAGTGGCCGATCAGCTGGATGCTCAGCCGATTGAATTCGGTGATCAGCCGCGGCGGGATGTCCACCACCCGGGTCTGGGGCGTGCCGGCGGTTTCCTTGGGCAAGGGAATGCTGGCCGCGACCTCGTCGTTGACCAGCACATTGAGCTGGGACAGCTCCGGCAGCAGCGCCGGGGAATAGGTGTAGTTCAGCGTCACCTTGGCGGCGCTGACGATCTCGTCGGCGCGGACGTCGAAGCTGACCCCGTCGCGGCTATCGATGCCGCGCAGGTTGAAGGGATAGACCGCGCCGAGCTGCTTGAAGCTGTTGTCGTAGCCAGTGCCGGCCACCGCTACCGGGGGAGCGGTCTGGGCCAGGGCAAGGGTGGGCGCGCCGGCCAGGGCGACAAGCAGGAGCGGGGCGAAGCGGAGCGACACGGTCATGGGCGATCCAGGGGAGCGGTAGAAGGGGGTGTCTTGCGCCAGGAACGGCTGCTCACCCGCCAGAGGTTGCGGTTGAGGTCGGCGACGCCGCGCAGGCCGATCAGGCTGACCTCGCGTAGCGAGCCCAGCAGGGAATCCGGACGGTGATTGCCCCAGGCCTCGGCCCAGAGGTCGGCCCGGGAAAAGGTCATGCGTACCAGTTCGCGCTGTTCGGTGACGCTGAGGTCGCCGAAGCGAGTGCCCACGGCACCGGCGCGGCTGAAGGCCACGGTGGCGGGAAAGCGTCGGCTGCGGCCATTGCGACTGAGCTCGACCTGGACCGCACAGCCCTCGGGCAGCTGGACACCCTCGGGCAGCTTCAGCCCCAGGCCGCTCTGGGAAAAGTCCAGGGTGCTGCAGTCCAGGCGGCTGCCATCGGCGAGGATGAGTCCGGCCGGCAAGGTGGCGGCCACGCGGGGTTCGGCGCGCACCTGACGTGTCTCGCTCGCCACGGCCACCGCGGCACTGGCGATCACCAGGTTGTAGAGGGTCCAGACCAGGTTGATGGCGACCGTGGTCACCGCCTCGGGATCGCCGAAGAACAGCCGGCCGATGCCCACCCCCAGGCCGAGCAGATTGAGCGCCAGCAGCGCGATGTAGGGGCGCGCCAGCTCCCAGTCGAAGTAATCGCTGGCGATGATGCCGCCCTTGTCGGTCACGTTGAACTTGCCCAGCCGCGGGTTGATCAGCGCCAGCAGCGTGGGCCGCAGGATGTACCAGGCCAGCACCGTCTCGTAGACCTCGTTCCAGAAGGAATGGCGGAATTCGCCCTGGATACGCGAGTTGGTCAGGTTCGAGTGCAGTACGTGAGGCAGCACGTAGCAGGTGATCAGCAACGCCGAGGCGTGGAAGATCTGCGCACTGAACAGCAGATAGGCCAGGGGCGCGGTAAGGAACACCAGGCGTGGCAGGCCATAGAAGAAGTGCAGCATGGCGTTGAGGTAGCAGAGCCGCTGCCCGAGGGCGAGGCCCTTGCCCAGCAGCGGATTGTCCGTACGAAAGATCTGCGCCATGCCGCGGGCCCAGCGGATGCGCTGGGCGATGTGCCGCGACAGACTCTCGGTAGCGAGACCGGCGGCCTGGGGAATGCCCAGGTAGGCCGTGTTGTAGCCCAGGCGATTGAGTTTCAGCGCGGTGTGAGCGTCCTCGGTCACCGTCTCGGTGGCCACCCCGCCGACCTCCTCGAGCATCGAGCGGCGAATCACCGCGCAGGAGCCGCAGAAGAAGGTGGCGTTCCACAGGTCGTTGCCGTCCTGCACCAGGCCGTAGAACAGTTCGCCTTCGTTGGGCACGGTGCGAAAGGTCTTGAGGTTCTTCTCGAAGGGGTCGGGGGAAAAGAAGAAGTGCGGCGTCTGCAGCATGGCCAGCTTGGGGTCCCTGAGGAACCAGCCCAGGCAGACCTGCAGGAAGGAGCGCGTCGGTACGTGATCGGCATCGAAGATGGCGACGTACTCGCCATCGGTCACCTTGAGCGCTTCGTTGAGGTTGCCGGCCTTGGCGTGCTCGTTGTTTTCCCGCACCAGATAGGAGACTCCCGCCGTGGCGCAGAAGAGGCGAAAATCCTCGCGCCGGCCGTCGTCGAGCACGTGGACCCTGAGCTTGTCACGCGGCCAGTCGATGGCCTGGGCAGCCAGGATCGACAGCTTCACGATGCTCAGGGCTTCGTTGTAGGTGGGGATGAAGACGTCCACGGTTGGCCAGGTGAGCGGATCCTCCGGCAGCGGGACCGGGGTGCGGCGCAGCGGCCAGATGGTTTGCAGATAGCCGAACACCAGCACCGCCAGGGCATAGAGTTCGGCGGCCACCAGTCCGTAGCCGAGCACCATCTCCAGCGGCGTCTCGAAGCCCAGGGTGCTGGTCAGGCGCCAGTAGAGGTAGCGCAGTGACGCCAGCAGCGACAAGAGCACCAGCGCGATCACCGGCAGCCGCCCGGGCAGCCGGCGCAGCAGCAGGGCCGCGCCGAAGCAGCCGATGGCGAACAGCGCCTGCTCTTCCAGTGCCAGGGGCACGCTCACCAGCAGAACGCCCAGCAACGCGGCGGCTGTCCAGGCCAGCAGTTGCAGCCACAAAGGCGCCGCTGGCGGGGTGGACGTTGCCTCGGCAGCACGCGCCGCGCGGCGCTGGCGAACCTGTTCCAGGCGGTCGAGAAAGCTCATGGCTAGGCGCGCGCGGCGTGCAGCGCGGGCGAGCGGCGATCGCCCAGCAATTCCTCGCCCAGCTCGGCCAGGCCGCGTGCCCAGGCATCCTGGACGCTGGCCAGGCCCTGGCCCAGCGCCAGGGCCTGTTCCAGGTCGGGGCTTTCCGGCAGAACACCCAGCAGGCGTTCGCCCCAGGAGTGCGCCACGATGGCGGCGATATCCTGGCTCAGGGGCCGGGCGGGATCGACCCGGTTGAGCAGGTGCAGCGGAGTGACCTGACCGCTGCAGCGCTGCCACTGGCGTTCGAGGCGCGGCAGACTGGCGTAGCCGGTCGCATCCGCGGTCGTTACCCCCAGGATCCGGGTGGCCAGGGCCATGGCCTGACGACTCAGAGGCGTCGAGCCGGTGGGGCAATCGAGGATCACCAGGGTATCGGCCGGGACGTCCAGCGCCTGCAGGCGTCGGGTCAGCCACTGGGTGTCGGTGGCCAGGGCCTGTTCCAGGGCCTGGAGATCCAGCTCGTCGGGAGCACCGAAGGGCACCAGGCGCAGGCGGTCGTCCACCGCCAGACAGACGGAGAGCGGCGCCCTGATCGAGCCGGTGGTGGACGAAGCTTCCTGCAGCAACAGCGAAGACAGCACGTTCTGGCTATCCAGCTCCACCAGCAGCACCGGTTGACCGCTGCGGCTCAGCGTCTGGGCCAGCCCCGCGGCGATGACCGTCTTGCCCGTGCCGCCGCGCGCCGACATCAACGCCAGGACCGGATTGGCCAGTGGCGGCAGCGCGCGACTCAGCGCCTGATCCAGGGCGACGACCGCCTGGCTGGCCTGGCGGCTGCTATGCAGCTGCGCCAGCTCTCGCGACAGCGGAGGCAGGGCGCCCGGTTCCGCCTGGCTGGCCGCCTCGGCCATCGTGATGACCGCTTCGCCCTGGGCGCTCGGCACGATCTGTGGCTGTGGCTGTGGCTGTGGCTGTGGCTGTGGCTGCGACGCGGCCGGCGGGGTCGCTTCGTGCAGCGCCGGCTCGGCTGTTTCGAACTCATGGTAACGCTGGGGATCACCGCCGAAGGAGCGGAACAGATTGGCAATATCCAGCGAACGGACCATGGCGGATTCCGAAAAGGTGAAGGGTTTGGGCAGGTGCTTGACGTCAAAATTATGGCTAAAAGCCATCAGGTGTCATTTTTTGCGGATACTGTCACGCGGAGTTCGTGACGCACCAATTGAAAATGCGTATGCGGGCATTGAAGCGGAGCGAACGGATAGTCTCGCTTTTTAGCGCCGGTTCACTTCAATGTTTAGATCACCTCAAGCAGCCGTCAACGTCACGCCTGGCGCCGTGCGGACGAAAGGCGTGGCCCGGGGACGGGGCGGTCGCGGGGGCGACGAGCGTGGGGACGAGCGGTTGTTTCGGCGGCAACGGACCGCGTGCCGAGGCAAAAAAAGGCCCGCGGGTGCGGGCCTTTTTCCTTATTCCTCGTTGCGCGAGCGGTAGGGCTGCGGCCGCGAGAGTTGCGGTCGGCCTTCCTGCTCTTCGAAGAAGTAGCGCAGATAGAGGTTGCCGTTGACGTCGCGCTCGTCCTGGGAATTGTCCATGCCCAGGCGACCGCCCAGGGCGAACTGCCCGCTGAGGCGGTATTCGCCATTGGCGGAGAGGCTGTAGGCCACGCCGGTCTTGCTCTTGCTGCCGTATTGGCCTTCGCCGGCGGCTTCCGCGGCCGCCTGCAGGGCAGCGTCGTCCGGATAGCGATCCGCGGCGTCCTGGCGAATGGTCTGCACGCCCAGCATGCCCTGCACCTGATAGGCCCAGAGATCGCCCCGCTGTGCCCACACCAGGGGTACGCCGATGGCGAAGTAGCGCTGCGGGCTGAAGTAGCCGCCATGACCGTAGGTCAGGTGGTTCTGGTTGTTGTCATAGCCGATCGCGGTGGCCGAGAGGCCCACGGTGAACAGGCTGTCCGGGCCATTGCGCAGGTAGTAGTAGACGCCGGTGCCGATCTCGAAGCGGTCGTTGTCCTTGACGTCATGACCGGTCAGACGATGGGCCGCGCCGTAGATGTAGGAGCCGTAACGACCATCGTCGTATCTCAGCCGCGCCAGGCCGCCATTGGCGGTGACGCCGCCCCACTCCTGGCCGGTACGCGGATCGCGGATGCCGCCGTAGGACGCCAGGGAATCGGTCACCGAACGCCGCGACACGCTCATGGCATAGAGCAGGTTCTCGCTGAGGCTGCTCAGCGGACGTTCCAGGGTCGCGCCGCCGACCACGGTGCTGTATCTCAGGCCCACCGGCGAGACGCCGATGTCGCCCTTGAGCCCGCGCCCGGCATCTTCCACGGCGATGGATGCCGCCACGCCGTTTTCCTTCTGGCTGCCGTCGCTGCTGCTGTCGTTGATGCGGGTCGGGGTGACGCGCACGGCCAGGCGCTGGTCGCCGGCGGGGAAGGAGATCTCCAGCGGTGCGCTGACGGTGGTCTGGCGCGAACTGCCGCTGGGATCGTAGCTGCGTACGCTCAGACCCTGGGTGATGCGGATGCTGCGCTCGCGCTGCAGCTGGCCGAGGATCTGCTCGGTGGCCAGGCTGCTCGACAGGCTGCTGGTAGGTACCACGGACAGGTCGTTGAAGGGGTTGTTGGCAGCCTTCTGCGCCTGCAGCGGATCGCTCCAGGCGTAGTCGCCGCCGGCGGCGTTGCCACCCGCGGCGGCCGGAACGGCGGCCAGGGCGTCATCGCTGCGGGTCTGCCCGGGCAGGGTGGCGAAGGGATTGTCACTGGCGCCGGCGGCGCGGGCCGCGGACTCGCGATCCTTGCGCTCCACCTGCACCACTTGCTCCAGCAGGCCGGTCGCGGTGCCGGCCATGCCGATGTCGCGGTAGAGCAGGGCGGCGCGGCGCAGCACCAGGGGATCGCTCTGGCCGAGTTTGACCGCCTGGTCCAGGTACTGGCGGGCGGTGACGCTGTCCTGGGACTTGGCGGCGATTTCGGCGGCGCCCAGATAGAGCTCGGCGTCCTTCGGCTGGTCGCTGAGCACGTCGCGATAGAGCTGGCGGGCCTTCTGGGTGTCGCCGCTGGCCAGGTACATGCGTGCCAGGGCGGCCTGGGCGGCCTTGTCGTCGGGACGGGCCTTGAGCGCCGGCGCCAGGGTGTCGTAGGCGGCAGCCAGCTTGCCCTGGTCGGTGAGGCGATCGGCCTGACGAATGCGGTAGCGGGCGAGGAGGTCGTCGTACTGCTGCTTCTCGCCGCTGTCGAGCACCACCCCCTGCAGGTCGCGCAGGACATTGCCCACGGTCTGGTCCTGGTTCAGCTGCAGCTGGATGCTGGCGTAGTGCAGCTGCATGGCGGGTGCCGGGCGGGTATCGCCGGTGATCATCGGCTTGAGCAGGGCCAGGCCGTGCTCGGGATCGCCGGCGGTGGCGAAGGCTTCGGCCAGGTCGCCGATCAGATCCGGATTGCGGCCGGCGCGGGCTTCCAGGCGCTGCATCAGGCTGCGCGCTTCCTCGCGGCGACCCTGCTTGGCCAGGGCCACGGTTTCGGCCAGTTGTTCGTTGAAGGTGATGCGCGCGGCCAGGGCGTTCATGTCCGGCGAACGCTGCGCCTGGGGAATGCGCATCAGGGTCTGCATGGCGCGCGGGTATTCACCCAGCTCGTTGGACAGCAGGGCGCTGGCATAGAGCACCTCGGGGCGCTGGGCGCCATCCTTGACCAGGCTGTCCACCAGATCGCGGGCGGCGCGCGGCCGGCCCTGACGAACCTCCAGGCGGGCCTGGGCCAGGCGCAGCCAGGGATCTTCCGGGGCTTCCTTGCGCGCCTGTTCGAGCAGCCGCGAGGCGCCCTGCAGATCGCCCCGCGCTTCGGCGGCTTCGGCTTCCTGCATGGCCTGGCCGGCGCGCAGGCGATCCAGGCCCTTGATCGGGCTCTTGGCGCTCGGCTGCAGATTCTTGGTGAGTTGCAGGGCTTCTTCGGTGCGGCCCAGCTCGTTGAGCGCGGCGATGCGCCCATAGTAGGCGTCGACGTTGGCCGGCTCGCGCATCAGCACCTGGCGGTAGGTGGCCTCGGCCAGTTCCCATTGGCGTTTCTGGCTCTGGATGCCGGCGAGGAACAGCTGCGCCTCGACCGCTTCGGGCTTCAGCCGGATGGCTTCCACGCTGAGATCCCGCGCCTGGTCCAGCTCGCGTTTGTTCTCGGCCGCGTGGGCGCGTTCCAGCAGGTGATGGTAGCGCGCCTCGTCCAGCGCCGGCTGCCAGGTCTTGCCCCCTTTCTGCACGGCCTGGGTCAGCAACTGCTCGGCATCGGTCCAGCGCTGCTGCGCCAGGCGGGCACTGCCCAGCTTGCCCAGGGCATCCGGATCCTGGGGCGTCTTCTTCAGCTGGGCTTCCAGCGCCTGGACGGCGGCCGCGGTCGGCGCGGCGTCGGCAGCGGCGGCCCAGGTCGCGTCGGCATGGATCAGCAGGGCGAGCAGACCAAGTGACAAGGTGAGGTGCTTGGGCATGGTTCTTTCCGTGAAGGCTGGTAGGCGTCGCTGCAGCACCTGGCGCAGAGCTGGAACGATTTCGGCTATTAGGGAATAGCTGAACGCAAGCTGAACGGCAAATACAGCCGGGGATGATTCCCGACAGGCCGTGGCGAGTCAACCAAATAGCGCAGACGAATGCCACCGCCAGGCCCCCCGGCGCTGGCCGCGCAGGGCCCGGCGACGCTATACTCTGCGGCTTTCCCACCGTCTTCCGCAGGCCGCCGACCATGACCGAGTCCGTCTCCGCCTACATGACCCGTCTTGGCCAGGCTGCCCGTGCTGCGTCGCGGGTCCTCGCTCGTACGTCCACCGGCCAGAAGAACCTGGCGCTGAACGCCATTGCAGATGCCTTGGGTGCCGATCGCGAAGCGCTGGTCGCCGCCAATGCCGAGGATGTCGCGGCCGCTACGGCTGCTGGACTCGAGTCGGCACTGCTTGATCGCCTGACGCTGACGCCGGCGCGGATCGACGCGATGATCAACGGCCTCAAGCAGGTTGCCGCCCTGCCGGATCCGGTAGGCGCCGTTCGTGACCTGAGCGCTCGGCCGTCCGGGATCCAGATCGGCAAGATGCGCGTGCCGCTGGGGGTCATCGGCATCATCTATGAATCCCGGCCCAACGTGACGATCGACGCGGCCAGTCTCTGCCTGAAATCGGGCAACGCAACCATCCTGCGCGGTGGTTCCGAAGCCATTCGCTCGAATCGCGCCATCGCCGCCTGCATTCAGAAAGGGCTGGCCGAGGTCGGCTTGCCCGCCGCTGCAGTCCAGGTAGTTGAGACCACCGACCGGGCTGCCGTCGGCGCCCTGATCACCATGCCCGAGTTCGTCGACGTCATCGTGCCGCGGGGTGGCAAGAATCTGATCGAGCGCATCAGCAACGATGCCCGCGTCCCGGTGATCAAGCACCTCGACGGAATCTGCCACGTCTATGTCGACGAGGCTGCTGACCTTGCCAAGGCCGAGTCCATTGCCTTCAACGCCAAGTGCTACCGCTATGGCATCTGCGGTGCCATGGAAACGCTGCTGGTCGATGCCAAGGTGGCCGAGGCCTTCCTGCCGGCCATGGCGCGCCGCTTCGAAGAGAGGGGCGTGGAGTTGCGGGGCTGCGAGCGTACGCGGGACCTGATCCAGGCCCTGCCCGCCACCGAGGCCGACTGGTCCACCGAATATCTGGCGCCCATCCTGTCCATCCGCATCGTCGATGGTCTGGACCGGGCGATCGAGCACATCAACCACTACGGCTCCCATCACACCGATGCGATCGTGACGGAAAGTCTCGGCCGTTCGCGGCGCTTCCTGGCCGAAGTCGATTCCAGTTCGGTCATGGTCAATGCGCCGACCTGTTTCGCCGATGGCTTCGAATACGGCCTGGGCGCCGAGATCGGCATTTCCACCGACAAGCTGCACGCCCGCGGGCCGGTGGGCCTGGAAGGGCTGACCAGCGAGAAATACGTGGTCTTCGGCGACGGTCACGTCCGTAGCTGATGAGCAGCCTGCCCACCCGCATCGGCCTGTTCGGCGGTACCTTCGATCCCGTGCACATCGGTCACCTGCGCGCCGCACTCGAGGTGGCCGAGGCCCTGGCGCTGGACGAACTGCGGCTGATCCCCAGCGCCCGGCCGCCCCATCGCGAGGCGCCCAGCGTCTCCGCCGAGGATCGCCTGGCGATGGTGCGACTGGCGGTGGCCGACGTCGCGACCCTGGTGGTCGATGACCGGGAACTGCGCCGGACGCGCCACTCCTATACCATAGAGACCCTGGAAAGCCTGCGCGCCGAACTCGGCGATGAGGTGCAGCTGTTGCTCATGCTGGGTTGGGACGCCTTCTGCGGCCTGCCGGGCTGGCACCGCTGGCGCGAATTGCTGGAGCTGTGCCACATCCTGGTCCTGCAACGACCCGACGCCGACAGCGAGCCCTGCCAGGAATTGCGCGATTTCCTGGCGGCGCGCAGTCAGCCCGATCCCCAGGCCCTGAAGGGACCGGGCGGGCAGATCACCTTTATCTGGCAGAACCCGCTCGCGGTGTCCGCCACCCAGATCCGCGGCCTCCTGACCACCGGGAAGTCCATCCGCTTCCTGGTGCCCGATGCCGTGCTTGATTACATCCGGACGCACGGCCTCTATCCGGCGTCCTCCGAACCGAGGTAAGAGTTACACCATGCAAAGCGAACAACTCGTCCAGGTGGCCATCGCCGCCCTGGAAGACATGAAGGCCCAGGACATCATCTCCCTGGACGTCCGTGAGAAGACCAGCGTGACCGATATCATGGTCATCGCCAGCGGCACCTCCAGCCGCCACGTCAAGTCGCTGGCCGACAACGTGCTGGAAAAGGTCAAGCAGCAGGGCGTACGCCCGCTGGGCAGCGAAGGCCTGGAAGGCGGTGAATGGGCGTTGCTCGACCTCGGTGACGTGGTCGTCCACGTGATGCTGCCGACCACCCGCGAGTTCTATGACCTCGAGCGCCTCTGGCGCGGTGCCGAGCAGAGCCGCGCCGCCCACGGCGAATAACGCCGGTGCGCCTGCGTCTCATCGCCGTCGGCTCGCGCATGCCGCGCTGGGTCGAAGAGGGTTGGCACGAGTACGTCAAGCGTCTGCCACCGGAACTGCCGCTGGAACTCGTCGAGATCCCGCTGCAGACCCGTGGCAAGAACGCCGACGTCGCCCGGCTGATCCGCCAGGAGGGTGAGGCCATGCTGGCCAAGGTGCAACCGGGCGAACGCGTGGTGACCCTGGAGGTCACCGGCAAGCCCTGGAGCACCGAGCAACTGGCTGAAACACTCCAGCAGTGGCGCCTGGAAGCCCGCACCGTCAACCTCATGGTCGGCGGTCCCGAGGGTCTCGCGCCCGAGGTGCAGGCGCGCAGTGAACAGCGCTGGTCGCTCTCGCCGCTGACCCTGCCGCATCCGCTGGTGCGCATCCTCGTCGGTGAGCAGCTCTATCGCGCCTGGACCGTACTGGCCGGCCATCCGTATCACAAGTAGTCCGTACCTGCGATGTCGCAACCCATACGCCTCAAGGACCACGAGAAAGACGCTCAGCTCGTCCGCGCCCGCGTGACGGTCGGGGCGGTGCTCTTTCTCGTGCTCGCCTGCGTACTGGTGGCGCGCATGTACTACCTGCAGGTCATCCAGCACGACTACCACTCGACCCTGTCGGAAAACAACCGGGTCCATGTCCAGCCGATCCCGCCCACCCGTGGCCTGATCTACGACCGCAACGGCATCATCGTCGCCGACAACCGCCCCAGCTTCAGCCTGACCATCACCCGCGAGCGGGCCGACAACTGGCGGCAGACCCTCGATACCCTGGTGCAGGTGCTCGGCCTGACCGAGGAAGATCGCGAGCTGTTCGAGAAGCGCATGAAGCAGGGCCGGCGTCCCTTTGAGCCGGTGCCGGTGCTGTTCGAGCTGACCGAGGAGCAGATCGCCAAGATCGCCGTCAACCAGTTCCGCCTGCCCGGGGTCGAGGTGACGGCGCAACTGGTGCGTCATTATCCCATGGGCGAGCACTTCGCCCATTCGGTGGGTTATGTCGGGCGGATCAACGAACAGGAGCTCAAGCGCCTGGATCCGGTCAACTACAGCGGCACCCACCACATCGGCAAGACCGGCGTGGAGCGCTTCTACGAGCCCGAGCTGCACGGCGAGGTGGGCTACGAAGAGGTGGAGACCAATGCCCGCGGCCGGGTGCTGCGGGTACTCAATCGCACCGACCCCAAGCCGGGCAAGGACATCGTCCTGACCATCGATTCACGCCTGCAGGCCGCCGCCGAAGCCGCCCTGGGTGGGCGCCGTGGCGCCATCGTCGCCATCCAGCCCAAGACCGGCGAGGTGCTGGCCATGGTCAGCCAGCCGAGCTACGACCCCAATCCCTTCGTCACCGGGATCAGCTTCAAGGAATATTCCGAGCTACGCGACTCCATCGATCGCCCGCTCTACAACCGGGTGCTGCGCGGCCTCTATCCACCCGGTTCGACCATCAAGCCGGCGGTGGCCATCGCCGGTCTCGACAGCGGCGCCACCACGCCCCAGGCGCGGGTCTTCGATCCGGGCTACTACGAGTTGCCCAACTACGATCACAAGTACCGCAACTGGAACCACGGCGGCGACGGCTACGTGGATCTGGACATGGCGCTGATGAGATCCAACGACACCTACTTCTACGATCTCGCCCACAAGATCGGCATCGATCGCCTCTCCGAGTACATGGGCAAGTTCGGTCTCGGCCAGAAGGTCTCCCTGGACATGTTCGAGGAGGCACCGGGCCTGATGCCCTCGCGCCAGTGGAAGCGTGCCACCCGCCGCCAGGCCTGGTTCCCCGGCGAGACGCTGATCCTCGGGATCGGCCAGGGCTACATGCAGACCACGCCACTGCAGCTGGCCCAGGTCACCACCCTGATCGCCAACCATGGCAAGTGGATCCGTCCGCACCTCGCCAGGACCCTCGATGGCCAGCCGCCGGTGGACAGCAATCCCATGCCCGACATCGAGCTCAGGGACCCGACCTACTGGGACAGGGCCGTCCACGGCATGGAAATGGTGGTGCAGAATCCGCGCGGCACCGCCCACAAGATCAATGTCGGCGCCCAGTACCGCATCGCCGGCAAGAGCGGTACCGCCCAGGTGGTCGCCATTCGCCAGAACGAGAAGTACAACTCGGCGGCGCTCAAGGAGCGGCACCGCGACCACGCCCTGTTCGTCGCCTTCGCCCCGGCCGACAATCCGCAGATCGCCGTGGCGGTGATGGTCGAGAACGGCGAGTCGGGCAGCGGCGTGGCCGCCCCGGTGGTGCGCCAGGTACTGGATGCCTGGCTGCTTGATGACCAGGGCCATCTCAAGGCCGAGTACGCCAAGCCCACTACCGCCGCGGCCACCGCCGCCGCGACCAAGGTGCAGCCATGAGTCTTGCTCCCAACTTCGATCGCACCATCCCCGAAGGGGACGTGATGAAGCGGCGCGCCACCCTGCTGCAGCGCCTGCACATCGACGGGCCGCTGCTGATCCTGCTGCTGATGCTGGGGGCGACCGGGCTGTTCGTCCTCTATTCCGCGGGCGGGCGCAATCTCGACCTGCTGTTCAAGCAGGCCAGCTCCTTTGGCCTCGGGCTGGTGGCCATGGCCGTCGTCGCCCAGCTCGAACCGCGTTTCATGGCACGCTGGGTGCCCCTCGGCTATGTGATCGGCGTGGCCCTGCTGGTGGTGGTGGACGTCATGGGCCACAACGCCATGGGTGCCACCCGCTGGATCAACATTCCCGGGGTCATCCGCTTCCAGCCGTCGGAATTCATGAAGCTGCTGATGCCCATGATGATGGCCTGGTACCTGTCCAAGCGCAGCCTGCCGCCCAACTTCAAGCACAGCCTGGTCAGCCTGTCGCTGGTGGTGGTGCCCTTCGTGCTGATCCTCGACCAGCCCGATCTCGGCACCGCCATGCTGGTGCTGGCCTCGGGCGGCTTCGTGCTGTTCGTCGGCGGCCTGCAGTGGCGCTGGCTGATCGGCGCGGTGAGCGCCGCGGTACCCATGGCCGTGGCCATGTGGTTCTTCGTCCTGCACGATTACCAGAAGCGCCGGATCCTGACCTTCCTCGATCCGGAGATGGATCCGCTGGGCGCCGGCTGGAACATCATCCAGTCCAAGGCCGCCATCGGCTCGGGCGGGGTGTTCGGCAAGGGTTGGCTGCTGGGTACCCAGTCTCATCTGGATTTTTTGCCGGAAAGTCACACGGACTTTATCATTGCCGTCCTCGGCGAAGAGTTCGGCATGGTCGGCGTCTGCCTGCTGCTGGTGCTCTATCTGCTGCTGATCGGTCGCGGCCTGACCATCACGGTGCAGGCCCAGACGTTGTTCGGCAAGCTGCTCGCCGGCGGCGTGACCATGACCTTCTTCGTCTATGTCTTCGTCAACATCGGCATGGTCAGCGGGCTCTTGCCCGTGGTGGGCGTACCGCTGCCATTCATCAGCTATGGCGGCACCTCGGTGGTCACCTTGTTCACCGGGTTCGGAGTTTTGATGTCGATCCACACGCACCGCAAGTGGATCGCCCAGGTTTAACACGCAACAAAGAAGGGTTAGATGCCGACAATGGGATGGATGCGTCGCTGCCTGCTGAGCCTCGGGCTCGCGGGGGCGATGGGCGTGACGACCGGCGTCGTCGCGGGTGACTACGACGCGGCACCGCTGACGCGCGACTTCATCGCCGAGATGAGTCAGAGCTATGGCTTCGCCCCGGAACAGCTGCAGGCGCTGTTCGGCGAGGTCGAGCGCAAGCAGGCCATCCTCGACGCCATCTCGCGACCGGCCGAGCGGGTCAAGCCCTGGAGCGAATACCGGCCCATCTTCATCACCGATCGGCGCATCGCCCAGGGCGTCGACTTCTGGAAGGCCCACGAAGAAGCCCTGGCCCGCGCCGAGCGCGAATACGACGTGCCGGCCCAGTTCATCGTCGCCATCATCGGCGTGGAAACCTTCTACGGTCGCAACACCGGCAACTACCGGGTGCTGGACGCGCTCTCGACCCTGGCCTTCGACTATCCGCCCCGCGCGCCCTTCTTCCGCAGCCAGCTGCGCGAATTCCTGCTATTGGCCCGCGAACAGCAGGTCGATCCGCTCAGCCTCACCGGTTCCTATGCCGGCGCCATGGGCCTGCCGCAATTCATGCCGGGCAGCTTCCGCGCCTATGCGGTGGATTTCGACGGCGACGGCCACATCAACATCTGGTCCGATCCCACCGACGCCATCGGCAGCGTGGCCAACTACTTCAAGCGCCACGGCTGGTCCGGTCGCGGACCGACCGCCATCCGCGCCCAGGTCAGTGGCGAGCGGGTGGAGGAGGGCGTGGTGGCCGGGATCGAGCCGGTCAAGAGCGTCGCCGAGCTGCGCGCCCTGGGCTGGAACGCCCAAGACCCTGCCCTGCGTGACGATTTGCGTGTAACCTCGTTCCGCCTCGACGGAGACAAGGGACCGGAGTACTGGATGGGCCTGCCCAATTTCTACGCCATTACCCGATACAACCGCAGCGTCATGTACGCCATGGCGGTGACCGATCTGGCGAACGCCATCGCCGAGCGCCATGCCGCGGAGGGTGCCAAGCCGTGATGCGCCTGACTGCCCTGGCGCGCCTGGCCGGTTGCCTGGGCGTCGGCCTGCTGCTGGTGAGCTGCTCCAGCCAGGCGCCCAAGCCGACCAGCAAGGGCGTGGCCGGGCCGGGCGGCTACCTGCGTCCGCACCGTGACGGCGCGCCCTGGTGGGACGTGGACGTCAGCCGGATCCCCGACGCCGTGCCCATGCCCTACAACGGGCCGCTGAAGAACAATCCCTACACCGTGCTGGGCAAGACCTATTTCCCGCTGACCGATTCGCGCAACTACCGGGTGACCGGCACCGCCTCCTGGTACGGCACCAAGTTCCACGGTCAGGCCACCGCCAACGGCGAGACCTACGACCTCTACGGCATGACCGCGGCGCACAAGACCCTGCCGCTGCCCAGCTATGTGCGGGTCACCAACCTGGACAACGGCCGCAGCGTCATCCTGCGCGTCAACGACCGCGGTCCCTTCTATTCCGACCGGGTCATCGACCTGTCCTTCGCCGCCGCCAAGAAGCTCGGCTACGCCGAGATCGGCACCGCCCGGGTCAGCGTCGAAGGCATCGATCCGCAGCAGTACTGGGCCCAGCGTGGCCAGGCGGTGCCCATGGTGCTGGCCCAGCCGCGCCAGGCACCGGTGGCCCAGAAGACCACCGAGACGCAGACCTTCGGCGCCATCGAGACCTATACGCCACCGGTCAACCAGCATGCCGAACCGGTGACGCCCGCAGCCGTCGACGCAAAAAAAAACGTTTCTGCCCCAGCCGCTGGGCTCTATCTGCAGGTGGCGGCCTTCGCCAATCCGGACGCTGCGGAATTGCTCAAGGACAAGCTCAGCGACCTGACCGGTGCCCCGGTGTTCATCAGTTCGACGGTGCGCAACCAGCAGACCTTGCATCGGGTCCGCCTCGGACCGGTCCAGCCGGCTGAGGTCTCCCAGCTCCAGAACAGCGTACGCGTGGCCCGCCTGGGTCAGGCGTCTCTCGTGCAACCGGATTGAAGCAGGGATGCTTCATGACGCCCAGTCGCCGGCCCCAGCCGTCGTGATCCGCCTCGCGCGGATCGACGTGGACCGAGCGGTCTGGGTCCGCTGCTCCTGCCATACCCCAACCTTTCAGAGATTCGGATGACAATCGCAAAACTCGCTCGACGCCTGCTCCTCCTAGTAACGATCGCCTGTGTCCCGGCCGTCTGGGCGGCCGAGACAATGGTTCCGGCAGCGCCCCAGCTGGCCGCCAAGGCCTGGATTCTCATGGATGCCAACAGCGGCGCCGTGCTCACCGAATCCAACTCCGACCAGCGCCTGCCGCCGGCCAGCCTGACCAAGCTGATGACCGCCTACATCGCCACCCTGGAAATCAACCGGGGGCGCATCAAGGAATCGGACATGGTCACCGTCAGCGAGCACGCCTGGCGTACCGGTGGTTCGCGGATGTTCATCAAGGTCGGCACCCAGGTGTCGGTCGGTGACCTGCTGCACGGCATCATCATCCAGTCCGGCAACGACGCCAGCGTCGCCCTGGCCGAGCACATCGCCGGCAGCGAAGACGCCTTCGCCGACATGATGAACACCACCGCGCAGAAGCTGGGCATGCAGAACACCCACTTCATGGACGCCACCGGCCTGCCGGACCCGAATCACTATTCCTCGGCCCATGACATGGCCATCCTGGCGCGCGCCATCATCAATGCCGATGCCCAGCACTACGCCATCTATTCCCAGAAGGAATTCTTCTGGAACAACATCAAGCAGCCCAACCGCAACCTGCTGCTGTGGCGCGACAAGACCGTCGACGGCCTGAAGACCGGCCACACCGACGAAGCCGGCTACTGCCTGGTGGCCTCGGCCGTGCGCGATGGCATGCGCCTGGTCGCCGTGGTGTTCGGCACCAACAGCGAACAGGCCCGCGCCGCCGAGACCCAGAAGCTGCTGACCTACGGTTTCCGCTTCTTCGAAACCCAGTCCTTCTACAAGAAGGGCACCGAGCTGGCCAAGGCGCCGGTATGGAAGGGGGACACCCGCGAAGTCCAGGCCGGTCTGGCCAACGACCTGACCATGACCCTGCCGCGCGGCCAGGCCAAGAAGCTGCACGCCGAGATGGTGCTCAATCCGCAGCTGATCGCACCCATCGCCCAGGGCCAGGTGATCGGCAAGGTCGAGGTGAAGCTGGATGACAAGGTGGTGCACACCGCCGACCTGGTTGCCCTGCAGCCGGTCGAGGAGGGTGGCCTCTTCCGTCGCCTGTGGGATAGCATTCGCCTGTTCTTCTACGGCTTGTTCAACTGATCCGTCACCCTGCAAAGGCCCGCATCCGCGGGCCTTTCACCCCCTGCCGACAGCGATCGGCCTGGAAGTCCGCATGACCGAAGACGTTCAACCCCCAAAGATCGAATTTCCCTGCCCGCGCTATCCCATCAAGGTGATCGGCGATGCCGGTGCCGACTTCGCCGAGCTGGTGCTCGACATCGTCCAGCGCCATGCACCGGATCTGGAGCGCGACACCCTGGTGACCCGCGACAGTCGTAACGGCCGTTTCCTCTCCGTACAGGTGCTCATCACCGCCACCGGCGTGGATCAGCTGCAGGCCATCCACCAGGATCTGCGCGCCACCGGCCGCGTGCACATGGTGATCTGATGAGCACTCCCGCCCCGGCCAGCCTGGGCGTGCGCCGCTGGGGCCTGCGGCCCTACGAGGCGACCCTGGAGGCCATGCGCCGCTTCACCGACGAGCGCGGCCCCGCGACCCCCGACGAACTCTGGCTGCTGCAGCACCCCGCGGTGTTCACCCAGGGGCAGGCCGGCAAGCCCGAGCACCTGCTCGCCGTGGGTGACATTCCGGTGGTGCAGGTCGATCGCGGCGGCCAGGTCACGTACCATGGTCCCGGTCAGCTCATCGCCTATGTGCTGCTGGATGTTCGCCGCAAGGGCCTGGGCGTGCGAGAATTGGTCAGTGCCATGGAAGACAGCCTGATCGCACTGCTCGCCGACTGGGGCGTGCAGGCCGCGGCCCGGGCCGATGCGCCGGGTGTCTATGTGGATGGCGCCAAGATCGCCTCCCTGGGCCTGCGCATCCGCAATGGCCGGTCCTTCCACGGCCTGGCGCTCAACGTTGACATGGATCTGGCACCCTTCCGCCGGATCAACCCCTGCGGTTATGCCGGCCTGGCCATGACCCAGCTCCGCGATCTGGTGACCGGGCCACTAGCTTTCGACGAGGTCCGCGAGTCTCTGGTCCGTCACCTGAGTCTGCGCCTGGGCTACCCCGAACCGATCACCCTGGAATCGGATTGACATGACCACTACAGTACAAGACAGCGTCCAGACCCTTACCCCGCCCGCCCGCCCCAGCAAGGTGGAAGCCGGCGTCAAACTGCGCGGCGCCGAAAAGGTCGCACGCATCCCGGTAAAGA
>NZ_JAPDIQ010000010.1:0-202258 GCF_029872515.1 Pseudomonas flavocrustae | reverse complement strand
TCGTCATGCCTTCCAGTGCGTCTCCTTCATCAAGGGAAGAAGGAGACGCACTGGAAGGCATGACGAAGCAGTGAGTCAGTGTTACCTGTTAGTGCACTACCTGGCCGCAGCCTAGATGAGGCAATTTGCGGACCAGTGAATGCGACAGATGCTCACTTGGCTCAAACCCGGCAATCGCGAGACTTCGAGCAAAAAGCCGGACAACTAAATTACGAAAATGCGACACGCATTTTGTGCACCATCTGTTACCACACCCATTTTTAGTGGCACCAAACTGGAGCAAAGCCTTGGAAAATTCGCCTCTTGTGCTGGAATCGCCCAGCGGAACCGCCGATAGCTGCGTCATTTGGTTGCATGGCCTGGGGGCAACCCAGCATGACTTCGAACCCGTTGCCGAATTGTTGCAGCGCAGCCTGAGCTCGACCCGTTTCGTCCTGCCCCAGGCACCGACCCAGGCGGTCACCATCAATGGCGGCTGGGCCATGCCCTCCTGGTACGACATCCTGGCCATGAATCCTGCCCGGGCCATCGACCGCGCCCAGCTGGAAACATCGGCCACCACGGTACGAGGCCTGATCGAGACCCAGCAGGCCCAGGGCATTCCCGCCGAACGCATCGTGCTGGCCGGTTTCTCCCAGGGTGGCGCCGTGGTGTTGCATACCGCCTACAACACCTCCTGCCCCACCCTGGGTGGGGTCATGGCGCTGTCGACCTACGCGCCCAGCTTCGAAGACGCCCAGGTCAATCGCGGTGGGGCGACCCCGGCGCTGTGCCTGCATGGCGACCAGGACGATGTGGTTCCCCTGGCCCTCGGGCGCGCCGCCTACGAGGCGCTGGTGGCCGCGGGCGTGGAAGCGCTCTGGCACAGTTATCCCATGCGCCACGAGGTGATTCCGGCGGAAATCCAGGATATCCGGGACTGGCTGCTGGCACGTCTCGGCGGAAAATAAAGCGCGAATCAGCGGACCGCTTCGTTTTTGGAAACCGGTCGACAATTTGCGGAATCTGGGGGCGAAGGGAGGCCTGGAAAGGGCAAAGCGAACGAACTTTGGGGTACCCATCCGGTCCAGTAGGGGTGCCTGAAGGTCGTGATGTGCATGGAGCAGCTATGGCCCGAGTTTTCCTTTCAGCCCCCGGGGTGATCCTTTGATGGCCGCCCCCTTGTCGGCCTGGCTGGCCGAAGTCCCGGTCGCTTCCCTGAAGGACCTGCGCCTGTTCAAGGGCGTGGAGACCCATCTGCTGGAAGCCCTGATCGCCCGCTCGGCCACCCGCAGCCTGGTCGCCGGTGAGTGCCTGCTCTCGCCCGCCATGATCAACCAGTACATGTACCTCGTGCTGGAAGGTCGCCTGCGGGTCCACCTGGGTTCGCCGGAAAATCCGCCCATCTATCTGCTCGGTCCGGGTGAGTGCTCGGGCGAAATCAGCTTCATGGACAGCGAGCGGCCCAGCGCCCATGTCATCGCCGAAGCCGATACCCTGGTGCTCTGCCTGCATCGCGACCTGGTGCTGGAGCTGATCGAACGCTCTTCCAAGGCCATGCACAACCTGCTCGGCATCCTCTGCGAGCGGATGCGTCGTGGCAATCAGCTCATCGTCGACACCGAACGCAACGCCAACGTCGACACCCTGACCGGCCTCTTCAACCGTCGGCGTCTCGAGCAGCTGTTCGAGCGCGAAAGCACCCGTTGCGCCTTCAACCGGCAGCCGCTGAGCCTGCTGATGCTGGATGTCGATCACTTCAAGCGCTACAACGATACCCATGGCCACCTGGCGGGCGACTATGCCCTGTGCCTGGTCGCCAACACCCTGCGCGACCAGCTGCGGCCCAAGGACAGCATGGCGCGCTATGGCGGTGAAGAGTTCGTCATCCTGCTGCCGGAAATCGATCGCGACGAAGCGATCGCCATCGCCGAGCGCCTGCGCCAGAGCCTGGCGGAGATCAAGGACTTCTATTCGCCCTGCGGCAGGCTGCCGGGGGTCACCGTCTCCATCGGCCTGGCGCAGATGCGCAAGGCCGACTCCCTGGATGAACTGGTCGGACGTGCGGACAAATCGCTCTACCAGGCCAAGGATGCCGGGCGCAATCGGATCAGTGGCTGACCGGATTGCGCCTGCGTTCGGCAGGTAGTTGTTGCCGGGCACGTCGGTTGCTTTACACTGCGGTCTCATTCCGCTTTCGATGATCGAGACCCTCCGTGCTCAAGGCACTCAAAAAATTTCTGGGCAAGGATCAGGAGGTCGCTCAGCCGACTCCCTCCCCTGCGCCCCAAGCTACCCCCAGCGTCGCTCCTGCAGCCCCCTCCTCTCCTGCACCCATCGCGCCCGAGCCTCAGGCCGAGCGTGTGCCACGCAAACCGCGCACCTCAGGCGAATCCCGTAGCCAGGAGCCGCGTGCCCAGGCCGAAAAACAGGAACCTCGCGCCCAGGCGGAAAAATCCGCCAAGCCGCGCCGCGAGCGCAGCCCGCGCAAGCCCAAGCCGGTCGACACCTGGAAACTGGAAGACTTCGCGGTCGAACCGCAGGAAGGCAAGAAGCGCTTCCATGACTTCAAGCTGGATCCGCGGCTGATGCACGGCATCCATGACCTTGGCTTTCCCTACTGCACGCCGATCCAGGCGGAAGTACTGGGCTTCACCCTCAAGGGCAAGGACGCCATCGGCCGTGCCCAGACCGGCACCGGCAAGACCGCCGCCTTCCTGATCTCGACGATCACCCAGCTGCTGACCACGCCGCCGCCCAAGGAAAGATACATGGGCGAGCCACGGGCGCTGATCATCGCGCCGACCCGCGAACTGGTGGTGCAGATCGCCAACGACGCCCTGGACCTGGCCAAGTACACCGGGCTCAACGTCATGAGCTTTGTCGGCGGCATGGACTTCGACAAGCAGCTCAAGCAGCTCGAAGCGCGCTACTGCGACATCCTGGTCGCCACCCCGGGCCGTCTGCTTGACTTCAACCAGCGCGGCGAGGTGCACCTGGACATGGTCGAGGTCATGGTGCTGGACGAGGCCGACCGCATGCTGGACATGGGCTTCATCCCCCAGGTTCGCCAGATCATTCGCCAGACCCCGCCCAAGAGCGAACGCCAGACCCTGCTGTTTTCCGCCACCTTCACCGACGACGTGATGAATCTGGCGCGGCAGTGGACCACCGATCCGGCCATCGTCGAGATCGAGCCGGAAAACGTGGCCAGCGACACCGTCGAGCAGCACGTCTATGCCGTGTCCTCCAGCGACAAGTACCGCCTGCTCTACAACTTGGTCGCCCAGAACAACTGGGAGCGGGTGATGGTGTTCGCCAACCGGCGTGACGAGGTGCGCCGCATCGAGGAGCGCCTGACCAAGGACGGCATCAGCGCCGCCCAGATGTCCGGCGATGTGCCTCAACACAAGCGCATCAAGACCCTGGAAGGCTTCCGTGCCGGCAAGATCCGCGTGCTGGTAGCCACCGACGTGGCCGGCCGCGGCATCCACGTCGACGGCATCAGCCACGTGATCAACTTCACCCTGCCGGAAGACCCGGACGACTACGTGCACCGCATCGGCCGTACCGGTCGTGCCGGCGCCACCGGCACCTCCATCAGCTTTGCCGGCGAGGACGACTCCTTCGCCCTGCCGCCCATTGAAGCCCTGCTGGGCCGCAAGATCGGTTGCGAGATGCCGCCAGCCGAGTTGCTCAAGCCGGTGCCGCGGCAGCGTTGAGGCAGACGCGTTGGAACGCCACTCTAAGCGGCCTATCAACGCGACCGCTTGCTGAACCTCTCTTATCGCGGCCATGGGCCGCTCCTACACCTGTATCGCGCCCCTGTAGGAGCGGCCCATGGCCGCGATAAGTGTTACCGGCGTGCACGCGCGGTGATTGCCAGCTGCTGGAAGTAACCCGTCGCAGGGTGGATGACGGCGTAAACTCATCCACCGCCAGCCTTGAGGCAGCAGGTGGAAAACGCTGACGCGGTTTTCCACCCTGCTTCGTTACCCCTTCGCCCAACGCCCCGCGGCATCCTGATCGCTGGCGCGGCCTTCCACCCAGCGCGGTCCTTCGGAGGTGTCTTCCTTCTTCCAGAAGGGGGCGCGGGTCTTGAGATAGTCCATCACGAAATTGCAGGCCTCGAAGGCCGCCTGGCGATGGGCGCTGGCGGTGCCGACGAAGACGATGGGCTCGCCTGGCTCCAGTCGGCCGATGCGATGCAGGATATCGACCCTGAGCAGCGGCCAGCGCTGGTTCGCCTCTTCGACGATGCGCGCCAGGGCCTTTTCGGTCATGCCGGGAAAGTGCTCGAGAAACAACCCGCCGACGTCCCGGCCGTCGTTGAAATGCCGCACGTAACCCACGAAGCCCACCACGGCACCGATGCCGGTGTTGGCGGCATGCAGGGCGTTGAGTTCCTGGCCGGGATCGAAGGCCTCGGCCTGCACACGGATCGTCATGCTCAACCTCCGGTCACGGTCGGAAAGAAGGCGACCTCGTCACCCTCGCGCAACGGCTCGGCCAGTCCGCAGAGCTCCTCGTTGCGGGCGCACATCAGACCGCGCTCGCCCAGGGTCTCGGCCCAGATCCCGCCGCGCTGGACCAGGTGTTCACGCAGGTCGCCAACGGTGGCCAGCCCGGGCTCCCAGGCCAGGCTGTCCTCGGCGAGGCCCAGCACTTCGCGATAGCGGGCGAAGAATTGCACGCGGATCATGCGGGCTGCTCCTCGGCGCGGAAGTGGCCACTCTTGCCACCGTTCTTTTCCAGCAGCCGCACCGCCTCGATGGTCATGCCGCGATCGACCGCCTTGCACATGTCGTAAAGCGTCAGGGCCGCGACACTGGCGGCGGTCAGGGCCTCCATCTCCACGCCGGTCTGACCGGACAGCTTGCAGGTGGCGATGATCCGTACCCCATCGGGGGCTTCGGCGACCAGCTGGACCTTGACACCGGTCAGCATCAGCGGATGGCAGAGCGGGATGAGGTCGGCGGTCTTCTTGGCTGCCTGGATGCCGGCGATACGCGCCACGGCGAAGACGTCGCCCTTGGGATGGCCGCCGCTCTGGATCAGGTCGAGGGTTTCCGGACGCATGCGCACCCGGGCTTCGGCGGTGGCTTCACGGAAGGTCACCTGCTTGTCGGTGACATCGACCATGTTGGCACGGCCTTGGGAATCGAGATGGGTCAGCACGGCATGACTCCTGGAAAGGACCTGCCATTGTAGACCTGCTGCTGGGGATTTGATCCCCGCCCGTGACCAGACGGGGATCGTGGGCTGTGCCTGAAAAGTGCCTGCGCTCGGTCATGCTGCGTTAAAAATCCGTTCGGAATGCTCATTTACCACTCGTAAACTCCGCTTCCTCACGGATTCTTGCCTTGCCTGACCTTCGCTCGGCTACTTTTCAGACAAGCCCTAGCACTTACAGATGGGACTCTGCGTATTCGGCGAGGATGGACCGGGGTACGCCCTGCAGGGTGATGTGCACTCCGTGGTTGAAGCCCTTGAAGCGCTCGGACAGGTAGGTGAGGCCGGAGCTGGTGGCCGAGAGATAGGGCGTATCGATCTGCGCCAGGTTACCTAGACAGATCACCTTGGAGCCGCTGCCGGCACGGGTGATGATGGTCTTCATCTGGTGCGGGGTGAGGTTCTGGCATTCGTCGATGAGGATCAGACTCTGCTGGAAACTGCGACCGCGGATGTAGTTCAGCGACTTGAACTGCAGCGGTACCTTGCTGAGGATGTAGTCCACGCTGCCGTGGGGGTTGTGGTCGTCCATGTGCAGGGCTTCGAGGTTGTCGGTGATGGCGCCCAGCCAGGGCTCCATCTTCTCGGCCTCGGTGCCGGGCAGGAAGCCGATGTCCTCGTCCAGGCCCTGAACGCTGCGAGTGGCGATGATCCGCCGGTATCTCTTGGTGACCATGGTCTGCTCGATGGCCGCGGCCAGTGCCAGGATGGTCTTGCCCGAGCCTGCCGCGCCGGTCAGGTTGACCAGATGAATGTCAGGCTCCAGCAGGGCGAACAGCGCCAGCGCCTGGTAGATGTCCCGCGGTTTCAGCCCCCAGGCTTCCTGGTGCATCAGGGGTTCCTGATGCATGTCGAGCAGGATGACCTCGCCGTCGCGCACCGCCTTGACCCAGC
This sequence comes from Pseudomonas flavocrustae, assembly GCF_029872515.1. Taxonomy (NCBI): domain Bacteria; kingdom Pseudomonadati; phylum Pseudomonadota; class Gammaproteobacteria; order Pseudomonadales; family Pseudomonadaceae; genus Pseudomonas; species Pseudomonas flavocrustae. The sequence continues at coordinate 196,153 of NZ_JAPDIQ010000010.1, read as the reverse complement.
CGACGAAGCCCTGTTCGTCGAGCACGAAGTCATTGACGTTGAAGGGTGGCATCTCGGCCGACAGCTGTACCCGGTGCCAGACGCGACCCAGCTCCTGCCGGCTTTCCACCTTGCTCACGTTATCCCAGAAGGATCCCGGCAGATTGTGATAACCCTGGGACAGCAGGGAGACGTCGTCGAGCAGCTGGTCGGTCTGGTAGTCCTCGGCGGCGATGCCGCAGCCACGCGCCTTGAGGCGCATGTTGATGTCCTTGGTCACCAGCACGACCCGCTCCTGGGGATGCTGGGTACGCAATTCGACGAGCTGGTTGATGATGCGGTTGTCGTTGATGTCGTCGGGCAGGCAGGCCATGGGGCCGGCGCGACGGCCCATGAGAATGGACAGTCGCCCCTTGGCCTCGCCCTTGCCGCGGGGAATGGGTACGCCCCGCTCGACGTCCTCGGGCGAGGATTCGGCGAGCACGCTGTCGATCAGGCGGATCGCCTGCCGGCACTCGGCGGCAACGTTGTGCTTGCCGGTCTTGAGCTTGTCGAGTTCCTCCAGGACCGTCATGGGAATGGCAACGTGGTGCTCCTCGAAATTGAGCAGCGCGTTCGGGTCGTGGATCAGTACGTTGGTGTCGAGCACATAGAGGGTGGGCTGGGTGGGGCGGGAACGTCCGTGATCATCCATACTCGGTCACCTCGTAGAAACGCTTGACTCGCAAGCCTGTCGACGGAGCGCCAGACGACGCTCCGCTGCGAAAGGTGCCGTCGCTCCAGCAACGGGTTCACGGACCGGCCAACATGAGGGCACGGGACCCGGGAGATGCGACGGACACTTCGGTAATAACGCAAAAGACCTGAGGCACAAAAGCTTTTTTTGGCCGTACCCGATTTTTTTCGCGCGTCCCTGTTTCCTGCCGCCTGACCCGGCAACCTCGCCCCGGGAACGTGGTCAATACCTATCGATCCCATCGGCACGGCCCACTGGAGCCCGGCGGCGGAGACTTCTAGAATGGCGCCTCGCCAAGAGGAGCCAAGCCGATGCTGATGGTGATTTCACCCGCCAAGACGCTGGACTACAGCACACCGCCGAGCACGTCCCGCCATACCCTGCCGCAATACCTGGAGCATTCCCGCGAACTGATCGACGGGCTCCGCCAGCTCGCCCCGGCTGAGGTCGCCGCGCTCATGGGGGTGTCCGACAAGATCGCCACGCTCAATGTCGCCCGCTTCGGCAGCTGGACTTCGGACTTCACACCGGAGAATGCCAAGCAGGCGCTGCTGGCGTTCAAAGGCGACGTCTACACCGGCCTGGCCGCCGAGGATTTCGAGGAAGACGACTTCGACTTCGCCCAGCGGCACCTGCGCATGCTGTCCGGACTCTATGGCCTGTTGCGTCCGCTGGATCTGATGCAGCCCTATCGCCTGGAGATGGGTACCAAGTTCGCCAATTCGCGCGGCAAGGACCTCTATGCCTTCTGGGGCGACCGTATCAGCGACTGGCTCAAGGCGGATCTTGCGGCCCAGGGTGACGAGGTCCTGCTGAATTTGGCCTCGAACGAGTATTTCAGTGCGGTGCGCAGGGCGCGCCTGCAGGCCCGGATCGTGGATGTGGAGTTTCGCGATCTCAAGAATGGCGATTACAAGATCATCAGCTTCTACGCCAAGAAGGCACGGGGCCTGATGGCACGGCACGTGATCAAGCAACGCGTCTCCACGGTGGACGACCTGCGCGATTTCGATGACCAGGGTTATCACTACTCAACCGAGCGTTCCTCGGCAGACAAGCTGGTGTTTCTGCGCGATACACCGCCGAATTAGCCGAGCGAATCGACGGATGGCACAATTGCCCGCACGCTGGGCCATCGAACTGGCTAGAGGGTCACATTCGGTGCCCGCCATCCGTGAAAGACTGTCATCTCCCTCCAATAAAAAAGGTTTCAGCCCCGTGGCGGAGACGTTCCAGGCGCGAAAAGTTGCCGGACATCTCAAAACCGCTGCCTTTCCGAAAAAAGGAAAATTCGCTGAGAACCACTTTCGTTTGATTCTGTCTCTGTCTGGTCCTTGCCCCGGGTCATGCTGGCCAATGGCAATCAGTCCGCACGTTCAATTTGTACCGGTCGACCTTTCGGCCGGTTGATCTTTCGAAGCATGGACGCTTCGTCCCGACCTCAGGGACAGCGGCCACAAATCAGCAGACGCTGAAGGAGTAACGCCCATGATTCCCGTCATCCTGTCCGGTGGTAGCGGCTCGCGACTCTGGCCCCTCTCGCGCAAGCTTTACCCCAAGCAGTTCCTGGCCCTGACCAGCGAACAGACCATGTTCCAGGAGACCATCAATCGCCTGGGCTGCGAGGGCAGCATCGATTGCCCCATCATCGTCTGCAACGCCGAACACCGTTACCTGGTGGAAGAGCAGCTCAAGGCCGTCGAGTGCAAGCCGCAGGCGCTGATCATGGAGCCCTTCGGTCGCAACACCGCGCCGGCCGTGGCCATCGCTGCCATGCAACTGGTCGCTGACGGCAAGGACGACCTGATGCTGGTGCTGCCCGCCGATCACGTGATCGAGGACGAAGCCGAATTCAAGGCGGCCCTGCAACAGGCCGCCGCCGCCGCCGAGCGTGGCGAGATGGTGCTGTTCGGCATTCCGGCCACCGCGCCCGAGACCGGTTACGGCTACATCAAGACCGGCTCCAACGACGGTCTGCCCCAGGGCGTATCCCGCGTCGAGCGCTTCGTCGAGAAGCCCGATGCCGTCACCGCCACCGAATACGTGGCCTCCGGCGACTACTGCTGGAACAGCGGCATCTTCCTGTTCCGCGCCAGCCGTTTCCTGGAAGAGCTGAAGAAGCACGACACCGATATCTACGACACCTGCCTGCTGGCGCTGGAGCGCAGCAGCATCGACGGCATCAACATCAGCATCGACGCCGCCACCTTCGCCGTCTGCCCGGACAATTCCATCGACTACGCCGTGATGGAAAAGACCACCCGCGCCTGCGTGGTGCCCATGAGCGCCGGCTGGAACGATGTCGGTTCCTGGTCCGCGCTGTGGGACGTCCATGCCAAGGACAACAACGGCAACGTCATCAAGGGCGACGTCGTCCTGCATGACAGCCGCAACTGCCTGGTGCACGGCAACGGCAAGCTGGTGACCCTGGTCGGTCTGGAAAACGTGGTCGTGGTGGAAACCAAGGACGCGGTCATGATCGCCCACAAGGACAAGGTCCAGGACGTCAAGAAGCTGGTCAACGCCCTCGAGAAGCAGAACCGCAACGAGGTCAAGGCACACCAGGAAGTCTTCCGTCCCTGGGGTTCCTACGACTCCATCGACATGGGCCAGCGCTTCCAGGTCAAGCGCATCACCGTCAAGCCGGGCGCTCAGCTGTCGCTGCAGATGCACCACCACCGTGCCGAGCACTGGATCGTGGTCTCCGGTACCGCCGAGGTCACCTGTGACGACAAGGTCTTCCTGCTAACCGAGAACCAGTCCACCTACCTGCCGATGACCTCCGTGCACCGCCTGGCCAACCCCGGCAAGGTACCGCTGGAGCTGATCGAAGTGCAGTCCGGTGGCTACCTGGGCGAAGACGATATCGTCCGCTTCGAAGACATCTACGGCCGCGTCGACACCCAGGCCCTGGAAGTCGCCAAGGCCGGCAAGGCGCCCACGCGCTAAGCACTGCCAACAGGCACCAAACAGACACCGGCTCAGGCCGGTGTCTGTGTTTTCGGCAGCCGCTCGGCAAAACGGGTTAGGCTTGTCGTTTCCCCTTTTCGCCATCGGATCCGCCGCATGACCGCTCCCACCCTGCTCCGCCTCGATCAACTGGACGAGGCGCTGGCCGCCTACGACGGCTTCATCCTCGACCTCTGGGGCGTGCTGATCGACGGCTACGAGACCTTTCCCGGCGCCCGCGCCTGGCTGGAGCGTCGTGCCGCCGAGGGCAAGCCGGTGTGGTTTCTCAGCAATGCCTCCCGCGATGCGGACGGCATGGTCGAAGAACTGGGCAAGTTGGACGTGTCGCGCGAACTCTTTGCCGGCATCACCACCTCGGGTCAGTTGGCCATCGACGCCTTTCAGCAGGATCCGAAATTCCGCGCAGGCGGTATCTACCTCTCCGGTCCCGGCACCGGCCAGGCCGGCTGGCCCGCGGAGATCCGCGCGCGCTTCGTCGAGGATATCGACCAGGCGGCCATCATCCTCGGCGTCGGCAGCTTCCCTGAGGACGAGCTGGAAGTCCGCTTCGCGCCCCTGGCCGCCGCCCTGGACAAGCCCTTTCTCTGCGCCAATCCGGATCGCAACGTGGTGTCCGGGGGTCTACCCTTCTATGCGGCCGGCAAGCTGGCCGATCGCTTTGCCGCCCTGGGTGGCGAGGTCACCTGGTACGGCAAGCCCGATCCCTATGCCTTCCGCTGCGCAGCCGAGGAACTCGCCACCCGCGGTGCTCAGCGCCTGCTGTTCGTCGGGGATTCACTGGTGACCGACGTGCCCGGCGCGGTGGCGGCGGACATCGACTGTCTGTGGCTGGCCGCCACCGGCATCCACCGCGAGGCCCTGGGCCTGGACTTCAATCAGGAGCCCACCCGCGAGGGTCTCGCCGCCCTGCTGGAGCAGCATCCCGCGTTGCCGCGTTTCGCGGCAGCCGGCCTGGCCTGACCCCTTTTTCCACACGCCGAGGTATCGATGAGCAAGAAGCACGTAGTGGTCTTCAACCGCCTGCCCGAACAGCTGGTGGAACGCCTGCGCGAACACTTCACCGTCGAGGTGATTCCCACCAGTGCCAACCTCGATCTCTTCGCCGCTGCCGCAGCCAAGGCCCAGGGCCTGATCGGCGCCAGTCGCAAGCTGGGCGAGAAGGAGCTGGAAATGGCCACCACCCTGGAAGCCATCGCCAGCGTCTCGGTCGGCTACGACAGCTATGAGGTGGACTACCTGACCGAGCGCGGCATCCTGCTCACCAACACCCCGGACGTGCTCACCGACACCACCGCCGACCTCGGCTTCACCCTGCTGGTGAGCGCCGCCCGGCGGGTGCCGGAGCTGGATGCCTTCGTCAAGGCCGGACACTGGCGCAAGGGCATCGGCGAAGAACACTTCGGCACCGACATCCATGGCCGTACGCTGGGCATCGTCGGCGCCGGTCGCATCGGTGCCGCCATCGCCAAACGGGGCCACTTCGGCTTCGACATGCCGATTCTCTATACCGCCAACAGCGCCAAGCCCGAGCTGGAAGAGCAGATGGGTGCCCAGCGCCGAGAGCTGGACGACCTGCTCGGGGAAGCCGACTTCGTCTGCCTGGTGGTGCCCCTGTCGGCCGCTACCGAGGGCCTCATCGGCGCACGCGAACTGGAGCTGATGAAGTCCAGCGCCATCCTGATCAACCTGGCGCGCGGCCCGGTCATCGACGAGCCGGCGCTGATCGAGGCGCTGCGCCAGGGCCAGATCCGCGGCGCGGGTCTGGACGTCTATACCCGTGAACCGCTGGAGGCCTCGCCACTGTTCGAACTGCCCAACGTGGTCACCCTGCCGCACATAGGTTCGGCCACCCACGAGACCCGCTATGCCATGGCCGAACGCGCGGTGGACAACCTGATCGCTGCCCTCGAAGGCAAGCAGCCGACCGATCTGGTCAATCCGGCGGCCCTGGACCGCCGCTAGGCGCTGATCGCCCACCGTCGACCCAGGTGGCGTGCCGTCCGGCCGCTTAAAGGCTATACTGCCGCGCCGCTCTCGGGTCGGCCGCCCTGGCCGGGTGGGCCTTTCTCAGTGTGTCAGGCCACCCCTCCGATCGGGCTCCTTCGCGGCCCGGTCCGTGCGACCCGAATTGCGCGCCCGTCTCGCCACCGCCCGTGGCCGAGACGCAAGAAACCGCCAAGAGGAGCGCGTACATGACCGTGATCAAGCAGGATGACCTGATCCAGAGCGTTGCCGACGCCCTGCAGTTCATCTCCTATTACCACCCCGTCGACTTCATCCAGGCCATGCACGAGGCCTATCTGCGCGAAGAATCCGCCGCCGCGCGCGATTCCATCGCTCAGATCCTGATCAACTCGCGGATGTGCGCCACCGGCCATCGGCCGATCTGCCAGGACACCGGCATCGTCACCGTCTTCGCCAAGGTCGGCATGGACGTGCGTTGGGACGGCGCCACCCTGAGCCTGGACGAGATGATCAACGAGGGTGTCCGTCGCGCCTACAACCTGCCGGAAAACGTCCTGCGTGCCTCGATCCTGGCCGACCCGGCCGGTGCCCGCAAGAACACCAAGGACAACACCCCGGCGGTGATCCACTACCAGATCGTCCCCGGCAACACCGTGGAGATCGATGTCGCGGCCAAGGGCGGCGGCTCCGAGAACAAGTCGAAGATGGCCATGCTCAACCCGTCCGACTCCATCGTCGACTGGGTGCTCAAGACCGTGCCGACCATGGGCGCCGGCTGGTGCCCGCCGGGCATGCTGGGCATCGGCATCGGCGGCACCGCCGAAAAGGCCGCGGTACTGGCCAAGGAATCGCTGATGGACGAGATCGACATCCATGAGCTGAAGGCCCGCGGTCCGCAGAATCGCCTGGAAGAGCTGCGCCTGGAGATCTTCGACAAGGTCAACCAGCTGGGCATCGGTGCCCAGGGCCTGGGCGGCCTGACCACGGTGCTGGACGTCAAGATCAAGGACTACCCGACCCACGCCGCCTCCCTGCCGGTGTGCATGATCCCCAACTGCGCCGCTACCCGCCACGCCCACTTCGTGCTGGACGGCTCCGGCCCCGCCGCCCTGGAAGCGCCGCAGCTGGATGCCTATCCGGAAATCGTCTGGGAAGCCGGTCCGAGCGCCCGTCGCGTCGACCTCGACACCCTGACCCCGGAAGAGGTGCAGAGCTGGCAGCCGGGCGAGACCGTGCTGCTCAACGGCAAGATGCTCACCGGACGCGATGCGGCCCACAAGCGCATGGTCGACATGCTCAACAAGGGCGAGTCGCTGCCGGTGGACCTCAAGGGTCGCTTCATCTACTACGTCGGCCCGGTCGATCCGGTGGGCGACGAGGTGGTCGGCCCGGCCGGTCCCACCACGGCGACCCGCATGGACAAGTTCACCCGCCAGATCCTCGACCAAACCGGCCTGCTGGGCATGATCGGCAAGTCCGAGCGCGGCCCCATCGCCATCGAGGCGATCAAGGACCACAAGGCGGTGTACCTGATGGCCGTCGGCGGTGCCGCCTACCTGGTGGCCCAGGCCATCAAGGGCTCCCAGGTGCTGGCCTTCCCGGAACTGGGGATGGAAGCCATCTATGAGTTCGAGGTGAAGGACATGCCGGTGACCGTGGCCGTCGACACCCGTGGCGAGTCGGTGCACATCACCGGCCCGCAGGTGTGGCAGAAGAAGATCGCCGACAGCCTCGCCGTCGAGATCTAGATTCCGTCCCACGAAAAAGCCCAGCTCAGTGCTGGGCTTTTTTTCATTCAGCGCCTGGGTTCCAGTACTTGCCACTGCTCCAGCCAGTCATGGCGGATGAACACCTGGCCATGGGTCCGCACCCGTCGCACCTCGTCCAGATCGAGGTCGGCATAGAGCCACTGGCTGACGTCCGGACAGAGTTCTGCGCTCTGGGCGATCACGCCGTCCGCGGGCAGGCCACGATCCGGCGGGACGAAGAGCCCGGCCCGACCGACATTTTCGTCCAGCGCCGGCGACCAGGGTGCCAAACCCACCGTCGGCGACTGCAACACGGCGACCTGGTTTTCCAGCGCCCGGGCCTGGGCACCGACCCTAACCCGGTGGAAGCCGGCGACGGTATCGGTACAACTCGGTACCAGGATCAGGTCCGCACCCGCTTCGGCCAGGTGGCGGGCCAGCAGCGGGAATTCGCTGTCGTAGCAGATCAGGATGCCGAGACGCCCGAGGGCCGTATCGAATGTCCGCAGGCCTTCGCGGCCGCCGACGATGTGCCACTCCTCCCGCTCGAAGCGGGTCATCACCAGCTTGTCCTGATGGCCCAGGCAGCCCTCGGGGCCGAACAGCCAGGCCCGGTTGCGATACCGGCCGTCGTCGTCGAGGACTGGCAGCGAGCCGGGTTGCAGATAGAGCTGCAGCCGGCGCGCCAGACCTTCGCAGAGGTCGCGCCAGACCGGAATCAGGGCCTGGATGCCGGCAATGGAGCCCTGCAGGTCGCTGCGCTCTTCGGGAGGCAGCTGGCCGCTGAGCACCAGGCCGGCGTATTCAGGCAATAGCAGCAGCTGACTGCCTGCGGCCGCGGCCTCCTCGCAGAGGTCGGTCAGGTGCGTAGCGTAGGCGTCCCAGGACTCCAGCAGCTCGATGGCGTATTGACAGGCGGCGAGGCGGATCATGGCAACTCCTTTAGCCAGAAGGTCATGGGCTTGGGCGACTCGACTGTTTCGTCGAGATCCTGCCACCGGTACTGGGTGGTCAGCGTCGGCTGTTCGGTGAAGCCCTGACGCTGCCAGAGGCGGTGTGGCGGTCTGTAGTGCGGCGGTCGCCGAGGATGGTCGTCCGGGCGCTGCACGGCGCAAAAGGCACACCAGGCGAAGCGCCCCAGCTGCCGCGCCCGGGCCTCGCGTTCGGCAAAGAAGCGCCGGCCAAGTCCCCGGCCGCGGTAGGTCGGCAGTAGCAGGGACTCACCAAAGTAGTAAATCCGCTCCACTGGCCAGCCACTGGCGAGGAAGGGCTGCTGGAATTCCGCGGTCTCGTCCGCCAGCGGCAAGGCGGTGGCAGCGCCCACTACGCGGCCGGCGTCGCTGACCAGCACGCAGAGGCTGTCCGGCGACTGGGCGTAGGTCTGCAGATAGCGGGACTCGTAGGCCAGGGTGCCGTCGTAGAGATAGGGAAATTCGCGAAAGACCGCGATGCGCAGGGTGGCGAGTTCGGGAATCAGCGGGGTGATGGCAGCGCCGTGGAGGAGTTGGATGTCCATGGACTCTTCTGGTTAAGCAGGAGACGTGAATGGCTATGTCGGCCGCGTAGCGGCACCCTACCATGTGCGGGCAAGGCCATTGTTTCGTTCACGACAGGAACCGCCATGACCACGACCGACCTCATCGACGCCTACTACGCCGCCTTCAATGCCGGCGATATGGACATCTTTCTGGAGTTGCTCACCGATGATGTGGTCCACGACATCAACCAGGGCGAGCGTCAGGTGGGCAAGGCCGCCTTCGCGGCCTTCATGGCACACATGAATCGCTGCTATCGCGAACGCCTGACCGATTTGGTCGTCATGGCCGAACCCAGCGGGCGCCGCGCCGCCGCGGAATTCGTCATCCATGGCGAGTACCTGGCCAGCGATGAAGGCCTGCCGCCGGCCAGCGGCCAGACCTATCGCCTGCCGGTGGGGGCCTTCTTCGAGATCCGCGACGGCAAGGTGGCGCGGGTAACCAACTACTACAACCTAAACGACTGGATCGCCCAGGTCGGCGGCTGACGTCCGTCAGTTGACGGGAGCGCCGTCCCCTCGGCAGGGGTCGCATGGAGACCACCCCTGACCCAGGAGTTTCCATGCCCACTCTTCCCAGCGATTCCGTCTGCAGCCTGGCCCCCGTCTTCGCCGTCCAACCCGATCAGCTCGAGGCCTTCAAGCGCCTGGGCGAGGCCATGCTGCAGCGCACCCAGAGCGAACCCGGCTGCCTCTACTATGGCTTCTGCTACGACGGCGCCACGGCGCGCTGCCGCGAAGGCTATCGCGATGCCCAGGCGCTGCTGGCCCACCTGGACAACGTCGGTGACCTGCTGGAGCAGGCCCAGGCCATCGCCACCCTGGAACGCTTCGAGGTGTTCGGTGCGGCCGATCAGCTGGAGCAGCTGCGCGAGCCGCTGGCGGCGCTGAATGCGCGCTTCTTCGTCATGGCCGAAGGCTTCCGCCGCTAGCCTGGGGCGGCTGCTGCGGCGCCAGGCGCGGCAGCAGCACCTTGAGAATGCGCTTGCGAGTCGGCACCACCAGCCGCTCCTGGAACAGCACGCAGAGCACCACCACTGCCAGCAGGAACAGCCAGTACCATTCGATGGAGTTGGTATAGGCCCCGGCGGCGGCGATGCAGACCTCGTGATTGCCGCTCAGACAGGCCTTGAGATCGCCGCCGATCAGCTGCTCCAGGGTCATGTAGATTCCCGACAGGGGCACATGCAGGGCGAACATCGACAGCGAAGCGCCGCCGAGTCGCGGCGACCAGTGGCGGATGCGCTCGCTGGCCGGCTCCTGGGCCAGCGCGGCCAGATAGACCAGGATCAGTTGCGACGGCAGGAACAGGCCGTTATGGAACAGGAAGTACCAGAACTTGGGCCCATGGGTGAAGAGTGCCGTACCCAGGGCGAAACTCAGGATCAGGTAGCTCGCCAGCAACAGCCGCTGCCGTTCCGACGGCGCCCAGCCCCGCGCGTGCTGGCGACGAAAGACGGCATACAGCAGGATGCCGGCAAGGAATTCCGGCAAGCGGAACAGGGGCACCCGCTGCAGAAGGCCGGTGAAGGGCATGCCATAGTTCTGGTTGGCGATCACCAGCAGCGGCGGAATCAGATAGAGCACCCAGACCAGCAGCAACAGCTGCCAGGGACGCTCGCTGGTCATCAGTCGCGGGGCCAGCTTGGGAAAGGTCAGATAGAAGAAGAACAGCGCCGAGATCGACCAGAGGGGCGCGTTGAAGGTCAGGTAATAGGGATTCCACGCCTGCAGCATGAACAGCTGCAGCACGGCGTTGAAGGCGAGCTCCGCGTTGCTCATGAAGTGCTGGAACAGCTCGGGGTTGGTTCGCGCCAGGGGTTCGTTGGTGTCGAACACCACGAAGCGGATACTGGCCGTGGCGGCGCCCGGCGGGATACCCAGACTGCCGATCCAGGTCACCACCGCCATCGCCAGCAGCAGGGCGAAGATGTGGATCGGATAGAGATTGGCGAAACGCTTGACCCAGAAGCTGCGCGCCGGCTCGCGCAGGCTGCCGCGACCGCAATAGACATGGGCGAGCAGAAAGCCGGAGAGCACGAAGAAGGTGCTGGTGGCGAAGAAGCCCATGCTGGTGATCTCGTCCAGCAGGGGGATGGTCTTGCGCTCGGGATAGAAATGGATGGTGTGGTAGACGACCACATAGAAACCCATCAGGAACCTGAGCCACTCCAGACCGATGAAGCGGTGTTTATCTAAAGTCTGCACTAAGGCGTTACTCGTCTGGCCTCGTCCGCGGGACGATGGGTCCGGCCAACAGCGCCGGATCGGTTATGTTACCCGCACCTGACAACCGGGGCTGCTAACCGCGACCCAGTACACCGATCACCAGGCGATCCAGCGAACCCCACAGCCATTCGCGCGCCCGTCTCCACCAGGGGCGACTGCGCCAGAATTCCAGGGTGATCTCGCGGCTCTGGGCGAAATCCTTGACGAAGCTGGCCGCCACCGCCTGACTCAGGCCGCGATCCACCGCTTCGACATTGGCCTCCAGGTTGAACCTCAGATTCCAGTGATCGAAGTTGCAGGAGCCGACACTGACCCAGTTGTCCACCAGCACCATCTTGGCGTGGATGAATCTCGGCTGGTATTCGTAGATGCGTACACCGGCGCGCAACAGGCTGCGATAGTAGCGTTGCCCGGCGAAACGCACCGGCGGATTATCGGTGTGTCGACCGGTGAGCAGCAGGCGCACGTCGACGCCGCGGCGCGCCGCGCGCCTGAGCGCCCAGCGCACGCGCCAGGTCGGCAGGAAATAGGGAGTGGCGAACCAGATGCGTTGCTGGCCGCCCACCAGGGCCCGAATCAGCGCCTGGAGGATGTCTCGGTGCTGGCGGGCGTCGGCATAGGCCACCCGGCCCTGCCCTTCCTGGGCAGCGGGTGGTGGCGGTGGACGCTCGCGTCCGCGCCGCGGACGCGGCTTCCAGGCGCGGCGGCGACCGACCGCTTCCCATTGGCGCTCGAACAGGGCCAGCCAGTCTTCCACCAGCGGCCCCTGGATGCGCACCATCACCTCGTGCCAGTTGCAGTCGCTCTTGGCCGGATCCCAGAAGTCGTCGGTCGCGCCGCTACCACCGACGAAGGCTTCCGCGCCGTCGATGATGAAGATCTTGCGATGATCGCGGTGCAGGTTGTGCAGGCCGTGGCCGAAGCGCACGGGATTGAAGACGCGCAGCTCGGCGCCGGCTTCCTCCAGCTGACGGCGCAAGCCGGCATCCATCCGCAGGGTACCGAAGCCATCGAACAGGCAGCGTACCGCGACGCCGCGGCGGGCCGCCTCGGTCAGGGCCACGAGCAGCTGCTCGGAGCAGCTGCCGGCTTCCACCAGATAGAGTTCGACATCGATCTGGCGACTGGCGCCAGCGATGGATTCGAGCATGGCCGGAAAGAACCGACCGCCGTCCACCAGCAATTCGAACCTGTTGTTTTCCCGCCATGGAAAGACGGCGCCCCGCATGCTTCCTACTCCGTGCCTGTGGCCCTTGCATAAGAAGGCACGGACGGGTGTTCGTTCAGTGGCGTGCGTGGTTTGGCTGGCCAGGTGCCGGCCCGGGAAGTCCCGCCAGCTCTGGCACGCCGCCTGGTCCGCGGCCTGCGCCGATGGACGGCGGCTGCTCGCTGCTGGCGCAGGCCCTCAGGGCGCCTAGAGCGTTGGCTCGGGCCGCTTGGCGGCCCAGTCCACCTGCTGGGGGAAGCGTCCGGTCACCTCGGCGCTCAGCGGTCGGGAAACCAGGAAGCCCTGCATGATCTCGCAGCCGTGCTCGATCAGCCAGTCACGCTGCTCCAGGGTCTCCACGCCTTCGGCGATGACTTCCAGATCCAGGTTGCGGCCCAGCTCGAGGATGGTGCTGACGATGGCGGCATCGCGCGAGGAATCGAGCATGTTGGCGATGAACAGCTGATCGATCTTGAGGGTATCCAGCTCGAAGTGGCGCAGGTACGCCAGCGAGGAATAGCCGGTGCCGAAGTCGTCCACCGCGATGCGCACACCGAGGGCGCGCAGTTGCGACAGCTGCGCCCGCGTGTAGTCGATGTCGTGCATCAGCGCCGACTCGGTCACCTCGATTTCCAGCTGCCTGGGTTGCAGCCCATGGGTCTCGATGATCTGGCGCAGGCTTTCCGCCAATTGCGGCATGCCGAACTGCACGGGGCTAAGGTTGATGCTCAGCAACAGTTCGTCGCCGTAGATCTCCTGCAGGGACTGCAGCTTGGTGGCGCCTTCGCGGAAGATCCAGTCGCCGATGCGGTTGATCAGCCGGGTCTCTTCCAGCAGCGGGATGAAGACACTGGGCGAGACCTTGCCGGCCACCGTGTGCTCCCAGCGCAGCAGCGCCTCGAAGCCGCGCAGGCGACCATCGCGCAGATAGACCTGCGGCTGGTAGGCAAGCACGAAATCCTTGTTGTCGATGGCATTGCGCACGCTTTCTTCGAGCATCAGCCGGGAACGCGCACGGCCATTCATTTCCGGCGAGAAGAAGCGATACTGCTGGCGCCCGCCACGCTTGGCCTCGTACATGGCGATGTCGGCGGATCTCAGCAGGCCGTCCACGGTATGGCCGCAATCGGGATAGCTGGCGATGCCGATGCTGGCGCCCAGGCTGACCTCCATGCCGTCGATGCGATGCACCGTGGCCAGCAGCTCCAGGAGCTTCTCGGCGACGCGGGCGGCATCCTCGGGATGTTCGAGGGAATCGAGCAGCGCGGTGAATTCGTCGCCGCCCATGCGGGCCAGGATGTCGTAGGGCCGCATGCAGCTCTTGAGCTGCTCGGCGACGATGCACAGCACGCGATCCCCGGCCTCGTGGCCGAGCGAATCATTGATGCGCTTGAAACCGTCGAGATCGATGTAGAGCACGGCCATGCGCTTGCCGTTGCGGCCGCTGCGCGCCAGCGCCGCTTCCAGGGTCTGGTTGAAGCCGCGGCGATTAAGCAGCCCGGTCAGGGCATCGGTGACGGCCTGGGATTCGAGCTGGTCCTGCAACTCGCGCATGCGCGACATGTCCAGGGCGATGATGACCATGGCCCGCTGCATGCGCGGCAGCGGTGCGCAGGACAGCGCCACCGGCAGGCTGTCGCCGCGATTGGTGCGCAGGCGGGCGTCGTGCAGGCGATAGGTCTCGCGGCGGTCGTAGTGTTCCATGAAGGGCGAGGTCTGCCAGTCGTCGAGACCGCTGCCCCCTTCGAGGAAGTCGAGGAAGTTGGCATGCACCAGGTCACTGACGCTGCAGCGCAACATGCGGGCGATGGCGGCGTTGGCGAAGGTCACCCGGCCCTGCTCGTTGACGGTGAGGATGCCCTCGGCGGCATTGTCGAGCAGCGAGTCGCTGAAGGACTTGGCCAGCTCCAGCTGCTGGGTGGCCTGCAGCAACTCGCGACGATTGCGCTCGTGATCGAGCAGCGAGCGCACCTTGTGGCGGAGGATATTGGGATCGACGGGCTTGAGCAGATAGTCGACCGCGCCGGTGGCATAGCCACGCAGCACCGATTCGTAGGAGTGGGCCTCGGCGGAAACGAAGATGATCGGGGTGAAGCGGGTACGCAGGTTGCTGCGCATGATGCGCGCCACCTCGAAGCCGTCCATGATCGGCATCTGGACGTCGAGCAGGACCAGGTCCACGGTTTCGTCCAGCAGGTGTTGCAGGGCACGCTCACCCGAGGCAGCGGTGATCACTCGCCAATTTCCGACCTCCAGCACGGCCTGCATGGCGAACAGGTTCTCCTGGCGGTCGTCCACCACCAGCAACACCGGGCCTTGCTCTGACTGCGGTAACGGGCACTCCATCAAGCCTTTTCTCCCCGCGGCTTCTGCCGCCGTGCAGCAGCCATATGCGGCTGGCTACCCCTTCCCTTCGTGTCCGTTATGCGATGTGTCGCTCCAACCCTACTAGCGTAGCAGCCGGACAGGCGCCTGCCGCCTGCCATTTGACAGGAGGAGGCCTTTGCGACGTCTATCAGAGCGCAAAATGGAAAAGCAGTTTCCGCCGCCCTTCACGAGGGCGTGGAAACTGCGGTTCACGGGCGACGAGCGGTCATTACTGGGCGGGGGTGCCGGTCGCTCCGGGCAGGGGACGCAGATTGACCTCGACGCGACGATTCTGCGCCCGGCCGTCGGCGGTGGCGTTACTGGCGATGGGCGCATCGGGACCGGCGCCGCGGGTGCTCAGCCGCGCCGCAGGTACGCCCTGGGCGGTCAGGTAGCCGGCGACGTTCTGCGCCCGGCGCTGGGACAACTCGACGTTATGGGCGCGGCTGCCGGTGCTGTCGGTATAGCCGACGATCTCGATGCTGTTCTGATCGAACTGCTTGAAGGAATTGGCCAGGTCGTTCAGCGGCTTGTAGAAGCTGTTGGCGATGTCGGCCGAATCGGTGGCGAAGGTGATGTTGCCGGGCATGATCAGCTTGATGTCATCGCCCTGGCGCTGCACCTCGACGCCGGTGTTTTCCATCTGCCGGCGCAATTCGGCTTCCTGGCGGTCGGCGTAATAGCCATAGCCCGCTGCCGCTGCGCCCACGGCCGCGGCGCCGATCAACGCACCCTTGCCCCGATGATTGTGATCGATGGCAGCACCGGCGACGGCGCCGGCGAGAGCGCCCAGGCCACCGTACTTGGCGGTGTTGGAGGTGCCACCGCTGGCCTGACCCTGATTTTCGTAGGGATTGGGGGAAGCGCATCCAGCCAGGGTGGCCAGGGCCAGGCTGGCGAGAAGGATACGGGTGGGCAGCGCCATGTCTTTACTCCTTGAAGATCCATTGCGGCGAATGGGGCCGCACCCGGCAATTCTAGCCGCGTGATCTGAATCGCAACTGAACGAAGCGGCGCCCCTGGACACTTATCGCGATAGTGAGCCTCTAAACACACGATAGGCAGAATCGAAGATGGATAGCTTGCATATCGATTTTTCACGATCTAAGGTTCGCTACAACCCAATATGACGATGCGACCGTGATGGACGAGATCCTCAAAGCCCTGGCCAATCCTCTGCGTCGCCAGATCCTCGACTGGCTGCGCGATCCCCGGCGGTACTTCCCGCACCAGGACCATGATCTGGGCACGGGCGTCTGCGCCGGGCAGATCGAGGCCCGTGCCGGGCTGTCGCAGTCGACGGTCTCAGCGCACCTGGCGGTACTGACCCGGGCCGGCCTGGTCACCACGCGGCGCATCGGCCAATGGGTGTTCTATCAACGCGACGAGGCCGCCATCCAGGCCTTTGTGCAACGTCTCGCTCGCGAACTCTAGTCTGCAAGGAATCCTGATGCCCGCTTCTCTCATCGTGCTGGCGCTGAGCGCTTTCGCCATCGGTACCACCGAATTCGTCATCATGGGCCTGCTGCCCAACGTCGCCGCCGATCTCGGCGTGTCCATCCCCAGCGCCGGCTGGCTGGTCACCGGCTATGCCCTGGGCGTGGCCGTCGGCGCGCCCTTCATGGCCTTGGCCACGGCCCACTGGCCGCGCAAGCGCGCCCTGCTCGCCCTGATGGGCATCTTCATCGTCGGCAACCTGCTCTGCGCGGTGGCCAGCGGCTACAACATGCTGATGCTGGCGCGGGTGGTCACCGCCCTCTGCCATGGCGCCTTCTTCGGTATCGGCGCGGTCGTCGCCGCGAGCCTGGTCCCGGAGAATCGCCGCGCCTCGGCGGTGGCCCTGATGTTCACCGGCCTGACCCTGGCCAATGTGCTGGGCGTGCCCCTGGGTACCGCCCTGGGCCAGGCGGCCGGCTGGCGCTCGACCTTCTGGGCGGTGGTAATGATCGGCGTGGTCGCCCTGATCGGGCTCTGGCGGGTACTGCCGGCCGACCGCAACCAGCCGCGCGCAGACCTGCGCCGGGAGCTGCTCGCCCTGCGCGGCCTGGGCTTCTGGCTGGCGCTGTCGATGACGGTGTTCTTCGCCGCCTCCATGTTCGCCCTCTTCACCTATGTGGCGCCGCTGCTGCAGGAAGTCACCGGTGTCTCGCCGCGCGGCGTCACTGGCACCCTGCTGCTGATCGGCCTGGGCCTGACCCTGGGCAACTTCATCGGCGGCCGCCTGGCCGACTGGCGCCTGGCTACCAGCCTGGTAGGCATCTTCGTCGCCCTGGCGCTGACCTCCGCCGCGCTGCGCTGGACCGGCCACGCTTTCCTGCCGGCGGAAATCACTCTCTTCCTCTGGGCCGCGGCCGCCTTCGCCGCCGTGCCGGCCCTGCAGATCAACGTGGTCACCTTCGGCAAGGACGCGCCAAATCTGGTCTCGACCCTCAACATCGGCGCCTTCAACGTGGGCAATGCCCTCGGCGCCTGGGTCGGCGGCCTGGTGATCGACCACGGCCTGGGTCTTACCGCGGTACCCCTTGCCGCCAGCGGGCTCGCCCTGCTGGCCCTCATCGCCACCCTGCTGACCGCCAGCCAGGCCCGCAAGAGCGGCCTGGCGACCGCCAGCTAATCAAGAGAGCTAGCCATGACTCAGCTGTTCGAGCCGATCAAGATCGGCGCCCTGGAACTGCCCAACCGCGTCATCATGGCGCCCCTCACTCGCTGCCGCGCCGAACCGGGCCGGGTCCCGGGCGACCTGATGGTCGAGTACTACGTACAACGCGCATCCGCCGGTCTGATCATCACCGAGGCCACCTCGGTGGACCCCATGGGCGTGGGCTACCCCGACACCCCCGGCATCTGGTCCGACGCGCAGGTGGCTGGCTGGCAACGGGTGACCACCGCCGTGCACAAGGCCGGTGGCCGCATCGTGCTGCAACTCTGGCATGTGGGCCGCATCTCCGATCCCCGTTACCTCGACGGCGAACTGCCAGTGGCGCCCAGCGCCATCGCCGCCCAGGGTCACGTCAGCCTGCTGCGCCCCAAGCGTGACTATGTCACCCCGCGGGCGCTGGAAACCGCCGAGATCCCCGGTATCGTCGCCGCCTATCGGCATGGCGCCGAGAACGCCAAACGTGCCGGCTTCGACGGCGTCGAGGTCCATGGGGCCAACGGCTATCTGCTCGACCAGTTCCTGCAGAGCGACACCAACCAGCGTACCGACAACTATGGCGGCTCCATCGAGAATCGCGCCCGGCTGCTGCTGGAAGTGACCGATGCCTGCATCGATGTCTGGGGCGCCGATCGCGTCGGCGTGCACCTGTCCACCCGTGGCGACATGCACACCATGGGCGACAGCGACCCCGCCGCCACCTTTGGCCATGTCGCCCGCGAGCTGGGCCAGCGCCAGGTCGCCTTCATCTGCATCCGCGAAGCGGCCGGCAGTGATAGCCTCGGCCCGGACCTCAAGGCGGCTTTTGGTGGCGTGTACATCGCCAACGAGAAATTCGACAAGGTCAAGGCCAATGCCTGGCTGGACGAAGGCAAGGCCGATGCCGTGGCTTTCGGCGTGCCCTTCATCGCCAACCCGGACCTGCCGCAACGGCTGGAACAGGACGCCGCGCTGAACGAGCCGCACCCGGACACCTTCTACAGCAAGGGCCCGGTGGGCTACATCGACTATCCGCGGCTGTAATTTTCTTCGCCGTTAGGAAAAGCCCGCCAATTGGCGGGCTTTTTTATCGGCGGGAAATAGATGACCGTAGCATCGGAGCTTTGGTTTATCGCGGCCAAGGGCCGCTCCTACAGTGGCGTCCGTGCCTGTAGGAGCGGTCTCTACGGCGCACCGGCATGGCCGCGATTGGCAATGCTCCATCACAGGAACCGCCGTATCAGCGGACCGCCATTGATGGATCAGACAGCCCAGGCCAGAACGCGCGGATCGCCGCCACGCCCTGGGCGCCGGCCTGCCAGGCGCCGGCGAGATCGTCATCGCCCAGCCCCCCCAGCAGATAGGCCGGCAGGTTGCAGTCGGCCAGCAGTTGCTGGGCCTTGACCCAGCCCAGGGTCGGGGCGCCGGGATGGCTCGCGGTGGGCATCACCGGCGACAGGGTGATGAAATCCACCCCCATCTGCTGGGCCAGGGCCAGCTCCTCGGCGTCATGGCAGGAAGCCGCCAGCAGGCGCTGCTCCGGGAAGGGTCGGCCATTGGGCGCATAACGACGCAGTTGCTCGGCGGTCAGGTGCCAGCCGGCGGCAGGAAAATCGCCCAGCCATTCCAGTGGCCCCTTGAGCATCAGCTGGGCACGTCCGGTGCAGAGCCCCTGGACGTCGCCCGCCAGGTCGCGGTACTGCGGATCGAAGTTGTCCGGCGTGCGCAGCTGGACCAGGCGGATGCCACTGTCCAGAGCCCGGTGCAGGCCGTTGAGCAATTCCGCAGTGGTCAATTCGCCAGGCGTGATGAGGTAGCGCTCCGGCAGCCGCGCCGCCTGGACGATGGGTCGGTTGGCCGCCGGGAAGTCGTAGTTGACCAGGTCACGCGGGGCCACCCAGGCCAGCGGCTGGCCTTCGGCGCCATGGGCGTCGCCGCTGAAGGCGTCCACCTGCCAGACATCCAGCAGTACCGCCTGGTCGGGATAGTCGTGGCGCACCTGCAGCAGCGGGCGAGCCGCTGTCACCTGGATACCCAGCTCTTCGGCCAGTTCGCGCGCAAGGGCCACGGCCGGCGCTTCACCGGCCTCCACCTTGCCTCCCGGAAATTCCCAGAGGCCGCCCTGGTGCTTGTGCGCGGGGCGTTGGGCGATAAGGATCTGCCCCTGGGGGTCGCGGATCACCGCCGCGACGACATGCAGACGAGTCATGCGCTCTGCTCCTCCGTTTCAGCCTCCGCCAGCCAGCGCTGGAAGGCCGGCCAGGCGTAGATGGTTTCGACATAGGCGGCCGCCTCGGCCGACAGTTCCACCCCGTAGCTGCGGAAGCGGCTGGCGACCGGGGCATAGAAGGCATCGGCGATGGTCGGCGTACCGAACAGGTAGGGGCCCTGCAGGCCATAGCGCTCGCGGCATTCGCGCCACAGGCGCTGGATGCGCTGGATGTCTTCCACCGCCTCGGCGGTGGTCGACTTCAGCCGCTGGCGGCGACGCAGATCCATGGGCAGCTCGCGGCGCAGGGCCAGGAAGCCACTGTGCATCTCGGCGCACAGGGCGCGGGCATGGGCGCGGGCCAGGGTGTCCGTCGGCCACAGCCCGGCATCGGGATAGGCCTCGGCGAGATACTCGACGATGGCCAGGGAATCCCAGATGGTGCCCTCGGCCAGTTTGAGCACCGGCACCTTGCCGGTAGGCGACTGGGCCTTGAGCAGGGCGCGGCTGTTGGGGGTATAGAGCGGGATCGACACCTCCTCGAAGGCGGCGCCGCTGAGCTCCATGGCCAGCCAGGCCCGCAACGACCAGGAGGAGAAATTCTTGTTGCCGATCACGAGTTGCAGCTGGGACATGCGGGGATTCCTCGAAACGATGCGGCCCGCGAGGACCGCCGCAGGCGCCCGCCGGAGCGGACGCCCAGGCGTCGGGTAGCCGTCAGGTACGGTACTCGGCGTTGATCTTCACATAGTCGTGGGACAGGTCGGTGGTCCAGATGGTCTCGCTGTGGCTGCCGCGACCCAGCTCGATGCGGATCTCGATCTCGGCCTGGGCCATGACCCGCGCGCCCTGCTCTTCCGTATAGGTGGCCGCGCGACCGCCCTGCTGGCAGATCTGCACGCCGCCAAGGAAGACGTCGATCAGGCTGACATCCAGCTGAGGCACGCCGGCCCGGCCGACGGCGGCGAGGATGCGGCCCCAGTTGGGATCGGAGGCGAACAGCGCGGTCTTGATCAGCGGCGAATGGGCCACGGCGTAGCCGACGTCCAGGCACTCCTGGGCATTGCCGCCACCATTTACCTGCACGGTGACGAACTTGGTGGCACCCTCGCCGTCACGCACGATGGCCTGGGCCAGTTCGGCGAATACCGCGAACACCGCCTCGCGCAGTTGCTCGAAGGCGCCGCCGCTGGGCTGGGTGATTTCCGCCATGGCCGCCTGGCCGGTGGCCACCAGCATGCAGCAGTCGTTGGTGGAGGTGTCGCCATCGATGGTGATGCGGTTGAAGGAGCGGTTGGCGGCGTCGGCCAGCAGATCCTGCAGCAGGCTCCGGGCGACCTTGGCGTCGGTGGCCACGTAGCCGAGCATGGTCGCCATGTTCGGCTTGATCATGCCGGCGCCCTTGCTGATACCGGTCACGGTAACGGTGATGCCGTCCACCTGGAACTGGCGGCTGGCGCCCTTGGGCAGGGTGTCGGTGGTCATGATGCCGGTGGCGGCAGCGGCCCAGTTGTCTTCGGCAAGATCGGCCAGGGCGGCCGGCAGCGCGGCTTCGATCTTCTCCACGGGCAGCGGTTCGCCGATCACCCCGGTGGAGAACGGCAGCACCGCCTCCTCGCCGACGCTGGCCAGGGTAGCCAGGGTCTTGGTGGTGCGCTCGGCCGCGGCCAGACCGGGCTGCCCGGTACCGGCGTTGGCGTTACCGGTGTTGGTCAGCAGGTAGCGCACGGGACCGGCAAAGCGCTGGCGGGCGACGATCACCGGCGCGGCGCAGAAGGCGTTCAGGGTGAAGACCCCGGCCACGCTGGAGCCTTCGGCACAGCGCATCACCACCACATCCTTGCGCCCGGGACGCTTGATGCCGGCGGAGGCGATACCGAGTTCGAAACCGGGAACCGGGTGCAGCGTGGAGAGCGGACCGAGACCGACAGCCATGGGAAAACTCCAGTGAAAGAAAAGGAAACGCCGCGAGCGGAAAACCGGTCGCGGCGTGGAAAGCAGCCTTCCCGCGCTCGCCTCGCCCAGCCTGGGCAAGGGGCGCAGACAGCCTAGCGGGTGGAGTTTACAACCTGTCGGCGCCTATGCCGACAGGTTGCCGTCGCCGCGGCTGCCCGGACCGGCCCTCAGTCGAGCTTGCCGTGGCACTGCTTGTACTTCTTGCCGGAGCCACAGGGGCACGGCTCGTTGCGACCGATCTTCTGGTCATTGCGCTGGGGCTGCAAGGGCACCACGGTGTCCTCGCCCTGCTCGTCCTCGAGCACCTCGGGGTCGACCAGCGAAGGGGCCTCAGCGTGCTGGAACTGCATGCGCTCGGCCAGGGCCTCGGCCTCGCGGCGCATGCGCTCTTCTTCCTCGGCCGGATCTTCCCGGCGTACCTGGACGTGGGACAGCACGCGAATGGTGTCGCGCTTGATGCTGTCCAGCAGTTCCTGGAACAGGTTGAAGGACTCGCGCTTGTATTCCTGCTTGGGGTTCTTCTGGGCGTAGCCGCGCAGATGGATGCCGTGACGCAGGTGATCCATGGTGGTGAGGTGGTCTTTCCAGAGGTCGTCGACCACCCGCAGCAGCATCTGCTTCTCGAAGTTGCGCAGGGCTTCGCGACCGGCCATGTCTTCCTTTTCCAGGTAGGCGGCTTCGAGCTGTTCGAGGATCTTCACCCGCAGGGTGTCCTCGTACAGCTTGTCGTCTTCGTCCAGCCATTGGCCGATGGGCAGTTGCTGACCGAAGACGCTGTAGATCTCGGCTTCCAGGCCGGGAACGTCCCACTGTTCGGGCAGCGACTGCGGCGGGATGTGCTCGTTGACCACCTGGGTCAGGGTCTCCTCGCGGAAGCCCTTGATGGTGTCGCCGACGTCTTCGTTTTCCAACAGGGTGTCGCGCATGTGATAAATCACCTTGCGCTGCTCGTTGGCCACGTCATCGTATTCCAGCAGCTGCTTGCGGATATCGAAGTTGCGACCCTCGACCTTGCGCTGCGCCTTCTCGATGGCGTTGGTGACCATGCGGTGCTCGATGGCCTCGCCACCCTGCATGCCCAGGGCCTTCATGAAGTTCTTCACCCGGTCGGAGGCGAAGATGCGCATCAGGCTGTCTTCCAGCGACAGGTAGAAGCGGCTGGAACCCGGGTCGCCCTGGCGGCCGGCACGACCGCGCAGCTGGTTGTCGATCCGGCGGGATTCGTGGCGCTCGGAGGCGATCACGTGCAGGCCGCCGGCATCGATGACCTGCTTGTGGCGCGCCTGCCAGGCGGCCTTGATCGCGGCGATCTGCTCCTCGGTGGGATTCTCCAGGGCCGCGACTTCCACTTCCCAGTTGCCGCCGAGCAGGATGTCGGTACCACGACCGGCCATGTTGGTGGCGATGGTCACGGCGCCCGGACGACCGGCCTGGGCGATGATCTCGGCTTCCCGTTCGTGGTACTTGGCGTTGAGCACCTTGTGCTCGATGCCGGCCTGGGTCAGCAGCTGGTCGACGTACTCGGAGCTCTCGATGGAGGCGGTACCCACCAGCACCGGACGGCCTTCGGCCTGGCACTGCTTCACGTCCTCGATGATGGCCTGGTACTTCTCGGCCTGGGTCAGATAGACCAGGTCGTTGAAGTCCTTACGGGCGATCTCGCGGTGGGTCGGGATCACCAGCACGTCGAGGTTGTAGATCTGGCGGAATTCGAAGGCCTCGGTGTCGGCGGTGCCGGTCATGCCACCGAGCTTGTTGTAGAGGCGGAAGTAGTTCTGGAAGGTGGTCGAGGCCAGGGTCTGGCTCTCGGGCTGGATCGGCAGTCCTTCCTTGGCCTCGATGGCCTGGTGCAGGCCTTCGGAGAGACGACGACCCGGCATGGTCCGGCCGGTGTGCTCGTCGATCAGCAGCACCTGGTCCTGCTGGACGATGTACTCGACGTTGCGATGGAACAGGGTGTGGGCGCGCAGGCCGGCGAACACGTGGGTCAAGAGGCCCAGGTTGTGCGCGGAGTAGAGGCTCTCGCCCTCGGCCAGCAGACCGGTCTCGGTGAGCATCTCCTCGATGAACTGGTGACCCAGCTCGGTGATCTCCACCTGGCGGGTCTTTTCATCGATGGTGTAGTGGCCGACCTGGGTCGGATTGCCTTCCTCTTCCTCGATGTGCTGTTGCAGACGCGGGATCAGCAGGTTGATCTTCTGGTAGAGCTCGGAGCTGTCTTCGGCCTGGCCGGAGATGATCAGCGGGGTCCGGGCTTCGTCGATGAGGATGGAGTCCACCTCGTCGACCACCGCGAAGTTCAGCTCGCGCTGGTACTTCTCGGCCATGCTGAAGGCCATGTTGTCGCGCAGGTAGTCGAAGCCGAATTCGTTGTTGGTGCCGTAGGTGATGTCCGAGGCATAGGCGGCGCGTTTCTCTTCCGGCGGCTGGAACGGCAGGATGATGCCGACCGACAGGCCGAGGAATTCGTACAGCGGCCGCATCCAGTTGGCGTCGCGGCGGGCCAGGTAGTCGTTCACCGTGACCACGTGGACGCCCTTGCCGGACAGCGCGTTGAGATAGACCGGCAGGGTGCCCACCAGGGTCTTGCCCTCACCGGTACGCATCTCGGCGATCTTGCCTTCGTGCAGCGCGGCGCCGCCGATCAGCTGGACGTCGAAGTGGCGCATGCCCATGACCCGCTTGCCGGCCTCGCGGACCACGGCGAAGGCCTCGGGCATCAGCACGTCGAGGGACTCGCCCTGCGCGACGCGCTGCTTGAATTCCTCGGTCTTGGCGCGCAGTTGCTCGTCGCTCAGGGAGGCAATCTGGGATTCCAACGCATTGGTGGCCACCACGACCTTGCCTAGGCGTTTGACATCTCGTTCGTTCTTGCTTCCAAAGAATTTCTTCAACAAAGGCGCAAACATATCGACTGGAATTCTTCCGCTGGAATGAGGGGAGCGAAACGGGCGGCAAGGCCTCTGCAGAGCCTGGCCAGACGCCTGGGCGCGGGGGTTGAAACCCGCGGTGTCCCGCGATGGTAATCGGGCATTCTACTCGGAAATGCCGATGAGGAAAGAACGACGGCCCCCTGGCCGCCAGGACGCCAGAGCGATCTGTTACCATCGGCGTCTCCTCTTCGCCCATCGCGAGTCCTGCGCATGGCCTTTCGCCCCCTCTCCGCCGTCGCTCCCGCCGCCCTGCTGCGCCAGGCCAAACCGCTCAAGGCGCTGTTTCGCGAGGCCGAGCGGCTGGGCCGGCTGCAACAGTTGCTGGAAGAGCAGCTGCAACCCGCCGCCCGACCTCATTGCCGGGTGGCCAGCTGGCGCGAGGGCACGCTGTTGCTGGTGGTCAACGACGCCCACTGGGCGACGCGACTGCGCTACCAGCAGCCGCGCCTACTGCGCTTCTTGCAGAAGGCGCCGGAGTTCGCCGGACTGACGCGCCTGCAGTTCAAGATGCAGCCGAACCCTGGCGTCGCCACCCGTGTCCGGCCATTGCGCCAGGTCAGTCAGGTCGGCGCCGACAGCCTGCGCGAAGTCGCGGCCGGCATCCGCGACCCCAAGCTCAAGGCGGCCCTGGAGCGACTGGCCAGTCGTACCGGCCAGGCCGCGGATAGCGACGTCTAGGGCCAGCCCACCAATAGCCGACCAGCGATACCGGCCAGACTGCCCATGACGACCAGGGCAATTCGCCGCCACCAGCGCCGTGCGCGCGTCTCCCGGTGCGGCAGCAGGTGATCGATCAGCAGCGCGCCTAGCAGGATCAGGCCGCCAGTGACCAGGGCTTGCCATAGCAGGAGCATGCAGAGCGTCCTCGGTGAGGGATATTTGGTTCGGTGGCGCTACGCCTCGTCCGGCGTCATCGACCGGATTGCCGCCATCCCATTGGCGCCGACACCGCGCTCAGGCATGGCCGGAAGCCCGGATCGCTGAAGCCCATATCGAAGGCGCCTTAGGGTTCTGCGTCCCACGGCGCTACCCGCCCTGATTCTGTTGCTGGTGACCCAGCCCGCCTCAGGCGCGCGCCACCGCCCGCTCGAAGGCGGCGCGGATGCGCTCTTCCGGCAGGTCCATGCCGATCAGCACCACGCGGCTTTCGCGCTCCTCGTCCGGCGTCCAGTCGCGCTCCCAGTCGGCGGCATAGATCTGCTGCACGCCCTGGAACAGCAGGCGGCGCTCCTCGCCCGCGATGTTGAGCAGGCCCTTGTAGCGCAGCAGGTCGCAGCCGAGGGTGTCGAGCAGCATCTCCATCACCTTGCCGATCTTGTCCTGGTCGTAGGGGCGCGACTCGCGGATGGCGATGGACTGGATGCGCTCGGTGAGACTGACGGCTTCCGACACCGGTCGCAGCGGCCGGAACAGCGTCGGTGGCGCCAGGTCCTCGTCGTGCAGGTTGAAGCCGCGGATATCCAGCAACTCGGCCAGGTCGATGCGGCCATGGTCGACATGGCGGATCGGCGCGCGGCGGTTGATGCGCTGCAGGCGATTCTCCAGCGCCTCGATGGCCGCCGGTTCGGCCAGATCGAGCTTGGTCAGCAGCAGGCGATCGGCGAACCCGATCTGCGCCTGCAGCAGCGGATCGCTCAGTTGCTCGCTGGCGTGGACGGCGTCCACCAGGGTCAGCACCCCGTCGAGCAGATAGCGCTCGCGCAGGAGCTCGTCGGTAAAGAAGGTCTGGGCCACCGGACCGGGATCGGCGAGACCCGTGCACTCCACCACCAGCCGCTCGAAATCCAGCTCGCCGCTGTCCAGCCGCTCCAGCAGCACGGTCAGGGCATAGGCCAGGTCCTTGCTGCCGGTGCAGCAGACGCAGCCGTTGGCGACCTTCATCAGCTGCACGGCGCCGGCGTCTTCGAGCAGTTCGCCGTCGACGTCGAGGGCGCTGAATTCGTTTTCGATCACGGCGATCCTGAGGCCGTGCTCGGCCTGCAGGATGTGCTTGAGCAGGGTGGTCTTGCCGGCACCGAGAAAGCCGGTCAGGACGGTGACGGGAATAGGTTCACGCATGGAAAACTCCAGACAGAAAGAGGCCGGGCATGGAGCCCGGCCTTGGAACCTGCTCACGATCTCGCGAGCTAGAGCCAAGCAAGGCCTAGGCGGCCCCACGAAAAGGCCTGAGGAAGCGGATCGGACTCGCGCTCGAGTTTACGAGTGGTAAATGAGCATTCCGACGGGGCTGGCCTTCCAGGGCCTTTTCAACGCCGTTTGGCCGACGCGCAGCAGATCATGAACAGGTTCCAATGGAGACCCTGGGTCAGCAGCAGCGTATGGCGCCGGACTTGCCGCCACCGTAGCGCGCTTCCTGGCGCTCGCGGAAGAAGGCTTCGTAGCTCATCACCGGCTGGTCCGGATGCTTGCCGCGCATGTGCTCGACATAGGTGTCGTAGTCGGGCATGCCCACCAGCATCTTGGCGGCCTGCCCGAGGTATTTGCCCATGCGACCCAGGTCATTGAACATGAGAGTGCTCCTTTAGGAACCCGCTACCGGCTGGAAGGGGGTCTCTCGATCGCTGCGCTCGGGCTTGGCCAGGGCGGCGCGACCGACCTTGATGGAAAAGAACAGGATGCTCATCACCACCACCAGGAACAGCACCGACAGGGTGGCGTTGGTGTAGGCGTTGAAGACGATGTGCTGCATCTGTTCCATGCTCTTGGCCGGGGCGATCACCTGCCCCTGGGCTATGGCGGTGCTGTACTTCTTGGCCAGGGCCAGGAAGCCGACCGCCGGATTCGAATCGAACAGCTTGATCAGGCTGGCGGTGGTGGTGCAGATCAGCAGCCAGACGGCCGGTACCAGAGTGACCCAGACATAGCGCTGGCGCTTCATCTTGATCAGGACCACCGAGCCCAGCATCAGAGCGATACCGGCGAGCATCTGGTTGGAAATGCCGAACAGCGGCCAGAGGGTGTTGATGCCGCCCAGCGGATCGACCACGCCCTGGTACAGCAGCCAGCCCCAGAGGGCGACGCAACCGGCGGTGCCGATGACGTTGGCGGTCCAGGAGTCGGTCTTCTTCAGCGCCGGCACGAAGCTGCCCAGCAGGTCCTGCAGCATGAAGCGTCCGGCGCGGGTACCGGCATCCACCGCGGTGAGGATGAACAGCGCCTCGAACAGGATGGCGAAGTGGTACCAGAAGGCCATGGTGTTCTCGCCCGGCAGCACGTTGTGCATGATCTGGGCGATCCCCACCGCCAGGGTCGGAGCGCCACCGGCACGGGCCAGGATGGTGTGCTCGCCGATCTCGGTCGCAGTGGCCTGCAGCATCTCGGGCGTTACCACGAAGCCCCAGGTGCTGATCTTGGCAGCGACCGACACCACGTCGGCACCGACCACGGCGGCCGGGCTGTTCATGGCGAAGTAGACGCCCGGCTCGATCACCGAGGCGGCGACCATGGCCATGATGGCGACGAAGGATTCCATCAGCATGGCGCCGTAGCCGATGTAGCGGGCGTGGGTTTCCTTGGCGATCAGCTTGGGCGTGGTGCCCGAGCTGATCAGGGCATGGAAGCCGGACACCGCGCCGCAGGCGATGGTGATGAACAGGAAGGGGAACAGGGTGCCCTTCCACACCGGACCGGTGCCGTCGACGAACTGGGTCAGGGCCGGCATCTTGAGCGTCGGCATGGTCACCAGGATGCCGATGGCCAGGGCGATGATGGTGCCGATCTTGAGGAAGGTGGACAGGTAGTCACGCGGCGCCAGCACCAGCCAGATCGGCAGCACCGCGGCGACGAAGCCGTAGCCGATCAGCATCCAGGTGATCTGCACGCCGGTGAAGGTGAAGGCCGGACCCCACACCGGATCGGCGGCGACCACGCCACCGGCCCAGATGGAGGCCAGCAGCAGCACCACGCCGACCAGCGAGATCTCGCCGATGCGCCCGGGGCGGATGTATCTCATGTAGACGCCCATGAACATGGCGATCGGCAGGGTGGCGATCACCGTGAACATGCCCCAGGGACTCTCGGCCAGGGCCTTGACCACGATCAGCGCCAGCACCGCGAGGATGATGATCATGATCAGGAAGCAGCCGAACAGGGCGATGGTGCCGGGGATGCGCCCCATCTCCTCGCGCACCATGTCGCCCAGGGAGCGACCGTTGCGGCGGGTGGAGAGGAACAGCACCACGAAATCCTGCACCGCGCCGGCGAAGACCACCCCGGCGATCAGCCAGAGGGTGCCGGGCAGATAGCCCATCTGGGCAGCGAGCACGGGACCGACCAGCGGACCGGCGCCGGCGATGGCGGCGAAGTGGTGGCCGAAGAGGATGTGCTTGTTGGTGGGGACGTAGTCCAGGCCGTCGTTGTTGAGGACGGCGGGCGTGGCTCTTTTGGCGTCGAGCCCCATCACCTTGGTGGCGATGAACAGGCTGTAGTAGCGGTAGGCAACGAGGTAGATCGCCACGGCGGCGACCACGATCCAGAGGGCGTTGATCGCTTCGCCTCGACTCAGCGCCACGGTACCCAGCGCGAAGGCGCCCAGTACGGCAACGGCGAACCAGGCAAGATGGCTGGCCATTCGGGTCATGCTTGTTCTCCTGCCGCGCACCAGTGGCCGCGGCGATACTTGTTATTGTGAGAGCCCACAGCGGAGCCATATTACTATCGGCGGCTCGACGCGACAGCGAAATTCGCAGAACTACCCAAGGCCCGCTACGTAGTTCTACGTAGAGGGCAGTCCGGACAGGTGCCGATGCAGCTCAAATACAAGATGGTTGCCCTCGGACTGCTGCCCCTGCTGCTGGCGGTGGCCGCGGTCTGCCTGGTGGTACTGGAACAGAGCCAGCGCCTGGGCGAGCAGCAGGCCCGGCTGCTCGAACACAGCATCCTCGGCAGCAAGAAGACCGAGTTGCGCAACTATGTGGAGATGGGCGTCAGCGCCATCCAGCCGCTGTACGGCAGCGGTCGCGACGACGAGGACACCAAGGCCAAGGTACTGGCGCTGCTGGCCAGTCTGAACTTCGGCAGCGACGGCTATTTCTTCGTCTACGACCAGCATGGCCGCAATCTCATGCATCCACGCCAGCCCGAACTGGTCGGCCGGGATCTCTGGCAACTGACCGACGGTACCGGCCTGCTGGTGATCCAGGCGCTGCTCGGGAGCGCCCGGGAGGGCGATGGCTTCCAGCGCTATGGCTGGCAGAAGCCCTCCAGCGGGCAGATGGCGGAAAAGCTCGCCTACGTGACCCAGCTGCAACGCTGGGGCTGGGTGCTGGGCACCGGCCTCTACCTGGACGACGTGGACGCCGCCCTCGCCCAGGTCCGCCACGACGTGGCCGCCGGCATCCGCACCACCCTGCTGGCCAGCGCCGGGGTGGCCCTGGTGGCGGTGCTGCTGGTGTTCGCCGGTGGCCTGACGCTCAACGTCAGCGAACACCGCCTGGCCGATCGCAAGCTCAAGCAGCTGACCCAGAGACTCATCACTTCCCAGGAAGAGGAAAGGTCGCGGCTGTCACGCGAGTTGCACGACGGCATCAGCCAGTTGCTGGTGTCCATCAAGTTCCAGTTCGAACTGGCCAGCCGCGAACTGGGCGCGGGCAAGTCCAACGCCGGCGAGACCCTGCGCGAGGGCACCCAGCGCCTGGCCGCCGCCATCGGCGAGATCCGCCGCATCTCCCACGACCTGCACCCTTCCCTGCTGGACACCCTCGGCCTGCCTGCCGCGCTCGGCCAGCTGGTGGAGGAATTCCGCCAACGCAGCGGCCTGGACGTGGACTATCGGCAGACCCTGGACGACAGTCCCGCCGGCGGCGACATGGACGTCGCCCTGTTTCGCATCGTCCAGGAGGCGCTGACCAACATCGAGCGCCACGCCGCGGCCCGGCGCGTGGTCATCGACCTGCAACGCCGCGGTCGCTGGATCTGCCTGACCGTGCACGACGACGGCCGCGGTTTCGATACCGGCCAGGTGGAGCGCCTCAGCGGCGGCATCGGCCTGCGCAATATCCGCGAGCGGGTGGAGCTGTTCGGGGGTCGCTGCGCCATCCAGTCCGGACCCGGCGGCACGACCCTCGACGTGGTTCTGCTACGCTCGGACCTCCCGGCCGACGAGGAAAGCCCGACATGACGCCCATCCGCATCCTCCTGGTCGACGACCATGCCCTGGTCCGCGCCGGCGTGCGGGCGCTGCTGGGCACCATCGAGCGCTTCGTCGTGGTCGGCGAGGCCGGCAGCGGCGCGGAGGCCCTCGACCTGCTGGCGCGCCTCGATCCGGACATCCTGCTGGTGGACATCGGCCTCAAGGACATCAATGGCCTGGAGCTGACCGCCCTGATCGCCGAGCGCGCACCCCGCGCCCGGGTACTGATCCTGAGCATGTACGACAATCGCGAATACGTAAGCACCTCGCTGCGGGTCGGCGCGGCCGGCTATGTACTCAAGGATGCACCCTCGGAGGAGATCATCGCCGCGGTGGAGGCCCTGGCGGTCGGCGGGCGCTTCTACAGCAGCGCCATCGCCGCCCGCCTGGGCGAAGGGGGCGCCAGCGAGGGCGACCTCACGCCGCGGGAACGCCAGGTGCTGCTGCTGATGGCCCAGGGGCTCAACAACAAGACCATGGCCCAGCAACTGGGGCTCAGCGTGCGCACGGTGGAGACCCATCGCCTGAGCATCCGCCGCAAGCTGGACATCCAGAAGCCGGCCGACCTGGTCCGCCATGCGCGCGAGTACGGCTGGCGCCCCGAGGGCACGTCCAGCGTCTGACCAAGGCCACTGCTCGCACCCTGGCGACCAATGAGCCCTCTCGCTGTGGCTCCGCTGGCCGCAGCCGGCTACCCTTCCAGGCGCAGTCGATACA
Organism: Pseudomonas flavocrustae; assembly: GCF_029872515.1. Taxonomy (NCBI): domain Bacteria; kingdom Pseudomonadati; phylum Pseudomonadota; class Gammaproteobacteria; order Pseudomonadales; family Pseudomonadaceae; genus Pseudomonas; species Pseudomonas flavocrustae. The sequence continues at coordinate 164,838 of NZ_JAPDIQ010000010.1, read as the reverse complement.
GGACGGCCACGGTCGTCTACAGTGATCAGGAAACCTCAGGAAGCCTTTCCATGAACGACACCAACGAGCGTCGCCGCTTTACCCGCTTCACCTTCGATGCCCCTGCGCAGTTGCACCAGGGTGAGCACCAGTGGGCAGCGCCCGTCGACGACATCTCGCTCAAGGGCGTGCTGCTGGCGCGGCCCGCCGACTGGTCGGCCCAGCCAAGCGCCACCTATGAACTGCGCGTCCTGCTGAACGACGAGGCCCAGGTGACCATGGGCGTGGAGCTGGTGCGGGAAACTCCCGAGCAGCTGGCCTTCGCCTGTCGCCAGATCGACCTGGATTCCATCAGCCACCTGCGCCGCCTGGTGGAGCTGAACCTGGGCGACGAGACCCTGCTGGAGCGCGAGCTGGCGGCGCTGGGCACGCCCTGAGCACCTGGGTGGGTTGGGTTGAGCGAAAGCGAAACCCAAGGCGCGAGGCTCAGCCCTGGCTGTCGGGCTTCGACGATGAGGCCATCTCAACCCAACCTGCAACGGTAGCCTTGTAGGTTGGGTTGAGCGAAAGCGAAGCCCAACGGAGCGCGAGGCTCAGCCCTGGCTGTTGGGCTTCGACGATGAAGCCGTCTCAACCCAACCTAGACGGTAGCCTCGTAGGTTGGGTTGAGCGAAAACGAAGTCCAACGGGTTTAGAACTCCAGATGCAGACCCACCACCAGGCGCGCGTCGTGGGTGTCTTCGCCCTCTTCCCGCGCCATGGCGGCGGTATTGCCGTGGGTGGCGTTCCAGGACACCCCGACATAGGGCGCGACCTCCGGGGTCACCTGGTATCTCAGGCGCAAGCCTGCCTCGCTTTCGGCAAAGCCGGCGCCCTGGCCGCGGGACTCGTCGTTGCGACCGTAGAAGTTGAGCTCGGTATGGGGCTGGAGGATCAGCCGCTGGGTCAGGGCCCAGTCGTATTCGGCCTCCAGGCGCAGGGCGGTCTGGCTGTTCTCGCCGAAGAAGGCGGTGATCTCGATATCGAGATCCTCGGGATCGTGCTCCTGGATGCCCAGGGCCGCCCAGGTCTGTGGCGAGCCGGGTTTGAAATCCTGGCGGATGCCGGCCACGCTGCCCCAGCCCTTGGCCAGGCTGTGCCCCCAGAGCGCCTGCACCTCGGCTTGCTCGGTGTGGCCGTTGGTACGCTCGCCCTGGCTGCGGAAATCCAGGCGATTGGCACCACCGCCCAGCGCCCAGCCCTCCAGATCCCAATTGAAGACGCTGCCTTCGTCGGCATGCTGCCACTCCAGCTGATCCACCTCCAGACTGGCCGGGGCGGAGCTGCTGGGATCGGCGGCCTGGACCAGGGCACTGGTGGCAAGGCCGGCAAGGAACAGGGAAAGCGGGAGCAGACGAGGCATGGCGGATATCCGGGTTCGTGGAAGCGCCCGATAGACCACCCTGCCCCGCCGAGAGTTTTAAAAAATATTACAAATGCTGCCCAGGGCTATTCGAAGAGCGCATCCAGCGCCTGCTCGAGGCGGGTCACCGCGACTACCTGCAGACCGGGCGGCGGATCCTTGGGAGCATTGCCCTTGGGTACGATGGCACGCTTGAAGCCATGCTTGGCGGCTTCCTTGAGGCGCTCCTGGCCACTGGGCACCGGGCGGATCTCGCCGGACAGGCCGATCTCGCCGAACACCAGCAGGTCGTGCGGCAGGGCGCGGTCTCTCAGGCTGGAGATCACCGCCGACATCAGCGCCAGATCCACCGCCGTCTCCAGCACCTTGACCCCACCGACCACGTTGATGAAGACGTCCTGGTCGTAGGTGGGAATGCTGCCATGGCGGTGCAGCACCGCCAGCAGCATGGCCAGGCGATTCTGGTCGAGGCCCACGGTGACCCGGCGCGGATTGGCCAGGTGACTGGTGTCCACCAGGGCCTGCACCTCTACCAGCATCGGCCGCGAGCCCTCCCAGGTCGCCATGACCACGCTGCCGGCCACCGCTTCCTGGGCACGGTTGAGAAAGATCGCCGAGGGGTTGGAGACCTCCTTGAGGCCCTTGTCGGTCATGCCGAACACGCCCAGTTCGTTGACCGCGCCGAAGCGGTTCTTGACCGCTCGCAGCATGCGCAGACGGCCGTCGGACTCGCCCTCGAAATAGAGCACGGTGTCGACCATGTGCTCGAGCACCCGCGGCCCGGCCAAGGCGCCTTCCTTGGTGACATGGCCGACCAGGAAGATGGCGGTGCCGGTCTGCTTGGCGAATCTCACCAGCAGCGCCGCGCTCTCGCGTACCTGGGCCACGCCGCCGGGAGCGGACTGCAGCTGTTCGGTGAAGATGGTCTGGATGGAGTCGATCACCATGACCCGCGGCTTTTCCTGGCGGGCGGTGGCGACGATGGTCTCGATGCAGGTCTCGGTCATGACCTTGAGCTTGTCTTCCGGCAGCCCCAGGCGGCGGGCGCGCATGGCCACCTGCTGCTGGGATTCCTCGCCGGTGACATAGAGCGCCGGCATGCGCGCCGCCAGGTGGCAGAGGGTCTGCAGAAGGATGGTGGACTTGCCGATGCCGGGATCGCCGCCGATCAGCACCACGGAGCCATCCACCAGGCCGCCCCCCAACACCCGGTCGAGTTCGGTGGAGTCGGTGGTGAAGCGCGGGGTCTCCTCGACGCTGACCTCGGCCAGGGTCTTGATGGTCGCCTGCGCCCCGGCCCAGCCGGCGCGACCGGAAGGCACGGCGGAGGTCTCGACGACGGTTTCCACCAGGGTGTTCCAGGCACCGCACTCGCCGCACTGACCCGCCCACTTGGGAAAGGTCGCGCCGCATTCGGTGCAGCCGTAGAGACGCTTGGCCTTGGCCATGGCGAAGTTCTCCAGTCGAGAAAGGAAGATTCCCAGCATATCACGACTGGATGCATAGACAGTAAAAAGGCGCGATCCCGGGGGAGCGCGCCTCTCTCAAAAGCGGGCTTGAGCCTTAGTTGCCCTCGCCACCCGGCTGACGCAGCATGGTCAGGGCCTGGTTGGCCTGGGCAATGCACTTCTTCTCGTCGCCGGCCTTCTGTGCCTCCATGGCGCTCTTGCGGAAACCGGCGATCTGCTGGGCCTGGGAACTGCCCGGGCCGATCATGTTGGTCTTCATCTTGCTGGCATCGTCCAGCTTCTGCAGCTGGGCCGCGCACAGATCCTTGGCGAATACGGGTGCAGCGGCGAACATCATCAGGGCGATCAGGGCGGTACGCTTCATGGGGACATCCTCGTTGGGAGGGCCAGGTAGGCCGGATAAACCTCGCTCACCCGGCGAAATTCGCCTGGGGTACCCCATTGACCGCCAGGTACCGCTGGTCGTTCAGCGCCTGGTCATCAGGGTCTGTCGCGAGGTTCTGGCGCTAGTGCTTGAGCGTCGACACCATCTCCACATCGCCCCGTAGCCAGACCGGCAATGCCTGCTGCCAGCGCTCCTGTTCGAGCAGCTGCAGGTTGGCCAGCAGGCGGCTGTATTCGGCGAATTCGAGTTGTACGCGACGGCGCTGGGCTTCCACGGCCGCCTCGGTGATCCACAGGTGCCACTGCTGGTACATCGCCACTTCGTCGGTCATCGGTCCTCTCCTGGGAGGCCATGATGGCAACGCCGGCGGCCCTTGCCAATCGCATAAACGTGGGCTCGGCACCAAGGGCCGAGCCCGGCACGGCTAGGACGGGTATTTCAGCTGTTGAGCGATCTTGTCCTTGAGCAGGACCCGTTCGCGCCGCAGGCGACCCAGTTCCTCGTCGCCGCTGGATTCTTCCACCTCCTCCAGATCGAGGATCTGCTGGTCGAGCTTGGCGTAGTCTTCCAGCAGCTTGGCAAAGGCCGCATCGGTCTGGGGACGGCTGTCCAGCTGCTCGGCGTATTCGGGAAAGTCTTTGTGCAGGTCGTGTTTGGCAACCATCAGGGGCTCCTTGGGGGCGAGAAGTGGAAGTCGCGAGGGTTGCAGCCCTCGGCGTACAAGGGTGGACCCGGCCCCTTCGACAAAGTGCGACAGCCACGACCAGCTGCCGATTTCGCGGCGATTTGCCGCTGCCGGGGAACCTCTGGACCGCTCGCAGGGTTCCAAACCCGAGCGAAGCGAGCACAATCGTCTATCGTCTCTTCGAAACCATCCAAAGGAGTGCAGCATGAGCATCATTGCCGAGTTCAAGAAATTCGCCATGAGAGGCAACGTGGTCGACCTGGCGGTCGGCATCATCCTGGGCGCGGCTTTCGGCAAGATCGTGTCGTCCTTCGTGGCCGACATCATCACGCCGCCACTGGGCCTGTTGCTGGGAGGCGTGGATTTCTCGCAACTGGCGATCACCCTGCGCGCGGCCATGGGCGATCAACCGGCGGTGGTGATGTCCTATGGCAAGTTCCTGCAGACCATCTTCGACTTCGTGATCATCGCCTTCGCCATCTTCATGGCGATCAAGGTGCTCAACCGCCTGCGTCTGCATCAGGAGGCCGCCCCGTCCGGTCCGACCAAGGACCAAGTCCTGCTGACCGAGATCCGTGACCTGCTGAAGGAACAGAACAGCCAGCCGACGGTAGCCCCTGTGGTGAAGCAGGAACCGCCGGTCAACCCGCTGTAATGTCCTTGTCGAACCCGCCTCGCTAGGAGGCGGGTCGCTCCAGGCGGATCCAGCCGATCCGCCGATCCTTGACCGACTCCACCGTCAGCTGCCAGCCCTGGTATTCCAGGCGATCGCCGGCCACCGGCAGGCGCCCCAGCAGGTCCACCACCAGGCCGCCGAGAGTTTGGTAGTCCTCGTTTTCGGCGATCTGGAAGCCGGTGCGCTGCGCCAGTGGATGCAGCGTCAGGCCACCGCTGGCGCGATAGCCGTTTTCCACCTTTTCCAGCTCCGGCAGGCTGTCCTCGCTGGCATCCGGCAGTTCGCCGGCGATGGCCTCGAGAATGTCGGTCAGGGTCAGCAAGCCTTCGAAGCCGCCGAACTCGTTGACCACAAAGGCCACGTGGGTCGAGGCCGCACGCAGTTGCTCCAGGGCGCTGAGCACCGAGGCCTGGGCCGGCAGATGGATGGGTGTACGTACGCGATTGCGCAGGTCGGGGGTCTGCCCCTGCAGGATGTCGGTGAACAACTCCTTCTTGTGCACGTAGCCCAGGGGTTCATCGATATTGCCGTTGACCACCAGCGGCAGGCGCGAGTGGGCCGAGGCCAGCAACTGCTCGCGCAGGCGCTCCGGGGCGGCATCGGCATCGAGGATGTCGACGTCGGCGCGGGCGGTCATCACCGTGCGCACCGGGCGCTCGCCCAGTTGCAGCACACCACTGATCATCAGCCGCTCGCGGCGATCGAAGATCGGGCCTTCGCCCTTCTCGCCGTCCATCAACTCGGCGATGTCCTCGTCCACCTCGTCTTCGCGCAGGCGACCGCCCAGCAGGCGCAGCACGGCCTGGGAGGTCCGCTCGCGCATGCCGAGGCGCTCGTGCAACTGGCGCTTGCGCTTCCAGCGCACCACCTGGTTGGCCAGCTCGATGAGGATCGAGAAGCCGATGGCGGCATAGAGATAGCCCTTGGGAATGTGGAAGCCCAGGCCTTCGGCGGTCAGGCTCAGACCGATCATCATCAGGAAGCCCAGGCACAGCATGATCACCGTGGGGTGGGCGTTGACGAAGGCGGTCAGCGGCTTGCTCGCCACCAGCATCAGACCGATGGAGATGATCACGGCGATCATCATCACGCTCAGGTGCTCGACCATGCCCACGGCGGTGATGACGGCGTCCAGCGAGAACACGGCGTCGAGCACCACGATCTGCGCGACCACCGGCCAGAAGGCCGCGTAGGCGCGATTGCCCCCGGTCTTGTGGGTATGGCCCTCGATCCGTTCGTGCAACTCGGTGGTGGCCTTGAACAGCAGGAAGATACCGCCGAACAGCATGATGAGGTCACGACCGGAGAAGGCCTTGCCGAAGACCTCGAACAGCGGTTCGGTGAGGGTCACCATCCAGGAAATGCTGGCCAGCAGGCCCAGGCGCATGATCAGCGCCAGCGACAGGCCGATCACCCGCGCCCTGTCACGCTGCGCGGGCGGCAGCTTGTCGGCGAGGATGGCGATGAAGACCAGGTTGTCGATGCCCAGGACGATTTCCAGGACGATCAGGGTAAGCAGTCCCAACCAGGCGGTGGGATCGGCGATCCATTCCATCAGCAGCGGACCTCCGTCTGAAGGGGCCGAACGGCCACGGAGGGGATAAGGCGGGAGGGGGTGTCAGCCGCACCTGGCACAGGGGCCGGGGGCGGCTCGGATCTGTCACTGCTCATCGGAACTCGAAAGGTAGCCTTGGAAATTCCGATCCTAGAGCAAGGCGGGCCCAAAACTAAAGGCCCAACCTTTTCCAATTGTGAAGAAAACGTAAAGACGCCGGTGCGCCGGGTGTGGTGTTTTAGAAGTACACGCAAAAATCGCCGTCAAAATTGTGCAGTGACTTCTGAAACACCGCACCCTATCTACCAGTAGTTCTCCACCGCCACCTGGCCGGGTCGGCGACTCAGGGCCAGCTGCAGATCGCGGGTCTTGAGCAACTGGCGGGTGTCGTCGACCATCTCCGGATTGCCGCAGATGAGGATGCGCGAGTGCTCGGGCGAGAGTTCGACGCCAGCGGCGCGTTCCAGCTCGCCGTTCTCGATCAGGGTGGTGATGCGGCCACGCAGGGCGCCGGGATGCTCCTCGCGAGTGACCACGGGGACATAGACCAGGCGGTCGGTGAGGCCTTCGAGGTGTTCCACCTCGCCGTAACCGCGGATGACGGCCTGGTAGGCCAGGTCGCGGGCTTCGCGCACGCTGTAGACCAGCACGATGCGCTCGAAGCGCTCCCAGGTGTCGGGTTCCTGCAGCATCGACAGGAAGGGCGCCAGACCGGTGCCGGTGGCCAGCAGCCAGAGGTCGCGACCGCCGCCGAATCTCTCCAGGGTGAGATAGCCGTAGGGCTGCTTTTCCACCAGCAGTTCGTCGCCCTCGCGCAGGCGGCTCAGCTCGCTGGTGAAGGCGCCGCCCGGCACCACGATGGAAAAGAATTCGAGGAAGTCGTCGTGGGGTGCCGAGACCATGGAGTAGGCCCGCCAGACGATGTCGCCATCGACCTTGCGCACGCCCAGCCGGGCGAACTGGCCGGCGCGAAAGCGATAGCGCGGGTCGCGGGTGGTCCTCAGGCTGAAGAGGTTATCGCTCCAGGGCCAGACGGCGGTGATCGTCTCGCGGGTGAACTTGTCTTCGGTGGCGGTCATACTGGCCTCTTTTTCCCGATTGCCTGGCGCCATTGTCCCGCAGTGAGCCGCCGATAAACACCGACAGAAACCATGCCTTCTCTCGTCTCGCCCTTCGCCACCCTAGAACTCGACCGCCAGCCACCACGCCGCGACGATCCCCTGCAGGCCTTCGACGCCGCCGACGAATACCTGCTGCAACAGGTCGCGGAGGATGGCCTGGACCCCGCCGCCCGGGTGCTGGTGCTCAACGACGGCTTCGGCGCCCTGGCCGCCAGCCTCGCCACTCATGCCCGGGTGACCTCCAGTGGCGACTCGCACCTGGCGGCCCTGGCGCTGGTAGCCAACCTGGCGCGCAACGGCCTTGCCGCCGAGGCGGTGACCTTCGTCCCGGCCAGCGAGGCGACCGGCGGTCCCTTCGATCTGGTGCTGATACGGGTGCCCAAGACCCTGGCGTTGCTGGAGGAACAACTGATCCGCCTGCACGGCCAGCTGGCGCCCGGTGCGCGGGTGATCGCCGCCGGCATGCTCAAGCACCTGCCCCGCGCCGCCGGCGATCTGCTGGAGCGGCATATCGGTCCGGTGCAGGCGTCGCTGGCGGTGAAGAAGGCGCGGCTGCTGACCGCCACGCCCGAGGCGCGACCAGCGGTGACCTCGCCCTACCCGACTGGTTATCGCCTGGATGCACCGCCGCTGACCCTGGTCAACCACGCCAACGTCTTTTGCCGCGAGGGTCTGGATATCGGCACCCGTGCCTTCCTCCCGCACCTGCCTCAGCAACTGGGCCAGGCCCGGATAGCCGATCTCGGTTGCGGCAACGGCGTGCTGGCACTGGCCTGTGGCCTGGCCAATCCGGAGGCGCAATTCACCCTGGTGGATGAGTCCTACATGGCGGTGCAGTCGGCACGGGAGAACTGGACCGCGGCCTTCGGCGACCGGCCGGTGGCGATCCGCGCGGCCGACGGCCTGGCCGACCAGCCGCCGCGGTCGCTGGACCTGATCCTCTGCAACCCGCCGTTCCACCAGCAGCAGGTGGTGGGTGACTTCCTCGCCTGGCGCATGTTCCAGCAGGCGCGAGCGGCGCTGACCGAGCAGGGCGAACTCTGGCTGGTGGGCAATCGCCACCTGGGTTACCACGCCAAACTCAAGCGGCTGTTCAGACGCGTCGAACAGATCGCGGCCACCCCGAAATTCGTGGTGCTCAGGGCGGTCCAACCTCTCTGACATCCACCCCGGAGCGAGAGCTGCCCGCGTGCCTTCCCTGCCCCTCGATCTCCACTACATCGCCCTGGTCCTCGAACTGATCGGCATCAGCGCGGCGATCCACGCCATCATCACGGTGCGTACCGCCCAGGGCGCCATGGCCTGGGCCATGGCGCTGGTGTTCATGCCCTTCCTCAGCCTGATCCCCTATCTGGTCTTTGGCCGGCGGCGCTTCGACAGCTATGTGAAGGCGCGGCGCCAGGCCGACGAGGAGATGGCGCGGCAGGCCGCCGAGCTGGACTGGCGGCCCTGGATCGCCGAGGCCATGGCCGCCCAGCAGTGCAGCGCGGCCAATCGCAAGCTCAGGGCCATGACCGCCCTCACCGGTACCCCCTGCGTCGCCAACAATCAGGTGCGCCTGCTGATCAACGGCGAGGAAACCTTCGCCGCCATCCTCACGGCCATCCGCGGTGCACAGAAGGTGGTGCTGGTGCAGTTCTTCATCATCCACGACGACGCCCTCGGCCTGGCCCTGCAGAACACCCTGCTCGACCGGGCCCACGCCGGGGTCCAGGTCTTTCTGCTGTACGACGCCATCGGCAGCCATGCCCTGCCGCGCGCCTATGTGGAAAAGCTGCGCGAGGCCGGTTGCGAGGTGAAGGGCTTCAGCAACAGACGCGGGCTGATCAACCGTTTCCAGGTCAACTTCCGCAATCACCGCAAGATCGTCATCGTCGATGGCGAGGTGGGCTTTACCGGCGGGCTCAACGTCGGCGACGAATACATGGGCCTCAAGCCGCCCCTGGCGCCCTGGCGCGATACCCACCTGGAATTGCGCGGCCCAGCCCTGGCCACCCTGCAGGAGACCTTCGCCCAGGACTGGTACTGGGTCACCCGGCGGCTGCCCACCCTGCTGCTGCCGGAACGCTACGAAGAGGGCGGTGTGCTCTGCCAGGTGGTGCCCAGCGGGCCGGCGGACGACCAGGAGACCTGCTCGCTGTTCTTTGTCGAGGCCATCCACTCGGCGCGCCACCGGGTCTGGATCACCACGCCCTATTTCATCCCTGACGAAGCCGTTTCGGCCGCCCTGCGCCTGGCTGCCCTGCGCGGGGTCGACGTGCGCATCCTGCTGCCCTCGCGACCGGACCACAAGGTGGTCTATGCCGCCTCCTATCTCTATGCCTTCGAAGCGGTGCATGCCGGGGTGCGGGTGTTCCGCTACGGACCGGGCTTCCTGCACCAGAAGGTGGTGCTGATCGACGAGGACGTGGCCGCGGTGGGCAGCGCCAACCTGGACAACCGCTCCTTCCGCCTCAACTTCGAGGTCATGGTGATGGTGATGGACGTCGCCTTCGCCTGGGAGGTGCGCAAGATGCTGGAACAGGACTTCAGTCGCTCCCGCGAACTCACCCCCGAGGACAACACCGCCCTGCGCCGCTGGCGGCGGGTCGCCATGCGGGTGGCGCGGGTGTTCTCACCGGTGCTCTAGGGCCTCGGAACCCGCTCTGCGACGGCTCGGTCCGATAGCTCATGGCGCCACGCCCCCGGAGCGCCCCGCGCCCCCGGAGTCACCCGCCATGCCATTCTTTTCGCCCCTGCGTTGCGTCTGCCTGCTAGCAGGTGGTCTGGCTCTGACGGCCACCGCCGCGCCGCGCAGCGTGCCCTCCATCGAAAGCGAAGATGCCGCCCTGGGCAGCGTGGAGGTCAGCGAAAACTCCGGGCGCTTCCATCCGCAACTGGGCATGGACGTGCGCAACGGCGACTTCTCCCGCGGCAACTACGATGACGACGCGGCCAGCCTCGACCGCATCCCCTTGCACCTGCAGGCGGGCTTCGCGCTGGATCTGCACCAGGGAAGCGACGGCGTGGCCGATGCCTGGCTGGTGTTCAGCAGCAGCAACGGCCTGCACAGCCCATCCAGCGAGGAACGGGTCAGCCCGCGGCGCTGGTACGAGAGCAACAACCTGGTGGGCCTGGTGGTGTCACCGGCCGAGGGTCTGAGGGTCGGCTTCGTCTACACGGTCAAGAGCAGCCCCAACGACGTCGCCGCCACCACGCAAGAGGCCAGCCTGACCCTGGCCTACCAGGCCGATACGGGCCTGGGCGCCTGGCGCCCGGGACTTGCGGTGACCACCCGCACCCAGGGTGACAGCGGTCTCTACACCCAGGGCAGCCTGGAACCAGGCCTGGATCTCTCGGCCAGCGGCCTGCGTCTGAGCTTCCCCAGCGCCCTGGGGGTGGGCTGGAACGGCTTCTATGGAGCGGACTCCGGCGACCGCCTCTATGCGCGCACCGGCCTGGCCCTGGAACAGCCCTTTCGCTGGGGCGAGACGCGCTGGAGCGCTCGCGCCGAAGCCCTGGCGCTCTATCGCGACGGCGCCCTGCGCGACCTGAGCGGTCCGGAGGGCGAGACCGACGGCGTGGTGCCCCAGGTGACTCTCAGCCTGTCCATGGCCTATTAGAAGCTGTTCACGATCTTGCGAGCTAGAGCCAAACAAGGCCTAGGCGGCCCCGCGAAAAGGCCTGAGGAAGCGGACCGGGCTCGCGCTCGAGTTCATTCGTCGTAAACGAGCATTCCGGCGGGGCTGGCCTTCCAGGGGCTTTTCAACGCCGTTTGGCCAACGCGCAGCAGATGTGAATAGCTTCTTAGCCCAGCGGCGCCACGCCCAGCCCTTCCACCAGGGTCTCCAGGGCGCGCAGGCCGGCGACCGAGTTGCCGTAGCTGTCCAGCCGGGGCGACCAGACGCAGATGCTCATCTGCCCGGGCACGATGGCGACGATGCCACCCCCTACCCCGCTCTTGCCCGGCAGGCCGACGCGCCAGGCGAAGTCGCCCGCCGCATCGTAGAGGCCGCAGGTCAGCAGCAGGGCGTTGAGCTGGCGGGTCTGCTGGGGCGTCACCACGGCCTGGCCATCCTGGGGATTGACCCCGCCGTTGGCGAGAAAGGCGAAGGCGCGGGCCACGTCGACGCAACTCATCGCCAGGGCGCAGCCGTGGAAATAGACGTCGAGGACGTCATCGACCTCGCTATGGAGATTACCGTAGGCCTTCATCAGATAGGCCAGGGCGGCGTTGCGCGCCTTGTGGTCCATCTCCGAACGGGCCACGCGGTCGTCGAAGTTGATCGCCGGATTGCCGGCCAGGCGCCGCGCCTGTTCGCGCATCATCCAGTGGATCGACATGATGCGCGACACCAGCAGTTCGCAGACCTGCACGGCGCCGGCGTTGATGAAGGGATTGCGTGGCACGCCCTTCTCTTCTTCCAGCTGCGCCATGGAATTGAAGGCATGGCCGGAGGGTTCGCGGCCGACGCGAGTCCAGATGTCCGGCTCGTCCAGGCGCTGCATGGCGATCACCAGGTTGAGCACCTTGGAGATGGACTGGATGGAAAAGGCCGTGTCGGCCGCCCCGGCGCGCCAGACCTGCCCCTTGACGTCGCAGACGGCGATGCCGAACTGATCCGGCGCCACCTCGGCCAGGGCCGGGATGTAGTCGGCCACCGCGCCTTCGCCGAAATGGCGCGGTGCGGCGGCGGCGATACGGTCGAGCAGGGGTTGCAGCGGCTGGCGGTCGAAGGGCTCTGCCATGACAATTCCGAAACGGGCGGGGGCGCCAAGTGTAGGGGCCGCAGCGGCCTCAGGCGAGCCCCAGGCGCGGCTGCAACGGCAGGCGGATCTCGAACCGGGCGCCACCCCGAGCGCCGGCGCTCAGGTCCAGGCGGCCACCCTGGTTTGCCACTGCGCGACGGCTGATGGCCAGACCCAGGCCGAAGCCGCCGGTGGCGCGGTCGCGACTGCGATCCAGGCGATAGAAGGGTTCGAAGACCCGTTCGCGCTCCGCCGCGGGAATGCCTTCGCCGTCGTCCTCGACGGCGATCAGCAGCTCTTCGCCGTCGCCGCGGACCGTTACCCAGACCTCGCGCTGGCCATAGCGCAAGGCGTTGCCGAGCAGATTCTGCAGGGCACGGGCGGTGAGGCGAGGCGCCAGCTCCACTCGCCTGGGTGCCTGCGTCACGTCCAGATGCACCGCGACACCGCGGCGTTCCTGCTCTTCGGCGAAGTCGGCCAGCACGCTGTCGAGAAAGGCTTCGAGTTCCAGGCTCAGGCGTTCGGGCGGCTGCTGGCTGCTCTGCAGGCGAGCGAAGGACAGCAATTCGTCGACCAGGGCATCCAGTTCGCGGACGTGACGCACCAGTTGCTCCAGCTGCCGCTGGGTCTCGGCCGGCAGCGGATCGGCCTGCAGCAGCGCCAGGCCGAACTCCAGGCGTGACAGCGGCGTGCGCAATTCATGGGAAACGGCGTTGAGCAGGTCGCGCTGCTGGACGATCAGCGCCTCCAGCTCCTGGGCCATGTCATCGAAGGCCCGCGCCACCTCGCCGATGTCCGAGCGCGGCGAGATGGCGGTGCGCTCGCCCAGATGGCCCTTGCCCAGGCGCGCCGCGGTACGCCGCAGCCGTTCCAGGTCACGCCAGTGCGGTCTCAGCCAGACATAGAGACAGACCAGCAGCGCGGCGCCGATCAGGGCGTTCATGGCCCAGTAGGTCAGGGCGATGTCGGTGGGCGCCTCGGGGATGCCGACCCAGAGCACCTGCTCCGCCGGCAGCGGCACCAGGGCCGCGCTGGGCTCGCCATAGTCGCCCAGGCGCACCTGCCGCTCGCCGGCTTCGAGCGCCCTGCGCTCGGCAACGGTGAAGACCGGATCCTCGAGCGCGACCAGGCGCAGGGTGATGGGCGCCAGATCCGTGGCCAGTTCCTGCTGTACCGCCGGCCAGCGCGCCGGCGGCGTGGTAACGAAGGCGCGCTGCGCCAGGCTGAGCGGGCCGTGCAACTGCTCCAGGGCGTAGCGGCTGTAACGCTCGTCGAACACCCTGATCAACGCCTCGGGCACCAGGTAGCTGGCGGCGCCGTAGGTCACCAGCAGGATGAGGTAGAGGCGGACGAGGATCTTGAGCATCAAGTGTGGTGCCTCAGAAGTTCGCGCAAGAATTGGCGAGTGATTTTTGCTTATGGGCTAGGCGCCGCGACGAGTCATAGCAGGGCTATGGCGAGGAGGGGCAACGACGCTCAGAATCAAAAAGCGCCGCCAAAATTGTGCAGTTAACTTCTGAGACACCACACTAGTCCCACTCGGCCCGGGAGAGCAGATAACCCTTGCCCCAGACGGTCTTGATCCGCCGGGCTTCGCCGGGATGCTCCTCGAAACGCCGCCGCAGCTTGGAGATGGCCACATCCACCGAACGGTCGACGCCGTTGAATTCGATGCCGCGCAGCTGCTGGATCAGCTGGTCGCGACTGAGTACCTCGCCGGCATGGCGCATGAGGATCGCCAGCAGGTTGAATTCGGTGGAGGACAGCTCCACCAGCTGGTCGCGCCACCAGACCTGACGCTCGCCCGGCAGCAGCTGCAGCTGACCGATCGTAAGGCGGTCATCGGCAGGCGCCTCGACCAGCTGGCAGCGGCGCAGCAGGGTGCGGATGCGTGCCAGCAGCACCCGCGGTTCGCAGGGCTTGCTGACGTAGTCGTCCGCGCCGATCTCCAGCCCCAGCACCTGGTCGTGGCTGTCGTCCAGGGCGGTGAGCATCAGGATCGGCAGGCTCGGCTGGGTCGCGCGCAGCTGGCGACAGACCTGCAGGCCGTCCAGCCCGGGCAGCATGACGTCGAGCACCACCAGCTGTGGGCGCAGTCGCTGCACCGCGGCCAGGGCTTCGTCGCCGCGACCGATCACCGTCACGGCATAGCCCTGGCGGCCCAGGTAGGTGGCGATGAGCTCGGCCAGGGCGGTGTCGTCTTCGACGATGAGCAAGGGGATCACGGCAGGTCTTCGTGGCGGGCAAGTGCCGAGCATAGCCGAGCCCCGGGCGGGCGGGCGCACGGCTTAACACTCTTTCACAAGAGACCTACAGACGTTTACAGGGTGGCTTGAGCGAGACGCCTACCATGGCGCTCTTCTGGAGGAAGCCCCGATGTCCCTGTCCCGCCCTGCCCTCGGCAGCCTCGTGCTGCTCTGCCTGCTGCTCGCCGCCTGCGACCGTCCGGCCCCGGACGCCGCCACCCCGCCCGCGCCCAGGGTGCAGGTGGAGACACTGCAACCGACGCCCCTGGCCATCGCCAGCGAACTCAGTGGCCGCCTGGTGGCGCCACGGACCGCCGAGGTGCGGGCACGGGTCGCCGGCATCGTGCTGCAGCGGGTGTTTCGCGAGGGCAGCGAGGTCAAGGCCGGCGAGGTGCTGTTCCGTATCGATCCGGCGCCGCTGCAGGCCGAGGTGGACAGCGCCGCGGCCGCCCTGCGCAAGGCCGAGGCCAGCGCCTTCCAGGCGCAGCGGCTGGCCGAGCGCTATGCGGCGCTGGTGGAGAGCGAGGCGATCAGTCGCCAGGAGCAGGACAATGCCCGCGGTGCCAGCCTGCAGGCGCAGGCCGAGGTGGCAGCGGCCCGGGCAGCGCTCAAGCGGGCGCGACTGAACCTGGGCTATGCCACGGTCAAAGCGCCCATCGCCGGGCGCATCGGCAAGGCCCTGGTCACCGAAGGCGCCCTGGTCGGCCAGGGCGATGCCACGCCCCTGGCGATCATCCAACAGCTGGACCCCATCCATGCCGATGTCACCCAGTCGACCCGCCAGCTCAAGACCCTGCGCGATGCGCTGCGGGATGGTCGTCTGCAGCAGGTGGCGCCGGATCAGGCCCGGGTGACCCTGTTGCAGGAGGACGGCAGCCCCTACCCCGAGAGCGGCCGCCTGCTGTTCGCCGATCTGGCGGTGGACGCCAGCACCGGGCAGATCACCCTGCGCAGCCAGTTTCCCAATCCGCGGCACGACCTCCTGCCGGGCAGCTTCGTGCGGGTGCGCCTGGAGCAGGCGCGCCTCGACCAGGGCCTGAGCGTGGCGCAACGGACGGTGCGGCGCAGCGTCGATGGTGGGGCTCATGTCTGGGTGGTGGACGCCGAAAACCGGGTGGCCCTGCGCGAGGTGCGTCTGGGCCCGGTGGTCGAAGGGCGCTGGGTGGTGGAGTCCGGTCTCGCCGCCGGTGAGCGGGTGTTGCTCTCCGGCCTGCAACAGGCGCAGCCGGGCCTGGTGGTGGAGCCTGAAGAAGCCCAGGCCACCGCGGCGGAGGTGCGCTGATGGCCAACTTCTTCATCGACCGCCCGGTGTTCGCCTGGGTGGTGGCGCTGTTCATCCTGCTCGCCGGCCTGCTGGCCCTGCCGCAGTTGCCGGTGGCCCAGTATCCCAATGTGGCGCCGCCGCAGATCGAGCTGACCCTGAGCTATCCGGGCGCCTCGCCGCAGACCCTGGACGAGAGCGTGGTCAGCCTGGTCGAGCAGGAACTCAATGGCGTCAACCATCTGCTCTACTTTTCCTCCAGCAGCAGCCAGGGCAGCGCCACCCTGACCGTGACCTTCCAGCCCGGCACCGATCCGGAACTGGCCAAGGTGGACATCCAGAATCGCCTCAAGGTGGTGGAGCCGCGCCTGCCGCGCGCGGTCACCCAGCAGGGCATCCAGATCGAGGAGACTTCCGCCGGCTACCTGCTGTTCGTCACCCTTACCGCCACCGATGAGCGCCTCGACACCACCGCCCTGAGCGACTATCTGGCGCGCAACGTGGTCAACGAACTGCGCCGCCTGGACGGGGTGGGCAAGGCCCAGCTGTTCGGCGCCGAGCACGCCCTGCGCGTCTGGCTCGATCCCAGTCGGCTGGTGGCGGTCGGTCTGACCCCGGCCGACGTGACCCGCGCCATCGCCGAGCAGAACGTCCAGGTGGCGGCCGGCAGCCTTGGCGAGTTGCCCGCCCCCGCTGGCCAGGAGCTGAGCGCGCCGGTGCTGATCAAGGGCCAGTTGAGCGACCCGGCGGAGTTCGCCGGCATCCTGCTGCGCGCCGGGGCCGATGGCTCCAGCGTGACCCTGGGCGACGTGGCCCGGGTCGAGGTGGGCAGCCAGAGCTACAACTTCGGCACGCGGCTGGACGGCAAGCCTTCGGTGGCGGTCGGGGTGCAGCTGGCACCCACCGCCAACGCCCTGGCCACCGCCAAGGCGGTGCGCGCCAAGCTGGCCGAGCTGTCCCGGTACTTTCCGCCGGGCATGAGATACGACATCCCCTACGACACGGCGCCCTTCGTCGAGATATCCATCACCCAGGTCATCCATACCCTGCTGGAGGCCATGGCGCTGGTGTTCGCGGTGATGTACCTGTTCCTGCAGAATCTGCGCTACACCCTGATCCCGACCCTGGTGGTGCCGGTGGCCCTGCTGGGCACCTGCGCCGTGCTCCTGGCGCTGGGCTATTCGATCAATGTGCTGACCCTGTTCGGCATGGTGCTGGCCATCGGCATCCTGGTGGACGACGCCATCGTGGTGGTGGAGAACGTCGAGCGGCTGATGGCCAGCGAGGGTCTCGACCCACGCGCCGCCACCCGCAAGGCCATGGGCGAGATCTCCGGCGCCATCGTCGGCATCACCCTGGTGCTCACCGCGGTCTTCGTGCCCATGGCCTTCATGAGCGGTTCGGTGGGCGTCATCTATCGGCAGTTCTCGGCGTCCATGGCGGTGGCCATCCTCCTTTCCGCCTTTCTCGCCCTGAGTCTGACCCCGGCGCTGTGCGCCACCCTGCTCAAGCCGATTCCCCAGGGTACCCATGCCCGCGGCGGCTTCTTTGGCGCCTTCAACCGGGGCTTCGAGCGCCTGACCGCCGGCTTCGAAGGCTGGGTGGCCCGCGCCATCCGCCGGCTGCTGCCCAATCTCCTGCTGTTCGCCGTCCTGCTGGTGGCCCTGGTGGCGCTCTATGGCCGCCTGCCCGGCGCCTTTCTGCCCAGCGAGGACCAGGGCTATCTGATCACCGACATCCAGCTGCCGCCCGGCGCCACCCAGGAACGCACCCTCAAGGTGCTCGAGCGACTGGAACGCCATTACGCCGCCGAACCCGGGGTGGCCAACGACCTCGTGCTGCTCGGCTTCAGCTTTTCCGGCAGCGGCCAGAACGCCGCCCTGGCCTTCACCACCCTCAAGGACTGGTCCGCCCGCGGCCCGACCGACTCCGCCGCGGCCATCGCCGAACGCGCCAACGCCGCCCTGGCCGGCGAGAGCGAAGCCCAGGGTTTCGCCGTGCTGCCGCCACCGGTGGAAGGCCTGGGCACTTCCAGCGGTTTCGAGGTGCGCCTGCAGGACAGATCCAATCGCGGCCAGGCGGCGCTCAAGGCGGCGCGCGATGAGTTGCAGGCCCGGCTGGCGGGCAATCCGATCATCGCCTACGTGCGGGAGACCGCCCTGGCCGACAGCGCCCAGGTGCAGCTGGTGGTGGATCGCCGCCAGGCCGCCGCCCTGGGGGTGGGCTTCGCCGCCCTCGGCGAGACCCTGGGCACTGCCCTGGGCTCAAGCTATGTCAACGACTTCCCCAATCGCGGCCGGATGCAGCAGGTGATCGTGCAGGCCGAGCTGGGCAGCCGCAGCCAGGTGGACGACCTGCTGCGCCTGGAGGTACGCAACGAGCGCGGGCGCATGGTGCCGCTGTCCGCGTTCGTCAGCGCCGACTGGACCCAGGGCCCGGCGCAGCTGTCGCGCTACAACGGCTATCCCGCCATCAGCCTGTCCGGCGAACCGCTGCCCGGTCACACCACCGGCGAGGCCATGGCCGAACTGGAACGCCTGGCCACCGCGTTGCCGCGCGGCTTCGCCCTGGAGTGGACGGCGCTGTCGCTGCAGGAACGCCTCTCCGCCGGCCAGGCGCCGCTGCTGCTGGGGCTGTCGCTGCTGGTGGTGTTCCTCTGTCTGGCGGCGCTCTATGAAAGCTGGTCGATTCCCACCGCGGTATTGCTGGTGGTGCCCCTGGGCGTGCTCGGCGCGGTGCTGGCGGTGACCCTGAGGGGGATGCCTAACGACGTCTTCTTCAAGGTCGGCCTGATCACGGTGATCGGTCTCACGGCGAAGAACGCCATCCTGCTCATCGAATTCGCCAAGCGCCTGCACGATGGCGGCCTGGACCTGTACCAGGCCACCTGTCGCGCCGCCCGGCTGCGCCTGCGACCCATCGTCATGACCTCGCTGGCCTTCATTCTCGGTGTGGTGCCCCTGGCCCTGGCCACCGGTGCCAGCTCGGCGAGCCAGCAGGCGGTGGGCACCGGGGTGATCGGCGGCATGCTCAGCGCCACCCTGGCGCTGGTCTTCGTGCCGGTGTTCTTCGTGCTGGTGCTGCGGTTGGTCCGGCGCTGGCGCGCGCCGGAACTCTAGCCTCAGGAGTTGAGGGAGCGCTTGTCGCCCAGCAGCGCGGCATCCTCGACCGGCGCGGGCTCCGGCGGGCGGGCGCCGATCTTGTCCGAGGTCCGCAGGCTCTGCGGCAGTGCCCAGAACATCAGGCCGGCGGCCAGCAGACTGGTGCAGCCGATGAGATAGAGCGCCGGGGTGGTGCTGCCGGTCATGTCCTTGATGTAGCCCACCATCACCGGACTGACGATGCCACCGAGCTGCCCCAGGGTGTTGATCAGGGCGATACCCCCCGCGGCCCCTGCACCCGCGCCGGCCAGCAGTTTCGGCGGCAGCGACCAGAAGGTCGGGATGGCGGCGATGATGCCGGCGCCCATCAGGGCCAGGGACAGGATCAGGAAGGTGGTGTGATCGGCGAAGAGTCCCGCGCTGAAGAACCCCAGGGCGCCGGCGATCACCAGACCGCAGACGAACTTGCGCCGCTCGCCGCTGGCGTCCGACAGCCGGCCCACCACCACCATGCTGATGGCGCCGAAGACGTAGGGCACGGCGGTCAGCAGGCCGATGAGGGTGGGGCTCTCGGTCCCGGCACTGCGGATCAGCTGCGGCGCCCAGAAGTTGAGGCCATAGGAGGCGACCTGGATCAGGAAGTAGATCACCGCGAGCAGCAGGAAGCCCGGCAGTCGGATCGCCGCCAGCAGCGAGCCATGGCTGTTGTTTTCATGACTGGCGATGCGGCTGGCCAGGAAGGTCTTCTCGTCAGCGTTGAGCCAGGGCGCATCGGCGATGCGGTCATGCAACAGGCGCAGCACCAGCACGCCCAGCAGCACGCAGGGGATGCCACCCGCCAGGAACAGCCAGTGCCAGCCGCGAATGCCGAGCAGGCCGTCCATCTGGCCGAGGATCACCCCGGAGACGGGGGCGCCGATCAGCCCGGCGAAGGCCGAGGCGAGGAACAGCGTCGAGGTGATGCGCCCGCGATAGCTCTGCGGAAACCACAGCGTCAGGTAGTAGAGGATGCCCGGCGCGAAGCCGGCTTCCATGGCGCCGATGAGGAAGCGCAGCACATAGAACTGCCATTCGGTGGTGACGAACATCATCAGCGCCGTGGCGATGCCCCAGGAGATCATGATGCGCGCGATCCAGCGCCGAGCGCCGACCTTGTACAGCATCATGTTGCTGGGTACCTCGAACAGCACATAGCCCACCACGAAGAGTCCCGCGCCCAGGCCATAGGCGGTGTTGCTCAGCGACAGGTCGGCCTGCAGCTGGAACTTGGCGAAGCTGATGTTGATGCGATCGAAGAAGGCGAACAGGTAGCAGATCATGATCAGCGGCATGAGCCGCCAGGCGACCTTGCGGACGATGGCCTGTTCGGCGGCCGCCACGGCGGCGGCGGAGGTTGCGGATAAGGGCATAGCGGTCTCCCGGGAGCGGCCAGACTGGCGCTCCTTTGTTGTTGTAGTCAGGGCGAACGAATGAAAGCGGGTGCGGCTCAGCCAGCGGTCGCGGGCGGCGGATGCAGATCGCAATTGCGCCCGGCCTTGGCCACCTGGCCGGGGGTGTCGTGCCCCAGCAGCGCCGGCAGGGTGCGCGACAACTCGATCAGCCGTTGCAGGTCGATGCCGGTCTCCACGCCGATCTCGGCGCAGAGATTCACCAGGTCCTCGGTGCAGATATTGCCGGAGGCGCCCGGGGCGAAGGGGCAGCCACCGAGGCCACCGAGGGCGGCGTCGAAGCGCCGGGCGCCGGCTTCGTAGGCGGCCAGGACGTTGCTCAGGCCCAGGCCACGGGTGTTGTGGAAATGCAGGGTCAGGGCGGACGCCGGGATCAGTTCCAGCACCTGGCGGACGATCCGCGCAACCTGTCGCGGATTGGCCATCCCGGTGGTGTCGGCGAGGGTGATGCCGGTCATGCCCAGCGCCAGATAGCGCTGCACCAGTTCGAATACCCAGCCTTCGTCGATGCGTCCTTCGAAGGGGCAACCGAAGGTGGTCGCCACGGTGCCGTTGAGCGAGACCGCCTGCCCCTTGGCCAGCTGCACCACCTCGGCGAAGCTGGCGAGGGACTGCTCGCAACTCATGCGCATGTTGGCGCGATTGTGGGTCTGGCTGGCGGAGAGCACCAGGTTCAGCTCGTCGGCGCCTGCCGCCAGGGCGCGCTGGGCGCCCTTGAGATTGGGCACCAGAGCGACATAGGTCACCCCGGCCCGGCGGGCGATGCCCTGGAACACCGCCTCGCCGTCGCGCAGCATGGGCACCGCCTTGGGCGAGACGAAGGAACCGGCCTCGATCCGCGAGAAACCCAGCGCGGAGACCCCGTCGATCAGGGCGATCTTGTCGGCGGTTTCCACCCAGCTCGGCTCGATCTGCAAGCCGTCACGGGGCGCGACTTCCTGGACGATCAGGCGTTCGCTACTCATTGCACCACCCCGCTCTTTCTGAGTCGCTGGATATCCGCTTCGCTCAGCCCCAGTTCGGCCAGCAGGCCATCGGTGTGCTCACCGAGGGTCGGACCCTGCCAGTTGACCTGGCCCGGGGTGGCCGACAGCTTGGGTACGATGCCCGGCATCTTCAGGGTGGCGCCGTCGGGCAGAGTGGTGTCCAGCAGCATCTCCCGCGCCTGGTAATGGGGATCGGTGACGATGTCGGCGGCGGAATAGATGCGTCCGGCCGGAACCTCGGCACCTTCGAGGATCTCCAGCACCTCGTCGATGCCGCGACTGCCGGTCCAGGCGGCGATGGCCTCGTCGATCAGCTCGCAGTGGCGGGCGCGCCCGTCGTTCTGCGCCAGATCCGGGCGCTCGGCCAGATCGGGTCGGCCGATGGCCTGCATCAGCCGCACATAGATGGGATCGCTGTTGCCGGCGATCACCACGAAACCGCCGTCGCCGGTGGGATAGGTGTTGGACGGGGCGATACCGGGCAAGGCGCCACCGGTACGCTCGCGCACATGGCCGAGCATGGAGTATTCGGGTACCAGGCTTTCCATGACGTTGAAGACGCTCTCGACCAGGGAGACGTCAACCACCTGGCCATCGCCCTGGCCGGTCTTGACCCGCAGCACCGACATCAGGGCGCCGATCACCGCGTGCATGGAAGCCAGGGAATCGCCCAGGCTGACCCCGACCCGCGCCGGCGGCACGCCCGGAGTACCGGTGGTGTAGCGGATGCCGCCCATGGCCTCGCCGATGGCACCGAAGCCGGGGCGATCACGATAGGGGCCGGTCTGGCCGTAGCCGGAGATGCGCACCAGGGTGAGCTTGGGATTGAGGGCGTGCAGCACGTCCCAGCCCAGGCCGAGCTTTTCCAGGGCGCCCGGGCGCAGATTCTCGATGAGCACGTCGGCGCCCTCGACCAGCTGTTTGACCAGGGCCACGCCTTCGGCGGAACGCAGATTTAGGGCGAGGGACTTCTTGTTGCGCGACTGCAGGTACCACCAGAGCGAGGTGCCCTCGTGCAGCTTGCGCCACTTGCGCAGGGGATCGCCCTTGTCCAGGGCTTCGATCTTGATCACTTCGGCGCCGAATTCGGCCAGCAGGCGGGCGGCGAAGGGGGCGGCGATGAGCGTGCCGATCTCGATGACACGGAGTCCGGTGAGAGCCGTCATGGCGGGCGAGCCTCTTTGTTATTGGAATGAGGCCGATGCTAGGACAATAGAGCAGCCGGTGGTTAACGTCTTTCGGCAAGGGGTCTTCGCGAATCGCGAAGACCCGGATTCAGACCTCCAGCAGGTGGTCGTAGAGCAGCCGGCTGACCGGCGACAGCGTCTCGACGTCGCGGACCACCAGCGCCAGGCTGCGCTGGGACCAGTCGTCATCCAGCGCCGCGGCGATCAGTCCGAGCGGTCGCCCGATGAGTTCGAAGGCCTGCAGCGGCAGCACGCCCAGCCCGAAACCCGCCTGCACCATGCGGCACACGGCATCGAAGCCGGGTACATGGATGCGCAGGCGCAAGGCCTTGCCGTGACTGCGGGCGGCGGCCTTGGTGCGCAGGTTGATGAAGCTGTCGGCGTGCAGGCCGACGTGGTCATCGTCCAGGGTCTCGGCGAAGGCCAGCCGTGCGCGGGCGGCCAGGCGATGATCGGGACGCATCACCACCACCAGGGTGTCCTGCCGGTAGGGCACGGCCAGCAGGCCGCGGGTGTCGGTGTCCGAGGAGCAGATGCCCAGGTCGGCGGCGCCTTCCAGCACGCCCTTCACCACCCCGGCGCTGGGTCGCTCGTCCAGGCTGATCTTGACCTGGGGATGGCCGACGGTGAAGGCCTGCAGGTCCTCGGGGAGGAATTCGATGATGGCGGAGATGTTGGCCATCATCCGCACGTAGCCGCGCACGCCCTGCAGGTGTTCGCCGACGTCGATGCTGATGCGCTCGACGTCGGCAAGGATGCGCTTGGCGTAATGCAGCAGCGTCTCGCCGACCGGGGTAAGGGTGGTGCCCTTGGCGTTGCGCTCGAAGAGTTCGATGTCGAGCGACCGCTCCAGATCATGCAGGCGCTTGCTGGCGGCGGACAGGGCGATCATCTCGCGCTCGGCGGCGCGGGTCAGGGTGCCCTCCTCGTGCACCGCCAGCAGCAGCTGCAGCGAGACCAGGTCGAGGCGGCGGAGCAGGTTGCGGTAGTGCATCGTCTTGCGGTCCTGGCGGCCAGAGGTCCTTGTACAGGACCAGGCACGCCCGGGCTAGCCGCCCGCCTCCGGTCAGAGACCCAGGTCGCTCAAGCCGGGATGGTCATCCGGCCGCCGCCCCTGGGGCCAGTGAAACAGCCGCTCGGCCGCGGTGATCGGCAGGTCGTTGATGCTGGCGTGTCTCTCGGCCATCAGGCCCTGGTCGTCGAAGTGCCAGTTCTCGTTGCCGTAGGCGCGGTACCACTGGCCGTCTTCGTCCCGCCATTCGTAGGCGAAGCGCACGGCGATGCGCGCGCCGTCATGCGCCCAGAGTTCCTTGATCAGCCGGTACTCGTGCTCGCGCTGCCACTTGCGGGTGAGAAAGGCCTCGATGGCGACGCGGCCCTGGAGGAAGTCGGCGCGATTGCGCCAGCGGCTGTCGACGGTATAGGCCAGGGCCACCTTGGCCGGATCGCGGCTGTTCCAGCCATCTTCGGCGGCGCGGACCTTCTGCTGGGCGGATTCGAGGGTGAACGGCGGGACGGGAGGACGGGCAGCGCTCATGGGACACTCCTGGGCAGATGAGGCCCCAGTGTCGGGCCGCCGCGGCGGTGTCACAAGGTCGAACGGCCCACGGATCCGGCCAAGTCGCTCAGCGCCTGTTCAACGGCCGCTGCGCGTCGGCCAGACGGCGTTGAAAATGACCTGGGTCGCCAGCCCGGTCGGAATGCTCAGCTACCTCTCGTGAACCCGAGCGCGGGTCCGATCCGCTTCCTCAGCCCTTTACTCCTTGTTTGGCTCTCGCTCGCGGGACATTGAACAGGCTCTCAGACCTCGACCAGGCGATAGTGCAATCCCCGCACCACCGCCTCGACCCTGTTGCGTGCGCCCAGTTTGCGGGCGGCGGAGTTGAGGTGCAGGTTGACCGTGGCGGTGGAGCGGTTGAGGGTGGCGGCGATGCGCTTGGCGGTCAGGCCCTTGGCCGAGTACTGCAGGCACTCACGCTCGCGCGGCGTCAGGCGGACCTGGCCGCAGCGGCGCTCGGCCGGGGCGAGCAACTCGTCGGCCCGGGCCTGGAAGGCATGGGCCAGCACCAGGAAGGCGCCCAGGCAGGCTTCGCCGGCGGCCTCGGCGTCCGGGGCCTCGGCATCGAGGATGCCGGTCAGGGTGGCGAAGGCGCCCCCCGGCAGGTGCAGCGGCACGGTCACCCCGGTGGCCAGGCCGCTGTCCCGCACATAGCAGGTGACCGGGCGATGACTGTCACCCAGGTACTCGCGCAGGGCGCTGCGGGTTTCGCTGCGAAACGACCAGACGAAGGGCGCCGCACGCCGACTGGCGCATTGCTGCACCGGGTCGATCTGGTAGTAGCCGCGCTCGCACCAGAAGGCCTGCATGTCCGCCGGGGCGTTGCGTACCTTGAACACCGAGGGGGTGATGAGTACCCCGTCGTGACTGAGGGGCACCGGGGCGTAGTCGTAGATCAGCGCCTTGCAGCCCAGGTGGTCGGCACTGGCCTGGACGGCATCCAGACAGGCGTCGAGCGTGGGCAGCCCGGCGAGGCGGCTGCTGACGGTGAGCAGATCGGCATGCATCTTGGAGCTCCTGCCTTGATGGCGATGGGGAAAGCGAAGCAAAGGCTCTGCCAGTCGCCCCCGGCCTGCTGCAAACCTAGCACTTTTGTGGATGGGGCCAGGCCCCACCCTGGCCTAGAGTCGAGCCTACCCCGCCCCTTCGAGGAAGCCCCATGACTCAGCACGCTCCGTCCGGCGACGCCGCCGACCTCGCTCGCTTCGGCTACACCCAGGAACTCAAGCGCCAGCTCGGGCTGAAGGACCTGCTCATCTACGGCCTGGTGTTCATGGTGCCCATCGCGCCCTTCTCCATCTTTGGCGGGGTGTTCGACGCCAGCCACGGCATGGTGCCCCTCACCTACCTGATCGGCTTCGTCGCCATGCTGTTCACTGCGGTCAGCTACCAGCAGATGTCGCGCGCCTTTCCAGTGGCCGGTTCGGTCTACGCCTACGTCGGTCGCGGCCTGCACCCGGCCCTGGGCTTTCTCGCCGGCTGGGCCATCCTGCTCGACTACCTGCTGGTGCCCACCCTGCTCTATGTGATCGGCGCCAACGCCATGGCCAACGTCATCCCGGTCATTCCCCAGCCGCTGTGGATCGTTTTCTTCGTCGGCCTCAACACCCTGGTCAACCTGCGCGGCATCGAGACCACCGCCCGTGCCAACCGGCTGTTCCTCTACGGCCAGCTGGCGGTGCTGCTGGTGTTCGTGGTGCTGGCGTCCCTGGCCATCAGCCGCGGCGTGAATGGCGCCGAGTGGAGCCTGAAGCCGCTGTACAACCCCCAGGAATTCTCCCTGCCACTGATCTTCAGCGCGCTGTCGGTGGCGGTGCTGTCCTTTCTCGGCTTCGACGCCATCTCCACCCTCTCCGAAGAAACCCGCGGCGGCAGCCGGGTGGTGGGTCGCGCCACGCTGCTGGCCCTGACCCTGGTGGCCGCGCTGTTCATGGTGCAGACCTGGCTGGCCGCCCTGCTGCAACCCAACCTGATCCAGTACCCCGACGCCGATGCCTCGAACAACGCCTTCTACGAGATCGGTCGGCTGATCGCCGGCCCCTGGCTGCAGGTGGTGATCGCCCTGGCGGTGGCCATCGGCGCCGCCATCGCCAACGCCCTGGTGGCCCAGGCCGCCACCTCGCGCCTGCTGTTCGCCATGGCCCGTGATCGCCAGATGCCGCAGTTCCTGCGGCAGATCCATCCCACCACCCGGGTGCCGCAGCGTGCCATCCTGCTGGTGGCGGCCCTGAGTCTAATGCTGGGGCTGTTCTTTGTCGGACAGATCAACCTGCTCGCCTCCATGTGCAACTTCGGTGCGCTGACCGCCTTCCTGCTCCTGCATGTGGCAGTGGCCTGGCATCACCGCGGCGCCGGTCGCCCGCTGCTGCATGCGCTGGTCCCGCTGGTCGGTTTCATCATCCTCGCCTATGTGCTGTTCAACGCCGACGTCTACGCCAAGGTCGGCGGCAGCTGCTGGATGGTGCTGGGCCTGGCCGTGCTGGCCTTCCTCAGGCTCAGCGGCCGGACCACGGAATTCAAGGCCAACGACGCCGTCCATTAGGCCGTAACCGACGCGGAGGCTCCCGATGATCAAGACCCTGCACAGCCAGCACTGCCATTGCGGCTGGGACCACAGCCTCCCCCCGGCGCTGGAGGTCGCGCCGGGCGAGACGGTCAGCTTTGCCTGCCGCGATGCGGCGGACGGCCACTTCCACGCACAGTCCAGTGCCACCGACATCGCCACCCTGCCCTTCGAGCGGGTCAATCCGGTCTGCGGTCCGCTGTGGATCGAGGGCGCCGAGCCGGGCGACGTGCTCAAGGTGACGCTGGACAGTTTCACCCCCAGCGGCTTTGGCTGGACCGCCAACATTCCCGGCTTCGGCCTGCTCGCCGACCAGTTTCCGGACCCGGTGCTGCAGCTCTGGCATTACGACCGCAGCGGTCAGAAGCCGGCCGCCTTCGGCGAGTTGGCGCGGGTCCCGCTCAAGCCCTTCGCCGGCACCCTGGGGGTGGCTCCCGCGGCGCCAGGTCTGCACTCGGTGGTGCCACCACGGCGGGTGGGTGGCAATCTGGATATCCGCGACCTGGCCGCCGGCACCAGCCTCTACCTGCCGGTGGAGGTCGCCGGGGCGCTGTTTTCCATTGGCGACACCCATGCCGCCCAAGGCGATGGCGAGGTCTGCGGCACCGCCATCGAGAGCGCCATGGCGGTCACCGCCACCTTCGAGCTGATCAAGGGGCGACCGCTGGCCATGCCCCGCTTCAGCACCCCGGGGCCGGTCACCCGACACCTCGACGGCGCCGGTTACGAGGTCTTCACCGGTGTCGGACCCGACCTGCTGGCCGCGGCGCGGATGGCCGTCAGCGGCGCCATCGACTGGCTCGGGCAGACCCGCAACCTGCCGGCGGAGCAGGCCTATCTGCTCTGCTCGGTCTGCGGCGATCTGCGCATCAGCGAGATCGTCGACGTGCCCAACTGGGTGGTCAGCTTCTATTTTCCGCGGATCGTGTTCGAATAGCCGGGGCCGAACGGTCTGGCGTCCGCCGCGGCAACGTCCCCCACAGCGAGGCGATGACGATCAGCAGGCCGCCCAGCCAGCCCCAGAGGCCCAGGCGTTCGTCCAGCCAGAAGCTGGCGAACAGCGCGCCGAACAGCGGCTCGGCGCCCATCAGCAGGGCGACGCGGGTGGCGCTGGTGCGGCCCAGGGCAAAGTTCTGGGCGAGAAAGGCGCCCAGGGTGCAGAACAGCACCAGGTAGCCGGTGGCGAGCCAGAAGCCCGCTTGCATGGGCAGCGGTGCCAGGCCCGGGCCCAGGGCGAACAGCAGCAGACAGGCCAGGCCCACCACCCCGGTCTGCACGGCGGTCAGCGCCAGGGCCGGCACCGGGGCACTGGCCTGCTGCAGACGCCGACGCACCACGCAGACATTGACCGCGCGCAATACGGCCGCCAGCAGGATCAGGCCGTCACCCAGGTTGAAGCTCAGGGTCACCCCACGGGTCAGCAGCCCGGCGCCCGCCACCGCCAGCCCCGCGGCGCCCAGGGCGCGGGCCTCGGGGCGCTGACCGAGCAGCCACCACTCGGCGAAGGGCGTCAGGGCCACGCAGAGGCTGATGAGAAAGGCGGCGTTGCTGGCGCTGGTCAGGGCCACGCCATAGGTCTCGGCGAGAAAGATCGCCAATAGCAGCAGCCCGGTCGGCACCCCGGGTCGCCAGGCCCGCCGGCCCTCGCCCTTCAGGGTTGGCAGTAGCAGCGCCGCGGTGAGACAGAAGCGCAGCGCCAGGTAGCCGAGCACCGGATAGAGCATCACGGCGTCCTTGACCACGGCGTAGCTGGTCCCCCAGACCAGGGCGGTAGCGAGCAGCAGGCCTTCGGCGAGACCGAAGGTGGAGCGTTGCGACATGACAGCTTCTCCCTGAATCAGGCCGCCAGTGTGCCCGCCCCTGACCAGCACGATAAGCCCGCCAGCGTGCATAGCTCTTGTTCCCCCGGGGAAGCAATGGCAGCCTTTCCAGCCCTATTGCTTCTGGCGGACTTCGGCATGGATCTCCTGCGCGCCCTCCCCCTGCTGCCCTGCATGGTCGCCTTCGCCAAGGTGGTAGAGACCGGCAGCTTCACCGCGGCCGCCCGGCTGCTGGACGCCACACCCTCGGCGGTCAGTCGTCAGGTCGCGCGGCTGGAACGGGAGCTGGGGGTGCGTCTGCTGCAGCGCACCACCCGCCAATTGCGGCTGAGCGAAGCCGGCCGCGAGGTACTCGGCCACTGCCGTCAGCTGCTGGCTGCCGCCGGTGCGGCGCTGGACAGTGGCCTGCAGCACAGCGAGGAACCGCGCGGGCAGGTACGACTGGCGGTGCCCAAGGCGGTCGGCTACCGGCTGATCGCTCCTTTGCTGCCGGAATTCTTCCAGCGCTATCCGCAGGTGGATCTGCAACTGCGCCTGGACGATCGCCCGCTGGATCCCATCGCCGACGACCAGGATCTGCTGGTGCGCATCACCGAGCAGCCGCCTGCCGGCTTCGTCGCCCGGCCACTGCGCGAGATGGACTTCGTGCTCTGCGCCAGCCCGGCCTATCTGCAGCGCCGCGGCACGCCGCAGCAGCCCCAGGCACTGGCCGAGCACGATTGCCTCTACCTCGGCGAAACCCCGGGCGACCAGCGCTGGCAACTGCGCTGCGGCGACCGGGTGGAAAGCGTGACGGTGCGCGGCCGCCTGGCCTGCAACCACAGCGGCGTGCGCCTGGAGGCGACCCTCGCCGACCTGGGCATCGCCTGCCTGCCGGCCTTCGCCGCCGAAGCCGGCCTGGCCGCCGGCAGTCTGCGGCGGGTGCTGCCCGACTGGCAATACCTCGGCCCCTACCAGGGCACCGCCTGGCTGCTCTATCCGCCGGATCGCCAGTTGCCAGCGGCGGTCAGGGTGCTGGTGGATTTCCTGCTGGAGCGGCTGTCCAGCTCTAGAGCAGGCCGATAGCAGTCCCTTCAGATACCCCTACTCAACCCGTTCATTTTGCTTTGCAATAGGATTCTTCCTACTCCCTGGTACAGCCAGGCCCCCAATCGCCATGAGGATCCTCGCAGGATGCAAGTCGAACAGTTCGTGTCCGGCCATTGGCTGCAGCAGTATCAATACAAGAGCTTTTCCCCTGCTCCGATCAACTGCGAATGGCAATGGCTGGATCCTCAACTCAATACCCTTCTGGAGCGAGCCTCTCGGTCACTGGCGGAATTGAATGCACTTTCCCTGATGGTGCCGGACGTGGATCTTTTCATCCGCATGCACATTGCCAAGGAAGCCAATACCTCCAGTCGTATCGAAGGGACCCAAACGCAGATGGACGAAGCCATCATGCGTCGGGAACAAGTGGCGCCCGAAAAGCGCGACGACTGGCAGGAAGTGCAGAACTACATCGAGGCCATCAACACTGCAGTATCCGACCTGGAGCATTTGCCGCTATCCATTCGCCTGCTCAAACAGACCCATGCAGTGTTGATGCAGGGCGTACGCGGCGCGCACAAGCTACCTGGCGAATTTCGCAGCTCGCAAAACTGGATTGGCGGCAGCAACCTGAACAACGCTGTCTTCGTGCCCCCTCATCCCGATCAGGTCGCTGAGCTGATGGGTGATCTGGAGAAGTTCTGGCACAACGAGCAGATCCTGGTACCCGATCTCATACGTATTGCACTGAGCCACTACCAGTTCGAGACTATCCACCCTTTCCTAGACGGCAACGGTCGAATCGGTCGCTTGCTGATCACGCTCTACCTGGTAGACAAAGGCTTGCTGCATAAGCCCGCGTTGTACCTGTCCGACTTCTTCGAACGCAATCGTGGTGCCTACTATGACGCCTTGACGGTGGTCCGCAGCTCCAACGACCTACTCCATTGGCTACGTTTCTTTCTGACAGCCGTTGCCGAGACCGCCACCAGCAGCAAGAACACCTTCATGGAAATCATGGCGTTACGCCAGGGTGTCGAGCATCAAATCCTCGCCCTGGGTGGCCGTGCGGAAAATGCCAAGCGTCTACTGCTGTATCTGTACCAGCGCCCCATGCTCAGTGTGAACGAAGCAGCCGAGCATCTGGGCGTTACCCACCAGAGCGCTAATATTCTGATTCGTAAGCTCGAAGAGCTAGGCGTACTGGTCGAGACAACAGGCTATGGACGCAATCGCCTGTTCCTCTTCGAGCGCTATTTCCGCCTGTTCATGCGCTGATGTCCTGCTCTTACATATGCGTCCCCATATGTAAGAGCAGAGGTTTTTTCTTACATATGGGAACGCCTATGTAAGGCATCAAGCCAGGACCGCCACCGACTTGAGCTGCGCCCAGACCCGGCTCCCCGGCTGCAACGCCAGCCGCTCCAGCGAATAGCGGGTGATCCGTGCCAGCAGCGCCGCGCCGCCCAGGTCCAGGCGCACCAGCACCTGGGCCGGCGAACGGGTCGGGGCGATCTCGGCGATGGTTGCCGGCAGCACATTGAGGATGCTGCTGTGCTGGCGCTCCAGGCTGAGGCTGACATCCCGCGCCAGTACCTTGATGCGCAGCGCCTGGCCGGGCGGTAGCGGGGCATGGGCCAGCAGCACGCGCTGCTCGCCGGCCAAGCCCAGGCTGAGCAGGCCGTAGTCCGGATCATGGCCGAGCACCCGCCCTTCCAGCACCACCCCGGCGTCATCGGCCAGGGCGATGGGCAGGTCGAGGCGCGCCAGTACCTCGGTGGTCGGCCCACTGGCCAGCACCCGACCCCGCTCCAGCAGCACCAGGTGATCGGCCAGTCGCGCCACCTCGTCGGGGGCATGGCTGACATAGAGGATCGGCAGCGCCAGCTCACGGGTCAGGCGCTCCAGGTAGGGCAGGATCTCCGCCTTGCGCTCGGCGTCCAGCGCCGCCAGGGGTTCATCCATCAGCAGCAGCCGCGGACTGGTCAGCAGCGCCCGGGCGATGCCGACCCGCTGGCGTTCGCCGCCGGACAGGCGCGCCGGCATCCGCGAAAGCAGTCCCTCGATGCCCAGCAGCTCGATGACCTGCTCTAGCGCCAGCCAGCGCTCGTCCGGCGCGACCCGCTGCCAGCCGAACAGCAGGTTGCGGCGCACGTCCAGGTGCTCGAACAGATTGGCGTCCTGGAAGACATAGCCCAGGGCGCGTCGGTGCGGCGGCAGGAACAGGCCGCGGTCGCTGTCCTGCCAGGTCTCCCCGGCCACCACCAGACGCCCGCGGGCGGCGGGTTCGAGTCCGGCCACGCACCTCAGGCAGCTGGTCTTGCCCGAACCCGAGGGCCCAAACAGGGCGGTGACGCCGCTGCCTGGCAGGGCGAGGTCCACAGCCAGCACGAAGTCGGCATGCCGCAGTTCGAAGCGCGCGGCGAGACTCATGTCCAGGCCGACCGCCCGCGACGGCCATAGAGCAGCAGGAGGATCACGAAGGAAAAGGCCAGCATGCCGCCGGCCAGGAGATGCGCCTGGGGATACTCCATGGCTTCCACGTGATTGAAGATCTGGGTGGAGACCACCTGGGTCCGCCCGGGAATGTTGCCGCCGATCATCAGCACCACGCCGAATTCGCCCACGGTATGGGCAAAGCCGAGGATGGCGGCGGTGACGAAGCCCGGCCGCGCCAGCGGCAGCACCACGTGGAAGAAGGTATCCAGGGGACTGGCCCTCAGGGTGGCCGCGGCCTCCAGGGGGCGCGGACCGATGGCCTCGAAGGCGTTCTGCAGCGGCTGCACCACGAAGGGCAGCGAATAGCACAGCGAGCCCACCACCAGCCCGGCGAAGGTGAAGGGCAACCGCCCCAGCCCCAGGGCCGAGGTCGCCTGTCCCACCCAGCCCTCCGGCCCCATGGCCAGCAGCAGGTAGAAGCCGATCACCGTGGGCGGTAGCACCAGCGGCAGGGCCACCAGGGCACCGACCGGCCCCTTGAGCCAGGAGCGGGTGCGCGCCAGCCACCAGGCGAGGGGCGTACCCAGCACCAGCAGCAGCAGCGTGGTCACGCTGGCCAGTTCCAGGGTCAGGCGGATCGCCGCCCAGTCCGCCGCGCTCAGGCTCATGGGATCACTGCCGGTAGCCGTAGGCCTTGAGCACCGTGGCCGCCTGGGGTCCCTTGAGATAGGCCAGCAGCGCCTTGGCTGCCGGCTGATCCTGGCCCTTGTCCAGCAACACGGCGTCCTGGCGAATCGGCGCATAGAGCTCGGCCGGTACGATCCAGGCCGAGCCTTCCTTGACCTTGCCGTCCTGATAGATCTGCGACAGGGCAACGAAACCCAGCTCGGCATTGCCGGTGGCGACGAACTGGTAGGTCTGGGTGATGTTCTGACCTTCCACCCGCTTGGCCGCGACCGCCTCGGTCAGGCCCAGCTTGGCCAGCACCTGGGTGGCGGCCAGGCCATAGGGCGCGGTCTTGGGATTGGCCACGGCCAGGTGGGCGAAGGCGTTCTGCTTGAGCACCGCGCCTTCGCTGTCCACGTAGCCGGTCCTGGGCGACCAGAGCGCCAGGGTGCCGATGGCATAGGTGAAGCGCGAGCCCTTGACCGCCGCGCCCTCGCTTTCCAGCTTGGCCGGGGTGCTGTCGTCGGCGGAGAGGAAGACCGCAAAGGGGGCGCCATTCCTGATCTGGGTGTAGAGCTGACCCGTGGCGCCGCTGGAAATCACCAGCTGATGGCCGGTGTCCCGGGTGAACTGCTCGCCGATGGCCTTGAGCGGTGCGCTGAAATTGGCGGCCACGGCCACCTGGACCTCGTCGGCCAGGGCGGGCGCGGCCAGCGTCGCGGTGAGCAGGGAAAGCAACAGGCGGGAACGGCTGGTGGTCATCGGATCGGGCTCCTTGGGATGGTCAGGATGCGCTCATCAGCAGGACGCTGGCGGAGCTGAAACAGGCGCAGGCGGCCAGGCCCGGGACGAGTCCCAGCTGGCGACTGCTAGTGGCGGTCAGGGTGGCGGTGACGCGGCGACCGGCCGGTAGCGCCAGCACCACCTCGTGGTTGATCGGTCCCTCATGGACGCGCTCGACCTCTCCCCACCACAGATTCTGCGCCGACAGGCGCAGCCCCGGATCGGTGCCGATCAGCACTGCCGAAGCCTTGACCAGGGCCACCACGGCGCGACCTGGCGCCAGGCCGAGCTGCGCGGCGCTGTCGCGGGTGACCAGGGCAGTGAGTCGCGTGGCATCGTCCAGGCGCAGCACCACGGCGCTTTCCACATCGCCCTGTTCGAGCGCCTCGACCACGCCGGAAAACTGGTTGCGGGCGCTGCTGCGCCAGTTGAGGTTGAGCAGCAACTGGCGAAAATCGGCCACTTCGGTGCGACTGGCCTCGTCCAGTCCGGCCGCCACCTGGTCCAGGGTCGTCTGGTAGTGCTGCTCCAGCGCCCGATAGAAGGCCACCACACGCTGGCCATAGGCGGTCAGCCGGGTGCCGCCGCCGCCGCTGCCCCCCGCGCTGCGGGCGACCAGGGGCTGGGCGGAGAGGTTGTTGATCTGGTCCACCGCGTCCCAGGCCGCCTTGTAGGACAGTGGCACCCGCTTGGCCGCCTGGCTGATGGAGCCGGTGGCGGCGATGGCCTCCAGCAGGCGGATACGGGTCTGGGTCAGCTCGGCGCCGACACTGCTTTCCAGCGACAGGTGGGCAATGAAGGGCGAGGCGCTCATGTCAGGGACTCCCGGCGTCCGGGTTGTATGACTACAACGCTCCGACCTAGAGTGGCGCCCCCTGCCTCTTCCCCAACGTTCAGGAGCGATATCCAATGAAGGTCAGTGCCCGCAATGTCTTCCCGGGAACCGTCAGCCAGGTGCGCGAAGGCGCGGTGAATGCAGAGGTGACCCTTACCCTGACCGGCGGTACCGAGCTGGTGGCCGTGGTTACCCTGGACAGCGTGAAGAGCCTGGAACTGGCGCCGGGCAGGTCGGCGGTGGCCCTGGTCAAGGCGCCCTGGGTGATGGTGATGAGCGCCGATAGCGGACTGCGCCTGTCGGCGCGCAACTGCCTGGCCGGAACCGTGGAGAGCATCGGCGATGGCGCGGTCAACGCCGAGGTGGTCATCGCCCTGCCCGGTGGCAGCCGCGTGGTGGCCATGGTCACCCGTGACGCGGTGCAGGAGCTGCAGCTGGCACCGGGCGTGGCCGCTACGGCGGTGTTCAAGGCGTCTCATGTGATCCTGGGGGTCCCGGCCTGATCCTGGGGGCGGCGGATCCGATCCGCCAGGGCGTTATAGCCTAAAGTATATAGCGTGAGACAAAAGAAAACGCCGGCAGGTTTCCCTGCCGGCGTTTCGCTTGGCGCTTGAGAAGCTATTCACGATCTCGCGAGCTAGAGACAAACAAGGCCTAGGCGGCCCTGCGAAAACCCCTGAGGAAGCGGAGCCCACACCGGTAAATGAGCATTCCGACGGGGCTGGCCACCCAGGGCATTTTCAACGCCGTTTGGCCGACGCGCAGCAGATCGTGGAGAGCTTTTTAGGCCAGCTTCTTGTACTTGACCCGCTTGGGCTGGGCCGCGGCCTCGCCCAGGCGCTTCTTGCGATCGGCTTCGTACTCGGTGTAGTTGCCTTCGAAGAACACCACGTTGGAATCGTCCTCGTAGGAGAGGATGTGGGTGGCGATGCGGTCGAGGAACCAGCGATCGTGGGAGATCACGATGGCCGCGCCGGGGAAGTCCAGCAGGGCGTCTTCCAGGGCGCGCAGGGTTTCCACGTCCAGGTCGTTGGAGGGTTCGTCCAGCAGCAGCACGTTGCCGCCCTGCTTGAGGGTCAGCGCCAGGTGCAGACGACCGCGCTCACCGCCGGAGAGGTCCTTGACGAACTTCTGCTGGTCGGCGCCCTTGAAGTTGAAGCGACCCACGTAGCTGCGCGAAGGCACCTCGTAGTTGCCGATCTTGATCACGTCGGAGCCGTCGGAGACCTGCTCCCAGACGGTCTTGGTGTCGGACAGATTCTCGCGGCTCTGGTCGACGCTGGCCAGTTGCACGGTGTCGCCGATCTCGATGCTGCCGGCGTCCGGCTGCTCCTTGCCCATGATCATGCGGAACAGAGTCGACTTGCCGGCGCCGTTGCCGCCGATGACGCCGACGATGGCGCCCTTGGGCACCACGAAGCTCAGGTCGTCGATCAGCAGGCGATCACCATAGCCCTTGCTGACGTTCTTGAACTCGATGACCTTGTCGCCCAGGCGCTGACCGGCGGGGATGTAGATCTCGTTGGTCTCGCTGCGCTTCTGGAATTCCTGGGACTGCATTTCCTCGAAGCGCTGCAGGCGGGCCTTGGACTTGGACTGGCGGGCCTTGGCACCGGAGCGCACCCATTCCAGTTCCGCCTTCATGGCCTTGGCGTGGGCGGCTTCCTGCTTGGCTTCCTGGGTCAGGCGCGCTGCCTTGGATTCCAGCCAGCCGGAGTAGTTGCCCTCGAAGGGGATGCCCTGGCCGCGGTCCAGTTCCAGGATCCAGCCGGCGACGTTGTCGAGGAAGTAGCGGTCGTGGGTGATGGCCACCACGGTCCCGGGGAAGTCGTGGAGGAAGTGCTCCAGCCAGGCCACCGAGTCGGCGTCCAGGTGGTTGGTGGGTTCGTCCAGCAGCAGCATGTCGGGGGCCGACAGCAGCAGGCGACACAGCGCAACGCGCCGCTTCTCGCCACCGGAAAGCACGCCGACCTTGGCGTCCCAGGCCGGCAGGCGCAGGGCATCGGCGGCGACTTCCAGCTGGCGCTCCAGGTTGTGGCCGTCGGCGGCCTGGAGGATGGCTTCCAGCTTGGCCTGCTCGGCGGCCAGGGCGTCGAAGTCGGCATCCGGCTCGGCGTAGGCGGCATAGACCTCGTCCAGCCGGGCCTGGGCCTGCTTGATCTGACCGACCGCTTCCTCGACCACGTCACGAACTGTCTGCTCGGGATCAAGTTTCGGTTCCTGCGGCAGATAACCCACATTGATACCGGGCATCGGCCGCGCTTCACCTTCGATCTCGGTATCGACGCCGGCCATGATGCGCAGCAGCGTCGATTTACCCGCACCGTTCAGACCGAGCACGCCGATCTTGGCGCCGGGAAAGAACGACAGGGAGATGTTCTTGAGGATTTCACGCTTGGGCGGCACGACCTTGCCGACCCGGTGCATGGTGTAGACGTATTGAGCCATGGTGGGACCTTGGGACCGGAATGAAAAACAGGGGACACAGTATGGCGTCAGCAGCGAACGCTGTCGAAACCCCGCGCGACGAAAGCGCCGGTGCTGATCACGCGGAAAAAACCGGCGGAGACACCGTCCGGTCCCTTATCATAGGCCATCCCTGCCCCGCGGAATCGGGCGCAGCCGAACGGCCATCGCCTCTGCAGGAACGCAGTCCGTCGTGAACAGCCCGCCCTCCTCGCTGCCGGAAGAGCCGCTCGCCCCCGCTTCGCGACGCCTGACCCGCGGTCTGCTGATCCTCTCGCTGGTGGCCATGCTGGCCCTGATGTTCTGGCAGGCCCTCGCCAGCGTGGCCGAGCGCGAGACGCTGCGGCGCGAACAGCTGGATGGCCTGACCCGACAGCTGGCCAACACCGTCGAATTCGGGCTGGCGCTCAAGGCCCAGGCGGTGCGCAGCACCCTGCGCTGGTCGCTGGACCCCACCCTGCCGCTGGCCCCCAATCTGCTGCTCGGCCTCAAGGACTTCTTTCCCGGACTGCAACAGGTACGCTGGCTGCCGGCCAACGCCAACCTGCGCAGTGCGCGCCTGGGCGATACGCCGGACGCCGCCTTCATCCAGCAACTGATCGCGCGCGCCGGCCAGGCCGACTTCCGCTACGGCTTCAACGCTCAGGCCACCGCCGCGCCCCTCTATGTGCTGCTGGCCGGCGATCCACAACTGCAGAACGGCTGGTGGGTGCTGACCAGCGCCCCCCTGCTCGAACCCCTGTGGCGGCCTACCCGGGTACCGTCCGGCCTCGACTGGCGCCTGGAAGATCGCTCCCAGGGCACCCTGCTGTTCCGCGGCGGAGAAGCCCCGGCGGCGAACAGCGTCGACGAGGTACGCCAGGAGCTGGCCTACAGCAACTGGCAGGTAGTGGGTAGCCATCCCGCCGAAGACATGGGCACCACGCTGCTGGGGGCCTCCTTCGGCCGCCTGGCGCTGTTCAGCCTGTCCGGCCTGGTGGCCGTCATCCTGCTCTATTTGCTGTTGCGCGAAGAACGTGGCCTGCGCGCCCTGACCCTCGCCTCGCGACGCGGCCTGCGCCTGGCCGGCATCGCGCTCAACGGGATCGAGGAAGCCGTCTGTATGACCCAGGCCGACGGTCGCCTGGTGCATGTCAACGCCACCGCCGCGCGGCTGCTGGGCATCGCCGCCAATGACGCCCAGCAATTCTTCCTCGCCAGCCTGCTGCCCGAGCTGGTCGCCCTGACGGCCGCCGAGCGTGACAGCGGCGCCCTGGTCACCCTGGCGGTGGAAGGCCAGCCGCGGCGCTTCGCGGTCAGCTGCCACGCCCTGGCGGACAGCCAGCCCAGTGCCCGGGTCCTGCGCGACCGCACCCAGACCCAGGATGGCTTCGTCTGGGTCTTGCGCGACGTCACCGAACAGCAGCGCAACCTGGAGACCATCCAGACCACCCGGCAGCGCTACGAAAGCATCTTCAACGGGGTGCACACCGGCATCTGCGTGGTGGATCTGAGCGCCGTCCAGCCGCACATGCAGGCCCTCGGCCTTGAGCGCCCCGAGCAACTGGCGGAGCTGTTCGCCCGCGAGCCCGAAGTCCTGGACAGCCTGGGCCGCCAGGTGCGCATCACCGAGATCAACCAGCGCGCCCTGGAAATGCTCGGCATCGAGCACCTCGACCAGGCCTGGGCGCGGCTGGTGGGTGACTCCCGCGTCCAGCTCGGTGGCAAGAGATACCGCCTGCTGGCCGGCCTGCTCTCCGGCCAGCAGGTACTGGAACTCGAGACCTGCATCGGCACTGCCGAGGGCGAACGGCACCTCTGGCTGACCATGCACCTGCCAGCCGACCCCCGGCACCTCGACGCGACCCTGCTCAGCCTCAACGACATCACCCAGCGCAAGCTCGGCGAATTGCGCCTGCTCGAGCGCGACAGCTTCTGGTCGAATCTGATCAGCGCCATCCCCGACACCCTCTATACCTATGACGTGGCCAGCGGCGAGCTGACCTACGAGAGTCGTTCGCTGGCCCTCAAGCTCGGCTATCCGCCGGAAGCCTTCGCCAGCCTCGGGCGCGCGCGCCTGCACCCGGATGACCTCGAACTGCACGAGCGGGTGGTGAGCATGCGGCCGACGCTCTCCGACCAGCCCAGCAGCAGCCTCTTGCGCTGGCAGCACCGCAACGGCGGCTGGCGCTGGTTCGACGTGCGCGAGCAGCGCCTCGCCCGTGCGGCGGACGGCACCGCGGCAAGCGTGGTCGGGCTGGCCCTGGATGTCACCGACATGGTGCGGGCCAGCGAGCGCCTGCGCGAAAGCGAGAATCGCTACCG
The DNA here is from genome assembly GCF_029872515.1 of Pseudomonas flavocrustae. Taxonomy (NCBI): domain Bacteria; kingdom Pseudomonadati; phylum Pseudomonadota; class Gammaproteobacteria; order Pseudomonadales; family Pseudomonadaceae; genus Pseudomonas; species Pseudomonas flavocrustae. Next base: position 126,146 of record NZ_JAPDIQ010000010.1, on the reverse strand, counting down.
GCAGCTGGCGGAAAGCATCAGCGACGTCATCTTCACCACCGACGCCCAGCTGGTGCTCAACTACATCAGTCCCTCGGTGGAGGAATTGCTCGGCTATCCCGTCGGCGAGCTGCAACAGCGCACCCTGGCCGAACTGGTGGTGCACTCGCGCCAGTGGCAGGAGGTGCGCCGCACCCTGCAGCGGCTGCTGCGCAGCCTCGACAATCCGCGCGCCCTGGCCGAGTTGCGCCGGGAACACTTCGCGCCCCTGTTGCTCGACTGCCTGCACGCCCAGGGCCACACCCTGCAGATCGAGCTGCGCCTCAAGCCGCTATGGGACGACCACGAGCGCTTCGCCGGTCTGCTCGGCATCTGCCGCGACATCTCCGCCCAGCGCCGCACGGAAAAGGACATGCGCATGGCGGCCACGGTGTTCGACCACTCCGCCGGCGCCATCCTGGTCACCGACCCGGCCGGCTACATCGTGCGGGTCAACCGCACCTTCACCCGCATCACCGGCTTCAGTCCCGAAGAGGTGTTCGACCAGCAGCCGATGATGCTCTGCGCGGACAAGCAGGAAGCCAACCAGCTGCAGCACGTGATGCAGCAGCTGCGCACCCAGGAGAGCTGGGAAGGCGAACTCTGGCAGCGCCGCCAGGACAACGAGCCCTACCCCTCCTGGGTCGGCATCACCGCCATCCGCGACGACGACGGCGACCTGATGAGCTATGTCTGCTTCTTCGTCGACATCAGCGAGCGCAAGGCCAGCGAAAGGCGCATCCACCGCCTGGCCTACTACGACGCCCTGACCCTGCTGCCCAACCGCACCCTGTTCCAGGATCGCCTGCACAACGCCCTGCAGCAGAGCCGCCACAACGGCAGCTGGGTGGTGCTGATGTTCCTCGACCTCGACCGCTTCAAGCCGATCAACGACAGCCTCGGCCACGCCGCCGGCGACCGCCTGCTCAAGGACGTGGCCATGCGCCTGACCGCCTGCGTCGGCACCGAGGACAGCGTGGCGCGCATGGGTGGCGACGAATTCACCCTGCTGCTGTCCGGTCTGGAAAGCCGCGAGGTCGCCCTGGCCCAGGCGATCCGCGTCGGCGAGCAGATCCTCTCCCAGCTGTCCGAGGCCTTCGTGCTCGAAGGCCGCGAATTCTTCGTCTCCGCCAGCATCGGCATCGCCCTCTCGCCCCAGGACGGCCATGAACTCAGCCAGCTGATGAAGAACGCCGACACCGCCATGTACCACGCCAAGGAGATGGGCAAGAACAACTTCCAGTTCTACCAGGCCGAGATGAACGCCCGCGCCCTGGAGCGCCTGGAACTGGAAGCCGATCTGCGGCACGCCCTGCTGCAGGGTGAATTCCGCCTGCACTACCAGCCGCAGTACCGTTGCGACAACCGGCGCCTGACCGGGGTCGAGGCCCTGCTGCGCTGGGAGCATCCGGTGCGCGGCCACGTCTCGCCGGCGGAATTCATCCCGGTGCTGGAAGAGATCGGCCTGGTGGTCCAGGTCGGCGACTGGGTGATTCGCGAGGCCTGCCGGCAGATGCGCGAATGGCACGCGGCCAGGGTGCGCATTCCCAAGGTCTCGGTGAATCTCTCCGCCCGCCAGTTCAGCGATGGCCAGCTCGGCCAGCGCATCGCCGAGATCCTCGCCGAGACCGGCCTGGCGCCGGCCTGCCTGGAGCTGGAACTGACCGAAAGCATCCTGATGCGCGACGTCGGCGAGGCCCTGCAGCTGCTGGGCGAACTCAAGAGCCTGGGCCTGTGCATCGCGGTCGACGACTTCGGCACCGGCTATTCCTCGCTCAACTACCTCAAGCAGTTCCCCATCGACATCCTCAAGATCGACCGCAGCTTCGTCGACGGCCTGCCCCACGGCGAGCAGGATGCGCAGATCGCCCGGGCCATCATCGCCATGGCCCACAGCCTCAATCTCTCGGTGATCGCCGAGGGCGTAGAGGAGCCGGCGCAACTGGAATTCCTGCGCCTCCATGGCTGCGACGAGGTGCAGGGCTTCCTCTTCGACCGTCCGCTGCCGCCGGATCTGCTGCGCGAGCGGCTGGAGCACCAGGGGCTGTTCCCCGTCCTGACATGAGACCGATGGCGGCAGCGCATGACCGGCGCTCATACCTCAGAGTTCCCGCGATGGGGTAGAATGTCGCCCCTCACGAGCCCGATCGGGCTCGCTCTTCGCCATGCCTCAGGGGACCCTGCCGCCATGTTCAGCCGTGAAACCACCCTCGCCCGCTTCGACGCCGACCTGTATGCCGCCATGCAGCAGGAAGCCCAGCGTCAGGAAGATCACATCGAGCTGATCGCTTCGGAAAACTACACCAGTCCGGCGGTCATGGAAGCCCAGGGCAGCGTGCTGACCAACAAGTACGCCGAAGGCTATCCCCACAAGCGCTACTATGGCGGCTGCGAATACGTCGACGTGGTCGAGCAACTGGCCATCGACCGCGCCAAGCAGCTGTTCGGCGCCGACTACGCCAACGTCCAGCCGCACTCCGGCTCCCAGGCCAACTCGGCCGTGTACCTGGCGCTGATCGAAGCCGGTGACACCATCCTCGGCATGAGCCTGGCTCACGGCGGTCACCTGACCCACGGCGCCACCGTGTCCTCCTCCGGCAAGCTGTACAACGCCGTCCAGTACGGCATCGACGAGCAGGGCCTGATCGACTACGCCGAAGTCGAGCGCCTGGCCCGCGAGCACCAGCCCAAGATCATCGTCGCCGGCTACTCCGCCTATTCCCAGGTGCTGGACTTCGCCCGCTTCCGCGCCATCGCCGATGCCGTGGGTGCCTACCTGTTCGTCGACATGGCCCACTTCGCCGGCCTGGTCGCCGCCGGTGTCTATCCGAACCCGGTACCCTTCGCCGACGTGGTCACCAGCACCACCCACAAGACCCTGCGCGGCCCGCGCGGCGGCCTGATCCTGGCCAAGGCCAACGAAGCCATCGAGAAGAAGCTCAACTCGGCGGTCTTCCCCGGCGCCCAGGGCGGTCCGCTGATGCACGTCATCGCCGGCAAGGCGGTGTGCTTCAAGGAAGCCCTGCAGCCCGAGTTCAAGACCTACCAGCAGCAGGTGATCAAGAACGCCCAGGCCATGGCCGGCGTGTTCATCGAGCGCGGCTTCGACGTCGTCTCCGGCGGCACCGACAACCACCTGTTCCTGCTCAGCCTGATCAAGCAGGAAATCACCGGCAAGGACGCGGACGCCGCCCTGGGTCGCGCCTTCATCACCGTGAACAAGAACTCGGTGCCGAACGATCCGCGCTCGCCCTTCGTCACCTCCGGTCTGCGCATCGGCACCCCGGCCGTCACCACCCGTGGCTTCCAGGAAGCCGAGTGCCGCGAGCTGGCCGGCTGGATCTGCGACATCCTCGGCAACATGGGCGACGAATCCGTGATCGACGCCGTGCGTGAGAAGGTCCAGGCCGTCTGCGCCCGCCTGCCGGTATACGGCAAGTAAGAGGTCCGCCTTCCCCCTCTCCCCTGGGAGAGGGCCGGGGTGAGGAAAAACCCCAAACAACGAGCCCCGACCAATCGGCCGGGGCTCGCTGCATTTCCAGCAGGGTCGTCAAGGCCGCCAAGCCGGACCCTGGCGCACGCCGGAAGCCCCCGAAAACGAAAACCCCGGCCAGTGCCGGGGTTTTCTTTGTCAGACGCTGCTCAGGCCTCAGAGGACCTGCAGATCGCCCAGGCCGTCCAGGTAGCGCTCGGCGTCCAGGGCGGCCATGCAGCCGGCACCGGCCGAGGTGATGGCCTGGCGATAGGTGTGGTCGGCCACGTCGCCGGCGGCGAACACGCCGGGTACGTTGGTGGCGGTGGCATTGGCCTCGCGACCGCCCTTCACCACCAGGTAGCCGTCGTGGCTGTCCAGCTGGCCTTCGAACAGCCCAGTGTTGGGGGTATGGCCGATGGCGACGAACAGACCGGCCACCTGCAGCTCTTCGGTACTGCCATCGTTGTTCTTGATCCGCACCCCGGTGACACCCATGTTGTCACCCAGCACCTCGTCGACGCTGGCGTTGAGCTTGAGCGCCATCTTGCCTTCGGCGACCCGGGCGCGCAGCTTGTCCTGCAGGATCTTCTCGGCGCGGAAGGTCTCGCGGCGGTGGATCAGGGTCACCTTGCTGGCGATGTTGGCCAGGTACAGGGCTTCCTCGACTGCGGTGTTGCCGCCGCCGACCACCGCCACCTCGCGGTTGCGATAGAAGAAGCCGTCGCAGGTGGCGCAGGCGGACACGCCCTTGCCCATGAAGGCCTCTTCGCTGGCCAGGCCCAGGTAGCGGGCGCTGGCGCCGGTGGCGATGATCAGGGCGTCGCAGGTGTAGGTGGCGCTGTCACCCTTGAGGGTGTAGGGCTTGCCACCGAAGTCCACGGCATTGATGTGGTCGAAGACGATCTCGGTCTCGAAGCGCTCGGCGTGCTCGCGCATCCGCTCCATCAGCGCCGGACCGGTCAGGTCGTGGGGATCGCCCGGCCAGTTGTCGACCTCGGTGGTGGTGGTCAGCTGGCCACCCATCTGCATGCCGGTGATCAGTAGCGGCTTGAGGTTGGCGCGGGCGGCATAGACCGCAGCCGTGTAACCGGCCGGACCGGAACCGAGGATGATGAGGCGCGAATGGCGCGAGGTGCTGGCTTCAGACATGACATTCTCCCTGCCGGGATCTCCGGCAGACCTAAGAGTAGAGAGGCCGGCGCGCCCCATGGGCATGCCGGCCGGTGTGCGTGCGGAGCCGTTCCGCAGCGCCGGTCGCTCCTGGCGACGGCGCGACCGGCGCCGATAGGCGGACACCGGGTCCAGGGATGGGGCTCAGCCTAACGGGTACCGCCCCTCCACAGAAGCGACCATTCTAAATCCAGACCATAGGGCGCGCCTATGTCGACCGCTGCGGCAATCGAGCCCTGAGGTAAGCTGTGCATTCCCGCTCCCCGTCAGGAATCTTCATGGCTGTCGCTCCGCTGTCCGGCTCCGCCTATTTCGCCGAAGGGCTGCGCCTGGTGACTCGCCCCGGCATGCGCCGCTTCGTGGTCATCCCGCTCACCATCAATCTGCTGCTCTACGCGGCCATCCTCACCTTTGCCGTGCGCGGCTTCGAGGGCTGGCTGGAGCAGCTGATGCCGAGCCTGCCGGCCTGGGCGAGCTTCGTCGAATGGCTGCTCTGGCCACTGTTCGTGCTCCTGCTGCTGGCGATCATCTTCTTTACCTTCACGATGCTGGCCAACCTGGTGGCGGCGCCCTTCAACGGCTTTCTCGCGGAAAAGGTCGAGGTCATGGTACGCGGCCAGGACGATTTCCCGCCGTTCAATCTCGCCGAACTGGTCACCATGGTGCCGCGCACCCTGCAGCGTGAACTGCGCAAGCTGGGCTACTACCTGCCGCGTGCGCTGGGCCTGCTGGTGCTGACCTTCATCCCCGGTCTGAACCTGATCGCCGCGCCGCTGTGGATCCTGTTCGGCGTCTGGATGATGGCGGTGCAGTACATCGACTTCCCCGCCGACAACCACCAGCTGGATTTCCGCAGCATGCTCGCCTGGCTGCGCACCCGCCGCCTGCGCTGCCTGGGCTTTGGCGGGGTGACCTACCTGGCGCTGCTGGTGCCCGGGCTGAACGCCCTGTTCATGCCCGCCGCCGTGGCCGGGGCGACGCTGTTCTGGGTGCGTGAGGGAGGCGACAAGGCGCTGCTGGTGCGCGCCTGAGGAGCGGGTTCGTCGGACGTTCTGACGCAGGTTGGCGCTGAGACGGCGCCAGCGCCGAAGTCCGGCAGCCCTGGCTAAGCCAGCTCGTGATAACGCCGGTCGAAGTACAGCAATCCGCCTTCGCCACCCGGCTCGGCCACCCCCAGCACCTCGCAGAGCAGCAGATCGTGACTACCCACCGACTGCACCTCGGCGATGCGGCAGTCGCAGGCCACCAGGGCACCGTCCAGCACCGGCGCCCCCGTGGCGAGGCGGGTCCAGCGCGCCGCGGCGAAGCGTTCGGCCATGGCGGTCTTGCCGCCGAAGAGGTTGGCCAGCGCCTGCTGGCCGGCGGCCAGGACGTTGACGCAGAGCACGCCGTTGGCACTGAAGGCGGGGTGCACCGAGGCGCTGCGGTTGAGGCAGACCAGCAGGGTCGGCGGAGTATCGCTGACGCTGCACACGGCGGTGGCGGTAAAGCCGGCCAGTCCGGCCGGACCATCGGTGGTGACGAGGTTGACCGCGGCGCCCAGGCGCGCCATGGCCCCGCGGAAGAGGTCGCGTTCGACCGGGGCGGCGGGGCTGGCGGCGGACAGGGGCAAGGCATGGGCAACGGACATGGCGTTACGCCTCCAGATCTTGGCTGAGATAGTCGAGCACCACCCGGTCGAAGGTGGCGGAATCGGTGACGCTGGAGGCGTGGCCGCCCCACTCCAGCAACTGGAAGCTGGCCCGAGGCAGACTCGCGGCCAGCCGCTGGGACGAGGTCCAGGGCACCAGAACATCGTCGCGATTGGCCAGCACCAGGGTCGGCACCGGGATGCGCGCCAGCTCGGCGTCCAGGTCGAAGGCCAGCAGCGCGCCGATGCGCCGCAGCACATTGGCCTCGCCGGGGAAGTGCGCCAGGGCATGGGCTTCGTCGGCGGTCAGGCGCTCGCCGTGTTCGGCGATCCAGGTGGCCGGATAGAGAAAGATCGCCTGGGCCTGGACATAGGCCGCGGCGCCGCTGTCGCGCAGCAGGCGCTGGCGCAGGGCGAAGCAGCGCGCGGTATGCGCATTGGGTCGACTCCAGGCATTGACCAGCACCTGGCGGCGGATCAGGCCCGGACGCAGCAGGTTGGCCTGCAGGCCCACCAGACCGCCCAGGGCATGGCCCATGAACAGGCAGCTGTCGAGTTCCAGGCGATCGGCCAGGGCCAGCAGGTCCTCGGCCATATGCTGGATGCGGTAATCCGCCGGCAGCTCGGCCGGACTCCTGCCGGTGCCGGTCTGGTCGTAGACCACCACCCGGAATCTTTCGCCGAGGGCCGCCAGCTGCGGCGCCCAGAAGGCCCCGGCGCCGCCCAGCCCGGAGCTGAGCAGCAGGGTCTCGGCCGCCGGGTCCTGGCGGCCATGGAGTTCGAAGTGCATGGGCGGTCCTCGGTGGTTCAGTGGTTGGGGCTTCCCTTACCCCAGCCCTCTCCCAGAGGGAGAGGGGGTAGGTACGGCGCGGGAGCTAGCCGACATGGGCGATGCTGGCGATCTCGATCAGGGCGTCGGGCTTCACCAGGCCGCACTGGATGCAATAGCGCGCCGGCTTCTCGCCGGGAAAGAATTCGGCGTACACCGCGTTGATGGCGGCGTAGTTCGCCCAGTCGGTGAGCATGATCATGTTGAAGGTGACGTCGGCCATGCTGCCGCCAGCCGCCTCCACCACGCCCTGGATGGTGGTGAGCACGTGGCGTGCCTGGGCGGCGGCGTCGCCGACGTGGACCACGTTGTTCTCGGCATCGAACGGCAGGGTGCCGGAGACATAGAGCACGCCATCGGCCAGGCTGCCGGGCACGAAGGGGGCGATGGGGGTACCGGTACCGGCGGGGATCACGGCTTGCTTGGGCATGGTGGCTCAGTCCTTGGCGAAGGTGGTGTGGAAGTCGGCGCAGCTGGCGACCCAGCCGAAGAAGGTCTCGATGTTGAACAGTGCGGCCTCGTGGGCCGCACGAGGCCCGGCCTGATGGCAGGCGTCGTGCAGGCAGACGCCGAAGTATTCGAGGAAGAAGCCGTCCCTCAGGGTCGACTCCACGCAGACATTGGTGGCCACGCCGACGAACACCAGATTGCGGATGCCACGGGCGCGCAGCAGGCTGTCCAGGTGGGTGTTGTAGAAGCCGCTGTAGCGGGTCTTGGGCACCACCAGGTCCGCGGCCGCCGGTTGCAGCCGGTCGACCAGGGCATAGTCCCAGCCACCCCTGGCCAGCAGCTGCCCCTGCAGTTCGGGTCGCTTGCGCATGGTCTTGAGGGCATTGGATTTGTGCCAGTTGGGCGAACCCGGCCCGCCCGCCTCGCGATACTCCGGGTCCCAGCCATTCTGGAACCAGACCACCTGGATACCCGCGCCGCGGGCGGTCTCCACCACCGCAGCGACGTTCTCGATCACCGGGCCGGTGGCCGAGACATCGAAACCGGCCAGATCCAGGTAGCCACCCTGGCTGGCATAGGCATTCTGCATGTCCACCACGATCAGGGCGGTCTCGCTGGCCTTGAGCCGCAGCGGTTCGGGTCGCGCCGGCAGCGTCACGGCTTCGGTGTCGCTCGCAGGCAAGGCATAGCCCGCCAGGGTTTCCACGGCATTCATCAGGCACTCTCCTTGAGCAGGTCGACGTGACGACGGCTCTGCATCAGCGGCTGGATACGCTCGCCGAAGTCGGTCACGCCCTGGACGAAGTCGTCGAAGGTCAGCAGCACCCCACTGGCTCCGGGCACCTCGGCGATCTCGTCGAGCATCCGCGCCACGCTGGCGAAGGAACCCACCAGGGTGCCCATGTTGATGTTGACCGCCGAGGTCGGATCGGCCATCTGCCGCACGTTGGTGTCGCTGCCGGACTTGGTGTCGGCGGCGGCCTGGGCGCCCAGCCAGGCGATGGCCTCCTCGTCGGCACCGGCCTTGTAGTGCTCCCACTTGGCGCGGGCGGCCTCGTCGGTCTCGGCGGCGATGATCATGAACAGGGCGATGGAAGAGACCTCGCGCCCGGTCTTGGCGGTGGCCGCCTGCAGCCGCTCCACCGCCGGGGCGAAGGCCTTGGGCGTGTTGACGCCCTTGCCGAAGACGAAGCTGTAATCGGCGTGTTCGGCGGCAAAGGCCAGGCCGGCGTCGCTCGCCCCGGCGCAGACGATCTCCATGGGCGCCTGGGGTTGGGGACTGACCCGGCAGTCCTCCATGCGGAAGTGCGCGCCCTGGAAATCCGACTGGCCGGTGCCCCAGAGGTCGCGCAGCACCTGGGCGTATTCACCGAGGTATTGATAGCGGCTGGCGAAGAACTCATCCCCCGGCCAGAGCCCCATCTGGCTGTATTCGGGTTTCTGCCAGCCGGTGACCAGATTGACGCCGAAGCGGCCACCGGAAATGCAGTCGATGGTGGCGGCCATCCGCGCGACGATGGCCGGCGGCAGGGTCAGGGTCGCGGCGGTGGCGAACAGCTTGATGCGCGAGGTCACCGCCGCCAGCCCGGCCATGAGGGTGAAGGACTCCAGGTTGTGGTCCCAGAATTCGGTCTTACCGCCGAAGCCGCGCAGCTTGATCATCGACAGGGCGAAGTCGAAGCCGTAGTGCTCGGCGCGCTGCACGATCTCGCGATTCAGCTCGAAGGTGGGCCGGTACTGGGGCGCGTTTTCCGACAGCAGCCAGCCGTTGTTGCCGATGGGAATGAAGACACCGATGTTCATCGCTCGCACTCTCCCGCAGTCAGGAATCGAGGCGCATCGAGATGCGCCGTGGCTGCAGGATCGGAGCAGAAAGCTTGCCAAGTCTTGAAATTTCAAGCCAATCAAACACTTGGGGGAAATCTAGAAATATATCCAGACCATTTGGTCCAGATCAGAGCACCTAGTTTGTGCAAGGCGCCCGAATCCGGGGCATGCAGGATGTCGGGCCATGCTAGAGTTTGGAGACCGGCGCGCTACCCTCTGGCGTCCGCCGACGATTCGTCACCAGGAAGGTGCGAATCTCAACGACCGCGCCTGAAGCCGGCCCTCCTGCTCGTCCAGCGGTCGGTCCGCGTCAGATGTCCAAGAAGGCCCAAGGAGCAGTTCGTGAGTCAGGCCAGTGATCCTCCGCCACGCAAGCCGCGTCAACCCAGCCCTGCCGCCCAGCAACGCCGGCAGCGTCAGATAGAAGCCAAGCGCGCCCAGATCCTCGGCGCCGCGCTCGATATCTTTTCCCGCTTCGGCCTGCACGGCGCCAGCCTGGATCAGGTGGCCCTGCAGGCAGACGTCTCCAAGACCAACCTGCTCTACTATTTCAGCAGCAAGGAAGAGCTCTATGTCGCCGTGCTGCGCCAGTTGCTGGCGACCTGGCTGAGTCCCCTGCGCACCTTCAGCGAAGACCAGGATCCCCTCGACGCCCTGCGCGGCTATCTGCGCCATAAGCTGGAGATGTCCCGCGACTATCCCGCCGAGTCCCGGCTGTTCTGCCTGGAGATGGTCCAGGGCGCGCCGCTGCTGCTGCCGGAATTGCAGGGCAGCCTGCACGATCTGATAGACGAGAAGGCCCGGGTGATCCGTACCTGGATCGATGCCGGCCGGCTGGCACCGGTGGACCCGTACCAGCTGATGTTCAGCCTCTGGGCCACCACCCAACACTATGCGGACTTCAGGGTCCAGGTGCAGGCACTCTGTGGCCGTACCCTGCAGGATCCAGCCTTCTTCGACGAGGTTCTGCGCGGCCTGGAAACCCTGCTCATCGACGGGCTGCGCCCGCGCCTCAGAGGCTGAAGCCCGGCTCAGGGCGCCAGGAAGAAGTCGGCGAACAGCTCGCTCAGTCTCGGCCAGAGCGGTGCCGGCAGGTCGTGGGCCATGTCGGGTATCAACTCGAAGCGGGCACCGGGAATGGTCCGGGCCACGGCGCGGCCACAGGCCGGACGCAACAGCGGATCCCGCGCCCCATGGACCACCAGGGTCGGCGCCTGGATGCGCCGGGCAAAGGGCCGCAGATCGCCGCTGCCGAGCAGGGCGAACAGCTGCCGCTGCACCCCGTCCACATCCACCCCGCGCGCCAGGATCCGTTGCACCAGTCGTTCGAGATCCACCTCGCGCTGCCGATAGCGCGGGCTCTCGATACCGCGCAGCAGGGCCTTCTGCCGGGCGAGCGCCGCTTCCGCCGGCAGATCGGTCGGCGGCCGCAGCAGCAGGCTGCCAAGCAGCCTGAACGAGGGCGGCGGCAACAGCGGCTGATTGGTCGACGAGAACAGGATGCCGAGCCGCGCGACCCGCTGCGGCCAGTCGGCGGCGAGGATCTGCGCGATCATGCCGCCCATGGAGCCGCCCAGCACGAAGGCGCGCTCCAGCCCCAGGTGATCGAGCAGCCCGACCGCATCGGCGGCCATGGCTTCCAGGCGATAGGGCACCGCACTGGGCTTGCCCAGTTGCGCCCGCCCCAGCACCGGCCACAGCGAAGGCGGCCGTCCACCCGGCCAGCTCAGCCGCGAGGACTGGCCGACGTCGCGATTGTCGAAACGGATCACCCGCAGGCCCCGGCGTACCAAGGCCTCGCAGAAGCCTTCCGGCCAGAGCAGCAGCTGGGCGCCAAAGCCCATGATCAGCAGCAGCGGCGGATCGGCGGGATCGCCCCAGTCCTCATAGGCCAGTTCGAGAGCACCGACCCGGGCGCGACCTTCACGTATGTCCATGGCTCCCCCGCGAAATGGGCAAAGGGTCATGCTACCCCAAGGCCGGCGCGGCGAAAGCGGCAGAACCCGGCGGTCACGCAGCGGTGCTGCGCTATGCTCGGGCAGACCCTTCCAGAGACCATCGCCATGCCCGCAGCGCTACTGGACTACCACCTGACCGACGAAGCGCGCGAAGACCTGCGCCAGGCCATCGCCGCGCCGCTGAGACGCTACAACGACAGCCAGGCTGGCCCGAGCGGCTACCGGGCCCTGGTCATCAGCCTGACCCGTGGCGGCGAATCCCTCGGCGGACTCTGGGGCTACACCAGCTATGGCTGGCTCTATGTGCAGTTGCTGGCGGTGGAGGAAGCCGCTCGCGGCCAGGGCGCCGGCCGCGAGTTGCTGCGGCGCGCCGAGGCCGAAGCCCTGGCCCGCGGCTGCCACGGCGCCTGGCTCGACACCCACGAATTCCAGGCCCGCGGCTTCTACGAGCGGCTGGGCTACGAGGTGTTCGGCGAACTGGCGGACTATCCGCCGGGCTTTGCGCGGTACTTCCTGCGCAAGACGCTCAAGGCAGGATGACGGCCAGTCCCGCTCATTGAGCGGTAAGGAAGTTGCCGATCCGGGCGTTCTCCTCGTCACCCTCCAGCAGCGGCACCTCGGCTTCGTCCTTGAGTTGCACGCCGGAGAGCTTGCGGCGATCCGCTTCGCGCATCAGGTAGAGCAGCTTGTGCGCCGCCAGGCCATAGGCGAGGCCTTCCAGCCGCACATTGGAGATGCAGTTGCGATAGGCGTCGTTGAGGCCCGGGCGCGGGCCGTAGGTGAAGTAGAGGCCGAGGCTGTCGGGCGAACTCAGACCAGGGCGCTCGCCGATCAGCATCACCAGCAGGCGCGCCTTGAGCAGCCCGCCGATTTCATCACCCACGGCTACCCGGCCCTGCTCCACCAGGGTCACCGGTGCCCAGCGCCAGTCCTCGGCCCCGGCCTGGTCGACCAGGCGCTCCAGGAACGGCAGCGCATGGCGATGCACCGCCAGGGCCGAGAGGCCGTCGGCGATGACTACGGCGACGTCGAAGCCCTCGGGATGCTCGGCGGCATAGGCGCCGAGTTCGCGAGCGGACTCCGCGGACAGCTTGCGCCCCAGATCCGGCCGTTGCAGATAGGTGTGGCGATCCGGCGCGGCGCTCTTCAGTACCAGGGTCTCGCGGCCTTGGGCAGTCAGGCCTTCGCGCAGCGCCTGGTGATCGAAGGCCAGGTGCACGGCATCGCGCGCCTGGGCATGGGCGGCCTGGAAGTCCAGCTGGGCCGACGTCGGCAGACTGGTGCCGGCCCGGCCCAGGGCGATGCGCGCCGGGGTCAGGCGACGCAATTCGGCCCAGGGATCGGGACGGGCGGTGTCGGAGTCCTTCATGGCAACCTCCTTGGTAGGTTGGGTTGAGACAGCTCCATCGTCGAAGCCCAACAGGTACGGGATGGACAGGGCACTCGGCCTTTCGTAGGTTGGGTTGAGACAGCCCCACCGTCGAAGCCCAACAGGCACGAGTCGAGCCTGGCAACGTTGGGCTTCGCTAACGCTCAGCCCAACCTACGAAAAACCATTCAAATCTGCGCCAATACCCGCTGGAATGGTGCCGGCAAGCCCTCGCCGAGGCGGAAGCGGCCGTCCTCCAGGCGCAGGATGCCCAGGCGGTCGAGCCAGGCGGCGAATTCCGGTGCCGGTTGCAGGCCCAGCACCTGGCGGGCATAGAGGGCATCGTGGAAGGAGGTGGTCTGGTAGTTGAGCATCACGTCGTCCGAGCCCGGGATACCCATGATGAAGTTGATGCCCGCCGCACCCAGCAGGGTCAGCAGCATGTCCATGTCGTCCTGGTCGGCCTCGGCATGGTTGGTGTAGCAGATGTCGCAACCCATGGGCACGCCGAGCAGCTTGCCGCAGAAGTGATCCTCCAGCCCGGCGCGGATAATCTGCTTGCCGTTATAGAGGTACTCGGGGCCGATGAAGCCGACCACGGTGTTCACCAGCAGCGGCTTGAATTTGCGCGCCACGGCGTAGGCGCGCACCTCGCAGGTCTGCTGGTCGACCCCGTGGTGGGCCCCCGCCGAGAGGGCGCTGCCCTGCCCGGTCTCGAAATACATGAGGTTGTCGCCCAGGCTGCCACGGCGTTGCGACAGCCCGGCCTCATAGCCTTCCTGCAACAGCGCCAGGCTGATGCCGAAGCTCTCGTTGGCGCCCTGGGTCCCGGCGATGGACTGGAACACCAGGTCCACCGGTGCGCCGCGCTCAATGGCGGCGATGCTGGTGGTGACGTGGGTCAGCACGCAGGCCTGCGTGGGAATCTCGTAGCGCTGGATCACGGCGTCGAGCATCTTCAGCAGTTCGCAGATGCCGCTGGTGCTGTCGGTGGCCGGGTTGATGCCGATCACCGCATCGCCGTTGCCATAGAGCAGGCCGTCGAGAACGCTGGCGGCGATGCCGGCCGGATCGTCGGTGGGATGATTGGGCTGCAGCCGGGTCGACAGTCGTCCACGCAGGCCGATGGTATTGCGAAAGCGGGTCACCACCCGGACCTTCTGCGCCACCAGGATCAGGTCCTGGATGCGCATGATCTTGGACACCGCGGCGACCATTTCCGGGGTCAGCCCTGGGGCCAGGGCGGCGAGACTGGTCTCGTCGGCCGCCGCACCCAGCAGCCAGTCGCGGAAGCCGCCCACGGTGAGGTGGGCGACCGGGGCGAAGGCCTGGGCATCGTGCGTATCCAGGATCAGCCGGGTGACCTCGTCGGCCTCGTAAGGGATCACCGCCTCGCTGAGAAAGTGCTTGAGCGGCACTTCGGCCAGCGCCATCTGCGCCGCCACCCGCTCCACGTCGCTGCCGGCGGCGACCCCGGCCAGGACGTCCCCGGAACGCGCCGGGGTGGCCTTGGCCAGCAGCTCCTTGAGATCGGCGAAACGCCAGGTCTGGCCGCCCACGCTGTGCTGGAAACCGCTCATGCTACCTCCTCGGGTTGCGCTGCGCAGACCCTGTTCAAAGGCTCGCAAGCTAGAGACAAACAAGGCGAAAATGGCTGAGGAAGCGGATCGGACTCGCGCTCGAGTTTACGAGTGGTAAATGAGCATTCCGAAACCATTTTCAACGCCGCTTGGCCGACGCGCAGCAGACTTTGAACAGGCTCTCAGGCCTCGCCGAAGGCAGCGTCGGGTGCAATGTCGCCCTGTCTACGGCTGAGACCGCAGACCAGCGCGCCTATCACCATCAGCACCACGAAGACGCTGGCGATCACCGGGTTGTACCAGACCATGGCGACCAGGCAGACCACCGCCAGCACCAGGGCGATGGCCGGCACCACTGGATAGCCCGGGGCGCGGAAGGTACGCTCCAGGTTCGGCTCGCTACGGCGCAGCTTGAACAGACTGAGCATGCTCATGATGTACATGACGATGGCGCCGAACACGCTCATGGTGATCATGGCGGCGGTCAGGGTCAGGCCCTGCAGGCTGATCACGCCGTCGCTGAAGATGGCGGCGATGCCCACCACGCCACCCGCGAGCACCGCCCGGTGCGGGGTCTGGAAGCGCGACAGCTTGGCCAGGCCGCGGGGCAGGAAGCCGGCACGAGCCAGGGCGAAGAATTGCCGGGAATAGCCGAGGATGATGCCGTGGAAGCTGGCCACCAGGCCGAACAGGCCGATGCCCACCAGCAGGTGCAGCCACACCGAACCCTCGCCCACCACGCCCTTCATGGCCTGCGGCAGCGGGTCGTTGATGTTGGACAGGGCGCGCCAGTCGCCCACCCCGCCGGCAAAGATCATCACGCCGATGGCCAGGGTCACCAGGGTGAGGATGCCGGCGATGTAAGCCTTGGGAATGGTCCGCTTGGGGTCCTTGGCTTCCTCGGCGGCCATGGCCGCGCCCTCGATGGCGAGAAAGAACCAGATGGCGAAGGGAATGGCGGCGAACATGCCACCCACCGCGGCCAGGGAGAACTGATCCTGGCCAGCCCAGCCACCGCTGGTGAAGTTGGTCAGGCTGAAGCCCGGCGCCACTACCCCCATGAAGATCAAGAGCTCGATCACCGCCAGCACCGTGACCACCAGCTCGAAGGTGGCGGCGATGCTCACCCCGAGGATGTTCAGCGTCATGAAGATGAAATAGGCCGCCACCGCGCAAAGCTTGGGATCGAGGGTGGGAAACTGCACGTTGAGGTAGGCGCCGATGGCCATGGCGATGGCCGGCGGCGCGAAGACGAATTCGATCAGGGTGGCGATGCCGGCGATGGTACCCCCCGTAGGACCGAAGGCGCGCCGGCTGTAGGCGAAGGGCCCGCCGGCATGGGGAATGGCGGTGGTCAGTTCGGTGAAGCTGAAGATGAAGCAGGTGTACATCACCGCCACCACCAGCGCGGTGATCAGAAAGCCCAGGGTCCCGGCGACGCCCCAGCCGTAGCTCCAGCCGAAGTATTCCCCGGAGATCACCAGCCCCACGGCGATGCCCCAGAGGTGCAGGGTGCCGAGGGTCGGCTTGAGTTTCTCGTTGGTCATGACAGGCCACTCCCCGTGTAGCGACGTGATCCGAATGGGTCACCGCGATCCCGCGACGCCCGGCTTTTTCGAGCTTAAACAGCTCGGGGCCGTGCCGACTTGACCGCTTGGCACGGTCGCCGTGACCTCGGGTCAAGTCGGCGTTACCCCTCTTCCCAGGGTGCTACCCGAGACCGCACCACGCTGGTGCGATGCCCGACCACTCGCCCCGCGATGAAGCACGCCAAGGCGCTCGATAACGTGAAGGCCTCGGCGTTCCAGCCGCACTGGAGGACCGCTTTCCACCCCGGGGCACAGCCTTTGCTTCATTCATGCCGATCTCCTCCCTGGACCCGCACCATGCCCCTGGCCGCCTCCGGCTTTGCCGCCCTGACCGCACCGTCGCGCAACCTTGGCGTGCTCTCCGCCGCCGCCAGCGGCCTGGACGCCGTCATCACCAGCCACGGCGGTGACGTCGACCGCATCTTCGGCACCGCCGGCATCGATCCCGAACAGCTGCAGCACCCGACGCTGAGCCTCGGCTTGGGCAACTACTGCCGGGTCCTGGAAGAGGCTGCCGCCCAGTCCGGCTGCGACAATTTCGGCCTGCACTACGGCGGGCAGTTCAAGCCGCAGATGCTCGGCCTGCTGGGCTACGTGGGGCTCTGTTCGCCCACTGCCGAGGCGGCGCTGCAGAACTTCGCCGGCGCCTTTCCTTTCCACCAGCACAGCACCCTGATCCAGCTGGTGGACGCCGGTGAGTGCTGGCGCTTCGACTACCAGGTACGCCACGGCGCCATCGTCGCCCGCCGCCAGGACGCCGAGCTGACCCTGGGCATGCTGCTCAACCTGCTGCGCCATGTGCTCGGCGCTACCTGGGCGCCGCGCGCGGTGCAGTTCGAACACCCGCGTCCCGAGGGCTGGCACGAGCACCGCCGGCTGTTCGACGCCCCGGTCAGCTTCGGCCAGCCCTGCAACGCCATGCTGGTGCCCAAGGCCGACCTGCGCGACCGCGCCATGCCCGACCATGATCCGCTGCTCCTGCTGGTGGTACAGGACGCCATCCGCCAACTCGGCCAGCGCCTGCCGCAGATGGAACTGCTCGAAGAGGTCCGTGCCTCGGTGCGCCTGGCGCTGCCCCTGGGCGAGCCCAGCCTGGAGTCCATCGCCCAGCGCCTGGACCTTTCCACCAGCCAGCTGCAACGGCGCCTGCGCGACCAGGGCGCGAGCTTCTCGGCGCTGGTCGAGGGCGTTCGCCGCGACCTGGCTCAGCACTACCTGCGGCAGCGGCTGCCGGTCAGCGACCTGGCGCCGCTGCTGGGCTATTCGGAGACCAGCGCCTTTTCGCGAGCGTTCCGGCGGTGGTTTCAGGTGAGTCCGCGGCAGTGGCGGGGGATTTCGTAGGGAAGGGTCGGCGCGCCGAAGACCGGCTGACGTAGGCTGGTGCTGAGCGGAGCGAAGCCCAACAGAGCGGTGCGTCAGGTCTGGCTTATCGGTGTTCTGGCTGCTTATCGAATTTGGGGGAAGATTCTGTTTCGCCCACCCGGGCGAGTCACTTTTGCCAATCGCGGCTGCGCGCCCCGGACTACGCGTCCCGAACAAAAGTAACCAAAAACGCTGTCCCCACGTTTCGGCCTCACCGACGGGGACGGGACTCCAGCCTGAGGCTGTGACAGCTATCAACCGCCGAAGCCCAGCGCCCATAGGTGCAACTGTGTTATCGCGGCCATGGGCCGCTCCTACAGGGTTGGACTCAGCTTGTAGGAGTGGTCGCTACGGCGCACCGGCATGGGCGCGATTTCAACAGGCTCAAACCCCAGTAATGATTTCCACGGGTGAGTCTGGCCTTGGACAGTGGACAAGGCTTCGCCGTTGTCCACGCTACGGACGGTTATGGCTCTTCAACTAACACTTTCAGGCTGGCGAATCGCCCAGTTCAGGAGGGCGAACGCCAGTGTCGTGGAGTGGGTCGAGCCGCAGGGATGCGGCGAGAGGTCCAGTCGGCCAGGGACGGCCCATCTGGACCGACCCCGGAACGGCGCTGGCGTGAGCGGACCCGCAGCGCAGCGGAGGGCCGGATGGTGGGGCAAGCGTTTTTGGTTACTTTTGCCGCGACTGGCAAAAGTGACTCGCCCGGGTGGGCGAAACAAGAGGGATCAGCAAAGCTCGGTAAGCAGCTGAGGAACCAATAAATTTTGCACCATCGCAACGTTGGGCTTCGCTCCGCTCAGCGCCAACCTACCGAAGCAGTGAAGGTGGTGCGCTTGGGTGAGCGAAATATAAGCATCATCAAAACGCGAGAATCAGCCAAACACCTCCACCATACCTAGCCGAAAGGCAACCTATGTCCACCCGGTCAGATTCTTGCAAGGCCCTCCCCAAATAGCCCAACCAGAACAACGACCAACCCGATGACCTCTGCCCTGCCCCCTGCCCTCTTCACCCCCGCCTGGCTGGCGCGCCTGGAGTTGGCCTATGCCCGCCAGGGCGACTGGACCCGGCCGACCACCCGCCGCCACCTCGGCCCCTTGCGGGTGCAGAAACACCTGCACGCCGAAGGCCCCGAGGTCTGCCAGCACATCATCGTGCATCCCCCGGGAGGCATCGCCGGGGGCGATCGGCTGGACATCGACGTCAGCGTCGGCGCAACCGCCTGGGCCCAGCTCACCAGCCCTGGCGCCGCCAAGTGGTATCGCGCCGCTAGCGCCGCCCACCAGCAGATCGACCTGCGCGTCGCTGCCGGCGCCACCCTGGAATGGCTGCCCCAGGAGACCATCGTCTTCTCCGGCGCCCAGGCCCGTCTCGCCACCCGCATCGAGCTGGAGGGCGACGCTCGCCTCTGCTACTGGGACATCGTCGCCCTGGGCCGCCCAGCCAGTGCCGAGCGCTTCGCCGAGGGGCTGTTCCAGGCGCACCTGGACATCCGTCGCGATGGCACTCCGCTATGGCACGAGCGCCAGCGCCTGGTCGGGGCGGATCGGTTGCTGGACTCGCCCATCGGCCTCGCCGGTCGCCCGGTGTTCGCCACCCTGCTGATCACCGGCACCCTGGACGCGGATACCCTGGCGCGTTGCCGCGAACTCGGCCTGCCGGTCCGCGGCGACCTGACCCAGTTGCCCGGTCTGGTGGTCGCCCGCTGCCTGGCCGCCGAATCGCTGCAGGCGCGCGCCTGGCTGATCGAGGTCTGGCGCCTGCTGCGCCCGGCCCTGCTCGGCCGCGCCGCCGTGCCACCGCGGATCTGGAGCACCTGAGGCCACGTCACTCTTGTAGGCGCGGCCCACGGCCGCGATGATCGACCTTCCTTGACCGAACCTGCCAACCGGAACACCCATGGACCTGACGCCCCGCGAAAAAGACAAGCTGCTCATCTTCACCGCCGGCCTGGTGGCCGAACGCCGCCTGGCGCGTGGGGTGAAGCTCAACTACCCGGAAGCCATGGCGCTGATCTCCGCCGCCCTGCTCGAAGGCGCCCGTGACGGTCGCACCGTCGCCGAGCTGATGCACTACGGCACCACCCTGCTGACCCGCGACCAGGTGATGGAAGGCGTTCCGGAGATGATCCCGGAGATCCAGGTCGAAGCCACCTTCCCCGACGGGACCAAGCTGGTCACCGTCCACCAGCCGATCGCCTAGGGAGACCGCCATGAGTCTGATCGTCCGCGACGCCATCCCTGCCGACTTGCCGGCCGTGCTGCACATCTACAACGACGCCGTCAGCAACACCACGGCGATCTGGAACGAGACCCCGGTGGACCTGGCCAATCGCCAGGCCTGGTTCGACCTGCGCGCCACCCAGGGCTATCCCATCCTGGTCGCCGAGAATGCCGACGGCGTGGTGGTGGGCTATGCCTCCTTTGGCGACTGGCGGCCCTTCGAGGGCTTTCGCCACACCGTCGAGCACTCGGTCTACATCCATCCCGACCAGCGCGGCCAGGGCATCGGCCCGCGCCTGATGACGGTGCTCATCGAACGCGCCCGCGCCTGCGACAAACACGTGATGGTGGCCGCCATCGAGAGCGGCAACCAGGCCTCCATCCGCCTGCACGAGCGCCTGGGCTTCATCACCACCGGGCAGATGCCCCAGGTCGGCACCAAGTTCGGTCGCTGGCTGGACCTCACCTTCATGCAACTGATGCTGGAGCAGCGCCCATGATCCCCGGCGAATACCAGATCCAGGACGGCGATATCGAACTCAACGCCGGCCGCCGCACCCTGAGCCTGACCGTCGCCAACAGCGGCGACCGGCCGATCCAGGTGGGCTCCCACTACCACTTCCACGAGACCAACGACGCCCTGCTGTTCGATCGCGCCCTGGCCCGCGGCATGCGCCTGAACATCGCCGCCGGCACCGCCGTGCGCTTCGAACCAGGCCAGAGTCGCGAGGTGGAACTGGTCGAGCTGACCGGCCTGCGCACCGTCTACGGCTTCGCCGGGCGGGTGATGGGGAAGTTGTAGGGACAAGCCCCCTCACCCCAACCCTCTCCCTCAGGGAGAGGGGGCTAAAAGCAGACACCGTGCCTTTTGCGCTTTCCTCCTGCTCCGCGAGACTGGAGCGGAGCGAGAGGCCAAACCGGAACACCCGCCCTTCCCCCTCTCCCCCTGGGAGAGGGTCGGGGTGAGAGCAAAACAGAACACCCTGCGGTGCAGGAATACTCCCTGCACGAGGCAACAGGATGCCACCCGCTCTTCCCTCCTCTCCCCCTGGGAGAGGGTCGGGATGAGGACAAACCAGAACACCCTGCCGTCCAGGAATAACTCCCTGCTCGCGGCAACAGGATGCCACCCGCTCTTCCCCCTCTCCCTCCGGGAGAGGGTCGGGGTGAGGGCAAACCGGACCACCTTTATTCGGGATTCACACCTATGAAAATCTCCCGCCAAGCCTATGCCGACATGTTCGGCCCCACCACCGGCGACCGGGTGCGCCTGGCCGATACCGAGCTCTGGATCGAGGTCGAAGAAGACCACACCGTCTACGGCGAAGAAGTGAAATTCGGCGGCGGCAAGGTCATCCGCGACGGTATGGGCCAGAGCCAGCTGCTGGCGGCCGAGGTGGTGGATACCGTCATCACCAATGCGCTGATCGTCGACCACTGGGGCATCGTCAAGGCCGATGTCGGCCTCAAGCAGGGCCGCATCCACGCCATAGGCAAGGCCGGCAACCCGGATATCCAACCCGGCGTCAGCGTGCCCATCGGCGCCGCCACCGAGGTCATCGCCGGCGAGGGCATGATCCTCACCGCCGGTGGCATCGACTCCCACATCCACTTCATCTGCCCGCAGCAGATCGAAGAGGCGCTCATGAGCGGCACCACCACCATGATCGGTGGCGGCACCGGCCCGGCCACCGGCACCTATGCCACCACCGTGACCCCCGGTCCCTGGCACATGGCGCAGATGCTCAAGGCCGCCGACGCCTTCCCGATGAACATCGGCTTCACCGGCAAGGGCAACGCCAGCCTGCCCGGGCCGCTGGAAGAGCAGGTCCGCGCCGGCGCCATCGGCTTGAAACTGCACGAGGACTGGGGCACCACCCCGGCCGCCATCGACAACTGCCTGGCGGTGGCCGATCGCTTCGACATCCAGGTGGCCATCCACACCGACACCCTCAACGAATCCGGTTTCGTCGAGACCACCCTGGGCGCCTTCAAGGGTCGCACCATCCACACCTACCACACCGAGGGCGCCGGGGGCGGCCACGCGCCGGACATCATCAAGGCCTGCGGCTTCCCCAATGTGCTGCCCAGCTCCACCAACCCGACGCGGCCCTTCACCAAGAACACCATCGACGAGCACCTGGACATGCTCATGGTCTGCCACCACCTGGACCCGAGCATCGCCGAGGACGTGGCCTTCGCCGAGAGTCGCATCCGCCGCGAGACCATCGCCGCCGAGGACATCCTCCACGACCTCGGCGCCTTCGCCATGATCAGTTCCGACAGCCAGGCCATGGGCCGCGTCGGCGAGGTCATCACCCGCACCTGGCAGACCGCCGACAAGATGAAGAAGCAGCGCGGCCCACTGCCCGAGGACACTGCTGGCAACGACAATTTCCGGGTCAAGCGCTACATCGCCAAGTACACCATCAACCCGGCGATCACCCATGGCATCAGCCACGAGGTGGGCTCCATCGAGGTGGGCAAGTTCGCCGACCTGGTGCTCTGGCGCCCAGCCTTCTTCGGCGTCAAGCCGACGCTGATCCTCAAGGGCGGCGCCATCGCAGCCAGTCTGATGGGCGACGCCAACGCCTCCATCCCCACCCCGCAACCGGTGCACTACCGCCCGATGTTCGGCAGCTACGCCGGCATGCTCCACGACACCAGCCTGACCTTCATCAGCCAGGCCGCCTTCGACGCCGGGGTACCCGAGCAACTGGGGCTGAAGAAGCGCATCGGGGTGGTCAAGGGTTGCCGCACCGCGCAGAAGAGCGACCTCATCCACAACGGCTACCTGCCGACCATCGAGGTCGATCCGCAGAACTACCAGGTCAAGGCCGATGGCCAGCTGCTCTGGTGCGAACCGGCCGAGGTGCTGCCGATGGCGCAGCGGTATTTCCTGTTCTAACGAGGCCTGTTCCAAAGGCACAGCCTGTTGGGCTTCGCTGCGCTCAACCCAACCTACGGGTCTCCAACGTCGCTTTGGCACGACGTGGAGAGTTGAACCGCGTAGGTTGGCGCTGAGTGTAGCGAAGCCCAACACGATCAACTCTCACCGCTCGCCCACCGCCCAGTCATCATCGCGCTGTCCTGCCCAATCCACCGGCAGGACGCCCGCTCGCACATAGCGATGAATGGACGAATGGGGCCACTCCACCGCCCTAGGCGCATGGCCGTGCTTCACCGGGTTGAAATGGATGTAGTCGAAATGTCGCTGCAGATCCTGCTCGTCCCGAATCCGGTGCTCCCAATAGCGTCTTTGCCAGACGCCGCGTTCGCGTTTCAGCCGGCGCGAGAGATTCACCGTCTCCAACGGCGGTAACTGACGCGAGAAGCCTGCCTTGATCAGGCTCCAACGCAGCGGATAGTCACCATCGTCATCTGGCAGGCGCCAGAGCGCGTGCAGGTGATCGGGGAGGACCACCATGGCGAGGATATCGAAGGGATGCCGGACCTTCACCTCGCGCACGGCCTGCTTGAGCGATCCGATATGGTCGACGAGCAGAGTGGCCGAGCGGTCGTTGAGATTGAGCGTGAAAAAGAAGATGCCGCCCGCGGCACGGCTGCGTCGATAGTCCAAGATCACCGTCCCTGGTGAATGGAAAGTCGCAGTCTAGAGCCTTTTCCAGTGCTTTTGGATAGATCGTGCCTGTTGGGCTTCGCTGCGCTCAGCGCCAACCTGCGCGGTTCAACCATCCACGTTATACCCAGTCAACATTAGGCACCCGCAGGTTGGGCTGAGGCGGCTCCATCGCCGAAGCCCAACAGACCGCAGCAGGCTTCGGGCGCCGCTGGGCTTCGCTGCGCTCAACCCAACCTACGGACTCAGCCGCGACTGATCGGCGCCGCCGGGGCTTCGGCGCGGTCGTTGCGGTCGTAGGTGGCCTTGTCCAGCTGGCCCATCCAGCGTGCGGTCAGGGTGCCGGCGGTCATGGAGCCGTTGACGTTGAGGGCGGTACGGCCCATGTCGATCAGCGGCTCGATGGACACCAGCAGCGCTACCAGGGTGACCGGCAGGCCGAGGGCCGGCAACACGATCAGGGCGGCGAAGGTAGCACCACCACCTACGCCCGCCACACCCGCCGAACTCAGGGTGACGATACCCACCAGGGTGGCGATCCACAGCGGATCGAACGGATTGATGCCCAGGGTCGGGGCGACCATCACCGCCAGCATGGCCGGATAGAGACCGGCGCAGCCGTTCTGGCCGATGGTGGCACCAAAGGAGGCGGCGAAGCTGGCGATGGCCGGCGGTACGCCGAGACGCTCGGTCTGGGCCTCGATACTCAGCGGGATGGTCGCCGCGCTGGAACGGCTGGTGAAGGCGAAGCTCAGCACCGGCCAGACCTTGGGAAAGAAGCGCGCGGGCGACAGGCCGCTCAGGGTCAGCAGCAGCGCATGCACGCCAAAGAGGATGCCCAGGCCCAGGTAGGAGGCGATCAGGAAGGTGCCCAGCTTGAGCACGTCCTGGGGACTGGCGGTGGCGACCATCTTGGTCATCAGCGCCAGCACGCCGTAGGGGGTGAGTTGCAGCAGCAGGCGCACCAGCTTCATCACCCAGGCCTGGAGCACGTCGATGCCGGCCAGCACCTTCTCGCCACGCACCGGATCGTCGCGCTGCAGGCGCAGGGCGGCGACTCCGAGGAAGGCGGCGAAGATGACCACGCTGATGATGGAGGTGGGATTGGCACCCGTGAGATCGGCGAAGGGATTCTTCGGAATGAAGGACAGCAGCAGCTGCGGCACCGACAGATCCGCCACCTTGCCGACATAGCTG
The DNA here is from genome assembly GCF_029872515.1 of Pseudomonas flavocrustae. Classification (NCBI taxonomy): domain Bacteria; kingdom Pseudomonadati; phylum Pseudomonadota; class Gammaproteobacteria; order Pseudomonadales; family Pseudomonadaceae; genus Pseudomonas; species Pseudomonas flavocrustae. The sequence continues at coordinate 101,884 of NZ_JAPDIQ010000010.1, read as the reverse complement.
TTCTGCAGGGCGGTCAGGCGCGCGGTCTCCTGGGCGCCTTGCACCAGGCCCTCGGCGCTCAGGCCGAACAGCCAGGTGACCAGCACCCCGACCAGGGCGGCGATGGCGGTGGTGAACAGCAGCGTACCCAGGGTCAGCAGGCTGATGCGCCCCATGGAAGACGCTTCGCGCAGCCGCGCCACGGCCGCCAGGATGGAGGCAAACACCAGCGGCATGATGCTCATCTGCAGCAGCTGCACATAGCCGTTGCCGACCAGGTTGAACCAGCCGATGGAGGTCTTGAGCACCGGGGCGTCATGCCCGTAGACGAATTGCAGCACCAGGCCAAAGCCCACGCCCAGGGCGAGGCCGATGAAGACGCGCACGGCCAGGCTCCAGCCGGTGTTGCGGGTACGCGCCAGCAGGCCGAGCAGCACGGCGAAGGCGACGAGGTTGAGAACGAGAGGCAGATTCACACGAGGTCTCCAGAACGGCGCCCGACACGACCGCCGGACGAAAAGGCGGCGATGGTAGCAGCTCGGGCCGCTTCGGCTTAGATCGAGGTGCTATCACCTGATAACGGGAGGAGCGGTCCTATCGCCGGGGTGAACGGCGCTCGTCCAGGGCGGTGCGCTGCTAGAGTTCAGCCAACCGGGAAATGACGCCCGGCCCTGCCACATCAGAAAAGGAATACTCCATGCAACGTTTCGCCAAGTTCGCCGCTTCCTTCGCCCTCGCCGCCGCCGTCGCTGGCTGCACCGGCACCGCGATGAAGACGCAGAACCTGGATCCGTCGCAGTACACCGTCGTCGGTCATGGCGAGGGCAAGGCTACCGGTCTCATGATCCTGGGCTTCATTCCGGTCCAGCAGAACGACCGCTTCGTGCGCGCTCAGCAGGCCGCCATCAAGTCCCGCGGTGGCGATGCGCTGATCAATGCCCAGGTGCAGGAAAACTGGTTCTGGGCCTACGTCCTGAGTGGTTTCACCACCACCGTTTCCGGCGACGTGGTCAAGCTCAAGCGCTGAGCCCCATCCGTCCGATCGACGCCGCCCATCGAGGCGGCGTTTTTGCGCTAGGCTGATCGCTTCTTTCCGAGGAAGCCGACCATGACCGCGACCCTGATGAAACTCCCGCTGCAATCCATCGACGGCGAAACCCTGACCCTGGAGCGCTACCTGGGCAAGGTGCTGCTGGTGGTGAACGTTGCCTCCAAGTGCGGCCTGACCAGCCAGTACGAAGGCCTGGAACGCCTCTATGAGGCCCAGCGCGAGCGCGGCCTGGAAGTGCTCGGCTTTCCCGCCAACGACTTCAAGCAGCAGGAGCCGGGCAGCGACGCCGAGATCAAGGAATTCTGCACCCTCACCTATGGCGTGCAATTCCCCATGTTCGCCAAGCTCAGCGTGGTGGGTGAAGACAAGCATCCGCTCTATGCCGAACTGACCCAGGCGCAACCCGAGACGACCGGCGACGGCCCCTTCCGCGAGCGCATGCTGAGCCGTGGAGGCACGCCCAACCCCAAGCCCGAGGTGCTGTGGAATTTCGAGAAATTCCTGATCGGGCGGGATGGGGAGGTGGTGGGGCGCTTCGCACCGGATGTGACCGCGGATGATCCGCGGCTGGTGGCGGCCATCGAGAAGGAATTGGCGAAGGGCTGAAGCTGCCCTGCCGGTAAATGGCGAGGCGTGACCTGATTCGTAGGTTGGGTTGAGCGCCAGCGAAGCCCAACACTGCCAGGGCCAACCTTCAATATTGGTGCCCTAGCTGATTATCGAGTTTTGCTGGCACCTCTTGTTTCGCTCTCCCGAGCGACTCACTTTTGCCAGTCGCGGCAAAAGTAAGCAAAATCGCTTGCCCTGATCATCCGGCCCTACGCTTCGCTCCGGGTCCGCTCACGCCAGCGCCGTTCCGGGGTCGGCCTACACGGGCCGTCCATGGCCCGTGTAGGCCTCTCGCCGCAGCCATGCGGCTCGACCCACTCCACGACACTGGCGTTCGCCCTTCTGAACAGGGCGATTCGCCAGCCTGGAAGTGTTGGTTGAAGAGCAATGAACCGCTCGTACCCCGTAGCGTGGATAACGGCGCAGCCTTATCCACAGGGATCGCGTTACGCACCAGCGGAAAACGCTGCGCGGTTTTCCACGCAACTAATCACTCTGGTTCCTCCTGTAAACACCGCAACCTCAGGCTGGCGCCCCGTCCCCGTCAGTGAGGCCGAGTGCAGGTGTCGCGCAGGGGGATGCGAGGCAGGACGCCGAGCAAGGCACGAGGGGCAGGAGGCCCCTTCGTGCCGTGCCCCTGGAGCGGCGCCGGAGCGAGGGGACCCGGAGCGCAGCGAAGGGCCGAAACGTGGGGTGTGCTTTCTTTTGCTTACTTTTCTTTGCACAAGCAAAGAAAAGTAAGTCGCCGGCCAGGCGAAATAGGGGCAGCAGCAATGCCGGTAAACAGCTAGGGCAAACAACTTCGAAGCCGTTGGGCTTCGCTAACGCTCAACCCAACCTACAGGCGTCTTCTGCACAAGAGGTCGGATTGCGACGGTCGACCGCCACAACCCAACCTTCCCCTTACCCCCGCTGCAACACCCCGCGCATGGAGCCGAAATGCCCCGGGAAGGAACAGAAGAAGGTGTATTCCTTGCCCGCTTCCAGGGCCCCGGTATCGAAGGTCACGGAGTCCTTCTCGCCGCCGCCCAGCATGAGGGTGTGGGCGATGATGCGTTCGTCGCCCTCCGGCAGGTAGCCCTTGTCTTCACCCGCGTTCATGCCGGCGGCGTCGACGGCCGAGGCATCGGTGGAGCGGGTCAGCACCCAGTTATGGCCCATGACGTTCTTCGGCAGGCTGCCGTTGTGGATCAGCTCGACGGTAAAGGTCTTGCACGAGGCCGGGACCTGAATCGAGGCGCGGCTGTAGGTCATCTGGTCGCCGGCTTCGATCTGGGTGGTACAGCTGTCGGCGGCCCAGGCGCCGGTACTTCCCAGGGCGAACAGTGCGGCGGCAAAAAACGTGGATTTCATGAACCCTCCGGATGCGTGAAAGTCGCCAGTCAGACCGATGCGAGGGTGGCGGGTTCCAGCGGCCATGGCAAGGGCACGGCTTCGCTCTATCGCCTCCATCGAAACCTTTGCCAGGTCGCCGGGCCTCAGCTCTGGGTACTATCCCTCCATCATCCGTCAGCCAAGGACGCCCGCCATGACCCTTACCGCCCTGCTGCACGAGTTGTTCGCCAACTATGCCCAGGCCGCCAGCGGCAATGCGCCGGAGGTCGCTTTCCTCGCGCGATGAGGGTGCTTTGCTCCGGCGGAGCGGGCGGCTAGGCTAGGCGCTTTGCCTGCCTAGGAGTCCCCATGTCGCTGAAAACCGTCTGTGTCTTCTGTGGCGCCAAGCCCGGTGCCTCGCCTGTCTTCGCCGAAGCCGCGGCGCACCTCGGGCGCACCCTCGCCGAGCGCGGCCTCACCCTGGTCTATGGGGGCGGCAAGGTCGGCCTGATGGGTGTGGTCGCCGATGCCGCCCTGGCTGCCGGTGGCGAAGTCATCGGCATCATTCCCCAGAGTCTCAAGACCGCCGAGCTGGGCCATACCGGCTGCACCCGCCTGGAAGTGGTCGACGGCATGCATGCGCGCAAGGCGCGAATGGCGGAACTGGCCGATGCCTTCATCGCCCTCCCCGGCGGCCTGGGCACCCTGGAAGAGCTCTTCGAGGTCTGGACCTGGGGTCAGCTCGGCTATCACGCCAAACCCATGGGCCTCCTGGAGGTCGATGGCTTCTATGCCCAGCTGGAGGGCTTCCTCGATCACCTGGTCGCCCAGGGCTTCGTCGCCGCGCCGCATCGCGCCATGCTGCAAGTGGAAGCTTCACCAACGGCCCTGCTAGACGCCCTCGCCGCCTGGCAACCCACGGTGCCGCCGCGCTGGGCCGAAGCGGCACCCCGCTAGCGCCGGTACACCGCCCGTCCCGGATCTCGAACCCTCGCCGCTTGTGGCCTGTCGGTACTGACAGGCCCGCAAAAGTTACCGCGACGAGGATTCTTCCATGACCGATTTCCCCAAAGCCCCGATGCCGGAACAGCAGCAGGCCGTTCCCGGCCTGCAATCGCGCATGAATCCGGTACCGGATTGCGGCGAGCAAAGCTACAAGGGTTCTGGCCGGCTGGCCGGCAAGAAGGCGCTGATCACCGGTGGCGACAGCGGTATTGGCCGTGCCGTGGCCATCGCCTTCGCCCGTGAGGGCGCCGATGTCGCCATCAGTTACCTGAACGAGCACGAAGACGCCGAGGACACCGCCCGCCTGGTGCGCGAAGCCGGCCGCGAGGCGCTGCTGCTGCCGGGTTGCCTGTCCAAGCGCGAGCAGTGCCTGGCAGTGGTGGACCAGACCGTGGCCGCCTTCGGCCGTCTCGATGTGCTGGTCAACAACGCCGCCTTCCAGATGACCCACGAGACCCTCGAAGAGATTCCCGACGACGAGTGGGTCTACACCTTCGATGTGAACATCACCGCCATGTTTCGCATCACCCAGGCCGCGATAAAGCACATGGGCCCGGGTGGCTCCATCATCAACACCACCTCGGTGAATTCGGACATGCCGCGGCCGACACTGCTGGCCTATGCCACCACCAAGGGCGCCATCGCCAACTTCACCGCCGGCCTGGCTCAGCTACTCGGCGAGAAGGGCATCCGCGCCAACAGCGTGGCTCCCGGCCCTGTCTGGACTCCGCTGATCCCGGCCACCATGCCGCCGGAGCAGGTCAAGGAATTCGGCGGCAACACCCCGCTCGGCCGCCCCGGCCAGCCGGTGGAACTGGCGCCGGTCTATGTGATGCTGGCCTCGGACGAATCCAGCTACACCTCGGGCGCGCGCATCGCCGTCACCGGCGGCAAGCCGATTCTCTGACCAGCCCTACGCCCCGGCACAGGCCGGGGTCGCCCCTTCTTTCTTCCGTATCCGGAGCCCGCTCGTGAGCGACCATCCCAAACCCCCGCTGAAACCCCAACCCCAGACCTTTCCCGGTTCCGAAGCACGCATGGATCCGCAACCCGACAGCGGCGCCGCGAGCTACCGCGGCTCGGGTCGCCTGGCGGGCAAGAAGACCCTGATCACCGGTGCCGACAGCGGCATCGGTCGCGCCGTGGCCATCGCCTTCGCCCGTGAGGGCGCCGATGTCGCCATCGCCTACCTGGACGAGCACGAGGATGCCCAGGAGACTGCCCGCCTGGTCACCGAAGCCGGGCGCCAGGCCGTGCTGCTGCCGGGCGATCTGGCCGAACGCCAGACCTGCCTGGACGTGGTGCAGAAGACCGTCGAAGCCTTTGGCCGCATCGACGTGCTGGTCAACAACGCCGCCTTCCAGCAGGTGCGCGACAGCCTCGACGAGATCCCTGACGAGGAATGGGTGCATACCTTCAACGTGAACATCCATGCCATGTTCCGCATCACCCAGGCCGCCCTGAAGCACATGCCACGCGGCGGCTCCATCATCAACACCGCGTCGATCAACGCCGACATCGCCCCGCCGACCCTGCTGGCCTATTCGGCCACCAAGGGCGCCATCGCCAACTTCACCGCGGGTCTGGCGCAGCTGCTGGGAGAGAAAGGTATCCGCGCCAACAGCGTGGCCCCTGGCCCGATATGGACGCCGTTGATCGTCAGCACCATGAAACCGGACGAGCCGGAGCAATTCGGTAGCAGCACGCCGCTGGGTCGCCCCGGCCAGCCGGTGGAACTGGCGCCAGCCTATGTGCTGCTGGCGTCCGACGAGGCGAGCTATATCTCCGGCGCCATGCTGCCGGTGACGGGCGGGATGCCGGTGCTCTAAGGGTTCTGGCTGGGGTGCCTGGGTTTGCCCTCACCCCGGCCCTCTCCCGGAGGGAGAGGGGGCGATTGGACTCCGTGCTCCGTAGGCTGGGTTGAGCGCAGCGAAGCCCAATACGAGGTAGCCGGCAGTGTTGGGCTTCGACGATGAAGCCGTCTCAACCCAACCTACGGGGTTTCCACCCTGCGAATCCATGTTGGAGACTAGAAGCTTCGGTCAAACGCTCCCTCTCCCTCCGGGAGAGGGTTGGGTGAGGGCCGCATGGATGTCCTACGGCTGCAGGTAGCGCACCATTGCATCGCCGATCATGGTCTTGTGCCGGCGCAGCACGGCCGGTTCTTCCATGTCGATGTCGTGGATGTGGCCGAAGGTATGGCGGTTGGAGACACGATAGAAGCAGAACGAGCACATCAGCAGGTGCACATCCACCGCGTCCAGCCCGCTGCGGATCTCGCCGCTGGCTTCGCCGCGCGCCAGGATGCGGCGCAGGGCCTCCAGCGCCGAGGAGTTGAGGCTGGAGATGGTCTCGGACTGCGCCAGGTGGCGACCGCGGTGGATGTTCTCGATGCTCACCACGCGGATGAAGTCGTCGTGGCTGCGGTGGTGCTCGAAGAGGAATTCCGCCAGGGTGCGGATCGCCTCCAGCGGCGGCAGGCGGTCCAGTGGCAATTCGGCCTCGTTGCCGCGCACGTCGCTGTAGAGCTTTTCCAGCACCGTCAGGTAGAGCTGCTCCTTGCTGCCGAAGTAGTAGTAGATCATCCGCTTGGAGGTATGGGTGCGCTCGGCGATGGCATCCACCCGCGCTCCGCTCAGCCCCAGGTCGGCGAACTCGGCCACGGCGGCAGCGAGGATGGCCTGACGGGTCTTCTCGGGATTGTTCTTGCGCGGGGTACGGAGCGTAGGCGCGAGCGCCGGGGTGTCCTGCATCGGGCTGACTCTTGTCGGAGGAGAGGCGCGGGCACCCGCAGGTGCCCGCCTGGCTCAGAATTCCAGGGGTGCCGGGCGGCCCTGGCGGGCCTGCAGCATGGCCGCCAGGCGGACCGGGCTGTTGGCCGCGCCGTAGCCACTGTAATCCTTGCGCTGGAGGATTTCGAAGAAGAATCGGTCGGCGAAGGACTCGGTGTAGACATGGAATAGCTCGCCACCCTGGGCGTCACGGTCGTAGAGCACGTTGTAGTAGGCCAGCCGACTGAGGAAGTCGTCGTCGAAATCGAAGCGCGCGCCCAGGTCGTCGTAGTAGTTCATCGGGATCTCCAGCAGGGGTACCCCGGCGGCCTTGGCCTGTTCCACCGCCTGGAAGATGTCCTGGCAGGCGAAGGCGATGTGATGCACCCCCGAGCCGCGATAGCTGGACAGTGCCCGGGCGATGGCGGTGTTGCGATTCTCCGAGATGTTCAGCGCCAGGCGCACGCTGCTCTCGCGATTCTTCAGCGCACGACTCTTGACCAGGCCATAGGGGTCCGGGACCACCACCTCGTCGTCGGCGCTGAAGTCGAACAGGCTCTTGTAGAACAGCACCCAGCTGTCCAGCGCATCGGCCGGCAGGGCGATGGCCACGTGGTCGACATGGGTCAGACCGAGCCCTCCGCTGGCGCCGGCGCTGACATCGAAGTCGGTGTCGTAGAGACTGCGGCCATCCACGCCGCGATCGGCGAGATAGATCAGGCTGCCGTCCGGTGCCCGCACCGCCGGGATTTCCCGCTCGTTGGGGCCGACCAGGCCGCGATAGGGCTGCGCCCGGTACTGCTGGGCGCGCTCCAGGGCGGCCTGGCTGACCGGCACGCGCAGGGCCATGGCGCACAGCGAGGGCCCGTGGGCCTCGAAGAAGTTGTGGCCGAAGGAATAGGGTTCGGCGTTGAGCACCAGGTTGATCTCGCCCTGGCGCAGCAGGGTGACGTTCTTCGAGCGATGCCGGCCGGCCTGGGCGAAGCCCAGCTTGCCCAGCCAGCGCGCCAATTCGGCGCCATGGCCGTCGTCGACGGCGAATTCGAGGAATTCGGTGCCTTCCAGGCGCGGCGCCTCGGGCGGGGCGAATAGCGGCGCTGCCACCGGGGTCTCCTCGCGCTGCAGCCGCGCGGCGGTCTGCTCTTCCAGGTAGAGCAGGGATCTCAGACCATCGGCTGCGGTGGCGCGGGTCTGGGCGGCGCGGAAACCGTCGTTGAAGATCTCCAGCGACAGCGGTCCCTGGTAGCCGGTCTGCAGGATGGGCGCGAGGAAACCGGCCAGGTCGAATTCGCCCTGCCCCGGGAAGCAGCGGAAATGCCGACTCCACTCCAGCACGTCCATCTGCAGCAGCGGCGCATCGGCCATCTGCACGAAAAAGATCTTGTCCCCCGGGATCTGCGCGATGGCCGCCGGATCGCCGCCGATGGACAGGGTGTGGAAGCTGTCGAGCAGCACGCCGAGATTGGGATGATCGACCGCCTTCACCAGGCGCCAGACCTGCTGCCAGGTGTTGACGTGGCGGCCCCAGGCGAGGGCCTCGTAACCGATGCGCAGTTCGCGCCGGGCGGCGCGCTCGGCCAGCAGCTGCAGGTCGTCGGCGATCAGGCGTTCGTCGCCGAGGCTGTCGGCGGCGGTGTTGCTGCACACCAGGATGAGGTCGGTGCCCAGTTCCTGCATGAGGTCGAACTTGCGCTCGGCGCGGTCGAGATTGCGCTGCAGGCGCTCGCGGCGATTGCCCTCGAAGTCGCGGAACGGCTGGAACAGGGTGATGGCCAGCCCCAGGTCCTGGGCGCGCTGGCGGATCTCCCGCGGGCTGGCCCCGGAATACAGCAGGTCGTTCTCGAAGATCTCCACACCGTCGAAACCCGCCGCGGCGATGGCCTCGAGCTTCTCGGTCAGGGTGCCGCTGATGGATACGGTCGCGATGGAACGCTGCATGCCGGTGCTCCTGTGTTGGACGGCCACGCTGCCGAACATGGAGGGCAGCGTGGCGCGGATTCGTCGGGTCTGGCACCGATTATTCGTGGCACCGCGAGGCCCAACAATGGATTATGTACGAACCGGTTAGTTTCTGTTCGCTGATCGAACATTTGGTCATCCGGCGAATTGACCAGGCCCGGCAGCGCCTCGCACTATGGATCGCAGAGCCCAGCGCTCGTCGCTTCCGCCGCGTCGACCATAACAAGACAAACAAGAGTGTGCGTCCATGCCCCAGCTATCCACGTTATCCTGCGTGCCCCGTCGCGTCTGCAGTCCCACCGCGCTCAGTCGGCGACGGCCAGGCTAGGTCTTCCCGTCCTTTTCATCTTCGGCTCCCGCTGTCCGAGCGAGTTCGTGCGCGGCGCTGAAACCCTCCTGGCCTGACAATAAAATTCCGGAGACAACCATGGCCACTACCGCCTCCCCCACCCCCGGCTCCCAAGCCAAGAAAGCCACCGCCAGCGGCTGGATCGGCTCGGCGCTGGAATACTACGACTTCTTCATCTACGCCCAGGCGGCGGCGCTGATCTTTCCGCAGATCTTCTTCCCCTCCAGCGATCCCAAGATGGCCATCGTCGCCTCCCTCGCCACCTATGGCGTGGGCTATCTGGCGCGGCCGGTCGGCGCCTTCGTGCTCGGTCACTGGGGCGATACCCGCGGCCGCAAGAACGTCCTGCTGCTGTGCATGTTCCTCATGGGCATCGCCACCATGGCCGTGGGCCTGCTGCCCACCTACCACCAGATCGGCATCCTCGCGCCCATCCTGCTGGTGGTACTGCGCCTGATCCAGGGCTTCGCCGTGGCCGGCGAGATCTCCGGAGCCAGTTCCATGGTGCTCGAACACGCGCCCTTCGGCCGACGTGGCTACTATGCGAGCTTTACCCTGCAGGGGGTGCAGGCCGGCCAGGTGATGGCCGCCGCGGTGTTCCTGCCGCTGGCCTACTTCATGCCCGCCGATGCCTTCAACAGCTGGGGCTGGCGCATTCCCTTCCTGCTCAGCGCCTTCGTCCTGCTGGCCGGCTTCATCATCCGCCGGGAAGTCCAGGAGACGCCCGCCTTCGTCAAGGAAGAAGCCAAGACCGGTACCGCCACCGTGGCCAGACGCTCGCCCATCGGCGAAGCCCTGACCACCAGCTGGAAGGCCATGATCCTGGTCGCGCTGATGGCGCTAATGAACGTCATCCCGGTGGTGGCCACCATCTTCGGCGCCGCCTACGCGGTGCAACCGGCCTATGGCATCGGCTTCGACAAGAGCGTCTACCTGTGGATACCGGTGGTGGGCAACATCGTCGCGGTACTGGTGATCCCCTTGGTCGGCAACCTCTCCGACCGCATCGGCCGCCGGCCGACCATGATCGGTGGCGCCCTGGGTTCGGGTCTGCTGGCCTTCGGTTATCTCTATGCCATCAGCATCCACAACCTGCCGCTGGCCTTCCTCATGTCGCTGCTGATGTGGGGCGTGGTCTACCAGGGCTACAACGCGGTCTTCCCCAGCTTCTACCCGGAGCAGTTCCAGACCCGCTACCGCGTCTCGGCCATGGCCATCGCCCAGAACATCGGCACCATGCTCACCGCCCTGCTGCCGGCCCTGTTCGCCCTGGTCGCCCCGCCCGGCACCGACAACATCTGGATGGTGGTCGGTAGCCTGGCCTTCGGCGTGACCTGCCTGTCGGCCCTGGCGGCCTACCTATCGCCGGAAACCTACCGGGTACCGATGAGCGACCTGGGCAAGCCGGGCGCCGTGCAGATGGACAAGCACGCCTATGACACGGCCCGTCAGGACAGCCTCAAGGCCAGCGTCTGACCCCTCGCGAGCCCTCGCCTGGTGAGGGCTCCGCCCTGCTACCTTGGTAGCCTTGCTGTAAGACATACGTTGTCATATAACTAATCGACCGAACGCCTCGGTCGCTGCTTTCCGATAATTCAAATAAGAAAGGAATCCCTCATGTCGCCTGTACCCTCCTAGCCGTCCCGCGCGTCACCGCCCTATCCGCCCTCGTCAGATGCCGCCCCCGCGCCGGCAGGGCACCCCTCACCTACAAGAACAAGGAACACCATGAGCACTCGACTCGCTTCCGGCCGGCTCGCCCGTGCCTGCGCCGCCTTCGCCGCTCTCGCCAGCACCACGCCACTGTGGGCCGCGGACGGCTTCATCGAAGGCACCAAGGCCACGCTCAACCTGCGTAATTTCTACTTCAATCGCAACTTCGTCGATCCGGCCTACACCGCGCAGAACAAGGCCGAGGAATGGACCCAGAGCTTCATCTTCGGCTTGACCTCCGGCTACACCCAGGGACCGGTGGGCTTTGGCATCGATGCCCTGGGGCTGTATTCGGTCAAGCTCGACGGTGGCGCCGGCACCTACGGCACCCAGCTGTTGCCGACCCATGCCGGCAACGAACCGGCCAAGGATTTCGGCCGCCTGGCGGTGGCCGCCAAGGCCAAGATCTCCAAGACCGATATCAAGGTCGGCGAGTGGTTCGCCGTGCTGCCGATCCTCAGATCCGACGACGGCCGCTCGCTGCCGCAGACCTTCCAGGGCGCGCAGATCCACTCCACCGAGATCCAGAACCTGGAACTCTGGGGCGGCCAGATGCGCCAGAACAGCCCGCGCAACGACGCCAGCATGGAAGACATGTTCATGCAGGGCCGCGCCAATGCCACCTCCGACCGCTTCAACTTCGTCGGCGGCGAATACAAGTTCAACGAGAAGCGCACCCAGATCGGCCTCTGGTACGCCCAGCTCGAAGACATCTACAACCAGAAGTTCATCAACCTGATCCACTACCAGCCGGTGGGCAGCTGGACCCTGGGCGCCAACCTCGGCTACTTCATCGGCGACGATGACGGCTCGGCCCGCGCCGGTGCCCTGGACAACCGCACTGCCTATGCGCTGCTCTCGGCCAAGCAGGGCGGCGGCACCTTCTATGTCGGCCTGCAACGCGTCAGCGGCGACAGCGCCTGGATGAGGGTCAACGGCACCAGCGGCGGCACCCTGGCCAACGACAGCTACAACTCCAGCTACGACAACGCCCGGGAACGCTCCTGGCAGGTGCGCTACGACCACAACTTCGCCGCCTTCGGCGTGCCGGGTCTGACCCTGATGAACCGCTACCTCAGTGGTGACAACGTGCACACCGGCACCATCACCGACGGCAAGGAATGGGGTCGCGAATCCGAGGTGCAATACGAGGTGCAGAGCGGCCCGCTGAAGAAGCTGCTGATCCGCTGGCGCAACTCCAGCATGAGACGCGACTACAGTGCCAGCGGCTCCTTCGACGAGAACCGCATCATCCTCAACTACCCGATCTCGGTGTTGTAGGAAACAAGGGTGCGGCTGCCCGGCTGGCAACCGCACCCTTGCCCGGATCGACCAGACCTTATACTGTATAAAAATACAGCTATCGAGGTCTGCTCATGACCCAGCCCCAACGCCCGCCACGGGGTCGTGGCACCGCCAGCAATCCGCACAATCGCTTTGCCGCGACCCGCAGCGAGAGCGAGCACGACGGCTGGTACGAGGAAGCCACCCCGCTGACCTTCACCACCCGCGTGCGCCAGGAAACGGCCAAGACGGTGATCAGCCGCAACCAGTCGCCGGATGTCGGCTTCGATCGCTCGGTGAATCCCTATCGCGGCTGCGAGCATGGCTGCATCTACTGTTTCGCCCGCCCCTCCCATGCCTACTGGGACCTCTCGCCCGGTATCGACTTCGAGACCCAGCTGATCGCCAAGACCAATCTGGCCGAGCGGCTGGAGGCGGAGCTGAGCAAGCCGGGCTATCAGCCGCAGCCCATCGCCCTGGGCATCAATACCGACGGCTACCAGCCCATCGAGCGGCAGTACCAGCTGACCCGTCAGGCGCTGGAGATCCTGCTGCGCTATCGCCATCCGGTGACGATCATAACCAAGAGCGCGCTGATCCTGCGCGACCTGGAGCTCTTCGTGCAGCTCGCCGAGCGCAACCTGGTACGGGTGGCCTTCAGCCTCACCACGCTGGACGACGACCTCAAACGCATCCTCGAACCGCGCACCGCGGCGCCCCAGGCCCGGCTGCGCGCCATGCGCACGCTGCACGAGCACGGGGTGCCGGTGAGCGCCCTGCTGGCGCCGATGATTCCCATGATCAACGACCATGAACTGGAAGCCCTGCTGGAGGCGGCCCGCGACCACGGCGCCCGCTCGGCCGGCTATACGCTGTTGCGGCTACCCCTGGAAATCGTCGAGTTGTTCGAGGAATGGCTGCAGACGCACTTTCCCGAACGCGCCGCCCATGTGATGAGCCTGATCCGCCAGTCGCGTAGCGGGAAGAACTACGACAGTCGCTTCGGCATCCGCATGAAGGGCGAAGGCCAGTTCGCCGATCTGCTGGCCCAGCGCTTTCGCCTGGCCCGCCGACGCTTCGGCCTGGAGCGCCGCGAGGGTGAAGGCCTGGATTGCAGCCAGTTCGCCCCGCCGGGGGAGCAGCTGGGGCTGTTCTAGCACCGGCGCCGAACGGACTGCTCCCTCACCCCAACCCTCTCCCACAGGGAGAGGGAGAAAGGCAGCGCATACCCCGTAGGTTGGGTTGAGCGCAGCGAAGCCCAACGATCCAGCCATCCTCACTCCAGCCCTCTCCCAGAGGGAGAGGGGGGAAAAACGAGGCGCGCCCCGTAGGTTGGGCTGAGCGCAGCGAAGCCCAACGATCCAGCCATCCTCACTCCAGCCCTCTCCCAGGGGAGAGGGAGAAAGGCAGCGCACGCCCCGTAGGTTGGGCTGAGCACAGCGAAGCCCAAAGATACAGCCACCCTCACTCCAGCCCTCGCCCAGGGGAGAGGGCGAAAGGCAGCGCACGCCCCGTAGGTTGAGCTGAGCACAGCGAAGCCCAACGATCCAGCCATCCTCACCCCAGCCCTCTCCCACAGGGAGAGGGGGAAAAGCGGCACACACCCCGTAGGTTGGGGTGAGCGCAGCGAAGCCCAACAGCGTGGCATCCCTCACCCAGCCCTTCCCACCCAGCTGCTAGGCTAGACGGCTGTGTCCCTCTCTGGAGTCGCCATGACCGCCCCTATCCCGCTCACGCCGGCCCAGGCCGTTGCCGCCGGTATCGACTTCGCCGAACTCAAGGTCGATGCCAGCGGCCTCTACTGGAGCCAATACGACCCCACCGATGGCGCCACCCGCCTCTGGGTTCGCGAGGCCGGCGCGGCGCCGCGGTGCCTTACGCCGGCGGGCTTCAGCCTGCGCAGCAAGGTATACGAATACGGCGGCGGTGCCCTTTGCCTGGGTGACCAGGGACCGCTGTTCGTCAACGAAGCCGACCAGGCGGTCTATCGCCAGCCGCGAGAGGGCGGCGCGCCCGAATGGCTGGCCGGGGGCGAGGCCTGGCGCTACGGCGATCTGCACTGGGATGGCGTCCGGCAGCAGGTGCTGGCGGTCGAGGAGGATCGCCGCGAGCAGCCGCCGCGGCATCGCCTGGTCGCCTTGCGGGCCGGTGGCGCGCGCCAGGTGCTGGCCGAAGGCGCGGACTTCTACGCCGCACCGCGCACCAGCGCCGACGGCCGCCGCCTGGCCTGGATCGAGTGGGACCGGCCCCACCAGCCCTGGACCCGCACCCGGCTGCTGACGGCGACGCTGGATACCGCAGGACGCCCCGATGTGCCCACCGTCGTGTCGGCCGATCCCGACGAGTCGCTGCAACAACCGCTGTTCGACAGCGAGCAGCGGCTCTGGGCGCTGAGCGATCGCCAGGGCTGGTGGCAGCCCTGGTGCGAGTCCGCGGAGGGCTTCGCGCCCCAGCAGGCACCCGCGGCGGATCATGCGGCGGCGCCCTGGCAGCTGGGCGGTAGCAGCTGGTTGCCGACCGCGGAAGGCTGGCTGGCGACCTGGCAGGAAGACGGCTTCGGCGTGCTTGGCGAGCGCCGGGCCGCGGGCGAGACCCGCCACCTGGCCACAGACTTCAGCCGTTTCCGTGGCCTGGCCCTGGACGAGCGCCATTGCTACTGCATCGCCGCGGCGCCCACACGCCCGTCGGCGGTACTGGCCATCGATCGCCGGACTGGTGCGGTGGAGATCGTCACCGGCGGCGTCGCGCCCCTCGGCGACAGCGCCATCGTCGCGCCCCGGTCGCTGAGCTATCCCAGTGGCGACGGCCAGGCCCAGGGCTTTCTCTATCTGCCGGAACGGCAGGGCGAGGGTCCGCCGCCGCTGCTGGTCAGCATCCATGGCGGACCCACCTCCTGCACCTATCCGGTGTTCGATGCGCGCATCCAGTTCTGGGTCCGCCAGGGCTTCGCCGTGGCCGATCTCAACTATCGCGGCAGCAGCGGCCACGGTCGGGCCTACCGCCAGGCGCTGCACCTGCGCTGGGGCGAGGTGGACGTCGAGGATGCCTGTGCGGTGGTCGCCTACCTGGGCGCCCAGGGCCTGGCGGACCCGGCGCGCGCCTTTATCCGCGGCGGCAGCGCCGGCGGCTACACGGTGCTCTGCGCCCTGGCCTTCCGCGACGTCTTTCGCGCCGGCGCCAGCCTCTATGGCGTCAGCGATCCCCTGGCGCTGGCCAAGGTCACCCACAAGTTCGAGGCCGACTACCTGGACTGGCTGATCGGCGATCCCGAGATTGACCGCGCGCGCTACGAGGCCCGGACGCCGCTGCTGCATGCCGAGGGCATCCAGGCGCCGGTGATCTTCCTGCAGGGCCTCAAGGACGCCGTGGTGGTCCCCGCCCAGACCGATGCCATGGCCGCGGCCCTGGAGGCACGCGGCATACCGGTGGTGGTCAGGCGCTATCCCGACGAGGGCCATGGCTTTCGCCGGGCGGTCAACCAGGCGGACGCCCTGGAACAGGAAGCCGCCTTCTATCGTCGCTGGCTGTAAGGAAGGCGCGCTCAGAAAGTCGGCCCGCGCCGACGCTGGGTGCGCCTGGCCCGTATAGAATGGCGCTTTAGCCGTCGAGTTCTTGCATGCCCTTCGTTCGCCGCGGTATCGAAAGCATCGTCTCCACCTGGCTGGCCGGTCTGCTGCTGCTCCTGCCGCTGGTGCTGACCCTGGCGCTGATCGGCTGGATCGTCAGTTTCCTCAATGGCCTGATCGGACCCAACACCACCCTGGGCCGGTTGTTCGTGGCGGTCGGTCATCCCTTCGTCGGCAATTCCCTGGCGGCCTATGGCCTCGGCACCTTGCTGCTCCTGGTGCTGCTCTATCCGCTGGGCCTGGCGGTTAAGCTGGGGCTGCGCCGGCCACTGGGCTGGTTCGCCGACATGACCTTTCGGCGCATTCCGGTGGTGGGCAAGCTCTATGGCCTGGCCGAGCGCTTCGTCGAGTTGCTCGACCGCAAGGAAGGTGGGGCGGACATCCGCGCCATGAGTCCGGTGTGGTGCTTCTTTGGGGGCAAGGGCGTGGCGGTGCTGGCGTTGCTGCCCAATCCGGCGGTGATCGACATCGAGGGTCGCCACTATCACGCCGTGCTGGTGCCCTCGGCGCCGGTACCCGTGGGTGGCGGGCTGCTCTATGTCCCGGTGGACTGGGTGAAGCCGGCGGACATGGGCGTCGACATGTTCACCAGCATCTATGTCTCCATGGGCATCACCCTGCCGCCTGTGGTCAAGGACCGCCAGGTGGAATTCATTCCGCTGGAAGAAGCGGTGCGCCGCCAGCAGGAAAACGGGACGGCCGAGGAGCCGCCCCGCCCGTCCTAGAATCTGTTCACGGTCCCGCGAGCTAGAGACAAACAAGGCGAAAAGGGCTGAGGAAGCGGAGTTTACAACTGGTAAATGAGCATTCCGACCGGGCTGGCGACCCAGGCCCTTTTCAACGCAGTTTGGCCGACGCGCAGCAGATCGCGAATAGATTCTTAGTTCTGCACCGCCTGGACCGAACCGCCATCCACACGCAGGTTGCTGCCGTTGATGAAGGAGCCGCGCTCGGACACCAGCAGGGCGATGGCCGCAGCCACCTCTTCCACCTTGCCGCGGCGCTTCTGCACGATGCCGGGCCGCTCTTCGTCGAGGAAGCTTTCGATGGCTTCCTCGAAGGAGACGCCCTTTTCCTTGGCGCGCTTTTCCATCATGCCGTCGGTCATGCCGGTCTCGATGAAGGCCGGCGACACGGTATTGCACAGCACGCCGTGGGCCGCTTCCTTGTACGACAGGTTCTTGATGAAGGCGGCCAGGGCGGCCTTGGCCACGTTGTAGACGGCCTCTTCCCAATAGGGCTGGACGGCGTTTTCCGAGGTGATGCAGACGAAACGACCCCAGCCGCGCTGGCGCATGCGCGGGATGGCGGCGCGGCCAACGCGCACGGCGGAAAAGAAGTCGGTGGCCCAGGCTTCCTCGTAGTCGGCATCGGCCAGTTCCAGGGGATCGCCCTTGGCGCCGGTGACACCGGCGGTGTGCACCACGATGTCGATCTGGCCGAAGCGGGCCTCGCCCTGCTCCACCAGTTGGTCCACCGCCGCCTGGTCGGTCATGTCGGCGGCGATCAGCAGCGTATCGCCCGGCAGGCCCTTGGCCGCCTCTTCCAGCTTGCCCTGCTCCAGGTCGGAGAGCACCAGCTTGACGCCCTCCTCGGCCAGCAGCTTTGCCGTGGCCAGACCCATGCCACCGCTGGCACCCGTGATGAGGGCAACGCGCCCCTTGATTCCCAGATCCATACCGACCTCGCTATCAGATTGCTTACCATGCCGTGATCCGGCGTCTCTGATTCCGACTCGCCACGAGCGGCCGTTGCGCTTACCGTTCGGCGGAAAGCGCAACGGCCGCCCTGCCTGCCGGTCCAGATAGGCAAGACCCATGGGAAGATCACGATGCACGCACCTCGCCTGCCCCTGACCCTCTTTCACGACGGCGCCTGTCCGCTGTGCGCCCGCGAGATCGCCTGGCTGCGCCGCCATGCCGACTCCAGTCAACTGCAGCTGGTGGACCTGGCCGCGCCGGACTACCCCGCGCAGGCGCCGGCCGATGCCCCGCCGCGCCAGGCCATGCTCGACCTGCTGCATGCCCGGGATGCCGATGGCCGCTGGTTCAAGGGCCTGGACGCCACCTACTGGAGCTGGCGCACCGCCGGTCTCGGTCACTGGGCGCGGCCGCTGGGCTGGCGACCGCTGCGGCCTGTTCTGGAGCTAGGCTATCGGCTCTTCCTGAAGCTGCGTCCAGGCCTGACCTGGCTGCCGCATCCGGAGGGCAGTCGGCGTTGCCAGGATGATGTCTGCACGCTGGAGGCGCCGCGCGATCGCTCGCGCAAGGGCTGACGCCATCGCTCGCCCGCACTCGCCACGGGCCTGACAGAGCACCGACCAACCCTGCTGGCATCCGGCCAGGGTTCGCCTGCACGCCTGTCTCGGCTAAACTGCGCGGCTGCTCGCGTTACGGATCCTGACATGTCTGCTGCTCTACCCGCCCGCGCCCTGGGCCTCGACTTCGGCACCTCCAATTCCACCGCTGGCTGGCTCCGGCCTTCCGGCGAGGTCCTGCTGGCCCTCGAAGAAGGCAAGGCCACCCTGCCCTCGGTGATCTTCTTCAACGCCGAGGAGCGCCGCCCGGCCTATGGCCGCCAGGCGCTGCACGAATACCTGGAAGGCTACGAGGGGCGTCTGCTGCGCTCGCTCAAGAGTCTGCTCGGCTCCAACCTGCTCAAGGGCGAGACCAGCATCCTCGGCAGTGCCCTGCCCTTCACCGAGGTGCTCGGCCTCTTCCTCGGCACCCTCAAGCAGCGCGCCGAACAGCAGGCCGATCGCCCCTTCGACGCCGTGGTGCTGGGCCGTCCGGTGCATTTCGTCGATGACGATCCGGTCGCCGACCAGGAGGCCGAGAACACCCTGGCCGCGGTGGCGCGCCAGGTAGGCTTCAGCGACATCTCCTTCCAGTTCGAACCCCTTGCCGCCGCCTTCGACTACGAGCGCAGCATCGAGCGCGAAGAGCTGGTGCTGATCGTCGATATCGGCGGTGGTACCTCGGACTTTTCCCTGGTGCGCCTGGCGCCGGAGCGCCGCAACCTGGCCGACCGCGCCGGCGACATCCTCGCCACCGGCGGCGTGCACGTCGGCGGCACCGACTTCGACCGCCAGCTGAGTCTGGAAGGGGTGATGCCGCTGCTGGGCTACGGCAGCGCCATGAAGAGCGGCGCCACCATGCCCACCAGCCACTACATCAATCTGGCGACCTGGCACACCATCAACGCCGTCTACGCCAAGAAGAGCGTGCTGGGCCTGCGCGACATGAGATACGACGCCCAGGACACCCGCTGCATGGATCGGCTGTTCAAACTGATCGAACAGCGCGCCGGCCACTGGCTGGCGATCCAGGTGGAAGACGCCAAGATCGCCCTGACCGACGACTGGCGCCGCACCCTGCGCCTGGATCGCATCGAGACCGGCCTGGCCGCGGATCTGGAGCGGCCGCTGTTCGATGCCGCCATCGCCCTGCAACTGGAACGCCTGAGCCGCGGCGTGGACGACCTGCTGGCCCGCGCCGACCTCGATCCCGCGCGGGTCGACAGCCTGTTCTTCACCGGCGGCTCCAGCGGCATCCCGGCGCTGCGCCAGGCCCTGGCCAGGCGCTTCCCCGGCGCCCGCCTGGTGGACGGCGACCGCTTCGGCAACATCGGCAACGGCCTGGCCATCGAGGCGTTCAAGCGCTACGGCTAGGATAGCCGCCACGCTCGGCGCCGGTCGCACGCTCGATCAGGCGCCGAAGGCGCCGTCGATGGTGTGCATGGCACCGGTGACGAAGCCGGCCTCGGGGCCGGACAGCCAGGCGACCATGCCGGCCACCTCGTCGGCGCTGCCGTGGCGCTTGATCGCCAGGAAGCTGTGCATCAGTTCCTTCATGGGGCCATCGGCCGGATTCATCTCGGTATCGATGGGGCCGGGTTGCACCACGTTGACGGTGATGCCGCGCGGACCGAAGTCCCGCGCCAGACCACGGGCGAGCCCCTGCAGGGCAGACTTGCTCATGGCATAGGCGGCCAGGCCGGGCAACGGCATGCGATCGCCATTCACCGAGCCGATGACGATGATCCGCCCGCCTGCCGGCATCTGCCGCGCCGCCTCGACCGCCGCGTGATAGGGCGCCTGGACGTTGATGCGCAGCAGGCGGTCGACGGCGTCCGGCTCCTGCTCCAGGGCATCGCCGAACAGCGCCACGCCGGAATTCACCACCAGCACGTCCAGCGGACCACAGGCGCGCACCCGGGCGATCACCGCGTCGCGGTCGGCGCTGTCGGTCAGCTCGGCGGTGCTCCCGGTCTCCGCGGCGAGGGCCTGGGCGGCGTCAGCGGAACTGGCATAGGTAAAGGTGACCCGGGCACCTTCGGCGGCGAAGCGCCGCACGATGGCGGCGCCTATGCCACGACTGCCGCCCAGCACCAAGATCTTCTTGCCTGCGAAATTGCTCATGGATCTGCCTCCTGATTAATGTAGTGAGTGCTACAATAAGCCTCTCCCGTTTGCTGTCAAAGTATTTTTGTAATGAGCACTACAAATAAATCCGCACCCCGTGGGCGGCCGCGTCGCTTCGATCCGGACGAGGCCATCGTCCAAGCCCAGCGCCTGTTCCATGAAAGGGGCTACGACGGGGTGAGCGTCGCCGACCTGACCGAGGCGCTCGGGATCAGGCCGCCGAGCTTCTATGCGGCCTTCGGCAGCAAGCTCGAGCTCTACCAGCGGGTGCTCGATCGCTACATTGCGACGGGCGCCGTGCTGCTGCAGCACATCCTGGAGGCCGAGCTATCCCTGGCGGAGGTCCTGACCCAGGTGCTGGAAGAGGTGGCGCGCAGCTATACCGTCGATCCCCGCGCGGCCGGCTGCCTGGTGCTGGAGGGCACCCATTCCGACGATCCCCAGGCCCGCGCGGCGGCCGACCGTTACCACCAGGCGGCCCAGGCGCTCATCCGCACCCGGGTCGCCGCCTGCAAGCCAGAACGGGCGCAGGAGCTGACCGACTTCGTCATCACCACCATGGCCGGGCTCTCCGCCAGTGCCCGCCATGGGCAGAGTCCGGAGCGGTTGCTGGCCAGCGCGCGCCTGGCGGGCCTGGCGCTGACCCAGGCGCTTGCCGAGGACCGCTAAACCCCAGCCTGGCGCCCGGGTGGCGCAGCAGGTGCACTCGCCGAATGGGCAGCCGCCAGGAACACACCCGGCGAACCGGAATGGCGCCACGGGTCCGCTGCGACCTTTCGCCTGACCGGCTTATGCCCTGCCCAGGCTGACCGCGAGGCGCCGCTGGAGTAAGGTGGCGGCCTTCATCGCATCTTCGAGAGAGTCTGTCCCATGTCGCTGGAAATCGTCGACCATCCCGCCCTGGAAGTGACCGGTCTGCTGTTCGAGCCTGGCCAGGGCGAAGACATCGCCGCCCTCTGGCGGCGCTTCGCCGACCGCGCCGGGGAAATCACCGGCCGCGAAGGCGACGCCGAATGGTATGGCCTGAGCTGGCGTCAGGCCGGCGCCATGCACTACCTGGCCGCAGTGGCCACCGCGCCGGGCGCGCCCCTGCCCACCGGCATGGTGCGCCAGGAACTGCCGGAAGGCCGCTATGCCCGCTACGTGCACCTGGGCACCGCGCCGAGCGTGGCCAAGAGCCTCGGCCGACTGTTCGCCGAGCTGCTGCCGGCGCGCGGCCTGCAACCCCGCCCGGGCGCCTGCTTCGAGCACTACACCGAGGCCTTCACCGGGGTGGATGCCCAGGATTCGCAGATATACATCTACGTGCCGGTGTTCTAGCAAGGCGTCCTTCGCGCGGAGCGCCGCGCGCCGGACAGGACGTTCGTCAGCTGCGGCTTGCCTCCCGGCATAACCCTTTCCAAGCTGGGGGTATCGTCCGCAACTCCAGGTGCCCGATGTCCCTGCCCGAGCTCCAGTCCTTTATCGCCCGGCACGAGCGGATCTTCCTGCTCACCGGTGCCGGTTGCAGCACCGATTCCGGCATTCCCGACTACCGCGACCGCGATGGCGCCTGGAAGCGCCCGCAACCGGTCACCCTGCAGGCCTTCGTCGGCGACGAACTCTTGCGCCGCCGCTACTGGGCGCGCAGCCTGATCGGCTGGCCGCGCTTCTGCCAGGCACGGCCCAACGCCACCCATCAGGCCCTGGCGGCCCTGGAGCGGCGTGGCCAGGTGGAGATGCTGCTGACCCAGAACGTCGATCGGCTGCACCAGGCCGCCGGCAGCGAGGCGGTGATCGACCTGCACGGCCGCCTCGACCAGATCCGCTGCCTAGGTTGCGAGCTACGCCTGCCGCGCCAGGAATTCCAGCAGTGGCTGGGCGAACTCAATGGCGACTGGCTAGCGCTGGACGCGGCTACCGCGCCGGATGGCGATGCCGATCTGGAAGGCGTGGACTTCATGAGTTTCCGGGTGCCCGACTGCCCACGCTGCGGGGCTCTGCTCAAGCCGGACGTGGTGTTCTTTGGCGAACACGTGCCCGGCGCGCGGGTGGAGCGCGCCTTCGCCCACCTGGGCCGCGCCGATGCGCTGCTGGTGGTGGGCTCGTCGCTGATGGTTTATTCCGGCTTTCGCTTCGCCCAGGCCGCGGCCCGCGCCGGCTTGCCCATCGCCGCCCTGGGCTATGGGCGGACCCGCGCGGACGACCTGCTGGCGCTCAAGGTGGAAGCCTCCTGCGCCCAGGCACTGGCCTTTCTGCTGGAGTATCCCGGGGCAGCGCCGGCGCTTACGCCGGCACGTGCCGAGGCCGTGGCGCCCTTCCCAGGTGCATCAGCGGACGCTCGATCCAGCGGTAGCTGAGCATCGACAGCAGGCAGGCGAGCACCAGCACCGGCGGCAGCAGGGCCATGAAACCGACGGTACCCAGGGTCTCGACCGAACCCAGGTTGAGCAGGGTGAAGAGGCCGTAGAGCAGCAGGCCGTGGGTGAGATAGAGGCTGTAGCTGATCTCGCCCAGCACCTTGAGGCCGCGACTGCGCAGCAGGCCGAAGAGGTCGTTGCCGGCGGCCATGGCGGCGAAGGGCAACGCCAGCGCCAGCATCTGCCTGAGGTTGTAGTCCGACTGGGTCATGGCGTAAGCCACCAGCGCCAGCGACAGCGCGGCCACCAGGGGCGTGCGCAGGCGTGCCAGCAGCGCCGGCCGATGGACCTTGACGAACACCGGCAGAAACCCCAGCAGGAACAGCAGGCCGAAGCGCGCGCCCAGCACGTGATAGTGATAACCGGCGGCGACCAGGCCACCCACCAGCAGCGCCGAGACCAGCAGCGGCAGGCCGAAGCCACGGCGATTGAACAGCGCGGCGATGAGCGGCAGCGCCAGGTAGAACAGCGCCTCGTAGCGCAGCGTCCAGTGGGCGCCGGCGGTCATCCAGCCGCTCTCTTCCAGGCCGTTGAGACTGAAGCCGGAAAACAGCTCCCAGCTGAGCAGTTCGAGCATGAAGTGCTGGCCGTCGGCGATGACGAAGTGGGTGCGGATCAGGGTGAAGAGCACCACCACGGCCACCACGCAGAGATACAGCGGCATGACCCGCAGCACCCGTGAACGGAGCAGTTCGCTCCAGTCCGGCGTGCGCCGATAGACCTTTCCGAAGAACAGGTAGCCGGTGATCATGAAGAACAGCGAGACCGGCACCACGCCCATGTTGTAGAGCAGGTCGCTGTCGGGTTCGCGCCACTGGCCCTCGGCCTTGAGGTGATAGGTCAGCACGAAATGCAGGCAGACCACGGCGGTGGCGAGGATGCCGCGCAGGGCATCCAGCGGCGAGGAGCGTGCCAGGGTCTCCTCGGTGAGCAGCGGGCTGCGGCGCAGGGCGAAAGCCAGCAGCACCAGGGTGCCCAGGTAGAGGGCGATGGGGAGAGCGACGTCAGTCATATCCGTGACCTTCTTGACAGGAACCGGCAAAGACCCGCCCCCAGACCACCGGAGCGGTCGCCGGAGCGAGCGAGAGAAAAGCGCGACAGCCGGGCACGCTACCGCGCGGTACGCGACCGAGGGCAGAGGGACCGGATAGAAAGGAGAACAGCGACGAGCGGAAGGATCCGCTGCCTCAGCAAAGCGCGAGAACGCCCATCAGACAAGTCTTGTTACAGGCGTTCCCTTGGGGTCGACGTTTCGTTGCCCTGGCTCAGCGGCCCTGGCACAGGCATTGGTAACGCGCTACCGTTGGTCGGCTGCTCAGGCGCTGGAATACATCAAGGGCAATCGCACTGGCTGTTTGCTGCCTTTTAGGCTTCAATTGCAGCCCAAAAGGCAGCAAACGAATTTCTTATGTCCCTTGCTTCCGTTCTATTTCCCGACTATCGCCGCAAGGTCCTGGCGCTTCTTCTGCTCCATCCGGAGAGCAGCTACCATCAGCGCGAAATCGCGCGCTTGACCGAGACCCAGTCTGGCACCCTGAGCCGTGAGCTCGTCAAGCTGGTCGCGGCAGGTCTGGCCGTGAAGACGCGCGTGGGTAATCAACAGCACTATCGCGCCAATCGGGAGTGCCCCATCTTCGAAGAGCTGGCGAGCATCTTGCGCAAGACCAGTGGCCTGACCGATATTCTAGCCGAGGCGCTGAGCCCCATTGCAGACCAAATATCGGCAGCTTTCGTCTTCGGCTCGATGGCTAGCGGCAAAGCAAGCGCTGGAAGCGATATTGACCTCATGATCCTGGGTACCGTGACCTTCCGCGAGGCAGTGGCAGTGCTCTATCCCTGTCAGGAGACGCTTGGGCGCGAGATCAATCCCAAGGTATACCAGCGAGAGGAATGGCAGAGGCTGTTGGCGGAAGGAGGAGCCTTCATCACGGACCTGCTGGAAAAGCCCAAGGTGTTCGTCATCGGCGACGCTTCGTACCTGTCACAAGGAAAGACAGATGACCCTGGATAATCTGCTCGGCAAGAGTCTTGAGGCGATCACACCGGACCCTGCGAGCATCCAGCGCTTGCTGGAGGCAGCGCAACGCAGCTTGACCGATGCCTGTCTGCCAATACTGAGCAGCGAAAGCCGCTTCGATCTGGCCTACAAGGCAATCATGCAGGGCGCGAACGCAGCGCTTCAGGCCAATGGCTATCGGACCCTCACTAGCCGCCCCGGTCACCATCAGACCATGATCCAGTCACTACCCCGGACCATCGAGCTTGATACAGCGACGATGTTGGTACTGGATACCTTGCGCAAGCAACGCAACGTCATCGACTACTCGGGCGATCTAGTCAGCGATTCGATGGCGCAGGAGGCCTTGCAGCAGGCCGAGATCCTGCTCCAGCACGTCACGCATTGGCTGAAGCAAAATCGACCAGAGCTGCTATCGGATCGCGAGCGCTAGCAGCGCTCGCGATCCGACAACTGGCTTGCTTCAGGGCGCCAGTGTCCGCGCCACCAACGGGTAGTGATCCCATACCTGGCCGTCCGCCAGGGAGCGCAGCAGCTTGACGTATTCGGCATGGGACCAGGCCAGCGGCGTCGCCGAATCGGTGCCCTGCCCCTGGGTGTAGCCGTGGCGCCGGTTGTCACCTACGCCGTCCCAGACCTGTTCGGGCAGCATCAGGCCGGCGTTGGCGAACAGTTCCAGGCCGCGAACGTAGGTGTCACGCAGCTTGCCCAGCGCTGCCGCATCCGGCTTGCCCTGCAGGACCAGACGCGCCAGCTCGTAATGGCCGCGTTCGCCGGTGAAGATCGGCCAGACCCGGCCGCGCAGTCCGGAGTTGGGTACCGGCTGCTCGGTGGCGGGGAAATTGATGCCGGAGCTTTCGCTCTCGCCATAGCCATCGTTGCCGTAGCGCCGCCAGCCGGGGAAGGTGCCGTTCACCCCCGGGTACTGGAAGCTGTACTTGACCCGCAGATTCTCCGGCAGGCCTTCGTCGTCCAGCACCGCCAGGCTCTTCTGTACCAGGGGATCGCTCGCCGGCCGCACGCCGTAGCGCACCAGTTCGAGGAAGCCGGCGTCCAGCACCTGGTCCTCCGGCAGGCCCGGGCGGCTGTTGTTGTCCACCAGCTTGCCCTTGTCGTTGGGATCGTCGTTCTGGGTGATGCGCAGGTAGTAGTTGCCGGCGCCCAGGCTGCCCTGGGTGGTGGCCATGGTCTTTTCCACCTGGCCGGAATAGCGCCGGGCGGTGTCGCGGTAACGGCTGGCATTGGCCTCGTCGCCGGCATGGCGCGCCAGTTCGCTGGCGGTGGCGAGACCGGCGATCACCGCCGCGGTGGTGGACGGCGAATAGCCCCACTGCTCTTCCCAGCGCTCCTGCTGGGTCTGCGGCGGCCTGACCTGCCAGGTGTTCCAGCCCAGGTTGACCTGGCTGTCGCGGGCGAGGAAATCCGCCGCGGGCCTGAGCATGTCGCGGTACCAGCGATCGATCTCGGCGTCGCCCAGCAGGCCGCCCTGCCAGAGGCGATAGCCGAGCATGATCGGCATGGCGGTCTGGTCGAGTTGCACGCCCACCCACTCGATGGTGCCGTCGACGTGGGTCTTCTGCAGGAACCAGCCGGTGGCGCCCGGCGCGCGGACCTCGTCGCCCTGCTTCTGCTGATGGATGAAGGCGGAACTGTCGGCCGGCTTGTGCGCGGTATTGGCATCCACCTGCACCTGCTTGAGGTAGCTGAAGGCGACCTTGGGCGTCTGCCGGTCACCCAGCGCCAGCAGCGCCATGGCGCACTGGTAGAAGTCCCGTGGCCAGACCGCCTTGTAGCCGGTGGTGCCCTTGCCCGCCGGCACCGTTTCGCCCCAGGGATTGGACAGCGAGGCGATCAGGGCGCCGGCGTGGGTCTTGTCTTCCTGGGCCTTGAGCACCAGGGCGCTGGCGTTGACCAGCTTGCCGCCGTCGCCGGCCTGGGCCTGCAGACGCGGCAGCTGGTCGAGGCCGGCGAGGTAGTCCTGCCAGCCGATGGCGTCGCCCTCGCCGTTGTAGTGGGCCAGCACCTTTTGATAACCGCGGGCCAGGGTGGCATCCGCCGCCGCCTCGGCCTGGCGCGGATTGGCGCCAAAGCCCACCACCACGTCCAGGGTGGTCTCGGCGCCCTTGAGCGGCAGCTTGGCCAGCATGGCGACGTTGCCGGCCTGGTCGCCGGTGCTGCTGTAGGTCTGGGTCGGCTTGCCGTTGCGGCGCAGGTCGTCGAGGCCGTCGGAGCTGCCGACGAAGCCCACGGTGGGCGTCTGCAGCGGCTGGCTGGCCTTGACCACCAGGGCGTGCTCGCCTTCGCTGGCGTAGAGCACCCCACCCTTCACCGCGGCGCGGTCGTGGCTGCCGCTGTTGGCCAGCGCCGGATCGACATAGAGATAGGGCTGGATGCGTGGGTCCTGGCTGCGAAAAATGACACGCATGACCAGGGTATCCTGGTCCGGGTCGGTGAAGACGTGCTTCTCGATCTTGTAGCGCCCCTGGCGGTCGCGGTTGACGATCTTGTAGGCCAGGGAGGTGGGCCGGCCGGCGGCATCGGTGGCCAGGTATTCGATGCGGCTATCGGTGTCGTCGCGCTCCAGGTGGGTGAAGTCGGGCCCGCGGATCACCAGCTGCATCTCGCGCAGTTGCGCCTCGTGGATGAGACCCTGCATGGTCTCGGTGACCACGCCCTGGGCCAGGGAGAACCACACCCGCGAGACGCGGCCGGTGCTGGCCTGGTCGCTGTAGGCGCCGTCGCGATAGGCCTCGTAGCTGGTACCGATGCCGGTCTTGCCGGAATAGGACCAGAAGGGCGTGGCACCGGGGGCGCCAGGGGCCTCCAGGGCAAACGCCAGGGGGGTCAGCAGAAAACTGGCGGAACAGAGCAGCGGACGGACGAAGCGGACGGGCATGGGCAGGCGGGCCTTGTTCTGGTTGTGCCGAAAGTCGCATGGCAGAGGGCCTGACGGCCCTCCCCGTTCGTAAGCCTAGCCAATATTTCCAGAAGCGCTGCTCAGCCTTCGTCCCGCGCCGGTGGCCGGGCCGGCGGCAGGTACCTGGCCAGGGGCGAATCCGGCGCCAGCAGCGAGGTGCGGATGAAATGCAGGTAGCTGGCGATACGGCGCAGCGGTGAGCGATCAAAGTCGCCTGGATTGGGCTCCAGGTGGCGCTGGGCCTGGTGCGCAAGCAGGATAGCCTGGTCCACGGCCGTGAGGGCGCGGGCCAGGTTGGCGGCGTCGGGCTGGCGGAACAATCGCACCAGCGCCCGCCCCAGGGCGCGAATGGCCAGGCGCCAGGCACGTTCTTGGCGATACCAGGGCAAGGACGGCAGCGCGGCCTGCTCCAGGCGCAACTCGATGATGGCGTGGCCCAGCTCCAGACTCAGGAAGGTCCAGCGCAGCAGCTGCCTTTGCACCACCGGCTGGCCCACGGTGAGCACCTGTACCTGATTGAGCAGATCGCGCAGGCCGGAATCGAAGCGGCCACTCAAACCAGCCAGGGGTGCCCCGATGGCGTGGACCAGTCGCTCGCGCAGGGCCGCCTCCAGCCGGCGCCAGACCCAGGGCTGGCTGGGCGGCAAGAGCACGCTGACGGCCAGCACCGCCACGCCGCAGGCCACCAGATAGGCCAGGTAGGTGTTGCAGAAGAGGTCGGCGTCGTAGCGCGGCAGATTGCCCGGCAGCGCCGCCGAGCAGAACCAGACCATCAGCCCGGTGCCATAGCCGGCCAGGCGTGGCCGGGTGATCAGCCAGGCGCCGGCGGCGAACACCGGCGCCAGCACCAGCAGCAACAGGGCGAAGCCGTCGATCCAGGGCAGCACCTGGAATTGCAGCAGGCCACCGGCCAGGGCCCCGACCAGGGTGCCACCGGCCAGTTGCAGGCAATAGCGGCGCGGATCGGCCGAGGTGGAGGCCAGCGCCGAGATCAGCGCCGCCGCCAGGGTGCAGGCCGCGCCACTCGGCCAGGCGGTTTCGATCCAGAACAGTCCCACGCCCAGCACCACCAGGGCGCTGCGCAGCCCGGCCATCCAGGCCACCGCGCGACTGGCCAGCGGCGTGAAGGTCTCGCGCGTCTTGGGCGCGGTGCTGGTCGGCAGGTCCAGCTCCAGCTGGGTATTCAGCAGCAGGTGCAGGTCCTCGGCGAAGCGATAGAGCAGTTCGGCGGCGGTGTCGTAGTCGAGGCGATCGACTGCGGCGCCAGGCGCTGTCTGGCCCAGTTGCTGGCGACCGTCGCGGATCGCCGTCATCAGCATCTCGCGCTCCCCGGCCAGGCGCTCACTGAGGCGGCGCAGGTCACGCTCTTCCGGCAGGTGACCCAGGCCCGGCGCCAGGGCGGCGGCGATCAGCCCAAGGGCGGGCGCCAGCGCCTGGCGCACCGCCGGTGGCCGTCCGGCCAGACGGTCGAGCAGTTGATGAAGGGCATGGAAGCGGGTGTTGAGCAGCATGAGGCGATTGCCCAGGGCGGCCAGCCGTCCGCTGCGTCGGCGCAGATAGGGCTCTTCGAAGACGCTGGCGCTGCGCAGGCTTTCGAAGCCCACGGAGTCGGCGGCGAAACGCGCACTGAGCCCGGCGAAGCGTTCGCCGTCGAGCTGACCCAGCAGACCGTCATGGGCCATGGCCAGGAAATCGCGCAGGCGCTGGGCCAGGGTGCGGCGCAGGACGCCGCGGGTGGTCTGCGGCAGGATCGCCACGCTCACGACCCCGGCGCAGCAGATGCCCAGGGCGATCTCCAGCAGACGCCAGATCGCCTGGAGAAAGGCGCCCTGGGGTTGGGCCACCGCCGGCAGCCCGACCAGGCAGGCGGTATAGCCGGCCAGCAGGAAGGCATAGCTGCGAAAGTCGCGATAGCGCGCCGCGCCACGGGTGCAATAGCCGATCCACAGCACCAGGGCGCCGAGCAGCAGCACTCGCTCCTGGGCGAACAGGGCGATGGCGGCCACGGTAAAGGTCAGGCCGGCCAGGCTGCCAAGGATGCGATAGAAACTCTTGGCCAGCACCTGGCCACTCTGCGGCTGCAGGACGATGAAGACGGTGACCAGCACCGTGCTCGGTTGCGGCAGCTCCAGGCGATAGGCCAGCCACAGCGCCAGGGCCGCGGCCAGCAGCGCCTTGGCGATGAAGGCCCAGGTCTGGCCATCGGTACGCGCCCATTCGCGAGCGGCACGGCGCCAGGCGTTGCGGCTCGGCCAGCGGGTACGGGAGAAGGCAGCGGCGGGCCGCGCGAGCGGCGGTGAGGCGAGAGGCATGCTGGGCAACGACGAGAGCGAGCGGAAGGGGGGAGGCGCAGCGCCTCGGCGGCCATTCTAGAAAGCCTCGCCCGCCCGGATTAAGCCGGGTATGGCAGCAAAGAGCCTTAACCAACGGGCGGGTAATGGCCCACAATGGCCCTTTCCACCGCCCTGCCCCGTCCATGGATCATCTCTTCAATCTGCGCGCCTTCGCCTGCGTGGCCCAGACCGGCAGCTTCACCGCCGCCGCGCGCCAGCTGGAACTCACCACCGCCTATGTATCCAGGGCGGTCAGCCAGCTGGAGCAGCACCTGCAGACCCGACTGCTGCACCGCACCACCCGCCAGTTGCGCCTGACCGAAGCCGGCGAACGCTACCTGGTGCGCTGCCAGCGCATCCTCGCCGACCTCGATGAAGCCGATGCCGAGGCCCGTCATGCCCTGGCCGTGCCGCGTGGCCGGCTGCGCATCCACACCATGACCGGCCTCGGCCAGCACTATCTGATCCAGAGCCTGGCCGGCTACGGCGAGCGCTATCCCGAGGTCGACCTGGATCTGCAGCTGACCAACACCTTCACCGACATCCTCAAGGAAGGCTACGACCTGTCGCTGATCCTGGCCGACGGTCTGCCAGACTCGGCCTTCCATTCGGCGCATCTGGGCAGCACCCACAGCGTGCTCTGCGCGGCGCCCGCCTACCTGGAGCGCCAGGGCCGGCCGACCACCCCGGCGGAGCTGGTCGGGCATCGCTGCCTGCGGCTGGTCAATCGCGCCATGGCGCCGGATCGCTGGTTGCTGGAAGGACCGGAGGACATAGCCGAGGTGGCGGTGGATCGACCGCCCTTCCAGGTCAACACCGCCGATGCCCTGGCCGAAGCCGTGGCCAGCGGCCTGGGCATCGGCGCCCTGCCGCTGTACGCCGCGGTCGCCGGCCTGGCCAGTGGCCGCCTGCAGCGCGTGCTGCCGGGGCACCGGCTCTATGCCCTGGACATCCATGCGCTCTATCCGTCGCGGCGCTTTCTCGACGCCAAG
The DNA here is from genome assembly GCF_029872515.1 of Pseudomonas flavocrustae. Lineage (NCBI taxonomy): Bacteria > Pseudomonadati > Pseudomonadota > Gammaproteobacteria > Pseudomonadales > Pseudomonadaceae > Pseudomonas > Pseudomonas flavocrustae. Next base: position 71,143 of record NZ_JAPDIQ010000010.1, on the reverse strand, counting down.
ATCCGCACCCTGGTGGACCACCTGCGCGAGACCCTGCCGGCCCTGCTGGAACGCGACCGGCAGCGGGTGGAAGGGAGCTGACGCCTTAAAGCCGTTGCTCGGGCAACATCCGCTCCAGGGTGCCATCGCGGCGGATCGCCACATGCCAGACCACCGCCGTCACGTGCAGGATCACCAGCCCATAGACGGCGAACTGGCCAGCCACATGGATGCGATTGGCGAGGATGCCGAGGGCTTCATGCCGGGGAAAACCCGGCAGGGAAAACAGCCCGAACACCGGTACCGGCTGGCCCTGGCCGGCCATCAGGTAGCCGGTCACCGGCATCAGCAGCAGCACGGCATAGAGCAGGCCATGGTTAAGCGCGGCGAGCAGCCGCAGCAGACGACCGTCACGGGGATGGGCCGGCGGCGCCGGATGCCGCCAGCGCCAGGTCAGCCGGATCAGGATCAGCAGGAACACCGAGATCCCGGTGGATTCGTGCAGCAGGTACCAGAGGGTCCGCACCGGTCCGGGCGGAAAGTTTTCCGCCACCCAGACGAAGGGCAGCAGCAGGCACAGCAGGGCGACGGTCAGCCAGTGCAGGGCCTGGGCGAAGCCGGTGTAGCGCGCGATGGCCATGGGCAGCTCTTCGTAGCAGAGGTATGCCGATAGTGCCCCAGGCAGAGGGCAAAAATCGCCTTGCCTGAGGATAAGCCGTGACCGTCCGTCAGAGATGGATCAGGGCAGCCAGCGCCAGCACCAGCGCCGGAATCATCACCACGGCGCCCAGCCTGAGGAATTGCCAGAAGCTCACCGACAGCCCTTCGCGGCGCAGCGCGGCCAGCCACAGCAGGGTCGCCAGCGAGCCGGTGATGGACAGGTTCGGCCCGAGGTCGATGCCGATCAGCACGGCACCGGCGATCTTTTCCGAGACATGGGCGGTCTGCACCGCCGCCCCGGCCAGCAGGCCGGCCGGCAGGTTGTTGACCAGGTTGCTGCCAAAGGCCACCAGCAGCCCGGCGCCCCAGGCGGCGCGCTCCGGGGTCGCCTGGGCGGCGGCCTGCAGCTGATTGGCCAGCGCCTGCAGCACCCCGGTGGTCTCCAGGGCTTCCACCAGCACGAACAGCCCGGCCACCAGCGGCAGGACGCCCCAGGAAATGTGCTTGAGCAACTCCAGGCCGCCGCCACGCTTGCAGGCCACCACCACCAGGAAGGTGGCGAAGCCGGCGAGAAAGGTCGGCAGACCCAGCTCAAGATCCAGCGCCGAGGCGCCGAGCAGGACCAGGATGGTCAGGATCAGACCGCAGCCGGCGATGCGTCCGGTGGTGGGCAGCGCCTCCACCGCGCCCCCCTCGGACAACCGCTCGGCACGCAGGACCTTGGCCTGGGTCGCCCAGAGGGTGAGGAAGGTCGCGGCGATGGCCAGGATCGACGGCACCGTGAACAGCGCCAGCCAGCGGCTCAGCTCAGGCATGTGCTCGGCGAAGACCACCAGGTTGGCCGGGTTGGAGATCGGCAGCACGAAGCTCGCCGCGTTGGCGATGAAGGCGCAGGAGAACAGATAGGGCAGCGGATTCTTCACCTTCGCCGCGCGGGTGGCGTAGTAGACCGCCGGGGTCAGCACCACGGCGCAGGCATCATTGGAAAGGAACACCGTGACCAGGATGCCGACGCCATAGACCAGCGCGAACAGCCGCAGCGCCGACCCCTTGGCCGCACGCACCGCGTGGCCGGCGACCCAGTCGAACAGCCCTTCCTTACGAGCGATCTCGGCCAGCAGCATCATGCCGATGAGGAACAGATAGACGTCGGTGCCCTTGGCGACGCCGTGCCAGACGCCGTCCAGCGGCAACAGGCCGAACAGCGCCAGCAGCGCGGCACCGGCGACGGCGAACAGCGCCTCCGGCAGACCGAAGGGCCGCGAGACCACCCCGAGGGTGGCCAGGGCGGCGATGACCCACGTCAGGACGTGGGGAGTGGTGATGATGGACCCCATGAAAGCGCTGTTCCTTCTAGTCGATTCGCGAAACCGGCCTGGCCGACCTCACCATTTGCGGCCATTGCGATTGGGTCCCAGCTGGGTCCCCAGGACGCCCCTGGCCCGCCATTCACCCAGTTGGGTGCGATCCGAGCCCCAGTCGACGGGCGCGGCGACGGGGCTGAGATGACCGCTCAGCTCCACCTCGTCACGGTCTTCGCCGCCCTGCGCATCCCGGACCCGGACCTGCAACCGGCGGACGCCCTCCGGCACGGGTCGGTCCCCCTGATAGCGACCCTTGCCGAGCGGCTGCAGCGGCCACCAGGGACCGTCGTCGCACTGCCACTCGCAGGCCGTGAGGTCGCTCTCGGCCAGCACCAGCACCCGGCACTCGCGGACCTCGGCCACACCGGCGCCGTTGAGGCGGGCATCACCGGGCGCGGTGATCTGCACCCAGGGCCAGCCGTCGGGCAATTCGCGAAAGCGCCAGCTCACCGCCGGACCGTCTAGGGTGACCAGCGCGAATCCTACACCGCCTTCCTCGATCTGGCCGGTGGATCTGCAGGCGGCATAGAGCACGCCGCCGTCGTGGGCCAGTTCGTTGTAGTGGGTATGACCGATCTCCACCAGGCGCACCGGGCCCTCGTGCAGCAGCCGCGCCACCCGCTCGGCCTCGCCGGGCCCCTGCAGGTCCGCCGGATAGCTGTGCATGAAGACCACGCAGCGCTGCTCCAGCCGGGTCGCCTGGTGCAACTCCTGCTCCAACCATTGCACCTGCTCGCGGCCAAGGCGGAAATCCGGCCCGCCGGTGCCCGGTCCGCACATGTCGAGGAACAGGCAACGCACGCCGCCCACCTCCCTGGCATAAGGCAGTTGCGGCACCTGCAACTCGGCATAGAAGGGCCCGAGATCGCCGCCTTCCATGTCGTGGTCGCCGGTGATCACCGTTACCGGCAGCGGAAAGTCGTCCAGCAGTCGCTTGAGCAACAGATACTGCTCCGCGGTGCCATTGTCCGCGTTGTCCCCGGGCAGATAGACGAAATCCAGTTCGCTGCGCCCGCGCAGGCGCTGCAGGAGGGTCTGCAAATCCCGGGCATTGTCCGCTTCGGCGGTGGTCAGGTGCAGATCGCCGATATGGGCGAAGGCGAGAAAATCATCCTGGCGTGTCATTTCAGCCTCCCACCACCGAGCCGCTCGACCGCGCCGCGTCCCCGGCGACGTGCTCGTCGCGGGTCTCCGGCATCAGCAGCAGATAGAGCACGAAGCCTACCGCGGCGATGGCCGCCAGGGTGGTGAAGGCCGCCGCGTAGCCGAAGCGGACGATGATGATCCCGGCGATGGTGGCACTGATCGCCGCGCCCAGTCCCTGGGCGGTGGCGATGGCGCCCTGGCTGACGTTGAAGCGTCCGCTGCCGCGGGTCAGGTCGGCGACGATCACCGGCATCAGGGCGCCATAGACCCCGGCGCCAATGCCGTCGAGCAGTTGCACCGCCACCAGGTAGTAGGGGCTGTCGGAAAAGGTGTAGAGCACGCCACGGATCGCCAGCACGGCGAAGGCGAAGAGAAAGATCGGCTTGCGCCCGAAGACGTCGGCCTTGCGCCCCACCAGGATGGCCACCGGCACCATCACGCACTGGGCGGCGACGATGCAGACGGCCACCAGCGAGGTGGCGCTGTCCTTGCCGACGATATGGGTCAGCTGCTGGCCGACCGAGGTCAGCATGGCGGCATTGGCCAGGTGGAAGATCGCGGCCAGCAGCGCCAGCAGTTGCAACTTGCGATTGGCCAGCAGCGCCTGCCAGGCCGACACCGGCTTGGCGTCGCGGGCACCGACTTCGTCACCCAGCCCCTGGGCCAGGTCATCGTCGATCTCGTCCTGGGGCACCCGGACGATGGCGACGATGGAGGCCGCCGCCAGCAGCGCCATCAGCCAGAACACCACGGTGGGGCCGAAGAAATAGGCCAGGCCACCGGCCAGCGCCGCCGAGACGGCGTTGCCGGCGTGGTTGAAGCCTTCGTTGCGGCCGATGTGCCGGGTGAAGGCCTTGGGCCCGACGATACCCAGGGTGATGGCCGCCAGCGCCGGGGCGAAGATGGCCGCCGCGGCATGGGCCAGCGACTGGGTGGCCGCCACCACATAGAAGTTGGAGACGAAGGGCAGCAGCACGCTGCAGACGGTCACCACCAGGGCGGCGACGCCGACCATGAGGCGCTTGTGGCGGGTACGGTCGATCAGGGCGCCGGCCGGGGTCTGGGCGATCAGCCCGGCGATGCCGGCCAGGGTCATGATGAAACCGGCGGTGGCCTCGTTCCAGCCCTCCCCCGGACCGCGCACGGCGATCAGGTAGATGGCGAGATAGGGCCCCAGGCCGTCGCGGACGTCGGCCAGGGTGAAGTTCAGGGCATCCAGGGCGTGGCGCGCGCGGCGAGAGGGTTCGGCGCTGGCCCCGGCGGTCGGGGAACGGGTTTCGGACATGAGCGGGCATCCGTAGCGAGATATAGGTCGCGGGACGCAGGCCCCACGGCACCTCTCGCCCCGGCCCGCCAGCGACCCACGGCATGACCCGCTGGGCCCCAGCCAACCACCGCTGCCAGGGGAGATTGCAAAATGTGACCGGAGCGAAGCGGCGCTAGTGCCGTGCCCTCAGGAAAGAAATGCCTCTGGCGCGGGACTTTCCGCACGTTTTGCAGCCTGGCGACCCGACGCCTCCTGGGTAACGCCGCCGATCAGGCCACCCGTCGGCTTGGCACGGCGTCGACCTCGGGCTGGGCCAGCGCCACCGCACTGCCCTCTTCGCTGCGCGGCCGCAGCATCGACAAGAGGTTGGCCTCGATGGTGGCGCACAGCTTGTCCATGGTGATCTGGTGCTGGCTGTCGGCGAAGGGCGCCTGCAGATCGCTGCCGATGCGCTCCAGCGCCAGCAGCATGAAGCCGACCACGGTCGACACCAGCGGGGTGAACCAGCCGAGGGTCGAGACCAGGCCCAGCGGCATGGCGATGCAGAACAGAAAGCTGAACAGCTGCGGAAAGCAGACGTAGGGATAGGGCAAGGGGGTATTGGCGATGCGCTCCATGCCACCCTGCCAGTTGGACATGTCCACCAGGGTCTCTTCCAGCCGCGCCAGGCGGATGCTGTCCAGCCGGCCCTGGCGGTATTCGCTGGCGATCAGCTCGGCAGTGCCGGCAAGGATGTCGTTGGCGAAGTTGAGGCTGCCGTCGGCCAACGCCAATTCGTGGCGGGCCAGATAGGGCGCGGCCGCCGCGGCCGGGTCCTGGCGCTTGAGCTGGGCGCGCAGGGCATGCAGATAGCCCATGTGCCGACGCAGCAGCACGGCCTTGACCCGGTTCTGCGCCCTGCCCTGGTCGTCGATCAGGGTCAGCACCTGGCGGCCGAAGCTGCGCGAGCTGTTGACCATGGCGCCCCACAGGGTCCGCGCCTCCCACCAGCGGGCATAGGCGCTGCTGTTGCGAAAGCTGATCAGCACCACCAGCGCCGAGCACAGCAGGGTCAGGGGCGTGAGCGGCAGGTCGAAGCGCTCGTCGACGAACAGCATGGCGTCCACCGTCACCGCCACGTCCCACAGCAGCAGACCGAACAGCGACCAGCCGACGTAGCTGAAGGTGGTGCGCAGGAACTGGATCTTCTTCTGGATGGAATGGAGCTGGATCGGACTGGACATCTGCGACTCCCGGCGGCGCGGCTTCTCGATTCGCGGTTGCCCTGGCCGTCCTGTCGTCACGCCGCGAGCCGCTGAGCCCGTCGCCGTGTCCCCCTCCCTGAGAATGCAACCTGTTCGCGAGACTAGTCGGCGGTCCTTAAGTCAAACTTAATCCGGAGCGACGGGCGGATCATGGCAAAGTGCCGTGTTAGAGCCTTCGGCACAGGCCTCGACGCCTCTACCAGAAGCCTTCCCGTCCACCTGACCACCGATCGGTCGTGCGCCCGCTCCGCTCGTCCGGGTTGGCGAAACTGTGAGCGATCCTGCAGCCGCTCCTGTAGTCGTGGCCCTGATGACTCGCATAGCCAGCAGTGCTTTTGGGACGGCCAACGCCCTCGTTGGCGAAGGTGCCGTGCCATAATCCGGGCACCTTCGCCGTCCTAGATGCCTGCATGCCCAGAATTGTGAAAGCGAGCCTCGTGCTGCTCGCGCTCTTGGCCCTCTACAGTCTGCTCGGATTCCTGGCCGGACCGCGCCTCGCCCTGCACTACCTCAACCAGACGCTGGCCGAGCGCCTCACCCAGCCGGCCAGCCTGCAAGCCCTGAGCTTCAACCCCTTCACCCTGCAGTTGCACGCCGAAAAGCTGCTGGTCGGTCCGGCGGAGCACCCCGTGGTGGCGGCCGAAGGCTTCTCGGCCGATGTGCAGTGGGACAGCCTCTGGCGACGGACCCTGCACCTGACCGAGGTGCGCCTCGACCAGCCCCAGGTCGATCTGCGCATCGCCAAGGGTGGCCAGGTCAATCTGGCCCAGCTCTGGCGCAGCGACCCCACCGCCACCGCCGCGCCGACCCCGGCGGAGGCGGAGCCGGGCCAGCCCTTCCCGGTGCACATCGAGCGCATTGCCCTGGTCGGTGGCCGGCTGCATTTCCTCGATGCCCAGGGCGCCCAGCCGGTGGAGGCCACCTTCACCCCCCTGGACGCCACCCTGCAGGATTTCCGTACCCGCAGCGGCGACACCCCGGGCCAACTGGCAATGACCGCCACCACCGCCCAGGGCGGCCAGCTCACCTGGAAGGGCAGCCTGGATCTCCTGCCGCTGCGCAGCGAAGGCGACCTGACCCTCAAGGGCGTCAGCCTCGCGCCCTGGTGGCCCTATGTGCGCAACCAGTTGCCGCTGGCGCTGGGCAAGGGGCGCCTGGAAGCCAGCGCCCACTACCGCCTGGACCTGAGCAAGACCCTGCAACTGCAACTCAGCCAAGGCCGCCTGGCGCTGGACGACGTGGCCGTGCAGGCAGTGAATGCCGAACCCAAGGCCAGCTTCAAGCGCCTGGCCGCCGAGGGTATCGGTCTGGATCTGCAGAAGCGCGAAGTCAGCATCGCCCGCCTGCGCGGCAACGGCCTGGATGCCTGGGGCAATCGCGAACAGGACGGCACGCTCGACTGGCAGCAGCTCTTCCCCACCAGCGATGCCCCCAGCAGTGGCCCGGAGTGGCGCGTGAAGCTCGACGACGCCCAGCTCAGCGACAACCAGCTGCACCTGGTGGACCGCGTGCCCCAGGAGCCGGCCAGTCTCTATTTCAGCGGCCTGGACCTGGCGGTGAAAGGCTTCGACACCGCCAGCAGCAAGCCCTTCGGCCTGGAGCTCAAGACCACCCTCGGTGATCGCGGTCGCATCACCGCCAGCGGCCAGCTGGCGCTGACGCCCCTGCAGGGCAGCTTCGACGTCGGCATCGACGAACTCAACCTGCGTCAGGCCCAGCCCTATCTCAGCCCCTATGTGCGCCTGGAGATCCGCAGCGGCCAGTTGGCCAGCCGGCTCAAGGTAGCCCTGGCCCCGGGCGAGCCGCTGGGGCTGACCGTCAGCGGCGCGGCCCAGGTCACCCAGGTGCATGTGCTCGACACCCTGCACCAGCAGGACTTCATGCGCTGGCAGTTGCTGGACCTGCAAGGCATCGCCTTCACCCTTGGCAAACAGCTGGTCATCGACAAGATCGACCTGGAAAAGCCCTATGGCACCCTGGTGATCAACGAAGACCTCAGCAACAACTTCAGCGCCCTGCTGGTCCCCCAGCCGAAAACCGCGTCGAAGGACAGCTCGCCACCGCTGCAGATCCGCATTGGCGGAGTATCCATCAAGGATGGCAGCGCCGACTTCGCCGACAACAGCCTCAAACCTGGTTTCGCCACCAATATCCAGTCGCTGGAAGGCGGCATCGGCACCCTGGACACCGCCGCCTCCAAGCCGGCCGACATCCATCTCGCCGGCAAGGTCGATCGCTTCGCCCCGGTGGAGATCAAGGGCCGCCTCGACCCTCTCGATCCCCTGCAGCAACTGGACGTGACCGCCTATTTCCGCCAGGTCGAACTCACCACCCTGTCGCCCTATACCGGCAAGTTCGCCGGCTATGCGGTGCGCAAGGGGCGCCTCGACCTGGACCTGCAATACCGCATCGACGACGGCAGGCTGCAGGCGCAGAACCACGTGGTGCTCGACCAGCTGGAACTGGGCGAGCGGGTGGACAGCAAGGACGCCGTGGACCTGCCGGTGCGCCTGGCGGTGGCCCTGCTCAAGGACAGCCACGGTCGCATCGACCTGCGCCTGCCGGTGGCGGGCAATCTCGCTGATCCCAACTTCAGCGTCATGCCGGTGGTCTGGCAGACCCTGCGCAATGTGCTCAGCCGCGCCGTCCAGGCGCCCTTCCGCATGCTGGCGGGACTGGTCGGCGGGCACGAGGCGGATCTCAGCGCCATCGACTTCGCCGCCGGCAGCACCACGCTCTCGGCCCAGGCCCGCGGCGAGCTGGACAAACTGGCCGCGGCCCTGCGCCAGCGGCCGCAGCTGACGGTGGAGGTCAGGGGCCATGCCGGCGCCGCCAGCGATGGTCGCGCCCTGGCCGCCAGCCAGCTGGAAAAGGACTTCCAGACCCAGTACTTCAACCTGCTGCAGCGTCGCGGCGACAAGGTCCCGGCCGATCCCAGCCAGTTGCAGGTACCCGCCGCCATGCGCGCGCCCCTGCTGGAAGGCCTGTACCGCCTGCGACTGCAGGCGCAACCCCCGCAGGAATGGGATAGTCTTGACGATGCCACCCGCACGGCGCGCCTGCGCCAGGCGGTGCTCGAAGCCTGGAGTGGCAACGACGGCCTACTGCGCAGCCTGGCCCAGCAGCGCGCGGGCGCCATCAAGACCTATCTGGTGGACACGGCGAAACTGGATGCCCAGCGGGTCTATCTGCTGGACGTCAGCACTCAAGCCCAATCCGGTGAATCGCCCACGGCCGCGCAGTTGCAGCTCGGGGTGCTCTGACCGGTCAGGAGACCCCCATGCGTTGCCTGCTCGCCGCCCTCACCCTGCTGGTCGCCACCGGCGCCGCCGCCGATTCCATGAGGTGCGGCAACGCCCTGGTCAGCCGGGGCGATCGCGCCTTCGAAGTGCTGCAGAAATGCGGCGAACCCGCCCACCGCGACCTGGTGGGCTACGAACTGGGCCGCAACGAACGCCGCGAGGCGGTGATCGAGGAATGGGTGTACGGCCCGAAGAACGGCGCCAACTACATCCTCACCTTCGAAGCCAATCGCCTCACCCGCATCGAGTTCCAGCGCCAATGAATCTGCGCCCCCTGCTGTTGCTGCTCCTGCTCGCCACCGGCACCAGCCAGGCCGCGTCGCTGCGTTGCGGCAGCGCCCTGGTCTCCACCGGCTCCACCACCCACGAGGTTCGCGGCAAGTGCGGCGAGCCGCTGAGCGTCACGCCCCTGGGCGAACGCCAGGTCACCGACGGCTATGGCTATCGCCAGGTGGAATTCGTCGAGGAATGGGCCTACGGTCCCTGGAACGGCATGCTGCATTTCCTTACCTTCCGCGGCGGCCGCCTGGATCAGGTAGACAGCAAGAGAGCCAACTGAGGCGACTTGCCTTGAATGATTCGCGTGGACGAGGCTGCGCCGTCGTCCACCCTACAGCCTGTAGCGTGGAAAACCGCGCAGCCTTTTCCACTGAAGCGTCGTAGTCACGTAGGTTGGGTTGAGACGGCTCCATCGTCGAAGCCCAACGAGGATGTTCAATCCTGGGCACCGTTGGGCTTCGCTGCGCTCAACCCAACCTACGGCTCAACCCGGTAGACTCGCTACGTAGCGTGGAAAACCGCAGAGCGTTTTCCACTGATAAGGTCAACTTCACTGCAGTCCATACACCGCATGTAACCGCCCCCTCTCCCCCTGGGAGAGGGCTGGGGTGAGGGACGCTTCGTAGGTTGGGTTGAGCGCCAGCGAAGCCCAACACCACCCAAGGCCCAGCCCCGCCGTTGGGCCCCGAGCCATGGAAACCATGGCCGCGCCAGCCCTCACTTCTCCCGCAGATGAATCCCCAGATCGGTCCGCCCCGGCGCCAGCTCGGGCTTCAGGGTAAGTGCCGGAATCTCGTAATCCCCACCATTCTGCCGCCGGAACGCCAGGGGCGTGTCCGTGGCCAGTCCATCCAGCCGTGCCCCATAGGCCTGGCACAGTCGCTCGAAGCCGGCGGCGTCCAGCTTGCTCGTGCGATAGACCGGAAACGGCGGTAGCACGCTGAAGCCGGGATAGAAGAGGATGCCGTGCTGGATGGGAAAGAGGATGTCATCCAGCGCGCCATTGATGCCGCGCTCGCTGTAATGCGACGCCCAGCCGCCACAGGTCACCACCAGCATGGCGCGCTTGTCGGCCAGGGTGCCTTCGCCATAGCGGTCACCCCAGTGAGTGTCGCTGTGCTCGCCGACGCCATAGGCGAAGCCGCAGGCATAGACGCGTTCCACCCAGCCCTTGAGGATGGCCGGCAAGGAAAACCACCACAGCGGAAATTGCAGGATCAGCACATCGGCCCACAGCAACTTGGCCTGCTCGGCGGCGATATCCGCCGGTTGCTGGCCGGCGGCATAGGCCTGCTGCGAATCCAGGACCGCATCGAAGCGTGCCCCAGGCGCCAGGTGTGGCGCGTCCGCAGCATCCAGGGTGGCCTTCCAGTGCAGGGCATAGAGATCGGAGACCCGGACCTCATGGCCGGCCGCCTGCAGATGGGCCACGGCGAAATCGCGCAGCGCACCGTTGAGCGATCGGGGTTCGGGATGGGCGTAGACCAGCAGGACCTTCATGGCACGTACCTCTCGAGGGAAAGGAGGCCAGGCTAGGTGACGGCGGAGTTATGCTGGAAATGAATTACCGAAACAGTGGCCATTGCCATGCACAATAGCTTGCGCCGCCTCGATCTCAATCTGCTGGTGACTCTCGACGCCCTCCTGGTGGAACTCAACGTCACCCGCGCCGCGCGCCGCCTGAATCTGGCGCAGCCCACCGTCAGCCTGCAGCTGGGTCGGCTGCGCCAGCTGCTGGACGATCCCCTGCTGCTACCTGGGCCGCGCGGCATGCGACCCACGGCGCGCGCGGCGGCGCTGCGTGAACCCTTGCGCCAGGCGCTGGCAGCCCTGGACGAGGCCTTGGCACCGGCCGCCCCCTTCGAACCGGCTCGCGCCGAGCGAACCTGGCGCATCGCCGCCAGCGACCACAGTGCCACCACCCTGCTCACCCCGCTGCTGGCTGACCTGCGCCAGCAGGCGCCCGGCATCCGCCTGGCGCTGCTGGACAAGAAGCCGGCGTTGCTCGCCGAGCAACTGGAGGGGGATCGCCTGGACCTGGCGCTGGACGTGGCCGATACCGCCGCAGCGGGTCTGCGTCAGCGGCTGCTGTTCACCGAACACTATCTGCTGGCGGGCCGGCGCGGCCATCCGGCGCTGCAGCAACCTGTGTCCCTGGAAACCTTCTGCCAACTGGATCAGGCGCTGGTTTCGCCGAGCGGTGGCGGCTTCGCCAGCGTCACTGACCGGTTGCTGGCGGAACAGGGCCGCGAACGGCGGGTGGTGCTGTCGGTGCCCCACTTCGCCACCCTGGCCAGTGTCCTCCTGGTCAGCGATCTGGTGGCCCTGCTGCCCGCCCAGATCGCCCTGAACCATCCCGGTCTCCAGGTCCAGCCGCCCCCCTGGCCATCCTGGGCTTCGACATGCTGCTGCTCTGGCCCGAACGCCTGCACCGCGATCCAGCCCATGCCTGGCTGCGCGAACGGATCGTCGCCAGCCTCGTGAGCTGAACGCCCGCCTGACCAATCGACTCTCTGCATGGAGGGCATACAGCGGCTTGGCTGTTCGCCCCGGCCCTGGCCCGGCATCCTTGGTCACCTCGTACGAACGCGGCACGACTGCCCGCAGTCACATGCTTCGTCACTGTCCCTTCCGGAGTCCTCCATGGCCAAGCTACGTCTCTTCACCTCGCCATCTGCCTTTCCCAACCCGCAACGGCTGCGGCTGTTCATCCAGGAAAAGGGCATCGCCGACCAATTCGAGGAGGTCATCCTGAAGATGGCGCCCGAAGGCGAGCAACGCCAGTGGCAGCATCTCAAGCGCAATCCCTGGGGCGAGACGCCGACCCTGGAACTCGCCGACGGCGGCTACCTGGCCGAGAGCGCGGCCATCGCCCGCTATCTGGACAACAGCTATCCCGGCCGCAAGGTAATGGGCGAAACGCCGCTGGAGCAGGGCCAGGACGCCATGTGGAATGACCGCATCTTCATCCATGTGCTCTATCGCATCGTGACCATGTTCCATGTGCAGCACGAAGGCCTCGGCCACAAGCTGGAGCTGACCCACAATCCGCAGTGGGGCGAGCATTGCCGCAAGGAAGCCCTGATGCACGCGGCGCTGGTGGATCGGCACCTGGCGGATGGTCGCGAGTGGCTGCTGGGCGGCGCGGCGCCGACCTTTGCCGACATCACCCTGTGCACCGCCATCGCCTTCTCCAAGTTCCCCACCAACCAGACGCCGCTGGACGAGCGCTTCGAGCACCTGGCGGCCTTCTGGGCGCGCTGGCAGCAGCGCGACAGCTTCCGCGCGGCCTATGCCGACGGCAACAGCGGACTGGACGAACTGGCGGCCCTGGCGCGCGGCTGATTCCGTTCAGACCGCCGATCTGCCTGGGTCGAGGCCCCGTAGCGTGGAAAACGGCGCAGCCTTTTCCACTGGACTGACCGCTAACCACCCCCTCTCCCCTGGGAGAGGGCCGGGGTGAGGGTCGTACCCACCTGACTCGCTAGCCGAGCCGCTCGCGCAATACCGCCAGGGCCACCTCCGGCCCACCGACGACGATGCTGGCCGGTACCGCCAGCATCAGGTTCAGCGGCAGGCCGAATTCCTCCAGCGTCCAGCCGTCACGGTCCAGCAGCCCCACGCCTACCCACTCGGGATGTCGCGCGCGAATCCGCTCGGCCAGGCTGCCCGCCTCCGGGACATAGCCCACCACCGGCTTGCCCAGCGCTACCGCATAGCCCACCTCGAAACAGGTGCCGCTGTCAGGCTCGGCGCCGCGAAAGAAATCCAGGCTGGCCAGGACGCCATCCGCCTGCTCGATCAGCGCCAGATTCGCCCGATAGATCCAGGCCGCCTGCTCCCCTGGTTCGGTCAGCCTCGGGGGAAGGGCGTTGTCCAGCGGAAACAGCCCCGTGCAGCCATGACGGGCGCACAGCGCCTTGAGCGCGTCGCCCTGGGCGACGGCATCGGGCCGGAAGACTTCGGGACCGGCGAGATAGATACAGGGTGGCATGGCAGGACCTCGCGAAATGGCCAGTGTAGAGGGTGGGCGATACCCCGTCTGCCTGACGAGGTTTCGTGGCCGCCCTGCCACTCGTGCTGTCGGCATGACCGTTGGCGCAATAACCAATCCGCCCGGCCCCAGCTGTATACGTTTTGAAAGCTAGACCTTTTAACATCGGCGCACCTTGAGAGCCTGAATCCTCCGCTGTCCGGAATCGGCTCGCCTCCTGGGCATGCTCGCTTCGGTGTCGCCTGATGTCTGGCCGTTTTCTGCTGACCGCTCATCTCAATCGACTGATTAATGCCTTGCTGGTGGTGACCTCGCTCGCCACCGCCTGCGGCATGGCCCTGCTCGTCCAGCAGGCCCAGGAGAACTCGATGAGCATGGGCCTGACCCGTGACCAGTTGCCGGTCTACGAGGAGGCGCTGCGGCTGGTGGAGGCCGTCTCCGCCGAGCGTGGCCCGACCAATGCCCTGCTCGGCGGTCGCGGCGGCGATAGCCATGAGCTGGCGCGCGCCCGGGCCCTGAGCGATCAGCGCTTCGCCCGGCTACAGGTGCTGTTGCAGGGCTGCCGGCAATGCAGCGTGACCGCCGAGCAGGCGGCAAACGGCTATCAGACGCTGCTGCAGGCCCGTGCCCGGGTCGACCAGCGCCTCCGGGGGACGCCGGACGATCCCCCGTCCCAGGACATCGCCACCCTGGTCCAGGGCATGTTCCGCGCCCTCGACAGCAACTTCATCACCGCCGACCTCACCCTGCACGACCTCATCCAGCGCAGCCCGGCCGTGGCCATCTACCTGGTCAATGCCAAGCTGGCCGCCCGCCTGCGCGACACCGCCGGACGGCTGGGCTCGCTGCTGACCCCCGCGCTGCAGGCGCAGCGCCTGCCCAGCGGCGCGGAACAGGTCCAGTTGCTGCAGACCCAGGGCCGCATCAACCAGCTGATGGATCTCCTGCGCAGCAACCTCAACCTGGCCCCCGGCCGTCCCGAGCACGACCGCTTCGTGCAGGTGCAGGAGCGCTACCTGGGCGAAGGCCTGGACTGGTACCACCAGACCCTCGCCGCCCTGGCGACCGGCACGGCACCCACTGCGGCCAGCTTCGCCCAGGGCTATGTCCCGACCATGGTCAGCATCCTGGAGTTGCGCGACGAGATGCTGAGTCTGGCCCGTGACGAAGCCGATGCCCTGGCACGCGAGGCCCAGCTGCGGCTGTGGCTGACCATCGCCGCGGCGGTGGGCATCCTGCTGGCGCTGGGTACCGGTCTACTGTTGCTCAAGCAGCGCCTGCTGACGCCGCTGCTGGCCAATACCCAGCGACTGCTCAGCCTCAGCCGGCGCGCCCGACCGCTCGGGACGGTGGCCGAAGATGACCCGCGCAGCCTGTTCGCCGCCTTCGCCCAGCTGGAGGACGAGTTACTGCAGGCCGACCGGCTGCGTGAGGAGCGTGATGCCCTGATCGCCGAACTGGGGGTCCGCGCGGAGACCGACTACCTGACCGGCCTGGCCAATCGACGCGCCTTCGAACGCGAGCTGGCGCAGGGGGTGACCCGCACCGCCGGGCAGCTGGCGGCGATCGCCTTCGATATCGATCACTTCAAGCGCATCAACGACACCTACGGGCACGCCGCCGGTGATCTGCTGCTGCAGCAACTGGCGCAGCGCTGCCGCGAGCTGCTGCGTCCCGGTGATCGCATCGCCCGGATCGGTGGCGAGGAATTCGCCGTGCTCGCCGATGTAGCCCAGCCGACCGACGCCCTGGCACTGGCCGAGCGCCTGCGCTGCGGCATCGCCGAGGCGCCCTTCGCCGTCGGCCCGACCGAGGCGCTGCCGGTCACCGCCAGCTTCGGCGTGGCGGTGACGCCGCGGCTGGCGGAAGGCGTCCCGGTCCGCCTGCTGGCCCAGGCCGATGCCGCCCTCTACCGCGCCAAGCATCGCGGGCGCAATTGCAGCGAGATCGCCGAACTCGGCTAGACCGGCAGGGCCAGCGACCGCGGCAGCGCTTCGTCGAGCAGGCGGCAGGCGGCCTCGCCCACGCGCCGCACGCCCTCCTCGATCCCCGGACGCTGGGCCTGGGCATAGTTCAGGCGCAGGCAGTTACGGTACTTGCCCGAGGCAGAAAAGATGCTGCCGCAGGCGATCTGCACGCTCTGGGCGAGCAGTTCGCGATTGAGTCGATGGCTGTCGCAGGCCTCGGGCAACTCCACCCACAGCAGGAAGCTGCCCTGGGGCTGGCTGACCCGGGTTCCGGCGGGAAAGTAGCGCTGCACCCAGGCACTCATGAGGTCGCGATTGCGCTGGTACTGGGCGCGCATGCGCCGGACGTGCACGGTGTAGTGACCGGCGGCGATGAATTCGGCGATGGCCAGCTGCGGCTGGGGAGCGGTACAGCCGGTGCCTATGTACTTGAGGTGCAGGATTCGCTCGGCATAGCGCCCGGGCGCCACCCAGCCAACCCGGAGACCGGGTGCCAGGGTCTTGGAAAAGGAACTGCAGAGGATTACCCGATCGTCTTCGTCGAAGGCCTTGAGCGCTCGCGCCCGCGGATAGCCATAGAGCAGATCGCCATAGACATCGTCTTCGATCACCGCCAGGTCGTGCTTGCGCGCCAGGGCCACCAGCTGGCGCTTGTTGGCCTCGGGCATGCAGTAGCCCAGGGGATTGTTGCAACTGGGGGTGAGCTGGATGGCCCGTACCGGCCATTGCTCCAGGGCCAGTTCCAGCGCCGGCAGGCTGATGCCGGTGCGCGGATCGGTAGGGATCTCCAGTGCCTTGAGGCCCTGACCCTTGAGGGTCTGCATCACCCCGTGAAAGGTCGGCGAATCCACCGCGACGATGTCGCCCTCCTGGCAGGTGGCGCGCAAGGCCGTGGCCAGGGCCTCGTGGGCACCGCTGGTGATGACGATGTCATCGGCGGTGAGCACGCAGCCGGCATCCAGCTGCAGCCGGGCCACCTGTTCGCGCAAGGCCACTACGCCCTGGATGCTGTCGTAGGACAGCCCGGCATTGCCCGGCCGCCGCGCCAGGCGCGCCATGCCGGCCAGCAAGGGGGCCAGGGTCGGCGCCTCGGTATCCGGCAGGCCGCGGCCGAGTTGCACCCGTACCGAATCCGGAGTGCTGGTCATCAGCTCGCGCACCGGCTCCCACCCGGACACCTCCACCGGCCAGCGCGCCGGACGGGTCACCCGCGGCAACTCGATGACGCGTCTTTCCAGGCGGACGAAATAGCCGGACTTGGGCCGTGGCTCCACCAGCCCGCGATCTTCCAGCAGCCGATAGGCCTGCTGCACCGTGGCCAGACTGACCCCGTGCTCCTGGGCCAGGACGCGCACCGACGGCAGGCGTTCGCCCGGTCGATAGAGACCCTGTTCGATACGACGGCCGAGGGCATCGGCCAGCAGCTGATAGCGATTCATGCTCGGACTATAGCGGCGTAGACAGGAAACGCGCGCCATACAGATGGCCACGCCCTGCACCATACAGCTGACCGCTGTAAGGCGGCTGTATGGCGGACAACCCATCGACCTGGGTCTGCCCCTGACCGTAGAGGCGGCGGAGCATGGAGACAGCCCAGGAGAGACGCCATGCCCAGAGACCCCAGCCTTCACGATCAGACCCGCGCCAGCGGCTGCTGGCTGCTGTTCCAGCGCCAGCTGACCACCCGCCGCATCCTGCCGGACCTTACCGACCGGGAACTGGCCGATATCGGCCTGGATCGCCATACCGCCCTGCACGAGGCCCAGCGCCCCTGGTGGCGGCTGCTGCTGGAGGCCTGGCGTCAGTCCGGCAGGCGCGACAGCCGCGCCGCCCAGTCCGCCACCGGTGCCGGCGACTCCGGGTGCCAGAGTCTGCGCCAGACCACCGCCAGCTGTTCGCGACCGCCGCGCTCGCGCGGCCACAGCGAGGGTTCGGCGACCAGTCGCCAACCGCTGGCCTCGCGCTGAGCCAGGGCGAAACGGAAACTGTGGTAGCCGGTGGCGCCAAGGCGCAGATCGGTCACCACCAGGTCGTCGCCCAGGCGGTCATAGCGCAGCCAGTCGTCGGTGAACCAGCGCAGCCGCTGTTCGGCCGGCGAGTCGGCGACGATCGGCGCCAGTTCGCCCCCGCGTGGCAGCGGGACCAAGGTGGGCGGGCGGTCGTCGAACAGCCCCACCCAGGTTTCCCGGTAGCGTTCGGGTCCGTCATCCACCATGACCCGCCAGAGCAGACTGGTGAAGGGCAGCGGCGCGCTGAACAGGCGTGCATCCGCCTGCCCCTGGGCCGCCAGCGCCTGGCGTACCTGGCGCTCGGCGGAATATTTGGCCACCAGGGTCCAACCCAGATAGGCCGTGGAGAGCAGCAGGGCCACCATGGCCAGCCGAGGGGTTCGGCCCCGGGCGCCAATCACCAGGCCAGCGAGTACCGCCACCAGCAACGGCAGGGTATAGAGCGGATCGATGATGAAGACGCTGGACCAGGCTATCGGGGTGGTCGGCAGCGGCCAGAACAGCTGGGTGCCATAGGTGGTGAAGGCATCCAGCAAGGGATGAGTAATGAGCACCAGCCAGAGCGTCAGGAACAGGCGTGCCTGGCTGTAACCCGGATCGCGCCAGCGACTGCAGATCGAGGTCAGCAGCAGGGCCAGTCCGGTCAGCACGAACAGCGAATGGCTGAAGCCACGGTGGTAGGTCATCTCCTTGACGGCATCGCCGTAGTCGATGACCACATCGAGATCCGGCAGGGTGGCCAGGGCGGCGCCATAGAGGATCGCGCGCCGACCCTGCCAGCGACCCAGCAGTGCGGTCTGGACGGTAGCGCCGAGCACGGCCTGGGTCAGCGAATCCACCGGTCAGAGCTCCCGGGCGAAGTCGAGCATCAGCCGCGCCAGGGCCTGGGGCGTCTGCAGCGGCATCAGGTGACCGGCACCGGGAATGACCTCCAGCCGGCTGTTGGGGAAGGCCGCCAGGGTGGTGCGGCGCTGTTCGTCCGGACCCGGCACCTGCTGGTCATCGGCGCCGCAGACCAGCAGCACCGGATAGTCCAGGGTCTCGATGCGGTCGCTCCAGTCCTCGCGACTGCCTTGATCGACCCAGGCCCGCCAGGCCTGCAGATTCAGCCGCTGGGCATCGGCGATCACCACCTCGCGGATGGCATCGGGCAGGCGATGGGCGCTGGAGTCGTCGACAAAGGCCTCGGCCTCCGCCCGGCTCTTGCCATAGGCGCGCTGGGCATCGCGATCCGCCTCGCTCATGGGCTGCGGCCCGGGCGGCGAAGGCGCCACCAGGATCAGCCCGAGCAGATACTCCGGTCGCCGCGCCGCCAGCACCACGGCCACCTTGCCGGTCATCGAGTGGCCCACCAGGATGCAACGCTCCAGGCCCAGGGCGCGAATGCTGGCATCCACCTGGTCGGCCATCTCGGCGACGCTGTAGCCCTCGACCGCGGCGGCATCGCCGAAACCGGGCGTATTGAGCGCCACGCAACGGTGTTCGCCATCCAGGTAGGGCGTGGTGGGAAACCAGGTGCGGTGCGAGCCGCCGAGAAAGTGCATGAGCACGAAGGTGGGCGAGCCGCTGCCCTGCTGACTGTGGGGAAGCATGGGAAATCCTCGGTGCGGGGCTGAAGGCGGATGCGTCTCAGATGGAGGGGTAGGCATCGCGCGAAGTTCCGCTTCGCTGAAGACCCGGCAACCCGGGCCGCGCTGGCCGGTCTCACCCAGAACCGCCCTCCTTCCGGAGTCCACAATGGCCGATCTGTCGCGCTTCTCCATCACCCACCGCTGGCCCGCCCGGCATCCCGAGCGCCTGCAACTCTATTCGCTGCCCACGCCCAATGGCGTCAAGGTGGCCATCCTGCTGGAAGAGCTCGGCCTGCCCTACGAGGTGCATCGCATCGACTTCGGCCAGGACGACCAGCACACTGCGGAATTCCTCTCCCTGAGCCCCAACAACAAGATCCCCGCCCTCCTCGACCCCGACGGCCCCGGTGGCAAACCCCTGGGGCTGTTCGAGTCCGGCGCCATCCTGCTCTACCTCGCGGAAAAGACCGGACGCCTGCTGCCCGAGGCGCCGGCGCAACGCTACCAGGCCATCCAGTGGCTGATGTTCCAGATGGGAGGCATCGGCCCCATGTTCGGCCAGCTCGGCTTCTTCACCAAGTTCGCCGGCAAGGACATCGAAGACAAGCGCCCCCGCGACCGCTACGTGACCGAGGCCCGGCGCCTGCTCGGCGTGCTGGAAGGTCAGCTCGGGGGCCGCGCCTGGATCCTGGGCGAGGACTACAGCCTCGTCGACATCGCCACCTTCCCCTGGATCCGCGCCCTGCTGGAGGTCTACCAGGTGGCCGACCTGATCGGCTTCCAGGACTTTCCCAAGGTCCGTCGCGCCCTCGACGCCTTCCTCGCCCGCCCGGCGGTGCAACGCGGCCTGCAGATCCCGGCTGCGTCCTGATGCCGGCCGACGTCGACCTGGGGCTGCGCCAGTGGCGAGCGGAGGATGGCGCCGCGTTCGCCAGGCTGAATGCCGATCCCGAGGTGATGCGGCATTTTCCTGCTTGCCTGGACCGGGCGGCCAGTGATGCGCTGCTCCAGCGTTGCCGGCAGGGCATTGCCGAGCGCGGCTGGGGGTTCTGGGCGCTGGAGCGCCGTACCGACGGCGCCCTGCTCGGCTTGCTCGGCATCAGCCCGGTGTCATCCGATCTTCCTTTTGCACCTGCGGTCGAGATCGGCTGGCGGCTGGATCGCCTCTATTGGGGCAAGGGCTACGCCAGCCGCGGTGCCCAGTTGGCCCTGGCCCACGCCTTCGACACTCTCGGACTCGACGAAGTGGTCGCCTTTACCGCGGCAGCCAATCAGCCGTCACTGGCCGTGATGCGCCGGCTGGCGATGGCCGACGCCGGTCACTTCGAACATCCGCGTCTGCCACCAAGCCATCCGCTTCGACCGCATCGGCTGTTTCGGCTGAGCCAGGCGCAATGGACGGCCGCGCGCGTCGCAGCTGAGTAGACTGTCCCCTTCTCCAAGGTAGAGCGGTACCGATGACTGCAAGGCCGGATACACACGAGGCGACCCTGATAGTCGAGACAGTCCACTGGCGCCTGGGTTATCGGTGGGACTCTCGGTATCCCGGTCTTCTGACCCTGAGCAGTCAACAAGCCGTGAGCGACTTCAACACACTCGACGCGCCTAGTCTGGCCGAATTAGGTCAGCAACTGGGGTTCGCCGAGAAACTTCTGCAGCGCTGTTATGCACCCTACAGGGTGGTCTTCTACAAGCTGGGCTTTTCCGCAGGCTTCTCCCTGCACGTGCACATTGCGCCGATTTCGCACGCACTGCTGAACGAAATCGCAGCCCACTCCAGTTACAGCGACGACCCGGATGGCAACGATGCCATCCTCTATCTGAGCCGCGAATATGGCGAGCGAGACCTTGGGCCAGAGGAGCAACAGACGCAAAGGATCGAGATCGCGCGCCTCAGAGAGATGGCCAACGAGCTTTTGCGTCAGCCCGGTAACTTTCTATAGCCGACCTGCCCTATCAAGAAGCCTAAACGCGCCTGGCCACGGCTAGAGCATCACCTGCTCCCAGATTAAACTGCGCGGATGTCACGCTCAGAACGGCTGTTCGATCTGCTCCAGGCCTTGCGCAGGCACCGCCGCGCCGTGAGTGGCCGCGCCTTGGCCGCAGAAACGGGAGTCAGTCTACGCACTCTGTACCGCGACATCGCCAGCCTGCAGGCGCTGGGTGCGGCGATCGAGGGTGAACCGGGCGTCGGCTATATCCTCAAGCCAGGTTTTCTGCTGCCACCGCTGATGTTCACCCCCGAAGAACTTGAAGCCCTTGTCCTCGGCTCGCGCTGGGTAGCCGAACGCACCGATGGCAGCCTGGCAGCGGCCGCCAGCAATGCCCTGGCACGGATCTCCGCGGTCCTGCCGAGCGAGCTGCAAAACGAATTGGCCATGACCACCCTGCTCATCGGACCGAGTCGGGAAACACCCCGCAACCAGGTCGATCCGGCGATCCTGCGTCAAGCCATACGCCAGGAAACCAAGCTCACCCTGGTTTATCGCGATGCCACTGACAGCGAATCCCAGCGCACCATCTGGCCCTTCGCGCTGGCCTACTTCGACGCCGCACGGGTGCTGCTCGGCTGGTGTGAGTTGCGTAAAGACTTCCGTAGCTTTCGCGCCGATCGCATCGTCTCGGCAAAGGCCTGCGAAGAACGCTATCCACAGCGCCGTCAGAGCCTGCTCAGAGATTGGCGAAGGCAGATGAAACGCCAGGGTTCCATGCCTGCCTGAATGCTGACAGAAACTGGCAGTGGGGTTCCTTAGACTGGGCGGCATCACCACAGAGGAGATGCGCCATGCACTACAGCACCAGTCTGATGTTCTATGTTGCCGATGTCCGTACCAGCCGGAATTTCTACGCCGAATTGCTTGGCCTCACCCCGGTCGAGGACGGCCCTGGTTTCGCCCTCTTCGTGCTTCCGTCCGGTCTCGCCCTGGGCTTGTGGACAAGGGAAGCCGTGGTTCCTGCGGTTGGCGCGGGAAGCGCGACGGGTGAATTGGGCTTCAAGGTGGCCAGCATGCCGGCGGTGGATGAGCTGTACGATCGCTGGCGCATGCAGGGCGCCGAAGCGCTTTTACCGCCAACCAACCTGCCGTTCGGCCGCAGCTTCGTCGTACGCGATCCTGACGGTAACCGACTGCGAGGCTATGCGGTGCATCCCGACTGATTCCTGCTGGCGGCCTCACTCCAGCAGCTGGCACGTCACATGCCAGCTGCTGGAGTGAGGCCCGCATGGTACAAACCCTTAGCAGCCTCGATCCTGCGAGACGTCCAGCCCTGTCCAGGTCGCCGCACCATGCCACTGCCCCATCCACCCCTAGCGCAACTGACTGTCCTTGCTCGCCCGCCGGTTGTAGCCGCCGGCGCGCTGGTCTTCGGCGTCCTGCTCGGACTGGCAGCGGATGCACAGGTGCACACCCGGGACCGCCTGGCGGCGCGCCTCGGGGATGGCGTCGCCGCACTCCTCACAATGGGTGAGGCTCGCGCCTCGGTGCAGACGGCTGCGGGCGCGTTGCACCGCATCGTCCACCGTGCTGTCGATCTGTTCCTGAACCGCGCCGTCTCCGGCCCAACCATTGGCCATGGCTGATCTCCCGCTGCATTGCCCTGATAGCCATTGGAAGCGCAGTTCGCGCAGTTGTTCGCTGCCGCCCAGCATCCGCTCGTCGTGGCGGCGCCTGCCGTGGCTGCTGATGCTGGGCGTGGCGCTGACGGGCTGTGCCAGCCGCGACCTGCTGCGCCAGGTCACGACCGGGCTCTGCGTACCCAATGCCCGCCTCACCGGCCTGGCCACCCCCTGTCGCCAGGTGGTCAAGGACTCCGGCTTCGCCGTGCTGCGCGCGCCAGGTGAGCGACAGCATTTCATCCTAGTGCCGCTGCGGCCCCTGCGCGGGCTGGAGAGTCCAGCGCTCTGGCAGCCCGGCCAACCCAACTGGTTCGGTCTGGCCTGGCGCCAGCGCTGGTACCTGGGCGCCTGGGGCCAGGCGCCGGTGGCGGACGAGCGGATCGCCCTGGCCCTCAATGCCCCCAGCGGGCGCAGCCAGGATCAGCTGCATGTGCACCTGGCCTGCCTGCGGCCCGAGGTGCGCGAACAGCTCTCGCCACTGGTGCCCGAGCTGGACGAACACTGGCGCACGCTGCCCATGGCGCTGGCGGGCAGTCGTTATCAGGCGCGGCGGCTGAGCGAAGCCCAGTTGCTGGCCGCGGATTTCTTCCAGGCCCTGGCCAGCCAGCCGCCCTATCCGCTGCCGGACCCACGGCTGTCGCTGGCGGTGATGGCGCTGCCGAGCCGGGACGCCAGCCGCCAGTTCCTGCTGCTGGCCGGCCGCGCAGGCAGCCAGCCGGGCGACCAGGGTTCGGCCGAGCGGCTGCTGGCGGCGGACTGCCAGGGAACGACCGGGGCCCCGGCGACTCAATAGCGCCAGCGCGCCAGGAGGCCCCATGCCGCAGGAATTCCAAGAACTCTTCGACTTCATCGATCAGCTGCTCGCCTGGTCCGACTTCTATCTCAAGTCCGGCCTGCTGCTCTGCGGGGTGGGCATGCTGGCTGGCGCCATCGCCTGGAAACACTGGTGGGGCAAGGCGCTGGCCTTCGGCTGCGCCGGCCTGGGCGCACTCGCGGCCCTGAGTCTGGATCTGTTGCAGCGCCTCTGAAGCGCCGCCGGCAAGATCCTGAATGACCTGGCAGCTTTCGCCTGCCGCCGCATGGCGGCAAGATGACACTGGCCGTCGCTTTCCGCCGCCAAAGCTTGAACTGCTTCACCGTCTCGAACAGCGGGCGCTACGGGTTGGCGGATAGAGCGCGGCAGCTTGCTAGGGTACTGCCCCACAATAATCCGGCTTGTTCACCACGGCCTTCATCTTTTCAGCTCATGCATAAAGACCCGATCATGCCCATGTCCCCATCTCGCCTGCTGTCCCGCCTCCCGCATCTCGGCCTCTGCCTGGCCGCCTCCCTCGCTTCCCTGGCCGGCACCGCCGTGGCCCAGGAAGGCACTGCCCGCTGGGTCAGCGACAGCCTGACCACCTATGTCCGCAGTGGTCCCACCGATGGCTATCGCATCGTCGGCACCCTCAAGTCCGGGCAGAAGGTCGAGCTGATCAGCACCCAGGGCGACTACAGCCAGGTGCGCGGCGAAGGCGGCAGCACCGTCTGGATCCCCAATGCCGACCTGCAGGCCAAGCCCGGCCAGGCCGAGCGCCTGCCGCAGCTGGAACAGCAGGTGGCCGAGTTGAGCGGCCAGCTCAAGACCATCGACGACAGCTGGAAGAATCGCGTCCAGGGCATGCAGGAGACCCTGGATTCGCGCAAGAAGCAGATCGACGAACTGGAGAGCCGCCGCAAGGATCTCGACGCCCAGCTCACCCAGGCCCAGTCGGAATTGCGCAGCACCCAGGCCAAGCTCGGCAACGAGAACAAGCAGGCGCTGATGCAGTACATGGTCTACGGCGGCAGCATCGCCGGCGCCGGCCTGCTGGCCGGCCTGATCCTGCCGTCCATGACGCGGGGTCGCAAGAAGAACGACCGCTGGTTCTAGACGTCGGCTATCAGCCGTCCTCACGGCGGGGTGGAACCCGGGGTCGCGGCGCGTGCCTTAAAAAGGCACCGCTTCTGCTACCGTGGCCCGACGCCTCCCGTCCAGACGAGCCCCCATGCCCGATACCCCGCGCGTTCGCATCCAGCAGGTCGAGACCCTTTCCGCCGACTGGGGCCTGCTGAAAAAGACCACCTTCGACTACCTGCGCCGCGACGGCAGCTGGCAACGCCAGACCCGCGAGACCTACGACCGCGGCAATGGCGCCACCATCTTGCTGTATGACCGCGAACGGCGCACCGTGCTGCTGATCCGCCAGTTCCGCCTGCCGACCCTGGGCAACGGCCTGGCCGATGGCCTGCTGGTGGAGACCCCCGCCGGCCTGCTCGATGCGGCCGCCCCGGAAGAGCGCATCAAGGCCGAAGTCGAGGAAGAGACCGGCTATCGCCTGGACAACGTCCAGCACCTGTTCGACGCCTTCATGAGTCCCGGCTCGGTGACCGAGTTGCTGCACTTCTTTGCTGCTGAATACCGCGCCGACCAGCGCATCGCCGACGGCGGTGGCCTGCATGAGGAAGGCGAGGACATAGAGCTGCTGGAATTGCCCTTCGACGAGGCTCTGGCCATGGCCCGTGACGGTCGGCTGCTGGATGGCAAGACCATCATGCTGCTGCAGTACGCCGCCCTCTACCTGCTGTCGCGCTAGCCCATGGAACTGATCCGCAACCGTATCGAGCGGCAGGTGATGAGCCTCACCGGACTGTCCCTGGGCGAAGTCGACTACGAGCAGCCGCCGGGCGATCCGGGGCTGTTCGGGCCTGACAGCATCCCCTGGCGGGTACACAGCGACTTCACCTGCATGCTGATCGGCGGTATCGCCGCCCTGCTCATGCAGACCCTGCACCCGCTGGCCCTGGCCGGGGTCTGGGACCATTCGAAGTTTCGCGAAGACATGCTCGGCCGCCTGCGCCGCACCGGCCAGTTCATCGCCGCCACCACCTTCGGCAGCCGCGGCGATGCCGAGCGGCTGATCGCCCGGGTCCAGGCCATCCACCGGCATATCCGCGGCCAGGCCGCCGACGGTCGCCCCTACAGCGCCGAAGACCCGGCGCTGCTGACCTGGGTCCATGTGGCCGAGGTCAGCCATTTCCTCGCGGCCTATCTGCGCTATTTCGATCCTCAGCTGCCGGGTGCCGAACAGGATCGCTACTACGCCGAGATCGCCCTGGTCGCCGAACGCCTGGGCGCGACCGACGTGCCCCGCTCGCGAGCGGAGATCGCCGCCTACTACCAGGCGATACGCCCCCAACTGGTCTGCGACGAACGCAGCCGCGAGGTCTGCCGGGTGCTGCTGCAGGCGCCCGCGCCCAGCGCCCTGGCCAAGCCCTTCGGCGCCCTGATGATGCAGGCCGGCATCGACCTGCTGCCCGGCTGGGCCAGCGCGGAACTGGGTTTCCACCAGGGTCCGCTGCAACGGCAGCTGATTCGCACCGGTATCGGCGCCACCGCCCCGGTGCTGCGCTGGGCCGTCCGCAACGGCTCTTCCCATCGCGCCAGGCGGCGGATGGGGATCGAGGGCTGAGGCAGGTTGAATTGAGACGGCTTCATCGTCGAAGCCCAAGAGCCCGAGTTACGTCAAGGCATTCGGACGACCCCCTCTCCCCCAGGGAGAGGGTTGGGGTGAGGGCGCGCCTCACGACGAAGTCCCAGTGGAAAAGGCTGCGCCGTTTTCCACGCTACGGCGCTACCACTCACCTGAGACAGGCCCGCGGCCATGCCGGTGCGCCGTATCGACCACTCCTACAGGTATCCAATCTATCCGTAGGAGCGGCCCATGGCCGCGATAAAGCCCCTGCCGAAAGATGTAACCAGGATGCGAAGGGGCCAACTCGCCCCTACAGCATCCGCACCTTGATCGACCGGCCCTTGATCTTGCCTTCGCTCAGCCGCTGCAGCGCCTGGCGGGCAATATCGCGCTCCACGGCGACGAAGGCCTGGTTGTCGAACAGGGTGATCTTGCCGATCTTGGCTCCGGGCAGGCCGGCGTCGCCGGTCAGGGCGCCGAGGATGTCGCCGGGGCGCAGCTTGTCCTTCTTGCCCGCCGCCAGGGCCAGGGTGTGCATGGTCGGCACCAGCGGCTCCGGGGTATCGCGCAGGGCGCCGAGGGACTGCCAGTCCAGCGGCGAGCCCTGCTGAGCCTCGATGGCCTGGGCGCGGCTGGCCTCGGCCGGTGCCACCAGCGACAGCGCCAGGCCCTGCTCACCCGCCCGCCCGCTGCGGCCGATACGGTGCACGTGCACTGCCGGATCGCGGGACAGCTCCACGTTGATCACGGCTTCCAGGCCGGCGACGTCGATGCCGCGGGCCGCCACGTCGGTGGCCACCAGCACGCAGAGACTGCGGTTGGCGAACATCGCCAGCACCTGATCGCGCTCGCGCTGCTCAAGATCGCCATGCAGGGCAGCCGCGGAGATGCGCTGGGCATGCAGCGCCTCGACCACCTCCTGGCACTGCTGACGGGTCTGGCAGAAGGCCACGGCGCTGGCCGGGCGATGGTGCCGGAGCAGGCGCACCACGGCGGCGAGGCGGTCCTGGGCGGCGATCTCGTAGAAGCGCTGACGGATCTGGGTGTCGCTGTGCTGACTCTCGACGCTGATGCGCAGCGGCGCGCGCAGATAGTCCTGGGCCAGGCGCTCGATGCCTTCCGGATAGGTCGCCGAGAACAGCAGCGTCTGCCGCCGTGCCGGGGTCTGGCTGAGGATGTCGGCGATGGCCTCGATGAAGCCCATGTCGAGCATGCGATCGGCTTCGTCGAGCACCGCAACATTGAGGCCGTCCAGCACCAGGGTGCCCTTGCGCAGGTGCTCCTGCACCCGCCCCGGGGTGCCGACGATCACCTGGGCGCCATGCTCCAGGGAGGCGATCTGCGGCCCCAGCGGCATGCCGCCGCAGAGGGTCAGGATCTTCAGGTTGGGCGTGGTGCGCGCCAGGCGGCGCAGTTCGCGGGCCACCTGATCCGCCAGTTCGCGGGTCGGACAGAGCACCAGGGCCTGACAGCCGAAATAGCGCGGATTGAGTCCCGTCAGCAAGCCGATGCCAAAGGCCGCCGTCTTGCCCGAACCGGTCTTGGCCTGGGCGATGAGGTCCTGGCCCTTGAGGATGATGGGCAGGCTGGCCGCTTGGATGGGCGTCATGCTCAGGTAGCCGAGCTCGGCCAGATTGGCCTGCATGGTCTCGGCCAGTGGCAGGGAAGCGAAGGATGAGGGCACGGGAGTCCTGTGAAACGGCTGGTAAAGGTTTACCAGTTTAGCAGAAGGGTACCCAGGCTCCTGTGAATGGACGCTGGATGAGGGGCTACCTATGCTAAGGGGTACGACAACTCAAGGAAGCTTCACCATGTTCGACCGGCCTGTGCTCTATACCCACCCCATGTCGCGCGGACGCATCGTGCGCTGGCTGCTGGAGGAGCTCGGACAACCCTACGAGGTGCAGCGGGTCGACTACGGGCCGGCGATGAAATCCCCGGCCTATCGCGCCATCAATCCCATGGGCAAGGTGCCGGCGCTGCGCCATGGCGCCGCCGTGGTGACCGAGACCGCCGCCATCTGCGCCTATCTCGCCGACGCCTTTCCCGCCGCGGGGCTCGCGCCGCCGCTGAGCGATCCGGCGCGCGGTGCCTACTACCGCTGGCTGTTCTTCGCCGCCGGTCCGCTGGAGGCCGCCACCACCAACCAGGCGCTGGGCGTCGTCCTGCCCGACGACCCGCAAAGGCGCGGCGCGGTGGGCTATGGCAGTCTCGACGAGGTGCTCGACACCCTCGACGCCGCCCTGGCCCCGGGCGAGTACCTGGTGGATGATCGCTTCACCGCCGCCGACGTCTATGTCGGCGCTCATCTCGCCTGGGGCATGGCCTTTGGCACCGTCGAGAAACGTCCGCACTTCGAGCGCTATGTCGCCGGGCTGGTAAGCCGCCCGGCCGCGGTACGCGCCCGCGAACTCGACGACGCCGAGCTCGCCACGCTCAACTAGTACCGCGGCTACAGCTCCACCGGTCCACGCGGATGGTGCAACGGGCAGCCGTTACGCTCGCTGCGGAACTGCGACGACATCTCGTAGGCTGGCTGCCGCGACCTCATGATGCCGCCCAGCGGGCGATGCGCGGCCAGACCGTGCCAGGGGCTGAACACCATGCCGTCGTCCACCTCGCGCGAGCGCGCCTCGTTCCAGGCCGGCTGCGGCTGGACCTCCAGGCGCGCCACGGTCACATAGGGACTGATATCTTCCGGCCACACCACCGAGGCATCCTCGATGGGCGTCTGCTCGATATCGACGCCCAGCTGCACGCGGATCTCCCAGACGCCGCCGTGCCGGGCGAAATGGGCATTGACCGCCTCGCGCAGGCCGTCGGGCTTGCCGTTGACCTCGACCGGGGCATCGGTCAGGGCGGTTAGCTCGGGCGCCACCGGGACCACGCTGAGCTTGGCGAAATAGGGACCATAGAGAAAGGGCACCATGGTGTAGAAGGTTTCGCCGAGCGGATGGGTCTCCGGGTGGCCACCCAGGCTCTTCAGCGTCGGACTCTCGCCGCCAAGGGCTTCCACCACCTTCTCGGTACCCCGCAACACTGCCGAGGCGACCTTCTTCAGGCCCTCGCCGCGGTCAGTGGTCTTTGCCAGCAGCTTGAGCGTCTTGAGAAAGGTCTTGGGATCCGGCGCGGTAAAGGCCGGGGCATTCTGCATGACGAAATCCTGGGTCACCTGCCCTTCGCTGCCAGGCAGGCGCTCGCCCGGCACGTCGATCAGCTTGAGCGCGAGGCCCCGCGGGGTGGAGACGCTGTCGGCCAGGATATCGCCCGGATTGGTCGAGAATCTGAGCACCGCGGCATAGCTGCCCGGCACGGCGA
This sequence comes from Pseudomonas flavocrustae, assembly GCF_029872515.1. Classification (NCBI taxonomy): domain Bacteria; kingdom Pseudomonadati; phylum Pseudomonadota; class Gammaproteobacteria; order Pseudomonadales; family Pseudomonadaceae; genus Pseudomonas; species Pseudomonas flavocrustae. The sequence continues at coordinate 41,933 of NZ_JAPDIQ010000010.1, read as the reverse complement.
AGGCGCCCTGGGCATAGGCCGGCGGCAGGCCGCCCAATACCGTCACCTGGCCGGTGAGCAGACCATGACTCTTGGCATGCACGCTGCGGATGGCATGGCCACCATTGGCGTAGGTGGTCTCGGTGATGTCTCTCATGGCCGCCACCATTTCGCGAATGGTGGCGGCTTCATCATCCGGCACCTGTTCGAAGGCGGGCTGGAACGGCAACGGATGGACAGCGGTAGGCGTGGTCATCACGGGAATCCTCGGGCGCCGTCATTCGGAGGAGACGGTCAGCCAATGGACCGCTATCGCGCTAACGACGTTCGGCCCCTCGCCATCTGGCCGACCTGAGGTCGCTGTCGACAGCTGCTCGGGAACGGCCCCGCCCAGAGGGGTTCGATATCTTCACACCCACCCCGGAGAGCCACCATGAGCGACGCTGACCAGAAGACCTACGACAACCCCAGCAACACCCCGCCGCCTGAAGAACTGCCCTATGCAGACATGGAACCCGAGGAATTCCCGGACGATCCGGACGTGGCTGGCGCGACCGAATCGGGCACCCCTGGCTAATCAGTGCCCTGACCCGCGGACGACAGCCTGAGCGGCGTCCGCGACACTTTGTGACCGGCTGGTTTGACGGGGGCCTGAGGCCCCGCGAAGATGGGCGGGCGTCTGCCGCGTCGAGTCCCCCATGCTTTCCACCAAGGTACCCTTGCTTCTACGCAGCCTGATCGGTCGGCTGGTGCGTATCGCCATCGCCTCCGGCGTGACCTACCAGACCTTCGATCGCCTGCTGCGCCAGACCTACTTCGAGGTCGCCCAGGATTTCGAACCACTGCGCGACAAGCCCAATTCCGACAGTCGCATCTCGGTGCTGACCGGCCTGCCGCGTCGCGAGGTCCGCGCCCTGCGCGAAGCCAGCCCGGAACGCACCCCCTGCACGCCTAGCCTGGAATGGCAGGTGCTCAGCGCCTGGACCTCACGGCTGGATCTGCTCGATGCCGAGGGCAATCTGCGCCCCCTCCCCCGCACCCAGCGGCGCGGCGGCGAACAGAGTTTCGACGCCTTGGTCGCCAGCGTCGGCAGCGACGTCCGCGCCCGCACCGTGCTGGATGAATGGCTGCGCAAGGGTTACGCCCGTCTCGACGAGGAAGATCGCGTGGTGCTCACGCCCCGCTCGCTGCTGCGCGGCACCGAGAGCCAGGAAGGCGCGGGGCGGCTGCTGGCCCACTTCACCGGCGACCTGCTGGCCGGGTTCGAGCGCCTTTACCTGCAGGACCGCGCCGCGCCGGACTTCACCTTTCACGTGGTCTACGGCCACAACCTGACCCAGGACTCGACCCTGAGTCTCTATCGCACCGCCTACGACGAATCCATGCACCTGCTCAACCGCCTCAACCGCCTGGTGGTCGAACACGAAGCCCGCGACGCCGGCAAGCCCGACGCCACCCAGCGGGTGACCCTGGGCTTTGGCGGCTATCGTGTGGAACAGGACCGGGATGCCGGCCTGGTACAGGGGCGGGAGGATTAGCGCCAGCAGTTGGTGACGGTCGCAGCGTCCTTGTCGGAGGTCTTGCCCGCCGCACCGCGCAGGCCGGTCGAATCCAGCGTCAAGGTTCCGCAGCTGTCCTTGCTCTGCGCGTTCTGCGGCACCACGCTCAGGTTGTAGGTGGTATCTGTTGGCGTTCCAAGACTCAGGGCGTAGTACTTGTTCGATGAGTCCAGAGACGTGGCTTTATCGTCGCCGGTTAGGCCCAACCCCTTTAGTGACGCCGTCTTGTAAGTACTGTTCTGCGCATAATAACGCTCCATCCGAGCCGCTGCCTCGCTGAGCAGCGCCATGCCCTCCGAACGATGACTGCGCAGGATGTAGCTCTGGTAGCTCGGATAGGCGATGGCAGCCAGGATGCCGACGATGGCGACGGTGATCATCAGCTCGATCAGGGTAAAGCCCCGGGTACTGGTCATGCTGCGTTGGTCTCCCGAACTCATTGAGGTTGCGGTATTACCCGCCAGGTTTGCCGGCCGGACGTCTGGCCACCTCTATTGACGGTAGTCGAGCTACCGTCCGTGGTGATCAGTTGATTGTTCGACAGAGTGGTGCCTCCGGCGATCGTACCGAAACTCGAGACGACCATGCCATCGAGGCTGTCCAGGCTATTGACCACACCATCGCCATTGAGGTCGAAGACATTGAAACTGGTACGGCCACCGGAGGCCGGATCTATCGCATAGGCCCAGCCGCTGATGCCCGAGGAGCAGACATCCGCATTGGGCGTCACGGTGCTAAACACGAGCGTCTGGCCACTGGCGGTCATGGGATCCACCACCCGCTCACCCACCGCCTGGTTATTGGTCTGCAGATCCAGGTACCAGCCACTGGTCGTCGTCCAGTCCACTGCCGTGTTGCTCAGCAGGCGCGCACTCTTGCCGCCGATGGCGGTCTCACGGGTGATGGACTGCCGCTGCAGATTGCTGCGCTTGAGCACCGGCAACGTCGCGACGGTATTCGAAATTGAGACGGTCGAGACATTCTTGTCCCAGATGCCATAGACGCTCTGCAGATCCGTCGAAGTCTTGTCCTCGGTGGCAAAGTAGCTGCCGGTACCGAACATCACAATAAAGCCGGTACCGGAGGGATGCCTGACCACCGAGGGTGCTGCCGTGATGGGCTGGATCACGCCATTGGTGTCGCTGCTCCGCGCCGTATACAGCGGCTTGCCACCGAAGGCGACCGTGAAATTGTCGACCGTTGCCGTGGCCGTGAGGTTGCCGTTGTTGAGCAGATCGAAGCGCCAGAGATTGCCCTTCAGATCACCGCCATAGACGTAGTCGGCGATACCATCGGAATTGACATCCAGCACCTTGAGATTGAACAAGCCGTTGCTCTGGGTGGCGGTCTCGGCGTCCAGCTTCTTGAGCAGGCGACCTGTGGCGATGTCGAGAATCAGCAGCGATGCCGTCCCGCCATTGCTGTTGTAGCCATTCCCGGCCAGCACCGCCCATTGGCCCGTATGCAGGCGTGATACCAGAGGTGTGCCGAAGCTGTAGCCCAGCGCCGCATTGGTCTGGCTGTTACCACCCGCGCTGCTGGCCTCACCGCTGAACTCCCAGAGCAGCTTGACGGCATCCGGATCTGTGATGTCCAGAGCAAAGAGCGAACGACCGCCGCCACGCAGGGTTCCGATCAGCACCTTGTGCCAGGCACTGCCGAAGTAGACATCGGCGATGACGGGCGAGCCATCCACGTAGTAGGTGTGCTGCGAGGCACTGGCGTTGTTGTAGTTCGGTTTGGCCAGCAGATAGAGATTGGGGATCACCGCCGTGGGCACGAAGGCGAAAGTCTCCTGACCCGAGGTTGCATTGAAGCCGTGGAGCATCCCGTCATTGGCGCCCACATAGATCATCGGCGCCTCGGCAGCCTGACTGACCTTGAAGGCACCGTAGTCACTGCCGCTTTCCAGGGCGTTGGCCGCGCTGGTCAGATATTGCGCCCCATTGGCCAAGGCTGGCGCCGAATTGATGATGTCGCCCAACGGGCTCGACCGCTGTCGATAACTGGAAGTCGCCAGGCTGTTATCCCCTTTCAGGAAAGCGACCTTGTTGGTATCCAGATTGGACTGCAGATTGATCCCGCCGTAGGTACGCCCAGCTAGAGCGCCATAGGTGAAAGCCTGCAGACCGCTTCCCGTTCCGGGAACTGCGGCCATCTGAATGTTGCGCGCACCCCAGGCCGGTAGCTGGGCACTGGCCTTCCATACCGTGGTGGTCGTCTTGGTCGCCGTACCAGTGGTACTGGGAGCAACTTCAATAGTGCTCTTAGTCAGATCACCGCTCCAGTAAGTGGCGTTCATGGCCGTGGCGTAGGTGTCGTAGCGCGTGGCTGTGCCGCTGCTGGTGCTCTGGTAGGGCAGCACTGCCGGAGCCGCTACCGAGTTGTTGCTCTGCAGAATCTGGTTGAAGGCGCTCGACAGCTGCGTCTTGAGCGTCGAGGCGTTGGTGACCAGGAAGTAATTGTCCGGCGTACCCGCCGTGTTGGAGTCCCAATCGCCGGCTACCGGCAAGGGATTGCTGCTGGAGTAGTTGTAGCCGCCCCATTTGGCCGCGTACCACAGCGGATTTTGCAGATTGGTGACCAGGGAGCTGGCTGACGGGGTAAAGATCCGGGAGGTAGCGGTAGTGCCGTTCACCATCACGCTGTTGCTCTTGCGCCCCGGCAAGGCCGGGCAGCCATTGGGATTGCTTACGCAGGACCCCGGCAAGCGGTTGGGCGGGGTATCCAGCGGATAATGCAGGCTTCCGCTGTTGAACGCCGTACCGCCACCGGTCACCTCCAGGTAGATACCGTCAGCCGTGGTGCCCGATAGGGTGTAGCCCATGTGGGAATCGTTGCCCGAAACCGAATACTGGGTATCGCTGGTGACCGTGATGGTGCCATTGGCGTTGGCCGCCAGGGTGTAGAGGACGATGGCGTCCATGTCGTAGTCGCCGCCCTGACCGGCGTCGTCGTATACCACGCGGAAACTGATCAGCGGCCGACCGCCGTTCTTGCTGTTGTCCACCGGCATGCCGCTGAGATTGGCCATGGTGTCGATGTAGAAGCCGGTGATCTGCTCGGTGGCCTGGTAGGTGTTGCCACCGGTGACGACCTTGCCGAAGGGTACCAGGGTGAGGGTTCCGAGACTGGTGGTCATCTGGATCCGCGGCTGGGTCGAGGACAGCGCCACGGCGAAGGTTTTCAGCCGTTGCCCGCTCGTGGTCAGGGCGGTCTTGTTGCCGTAGTAGGCGACGCTGGCGACGTTGTAGGTGCCCTGCCGGGTGGGTTCGTCGGGCAGGCCGCGGAAGTTGCCGAAGCCGTTCGCCGTCTTGGCGGTGGGAGCATAATCGGTAGCGCTGCCGGCCACCTCGCCGATGTTGATGCTGCGGTTGCCGCCTATGTCGTTGTCCCAGATGGTCTGCCCCAGGGCGCGGCTACTGAACTGGGCGAGCGTGGCGGGCACGGACGTGGCGGTGAAGGCGCTGTCCGGCAGATCCGAGTCGTAGCTGGGATTCACATCGCTGAGCAGCGTCTGGAAGGGTTTCGAGCACGAGGGATAGGTACTATAGGGATTGCTCCAGCTGGTCACCGCTGGCAGCCCTAGACCACTGTCCACTGCACCGGAGGCATAGCCGGAGGTTGGCGTAGTGGCGCCGCTGAAGTAGCGCAGTACCTCGTAGGACATTTCACCCAGCGGATTGCCGTAGTTATAGCACCGGCCGTTGGGCAGGTCGTTGCCAGGCGTTCCCCAGCCCGAGCAGGCGCCGTCCGGCGAGTACTGGATGCCATCGAGCGTAGCGATGATGCCCTGCTTGGTGTAGGTGATGTTCCTACCACTCCCCGAGGCCACACCGAAGATACCGGTGGTGGCATCCACCTCGTTGGCGAAGGAGCTGATGGCCTTGCGCAGCACTCCGCCCTGGAGGTTGTCATTGTAGGTACCGGTCAGCAGCCCGAAGTACATCTGGTTGCCTTCGCCGTAGTCGTGCAGCAAACCGGTCGGCTTGTACTGGCCATTGGGATAGGCCTTGCAGTTGCTTTCCAGCAACCCGTTGACGCACGCCTGGACACGCACGTTGAAGCTGTAGACGTTGCGGCCGGACGAACTGGTAAGGGTGCCCGAGGGAATGGTCGCCGACAGGTTGACGTCCGAGAAGGACGTAGTGGTCGCGGTATTCTGCCCCTGCACCGATTCGCGTGACACCCAGCCCCAGATGCGGATATCCGAGGTGCTGGGGATGATTCTCAGGCTCGGCTGGCTGTTGTAGGTGGTGTTGGCGAACAGCACGTAGGTATTGGCGCTGCTCGGTGTGCTGATAGGCGCATAGTCGGAAATGTTGTAGCCGTTGCCACGGTTGTATTCCTTGCCCCAGGAGTGGGCATCCGTCGGCACGTTGACACGCGCCAGGACGGTACTGGTCGCGGTATCGGTGGAGCGATAGCCGCCATAGAGCACCTTGCGCAGAGCATCCATCCGCGAGGTGGTCAGGTAGTTGAGGAAGTCTCCACTCCAGGGCGCGTTGCTGTTACCCGTCCCGCACTTCTTCGGCGTACCGGTCGTGGGCGCTGCGGAAATCGCCGTGCCCGCCCCCTGGGGGACAAAGTAGCCATTGGCGGTATCGTAGGAATAGCACTTGGCGGAATCGAAGTAGCCCGTGTAGTCGATGACTCCCGGCTTGTAATAGATATCCAGGACGCCATCGCCATCCAGATCCGCTGCATCGTTGTAAGCCGGGGCATAGAGCTTGTGGTCGCGCTCTACCACCAGCATGTTCAGCGGTGGTACTGCGCTGTTGACGAACAGCGGCGTCTGGGTGGGGAAATTGGTAGCCGCCTGGACACTGATCGACCAGGCGATCAACTGAGCGGACAACAGGAGGCAACGGCGGCCACGAGCGTTCATAGAAAGCGTTCCCGGTCGATCAGAAGGATTTCGCCATGACGGATCTCAAGGTGATCCGCTGGCCGACTTGATTGCTCGCACAGCCTGCGCCCGCACAGCTGTCCACCTCGTAGTAGCGCGTGCCGCACCCGGTCAGGGCGCAATTGTTTTCGCTACCGGTATCCAGGGGGCCCAGATCGACCACGTACCAGCGGGCATTGGGGGTTTCAGCCGTGCTGCCCGAGCTCAGGATGCTGTAGCCCTCCAGGGTGGCGCTGGGATCGCCATTACGGAACAGCGGCGTCATGTACCCCAGGGGAACGTTGCGATTACCAATCTTCTCGCTGCCCAGGGCGGCACCCCCGGCATTCAGATAGACGTTGTTGCGCAGCAGATAGGGAATACAGAAGGTCACGGTACAGGTACTCGCCAGGTCTGGCGCGGCAACGGCTTTGCCAATGGCGCCCTCGCCCGCTCTCAGTGCGGTCTCAGCGGCACTTTGCAGATTGTGCTGCTGCTTGATATTGCCCATGACCCGTGACTCCAGGGTGACGCCCCTTAGGCTGGTCAGGGCCAGAATCGTCAACAGCAGGAGCAGCACCAGCGCGATCAGCAGAGACGCGCCACGCTCTCGTCTTAATGGTTGGCGTCGAGAGGCGATCATGGCATCAGGTTCCTCAGGGTGATGGTGTCCTGGGCGATCTGGTACAGATAGGCGTTGCCGGTAAAGGTCGTGGAATAGGTCTGGTTCCACTGGTTCAGGACGAGCGGTGTATCGCTGGTATCTCGTGATCCCTGGGCCACCGACTGCAGCATTGCCGAGTAGCGCACAGCCCGGATCAGGGTGGCTGCACTGCTAGAGGGCGTGAGGGTAAAGGAGGAGACGCTCCTGTCGACACCGACGCCATAGTCGAAGCGCAGATCGCGAATACCGCTGATGAGCTGGGCGGTATCGGTAGCTCCGTCTACTTGGGTACAGACACCATTGCCGCAGGCCAGCAGGTTGCTGGCACAGACCAGAGCACCTGGACGTTCGCCCTTGATGCCAGAGGTGAAGTTGAGATCGGTCGCCAGGGAAAAGCGTTCGACGATCACCGCGTTCTGAGCGGTATTGGAGTACTCGTAGGGGGCATCGGCGTTGTTGGCCAAGGTGCTCGACTGGGCGCTCAGCACCTGACCGCGGCAGTCGACTTCCCGCGCATCGCGCGCCTGGTAACGAATACAGATACTGGTCGCATCGCCAGTCACCGAGGCACCCGCCGCGAATTTGCAACCCAGGGCGTTGCCGGTATTCGAGCTTCCGCTGTCAGCCGGAAAATCCTGGGTGACCGCGATATCCGGCCGCCGTCGATAGCCCGCCTTGGCCAGCTCCTGATTCAGCAGCGCCAGCGCGAAGCGACCATTCTCCTGGTTGACCTCCTGGCTCTGCTGGAACAGGTAGGTTTTCTTGTTGTTGATGTAGAGCTGGGTGATTCCCAGGATCAGAAAGCTGCTGATGGCCAGGGCAACCATCAGCTCGACGATGGACAGTCCCCGTTGCCGGGCCGATGCGTTCGCGAAGCGGTTGAGCATTGAACTGGCCTCAGAGTCGGGTTCGCAAACGGTAGGTACAGATGGAGCTGGTACCGTTGCCAGTCGGAGTACCACCGTCCAGGCAGCTGTCGACCGGCGCGACCCAGGCCACCTGGATCTCAAGGTAGCTGCCTCCCTTGCAGGACGCCGCCGCCCCCGCAGGACCTGGGGTCGCGTTCTGACAGACATAGAAGGAACTGCTCAGCAGATCCGCCGCACCGGGCAGCAGCGAACTGGCCTGGGCTGCCCAGCAGGCAAGCTGATCAGCCGCAGCCGCTGGGGTCGGGCGACAGCTTGCCGGCGCACTCGCGAAATCACTGTCGGGCGCCTTGATATAGCTATCGACTGCCGTCGGATTAGCGCGGACGAGCTCCAGGAGGTCATTGGTCAGCATCATGGCTGCATTGCGCTGGACGGAGTCCTGAGTGAAAGGCACTGCTTTGCTTTGCAACGCAGCGATGCCAAGCAGGCCCACGCAGATCAGCACGACGCTGACCAACACCTCGATCATGCTGAAGCCTGACTGCAGCCTCCTCACGTGCACTCCCCAGTCAGTGGCCGGTCGATGGATGGCGGGGTGATACGTCCGGTCACGCTGACGCCAACGAAGCGGCATTGCCCCGCCTGGTCGGCCGGGCAAAGGGTGAAACACTGGCTGGTTGTGCCACCCGTGGTACCGGTCGCGCTGAAACTTGCCTGAGCGGCACCCGAGCTCACCGTTATGCCACTCTGCAAACCGCCGGCGTCGATACGCCGGAGTATCTGCCCTGCCGCGGTGATGTTGAAGCCGGCGTTCCAGGTGGTCGCACTATCAGCCGTCAGCGTTACGGTCACCCCCCGGGTGATGGCTTCGCTACGCGCATACTGCAATACCGTCACCAACTCATCGGCAGCGGCCTGGACCTTGTTGGAGCGAATCAGACCGGCAAAACTGGGCGCGGCGATGGCCAAGAAGATGCCCAGCAAGGCGACAACTACCAACATCTCGATCAGGGTGAAACCCTGGACTGGACGTAATGACCTATTTTTCATGACGGGGTATCCAAGTGAAAAGCGCAAGCCGGGAATCTCCTTCCGCAGCGAGACAGCACTCAGTCGTCATCCTTGAGCATTCAGACAAAAACGTATCGACCTGGCGTCACAAGCCTGGACGTGTTTCGCTGATACCTGCGTCTGGCATGCTGAATCCATGGACAACGCAAGTCAGCAGACGCGGGATAGTCGGCCCCGAAACCTTGATGGCCGGCATAGCCGTCCCTGGCCTGTATCAGCCCTGACAATCAGGCCGGGCAGACCCGTGATGGGTAGCGAAGGCAGCCTCCATTGGCAAAGCGATCTGAGTTCCAAGGGCCACTCACTGGCTTTGGCCGTCGAGGAGTTTTCTCTCCAGCCACGGGTACAGCGTTCCGGTGTGGCACCGTACAGCAGCGGCCTGATCCTTAGCTATCAGGCAAGAGTGAAGCCCGCAGCCTTCTGTATGCCAGCTCTGCCGTGTGGGTAAGGGCGTAGTGAGAATGCTGCACCCAGGCGGCCTGCAAATCAGTAACGACTGGATATTCGGCCATCCTGGCGGGATGACCGGACAAGACTAGGACAAGCGAAACGGCAGTCAGTAGCCAGGCTGCATTACCTTGCAAAATGCAAATAAAGCCAGCTATCAATGTGCCACCTAAGCATTCGAATCTGCTCCGAATGCCTTGCGCCCGAGGTCTATCAGCCAGCGCCCAGAAAAGCCAAGGCGCTTTCGCGAAAGCAACCAAGGTGCTTCTGATCATCGCGTCTCTGTAGCTACCCCACACTCGGTTCCCAGCTGTCCCTGCGTTCTGCCTCCCCTTTCCCGGCCAAAGGATTGCAAATCAGCGCTCTTCCTGGTTATCCGCTCCATTAATTGAACGAACAAACAATAAAATAATATTTAAATTGAAAGAACGAACAATCAAAAAAAATTAAAACTACCAACTTCTCATCCAGGCGAGATAACACCAGCCATAACTAGCCAAACCCCGTTAGATTGTTCTAAAACGGTAAAAATCCTATCTGGAGCAGCCGCTACGCCTGGCTTGCAGGCCCTGGACAGCCAAGCGCCAGGCCATCTTTCAATCCGCATGACGAAATAGCGCAACGCCTGTAGCCACCCATAGATCGCACTTATCACCCTCAAACGACGCGCCGAATTCGCTTCGTAACACCGCTGCTTTCATCTACCGACAATGACAAGGCCGCTATGCACGACTCGAAGAAAATCGATTACTCGCTGAATACTGCCGACACCTCAGCTCCACACTCCGCGCTGGACAATGCCGCCATCATTTCCGCGTACCGGCGCTGGGCCAATGTCTATGACCGGGTGTTCGGCGGCGTTTCCGCCCCCGGCCGCAAGCGCGCGGTGGCGGCGGTCAACGCCCTGGCGGGTACCCGGGTACTGGAAGTGGGGGTAGGGACGGGGCTGGCCCTGCCCCACTACAGCGCCGACAAGCGCGTCACCGGCATCGATCTCTCGCCCGACATGCTGGCCAAGGCCCGGGAGCGGGTCAGCCGCGACGCCATCACCACGGTGGACGCCCTGCTCGAAGCCAATGCCGAGGACACCGGGCTGCCCACCGGCTCCTTCGATATCGCCGTGGCCATGTTCGTGGCCTCCGTGGTGCCCAATCCGCGCAAGCTGATGCAGGAGATGCGGCGGGTGGTGAAGCCGGGCGGTCACCTCCTGCTGGTCAATCACTTCCAGGCCGAGAGCGGCCTGCGGCTGCTGGCGGAAAAAGCCCTGGCGCCGGCCTCGCGCAAGCTTGGCTGGCACCCGGACTTCGCCATGGACTCCATCCTCTCCCGCGAAGACCTGCGCCGCGCCAGTCGCAGCAGCGTGCCGCCCTTCGGACTGTTCACCCTGGTGCAACTGACCAACGACTGAGCACTACTCCAGGCGACGGCTACTCTACGCGATAACCACGCCCCGCCAGACAGGCCGCCAAGGCCTGGCGGAAGCGCTGGGCAAGATAGGGATCGGCGACCGCGCCGGGGCGTTCGGGATCGAAGCCCGACTCTCCGGCGGCGTAGCGCCGACAGTCGTAGCGATCCGTGGCGTAGCGCTGCGGCGACTGCCCCTGCAAGGGATAGGCGGTGACGTCATAGGCGTCGTAACCCGTTCCTGCCGGCGCTGCCGTCGTGGTCGGCACGGCCGCCACGTTGGGATCGGCGACGGTGACGAAGCCGCCACCCGGATCGGTGCGGTAGTAGCTGCCCGCAGCGAAATAGTAGGTGGTGCCGCCCATCCACAGGGTCTCGGCGAAGGCCGGCAGGACGCTGACGCGCACCCCGGTCGGCGGCAGGGTCACCACATAGCGCGGCCCCTGGGGTCGATACCAGTAGCCATCGGCATAGTAATACTGGCTGTCCCGGTACCAGACGCGGGTGAAGCCGGCCGGCACGCCCGGCACCTCGAAACCCGGTCGCCACTGGGGATTGGCGCCCCAGCCCGGACGCTGGCCGGCCCAGTGCGGATCCCGCTCCGGACGCGGTGGCGGGGGCGGCGGATAGTTCCGACCCGGCTGGTCGGGCGCCGGCATCATGTAGCCGGGACGCGGCACGGGGACGGGTCGATCCTGCCAGGCCGGCTGATAGCCCGGCCGCGGTGGTGGGGGGTCGTTGCGCTCCCAGCGCTCCAGGGCCGGACCATTGCCGCGCCCGGGACCGTCGCCCCGCCCGGGCGGGCTGCCATTCCAGTCACCCTGACCGCCGCCCTGCCAGCGTCCGGCATTGCCTGGGAGCATGACCGGTGGCGGCTGGGCGCCCGCCGGGGGCGTGACATAGCCGCCGCCGAGGCGATAGTTGTTATCGGCCCAGGCGGGCCCGGCGCTCCACAGGGAAACGCCGGAAAGGACAAGCGCACACAGCACGGCAGGCGATTTCATCGCACGGCTCCACGAGGGGATGACCCAGAGTACCCCAAGGCTTGGACCCTGCCCCAGCCTGGCTGTTAGCCCCGCGCCGATCTGCCATCGAACGGCCATTGCAGGTGCCGAGAGCACGCCGAGAAACCCGGAGCCCGCAAGGACGGAGCGAACGTCCGCGCCTGCAATCATCTCGGGCTTCGGGCATTCCCGGGGTCGATCCCTGGGGGTAGCGGGGAAGTTTCTGCCCCTCTGTCATCGCACTTCTAGCGGTCCGCTCGGGTCTATGGCCCCACGCAAGGAGGAAAACACATGTCGAAACACCATCATCACGTTGGCTGGTTCAAACGCCGCCATGAGGTAAAGCCGGACGACCTCACCATCGTCGACAATTCCCTGGTCAAGCGCGCCGTCGGTGCCGCCGCCCTTGGCAATGCCATGGAGTGGTTCGATTTCGGCGTCTATGGCTACCTGGCCGTAACCCTCGGCAAGGTCTTCTTTCCCGACGGCGATGCCGCGGCCCAGTTGATCGCCACTTTCGCCACCTTTACCGTGGCCTTCCTGGTTCGCCCCATCGGCGGCATGGTCTTTGGCCCCCTGGGTGACAAGTACGGTCGCCAGAAGGTGCTGGCCCTGACCATGATCATGATGGCCCTGGGCACCTTCAGCATCGGCCTCATCCCCAGCTATCAGAGCATCGGCATCTGGGCGCCCGCCCTGCTGCTGCTGGCGCGGGTGGTGCAGGGCTTCTCCACCGGGGGGGAATACGGCGGCGCGGCCACCTTCATCGCCGAATACGCCACCGACAAGACCCGCGGACGCATGGGCAGCTGGCTGGAGTTCGGCACCCTCGCCGGCTACATCGCCGGCGCGGGAACGGTGACGGCGCTCACGGCGGCCCTGACGCAGGAGCAGCTGCTCGACTGGGGCTGGCGCGTGCCCTTCTTCATCGCAGGCCCGCTCGGCCTGCTCGGCCTCTACATGCGTCTCAAGCTGGAAGAGACCCCGGCATTCAAGGCTCATACCGAGGCCAACGAGGGCAAGGCGGCGGAGAGCCCGGCGCACAGCCTGCGCGAGCTGTTCACCCTGCATCGCGTCGCCCTGCTCAAGTGCATCGGCCTGGTGCTGGTGTTCAACGTCACCGACTACATGCTGCTGACCTACATGCCCAGCTACCTGGCCGTGACCATGGGCTATGCAGAGACCAAGGGCCTGCTGCTGATCCTCATCGTCATGGTGGTGATGATGCCGCTCAACATCCTCGGTGGCTTCTTCAGCGACCGCCTGGGCCGCAAGCCGATGATCATCGGTGCCTGCTTGGCGATCCTGGTGCTGGCGATTCCCTGCCTCAAGCTGATCGGCAGCGGCCACGACTGGCTGATCTTCCTCGGCCTGATGCTCCTGGGCATGGCCCTGGCCTGCTTCACCAGCACCATGCCGTCCACCCTTCCGGCGCTGTTCTACACCCCGATCCGCTACAGCGCCCTGTCCATCGCCTTCAACATCTCGGTGTCGCTGTTTGGCGGGACCACCCCGCTGGTCACCGCCTGGCTGGTGGAAAAGACCGGCGACCCCCTGGTGCCGGCCTACTACATGATGGCCGCGGCGGTGATCGGCATCCTGACCATGCTCACCGTGCGCGAAACCGCCGGCCAGCCCCTGCGCGGCTCGCCGCCCTCGGTGGCCAGCGAAGAGGAGGCCAAGGAATTCCTCGCCAGCGACGCGCCCCTGACCGTGGACAAGCAACCGCCCGGGCAGGCGTAAGCCCCAATCGCGGCCATGGCGGTCCGCTCCTATAGGCATGCACTGTTGTAGGAGCGGCCCATGGCCGCGATGCTCTTCCCACCCAACCTCCCCCAAATGCCCCTCTCCCCCTGGGAGAGGGCCGGGGTGAGGGTAAGCCAAACGCCAAAAACTTCCGCCCAAAAGAAAAGGGGAGACCTTGCGGCCTCCCCTTGAATTCGTTGTCCTCTCGCACCGCTCGTGACGGTGGCTGCGATCGACCAGGAATGGTGACCTGGGCGGGCCCGGGCGTCGCGGACGGGATACCGTCGTTGACGATGCGAAAGGCCCTCCTAGGGCGCCTTCGTTGGACAGCTCTACCGGGCTATCGAAGTTGAGTTCAGCTTACGCCCCTGCTGCCGGCAGCGGGTTGCGTTGTGCAGCTTCTTTCCTGCCTCTTGCGCAATCCATGGCCACAAACCTAGGATTGAACGCAATCGGCTAGCGCAAGGCACACAAAATGGACAAACTCGATCGCTTCGATCTGAAAATCTTGGCAGAACTGCAGCGCGATGCGCGTCTCTCCAACCAGGAATTGGCCGAACGCATTGGCCTGTCGCCCTCACCCTGCTCACGCCGGGTCAAGCAACTGGAAGACAGCGGCTACATCACCCGCCAGGTCGCCCTGCTGGATCGCAAGAAACTTGGCCTGTCGCTGACCGCCTTCGTGCTGATCGGCATGGACAGGCACACCCCCGAGCGCTTCGAGAACTTCCAGGCGATCATCGCCCAGTGCCCCGAGGTGCTGGAGTGCTGCCTGGTCACCGGCATGGATGCGGACTATCAGCTCAAGGTCGTCGTACCCGACATGGAGCACTACCAGCAGCTGCTGCTGGGCACCCTGACGCGCATCGAGGGCGTCTCCAGCGTGCGGTCGAGCTTTGTGCTCAACCAGATCCTGGCCAGTACCGAGCTACCGCTCAATCACCTGCGGCCCTGAGCGCGGCGCGGCTTCGACGCCGGCTTCGAGAAAACGCGGCAACACCAGCATGTGCGGCACGGCGAAGGCAGCCAGCACGGCGAACAGCGCGCGGATGCCGGTGCGCTCCTGCAGCAGGGACACCAGGCCACCGGCCAGGGTAAACAGCGCAGCGCCCAGCAGGATCGGCCACGTCAGACGCAGATAGGCCTTGAAGGTGGCCGCCCCCAACAAACGTTGGCGCACCCCGGTCTGGGGCGCGGCGTGCAGCAGGTAGAAGCCCAGGGCGAACCCCACCAGCGGCGGCGCCAGCACCACGGCCAGCAGCGTCACCGCCAACCTGGGGCACCGCTGCTGCCAGGCGGCCAGCAACAGCACCGGCAGCGCCAGCAGCCCACCCAGGGCGAGCACGCGGGCCAGCCAGTCCGCGAGGGCCAGAGAGGCAGCCGGCCCCATGGCCAAAGCCAGCAACCGGGCGACGGCGGCTTCGTGCACCACCGCCGGACCGCCAATGATGAACAGCCCCAGGGCCAGCGAGGTCAGCCGATTGGGAAACAGCTCGTCTTCATGGGCGAAATGCCAGGCCGAGAGCAGCAGGAACAGCAGCAGCGCTGCCGTGCCCGCCAGTTGCCAGCAGAGCAGGCAGGCCAGGGCTGTCGCCAGATAGCAGCCGAGAAAGGCGAGGCGCCGCCCGGGTGCGACCAGGCGCAGATCGCTGGCCCCATGCAGCAGGCCCAGACCCAGGCCTACCGCCAGGGCATAGGCCAGTTGCCCGGCCCCGCTCGCCAGACTGGCGAGCCCGGCGGTCAGCACCAGCGCCAGCCAGCCGCGCCCGCTCACGCTCATCCCTAGACGCCAGGCCGCGCCAGGGCCGCCTTGAGATTGCGCTCCGAGGTGAAGGCATAAACCACCTTGGCCAGCACATCGAGGATCAGGAAGACCCAGACCGTGGCGGCGTCGCTCACCGCCCAGATCCCCTCGGGACCCACGGCGAAGACCACCGGATAGATCAGCCAGAGCACACTGAGAAAGCCGACATTCTTGCGATAGGCCGCGCCGATCGCAGCGTGCTGCCCAGCCAGGGCCGCCAGCGGTTTCCACAGCAGATAGAGCACCCCGACGAAGGCCGCGCAGGACCAGGCGAAGAACACCCACTTGAGGGTGCCGTAGGGCGCCAGGGAGGCGACCAGGCCGGTGACGATCATCACCACGTCCAGGGTGACGATGGAGGCCACGAAGCCGGCCTGGCCTTCCTGCTCGCGTGCGCCCAGATAGGCTGAACTGACCACCCCGGCCAGCAGCAGCGGCGTGGTGAAGGTCCAGTCCAGGTAGCGAGCCAGATAGGTGATGCTCCCATCGGGCTTGATCAGATTACCGACTCCCAGGTACATGGAAAGATAGGCCGTAGCAGCGATGAAGGGCACTGCGGCATGGACCAGGGTATGGCCGCGCAACGGTCCGCGGTGCGCACCCTTGGCATAGATGGCCAGGGAAGCCAGCGACATGATGACGAAGCCGATTAGCAGGGGAGTCTGACTCATGGGGTTCTCCAGGGGACGTTAGTCGCGCCGCGACGAACCAGACCCTCTGGAGTAGGGGTTTCTCGGCTACCGCTGCGCCTAGGGTAGAGAAGCGGCCCTGTGAATTGGTTCAAAATGTTTCAGGGCGGCAAACTGGCTGTCACCTGATCCGGATCAACACGGCCTGCCCCGCGCCCAGGCAGGCTGCGCCGCTTCATGCCCGCCCAGGAATCCGCATGCTGCCGGCCCAGAACGTGATGCTGAGCTATGGACGCTGCTGCGCCAGCCCCGCCTTCTTCGATGATTTCTACCAGCGCTTCCTGGCCAGCTCGCCCCGGGTCCGGGAGAAATTCGCCCACACCGACATGGCCGCGCAGAAGCTGCTGCTGCGTCACGGCATCATGAATCTGGTACTCGTCGCCCGCGGCATGCCCACCACCAAGCTGCGTCAGCTTGGCGAAAGCCATTGCCGCGCACGGCTGAACATCGACCCCGAGCTCTACGACCTCTGGGTCGACTGTCTGCTCGCCACCCTGACCCAACACGATCCTGACTTCTCTCCAGCGCTGCGCCAGGAATGGCATGGCGTGCTGGAGGCAGGGATCGCGGTGATGCGCAGTTATTACTGAGCCGGCCTGGGGCCTATTGGGCTTCGCCGCGCTCAGCCCAACACCCCACGGCACCGCACCGCACCGCACCGCACCCAAACGCCCCCTCTTCCTCCGGGAGAGGGCCGGGGTGAGGGCAAACCAAACCCCGAAGTACCGCTATCCCCCCCAAGACAGCCCAATACCGGCCACCTGCCAGCCACCATCGGTCGGCCAACTCGGCCAATCGCCCGGCAACACCCGTCTCGCGCTTTACCCGCCGCACCTGCCTGACTAACGTATGACGAAAGGATTTTTGTGCGCCAGGTCTCGCTTTACCGCGCCCTGCCGCCTCTCGGAATGGATGACCGATGGCCCGCTTTTTCCCCGCTCGCAGCCAATGCCAGTTCGATACCCCCGGTGAACGTCGCTTCGCCGAACGCCTGGAAAAACTGCTCGAAGACGACTACCTCTGCTAGAGCAACGTCCCGGTCGGCCCCAAGGCGCGCTATCCGGATTTCGTCGTACTGCATCCGCGTCGCGGCATCCTGGTGCTGGAGGTCAAGGACTGGAAGCTGGCCACCCTGGAATCCGTCACCCCGGGCAAGGTGCGGCTGCATACCCAGGACGGCCTCAAGACCGTCGCCAATCCCCTGCTGCAAGCCCGCTCCTACATCCTCGAAGTCGACCTGCTGCTGAAAAAGGACCCGTTGCTGCGCCAGAGCGCCGGCTCGCCCCATCCGGGCCAGCTGATCATGCCCTGGGGCTGGGGCGTGGTGCTCACCGGCATCACCCGGCGCCAGTTCGAGCAGACCGATCTCGCCGACGTCCTCGATCCGCAGCGCGTGCTCTTCCAGGACGAGATGACCGAGTCCGCCGACCCCGAAGCCTTCCAGCAACGCCTCTGGGACATGTTTCCCCACGTCTTTCCCTGCGCCCTGACCCTGCCGCAAATCGACCGGGTGCGCTATCACCTCTACCCCGAGGTGCGAGTCAACAGCCAGCCCGGCCAATTCGGCCTGTTCGACGCCGCCGAGGCGCCGCTGCCCAGCCTGATCAAGGTCATGGACCTGCAACAGGAACAGCTGGCCCGCTCGCTAGGCGACGGCCACCGCGTCATCCACGGCGCCGCCGGCAGCGGCAAGACCATGATCCTCGGCTATCGATGCGCCCACCTGGCCCAGGTCTCGGTCAAACCCATCCTGGTGCTCTGCTACAACAAGTCCCTGGCCGGGCGACTGCGCCAGGTGATCGAGCAGAAGGGCCTGGGCGAACGGGTGGTGGTGCAGAACTTCCACGCCTGGTGCGCCGAGATGCTCACCGCCTACCAGGTGGACAAGCCGGACCACCGCCTGCCGGTAGCGGCCAAGATGGAGCAGTACGTGCTGCGCACCATCGAGGGCGTCGACCGCGGCCAGATCCCCCGCGGCCAGTACAGCGCCGTGCTGATCGACGAAGGCCACGACTTCGCCCCCGAGTGGTTCCAGCTGGTGGTGCAGATGGTCGACCCCAGCACCCAGTCCCTGCTGGTGCTCTATGACGACGCCCAGGCCATCTACCGCGGCAAGGGCGGCAAGAAGGCGCTGGACTTCAGCTTCGCCAGCGTCGGCATCCAAGCCCAGGGCCGCACCACCATCCTCAAGCTCAACTACCGCAACACGGTGGAGATCCTCGCCGTCGCCCGCGCCTTCGCTACCGAACTGCTGACCAGCCGTGACGCCAGCGAAGACGGCGTGCCCCTGATCGCCCCGGAAAGCGCCGGCCGCCGCGGCCCCTTCCCTGAACTCATCCAGTGCGGCAGCGACCGCGAGGAATGGGACCTGCTCATCGCCCGCATCCGCGACGAACAGGCAAACGGCCGCCAGCTCAGCGACATGGCCATCCTCTACCGCAGCACCAGCCAGGCCTACCAGACCGAATACGAACTCAAGAAGGCCGCCATCCCCTACCGCTCCGGCGCCAGCAACAAGGGCCGCGCCCAACTCTACGACGCCGAAGACAGCGTGAAGATCGTCAGCATGCACTCCAGCAAAGGGCTGGAGTTCGGCTTGGTACTGATTCCAGGACTAGGCGAAATGCCCAAGCAGGGCGAGCCGGAAGCGGACGAGGCGCGATTGCTGTATGTGGCGATGACGCGGGCGATTGATCGGTTGGTGATGAGTTATCAAACCTCTTCACCCTTTTCCCAAAAAATTAACTTAACCATCCAGAAACGCAAATACGATCATGAAAATATCCAAGCTTAGAATAAAAAACCTAAGAACCATAACATCCGAACAGGTAATCGACTTAAGTAATGGGCTTACGATCGTAGGACCTAACAACTCAGGAAAATCAAACACCCTTTTAGGCATATACTACTTCTTTACTGGCCCGGAAAATACCCATAAATACAATCACACAATAGACCTTCCATTCAATCAAGAAACAATACAAACCAGTCTAACATGCGCATTTGATTTTGATTTATCCAAAAACCTAGACAGAGAAATAGTAAATGCCGCAAGAAAAATGCAAGGCATGCTTCTTGATCACAAACAAGAGGGCATAACAAACACTTTCACAATAAATCTAGTTTTTAGAAAGTCCTCACCCGTATATCAGATATTCCCGGGAGTAAAACAAGACATCCGAAAAAGAACCGAATACCTATCATTACAAAAATTTGTAATCGACTCAATTCTGGATCACTTTAAATGCTACAGAATTCCATCTGAAAAATCCGTTGAAAAAATCTATAAAGAGTTTGTAACGCCACTAGTTAAAAAAGAAATTGCAAAAGCAATTCAGCCATATGATGCAATGATTAGAGAAAGCATCAATTCTCTTAGCATCAGCATGAATCAATCTCTGACAGAAGCAGGAATTACCGAAGCGGAAGTTACTCTAGACTATCCATCAGGCGCTTTAGAAAACCTGATATCTTCTTTAGAACTGCAAGTCGACGATGCGAACAAAAGCTCGATTTATTCAAAAGGAATGGGACTGCAGTCCACGATCCTTTTTTCGGCGCTTGAGTGGGTTACAAAGCAGCAACAGGACAATCACGTAGTGTGGCTCATAGAAGAACCTGAAACTTTTATGCATCCGGCATTGGCGCAGAAAGCCTGCATGATTCTTGAAAAACTCGGAGATGCCTCTACTCTTGTAAAGACGACCCACAGTTTGGGCTTTCTTCCTAACAACCCCTCACTAATAAGCGGCGTATTTTTTGATAGAAAAGAAAAAAGCACATCACTTAAAACCTACAAAACAATATCTCATGCAACATCTGACATTCGAAGCGCGCTAGGGGTACGATTTTCCGACTATTTCAACCTTTCGCAGATAAATATTTTTGTCGAAGGAGAAACCGATGTGGAGTATCTTCGATCCGCAATAAAATCATACGAAAATAAACACTCAAAGAAACTTGTAATTGGAAGCAATACAAACATAATTAGCTTTGGCGGCTGCAAAAATCTATCTGGCTTCCTCAGAGCAAACTACGAGTTCATCTCAAAAGAAGTGATTGCAATCTCGCTCTTTGACGGAGACGAGGCGGGAGATAGAGCAACACAAGATCTGAGGGGATTTTTCGGATCGAAGGGTGGCTTTTATCCCGACAGAGATTACACATCCATTCCTGGAGGAAAAGAAATAGAAGGCCTTTTCCCTGATGAGTGGATATGGGCTGCCCATAGGGATCATCAAAACTGGTTTGATCCGGAAGGATTCGATTATGACGCGGCCAAAAATATAAAGAAGGTAAAAATCTTCGATCAACACAAAAAAAACTTCATGAATTTAATGTTAGATTACATGAAAAATCCTTACGAAGAATCGCACCCAGCCCCCTTTGACATCGTTATCGAAGCAGTAAATGAAATTGCTGAAAGAGGCCTAAAACGACTATTAAACGAGCCATGATTGCTAACCGCAACAACTAAACTAATTAGAACATGATTGACTTACCAACAACCCCACAAACGCCTCCGCCTGCGGCGACACCTCCTCCCTACGTCTAAGCAACCACACCGCCGAAGTCGCTTCAGGATCATCCAGCTCCCGATACACCAGCCCCTCCATCTGGGTACGTTGGTAGGTGGCGGGCAGCACGGTGACGCCGAGGCCGGCGGCGACCAGGCCGAGGATGATGAGGACTTCGCTGGCCTCCTGGACGATGCGCGGGGTGAAGCCGGCGCGGGCGGCGAGGGTGTGGAGCTGTTGGTAGAGGCCGGTGCCGAAGCTGCGTGGGAAGTAGACGAAGGGTTCTTCGGCGAGCGCGGCCAGGGGCAGCGGCGTGCTGCCCTGCTGTGCCAGCGGGTGGTCATGTCTCAGGGCGACCACCAGGGGTTCGCGGAAAAGTTCGACCGCCACCAGGGCGTCGGGCAATTCGATGGGGCGGATCAGGCCGATCTGCAGGTTGCCGGCGAGCATGGCGTCGATCTGTTCGCGGCTGCTCATCTCCTGCAGTTGCAGGCGCACCTCCGGATAGGCGCGGCGATAGGCGAACAGCGTCTTGGGGATGGTGGCGACGAAGGGTGAAGAGGCGCTGAAGCCCACCTGCAGTTGCCCGGTCTCGCCACGGCCGGCGCGGCGGACCCGTTCGGCGGCGCGCTCGCTGGCCAGGAGGATCTGCCGGGCCTCGTCGAGAAACAGCCGGCCGGCCTCGGTGAGAGCGACGCGTCGGTTGGTGCGCTCCAGCAGACGCGTGCCCAGTTCGGTCTCCAGGGCCTGGATCTGCTGGCTGAGCGGTGGCTGGGAGATGTTCAGGCGCTCGGCCGCGCGACCGAAGTGCAGCTCTTCGGCCACCGCCACGAAGTACCTCAGGTGGCGCAATTCCACGTCGTCTCCATTGAGTCGTAAAACCTATCAATCGAGACGGACAATATATTGGATATATGGCAGCTGCCAGCCTAGGGTGATGGGGTCAGACTTGCCCTGAGGTACCCGTGAATACGTCCCGGTCGTCCGCAACGCCCCCTGCCCCGCCGCTGGAAACCCGCCCTGCCGCCAATGAGCCGCAGCACGCGCCGGACGCCTTCATCGAAAAGGGTACGCCGCAATTCCTGCGCACCGCCCTGGCGCTGTTCTGCGGCGGTTTCGCCACCTTCGCCCTGCTCTATTGCGTGCAGCCGCTGATGCCGATCTTTTCCCAGGCCTTTGGCCTCACCGCCGCGGCCAGCAGTCTGTCGCTGTCCCTGGCCACGGGCCTGATGGCCTGCGGCCTGCTGGTGACCGGACCGCTTTCCGATGCCATCGGGCGCAAGTCGGTGATGGTCTATGCGCTGTTCGCCGCGGGTGGCTTCACCCTGCTCAGCGCCCTGATGCCCACCTGGGACGGCATCCTGGTGACCCGTGCCCTGGTCGGGCTGTCGCTGGCCGGGGTGGCGGCGGTGGCCATGACCTACCTGGCCGAAGAGGTGCATCCCGAACACCTGGGCTATGCCATGGGCCTCTATATCAGTGGCAACGCCCTGGGCGGGATGTCCGGCCGGGTGATCAGCGGGGTGCTGGTGGATTTCGTCTCCTGGCGCATTGCCCTCGGCGCCCTGGGGGTGCTGGCCCTGGTGGCGGCGGTGCTGTTCAAGCGCAGCCTGCCAGCCTCGAAGCGCTTCCAGCCGCGGCCCCTGCGGCCACGCAGCCTGCTCGCCGGCTATGCCCTGCACTTTCGCGATGCCGGCCTGCCCTGGCTGTTCCTGGAAGCCTTCCTGCTGATGGGCGCCTTCGTCACCCTGTTCAACTACATCGCCTATCGCCTGCTGGCCGAGCCCTATCACCTGAGCCAGGCCTGGATCGGCGTCTTGTCGCTGGTCTATCTGGCGGGGATCTACAGTTCGGCCAAGTTCGGCAGTCTGGCCGACCGTTTCGGCCGGCGGCAGGTATTCGCTGGCGCCATCGTGCTCAAGCTGTGCGGTCTGCTGCTGACCCTGTTCACCCCGCTGTGGCTGGTGCTGCCGGGGATGCTGCTGTTCACCTTCGGCTTCTTCGGCGCCCATTCGGTGGCCAGCAGTTGGGTCGGGCGGCGGGCGCGCCAGGCGCGGGGCCAGGCCTCTTCGCTCTATCTGTTCAGTTACTACGCCGGTTCCAGCGTGGCCGGCACCCTGGGTGGCTTCTGCTGGCACCTGGGCGGCTGGACTGGTGTCGGTTTGTTCATCGGCGCCCTGCTGCTCGCGGCCCTGGCCGTGGCGGTCCGCCTGTCCAGGTTGCAGCCGCTGCCAGCGGCGTGACGCCAGGCCTCGACCGCTCCCTTGAGGTTGAAACGCCCGTGGAGCGGTCCCTGCAGCCATGATCGCGATAACCGTCAGCGACAGCTTCACCTTTACCTTCAGCGCTCTTCCCTAAATCGCCGTTTCCACTGCCGCTCGTCGCACGGAGCGGCGTTTCGTGCCCTGAAAAGGGGCCCTCTACCTCCCGCCACGCTAGCCTGTCCCTGGCTTGGCGGCGCGACTGTCACCTCTTCGCAAAGTTCAGACAAATGTTTGCCTAGGGTGGGAGCCGCTTGGATAATGCGCGCCGAACGCTGCAATACCCTGCTCATCAGGGATAGATGAAACGGCAAGCACGCAAGGCTCCGGGGTAGATTCGGCTGTGAACATGCACTTCCAGATTAGCGATTGGCGCGCCTGGGCGCCTGGTCTTGGCGACCAGGACGCCTGGCGGCAGTGGTGCGCCGCGCCCTGGCGCCCGGCGGACGACGGCAGCCAACCCGATGCCAGCTTCCTGCCGGCCATGCAGCGCCGCCGCCTGAGCCGGCTGGCGCGCATGACCTTCCAGGTGGCCTGGCCGCTGGCCGACGCCCATGGCGAGCCGCTGCCGCTGATCTTCGCCTCGCGTCATGGCGAGACCCCGCGCACCCTGGCCATCCTCCAGGAACTGGCTCGCGGCGAGCCGCTCTCCCCGACCCAGTTCAGCCTCTCGGTGCACAACGCCATCATCGGCCAATGGTCGATCCTGCGCGGCGACCACAGCGAGATGAATGCCCTGGCCACCGGCCGCGACGGTCTCGAACACGCCGTGCTGGAGGCCTGCACCCTGCTCGCCGAAGGCGCCAGCGGGGTGTTGGTGGTGATCGCCGAGGAAGCGCCGCCCACCCTCTATGCGCCCCAGATCGACGATGTTCCCTTTCCCTATGCCGTGAGCTTGCTGCTCACCCCTGGCAGCGACGTGGGCCTGAGCGGCGAACCGGCCCCGGCGGACGCCGGGATCAGCGCCTGGCCCCATGCCCTGGAACTGCTGCGCCTGCTGCAAGCACGCGGCGAGCGCCACCTCGCCTATGCCGGGCGCGCCTGGCATTGGCAGGCGGAGACCTGCTGATGACTGGCCGGCTGGACTACGGCTACCGGCTGCTGGCCACGGGGCTCAACTTCGTGGTGTTCGGCTGCGGCGCCCTGGTCTTCCGCCTGCTGATCCTGCCGGTGCTGCTGGTGCTGCCGGGCGATACCCTGCGCCGCCGCCAGCGCGCGCGGCGGGCCAATGCCCGGCTGTTCCGCTTCTTCGTCGCCTTCATGGTGCTGACCCGGGTGATGAATCTGCGCATCCAGGGCCGCGAGCGCCTGGGTCGTCCGGGCCAGCTGATCATCGCCAACCACCCCTCGCTGATCGACGTGGTGGTGCTCATCGGCCTGGTGCCCGACGCCAATTGCGTGGTCAAACAGGGCCTCTGGCAAAACCCCTATCTCAAGCGGCAGATCCAGGCCGCCGGCTACATCAGCAACAACGGCAGCGCCGAGATGCTCGACGACGCTGCCGACGCCCTGCGCGAAGGCCAGACGCTGATCATCTTTCCCGAGGGTACCCGCACCACTCCCGGCGAGCCGCCGCGCTTCCATCGTGGCGCCGCGGCCATCGCCCTGCGCGGCGCCCGCTGCATCACCCCGGTCAT
This sequence comes from Pseudomonas flavocrustae, assembly GCF_029872515.1. NCBI lineage: Bacteria > Pseudomonadati > Pseudomonadota > Gammaproteobacteria > Pseudomonadales > Pseudomonadaceae > Pseudomonas > Pseudomonas flavocrustae. The sequence continues at coordinate 17,394 of NZ_JAPDIQ010000010.1, read as the reverse complement.
TATCCGCGTGGTGCCCAGCACCCTGACCAAGGCCACGCCCTGGTATCGCATTCCCGCGCGGCGCTTCGACTTCCAGCTGGAAGTGGGCGCCGACATCGACCCCACCACCTTCGCCGGGCGGCCGTTGCCGCTGGCGTCGCGTGAACTCAACGACCAGCTGCACCAGCTCTACCTGAAGGAAACCGGCAACCATGACTGATCTCAACCTTGAGCTCAAAAGCCTGATCATCGAGGCGCTCGGCCTCGAGGACGTCACCGTCGACGACATCGGCGACGACCAGATCCTGTTCGGCGACGGCCTGGGCCTGGATTCGGTGGACGCCCTGGAGCTGGGTCTGGCGATCCAGAAGCGCTACGGCATCCGCATCGACGCCGAAGCCAAGGACACCCGCACCCATTTCGCCAACGTCAACGCCCTTGCGGCCTTCGTCGCCGCCCAGCGCGCCGCCTGAGGAGATCGCCATGCAAAGCCGTGAAGCCATCTTCGAGACCCTGCGCAGCGCCTTGGTCGAACTCTTCGAACTGGAGCCCGAGCGGGTGACCCTGGACGCCAACCTCTACGAGGACCTGGAGATCGACAGCATCGACGCCGTCGACCTGATCGACCACCTGCGCCGTCAGACCGGGCACAAGATCGCCGCCGAGCAATTCCGCCAGGTGCGTACCGTGGGTGACGTGGTCGAGGCCGTCCATCGCATCAGCCAGGCGGACGCCTGATCCGCCGCTTATGAGTGCCCTGCCTTCCCGCTCCCCCCTGGGCCTGGTCGCCAGTGCCCTGCTGCTCCTGCTCGGCCTGGCCTACCCCTTCGCCGTCTACTTCGGCCTGCAGCACCTTTCGCCGCGCCTGTTCGCCGCCGGCCTCGGCGCCCTCTGGGGCCTGCGCCTGCTGCAACCCGGCCTCAACGGCCTGCAGCGCGGCACCGCCCTGGTCGCCCTGGGCTTCTGCCTGCTGCTGGCCCTGAGCGACGCCGCCGTGCTGCTGCGCTGGTATCCGGTGCTGCTCAGCCTCTTCCTGCTGGCGGTATTCGGCCTGAGCCTGCTGCGCGGCCAGCCGCTGATTGAGCGCCTGGCGCGGCTGCGCGAACCCGAGCTGCCACCCCGTGCGGTGCGCTATACCCGCCGGGTGACCCAGGTCTGGTGCCTGTTCTTTCTGTTCAATGCGCTCACCGCCGCCGCCCTGGCGCTCTGGGCGCCGCTGGCCTGGTGGACGCTCTATACCGGCGTCATCGCCTATGGCCTGATGGGCCTGCTGTTCGCCGGTGAATGGCTGGTCCGCCAGCGCGTGCGGAGGCTGTCATGACGTTCACCCCTCTCGCCGACCTGCTGGGCGCCGCGAGCCCGCTGGATGCGGCCCTCAAGCAGCGCGCCCTGAGCCTGGCGGCGGCCTTCCAGACCGCTGGCCTCAAGCGCCTGGCGCTGCATCTGGACGATGCCGAGGACCTGGCCTGCGCCCTGCTCGGTGCCTGGCGCGCCGGCATCGAGGTGATCCTGCCGGCCGACGTCCAGCCCGCAACCCGTGCTCGGCTGATGCCTACGCTCGATGCCTGGCTCGACGATCTTGCCGGCTGGACCGCTGCCGAGCCCCTGGCGCCCGCCGCGCTCGACCTCCAGGCACCGCTGTTGACCCTGAGCACCTCGGGCTCCAGTGGCGAACCCAAACTGATCGCCAAGCAGCTGTTCCAGCTGGCCAACGAGGTCGCTGCCCTGGAGCGGCTGTGGGGTGGCTCTCTTGGCGACGCGACCCTCCTTGGCAGCGTCTCCACCCAGCACATCTATGGCCTGCTGTTTCGCGTGCTCTGGCCGCTCTGCGCCGGTCGCCCCTTCGCCCGCCAGGCGCTGCCCTTCACCGAGGAACTGCAGCGCGAGACCGCCGCTCTGCTGCGCGAAGGTCGCCGTGTGGTGTGGATCAGCAGCCCGGCGCTGCTCAAGCGCCTGGGCGAGAACCTCGACGACGCCATCCTCGCTCAGGTGGTACGGGTGTTTTCCTCTGGCGGCGTGCTGCCGGAAGCGGCGGCGACGGCCTGCCAGGTCCGTTTCGGCCAGTACCCCACCGAGGTCTATGGCAGCTCCGAGACCGGCGGCATCGCCTGGCGCCAGGGCCCGCAGCCCTGGCAGGCCTTCGCTGACCTGAAGCTGGGCCAGGACGCTGACGGCGCCCTCTGGCTGACCTCGCCCTATCTGCCCCAGGGCGTGCGCGAGCAGACCATGGACGGCGTCCGCCTGCTGGATGACGGTCGCTTCGAACTGCTCGGGCGCCTGGATCGCATCGTCAAACTGGAAGAGAAGCGCATCGCCTTGCCGGCACTGGAAGCGCGCCTGCTCGACCATCCCGCCGTCGCCGACGTCCGCCTGGGCGTGGTGCAGCAGGGTCGCGCCCTGCTCGGCGCCCTGGTCGCCCTGAGCGAACACGGCCTGCACCAGCTGCGCAATGGCGGTCGCCGCGCCCTGGTGGCCGAGTTGCGCGAACACCTGGTCGGCCATTGCGAGGCCATCGCCCTGCCACGCCGCTGGCGCCTGCTGCTGGCGCTGCCCTACAGCGCCCAGGGCAAGCTGGCCCAGGCCGAAGTAGAACGCCTGCTGGCCCAGCCACGGCCAGTGGAGATCGAACCGCTCGACGTCGAGCGGACCGCGGACGGCTGGCGGCTGGAGCTGGAAGTCGCCCCGGACCTGGCGTTCTTTTCCGGCCACTTCCCCACGGCGCCGGTGGTGCCCGGGGTGGTGCAGGTCGGCTGGGCCCAGCGCCTGGCCCGCCAGCACCTGGATCTGCCCGCGGACTTCGCCGGGATGGAGGTGCTGAAATTCCAGCAGTTGCTGCGCCCCGGTGACCGGGTGACCCTGACCTTCCACTTCGACGCCACCCGCAGCAAGCTGCACTTCGCCTTTCGCCAGGGCACCGCGGCCTGCTCTTCCGGGCGCATCCTGCTCAAGGAGGCGCAGCCATGAGCTTTCGGGCCTGCGCGGTGATCCCGGTGTTCGACCATGAGCACGCCCTGCCGCTGGTGGTCCAGGCGCTGCGCCAGCGCGCCCTGCCCTGCGTGCTGGTGGACGACGCCTCCAGCCCCGCCTGCGCCCAGGTGATGGACGAGCTGGCGACCCAGCCCGACGTCCATCTGCTGCGCCTGCCGGTCAACCAGGGCAAGGGCGGCGCGGTGATGGCCGGACTCGCCGAGGCGCAGCGGCTGGGCTTCAGCCATGCCCTGCAGGTGGACGCCGACGGCCAGCACGACCTGGCCGACGTGGCCGCCTTTCTCGCCGAGGCCCAGACCTATCCCGAGGCGCTGATCTGCGGCTATCCGCAATTCGACGACTCGGTGCCCAGGGGTCGGCTCTATGCCCGCTACCTCACCCATGTCTGGGTGTGGATCAACAGCCTGTCGCTGGCGATCCGCGACAGTATGTGCGGCTTTCGCGTCTATCCGCTGGCGCCGACCCTGGCGGTGATCCGCGCCGGCGGCCTGGGCAAGCGCATGGATTTCGACCCGGAGATCCTGGTGCGCCTGGCCTGGCGCGAGCAGCCCATGCGCTGGCGGCCGACCCGGGTGCACTATCCGCTGGATGGCCGGTCGCACTTTCGCCTCTGGCAGGACAACGTGCTGATCTCGCGCATGCACACCCGGCTGTTCTTCGGCATGCTGCTGCGCGCGCCGCGCCTGCTCTGGCGCCGGGTGCGCGCGTGAGCGGCCACTGGGCGCAGCAGCGCGAGCGTGGCAGCCCCCTGCTGATGCGCCTCACCGCCTGGCTGGCACGGCACCTGGGCCGCCGCGCCATCGCCCCGCTGCTGCGGCTGATCGTGCTGTACTTCTTCCTGTTCGGCGCCCGCGCCCGCCGTGGCATCCGCGACTACCAGCAGCGCCTGGCCCGCTGGAGCGGTCGTCCCGACCTGCAGCCCAGCTGGCGCAGCGGCTACGCCCAGTTCATGGCCTTCGCCGAAGCCCTGCTGGACAAGCTCGATGCCTGGAACGGCCGTCTCGGCCTGGATCAGGTGCAACTGCACGATCCGGATCAGGTGCACAGCCGCATGCACGCGCCGCGCGGCGAGATCCTGGTCACCGCCCACCTGGGCAACCTCGAAGTCTGTCGCGCCCTGGCCCAGCTGGGGCGGCGGGTGCGCCTCAATGTGCTGGTGCACACCCGCCATGCCGAAGCCTTCAATCGCCTGCTGGAGGAAGCCGGCGCCAGTGATCTGCGGCTGATCCAGGTCAGCGAGCTGGACCCGGCGGTGATGCTGCAGCTCAGCGAGCGCCTGGAGCGCGGCGAATGGCTGGCCATCGCCGGTGACCGGGTGCCGCTGCACGGCGGCCGGACCGTCGAGGTGGATTTCCTCGGCGCCCCGGCGCCCTTCCCCCAGGGCCCCTGGCTGCTGGCGCACCTGCTGCGCTGCCCGACCAACCTGCTGTTCTGCCTGCGCGAAGCCGACGGCTACCACCTCTATCTGGAAGACTTCGCCCCGGCCCCGGCCTGGCGTCGCCAGGAGCGCGCCGCCGGCATCCAGGGTCTGGCCCAGGCCTATGCCGAGCGCCTTGCCGCCCATTGCCTCAAGGCGCCGCGGCAGTGGTTCAACTTCTACCCCTTCTGGAGTCGCGATGAACGCTAGTGTTCGCTTTGGTAGCCAAGCCCTCGCCATCGAAGACCTGGTCGCCCTGGCCGAGGGCCGGGCCCAGGCCGAATTGCAGGACGACGCCGCCTTTCGCGACGGCATCGCCCGCGGTGCCCGCTTCGTCGAGTCGCTGCTGGCCCGCGAGGGCTCGGTCTACGGCATCACCACCGGCTATGGCGACTCCTGCGTGGTCGCCGTGCCCCTGGCCCAGGTCGAGGCGCTGCCGCGTCAGCTCTATACCTTCCACGGCTGCGGCCTGGGTCGCCATCTGGATGCGGCGGCGACCCGCGCGGTACTGGCAGCGCGGCTGCAGTCGCTGTGCCAGGGCGTCTCCGGGGTGCGCGTCGAGTTGCTCGAACGCCTCACCGCCTTCCTGCGCGAAGACATCCTGCCGCTGATCCCCGAAGAGGGTTCGGTGGGCGCCAGCGGCGATCTCACCCCGCTGTCCTATGTGGCCGCCGCCCTCTGCGGCGAGCGCCAGGTGCTCTGGCGCAATGAGCTACGGGAAGCGGCGGACGTCCATGCCGAGCTGGGCTGGACGCCGCTGGTGCTCAGACCCAAGGAAGCCCTGGCGCTGATGAACGGCACCGCGGTGATGACCGGCCTGGCCTGCCTGGCCTTCTCCCGCGCCGAGTACCTGCTGCGCCTGGCAACCCGCATCACCGCGCTCAATGTGGTGGCCCTGGCCGGCAACCCCGAGCACTTCGACCAGCGCCTGTTCGCCGCCAAGCCCCATCCGGGCCAGGGCCAGGTGGCCGCCTGGCTGCGCGCGGATCTGGCCGCAGAGGGTCCGGCCGCGCCCCTGCACCGCCTGCAGGACAGATATTCGCTGCGCTGCGCGCCCCATGTGCTGGGGGTACTGGCCGACAGCCTGCCCTGGCTGCGCCAGTTCATCGAGACCGAACTCAACAGCGCCAACGACAATCCGCTGATCGACGCCGAAGACGAGCGGGTGCTGCACGGCGGCCACTTCTATGGCGGCCATATCGCCTGCGCCATGGACAGTCTCAAGACCCTGGTGGCCAACGTCGCCGACCTGCTCGACCGCCAGCTCGCTCTCTTGGTGGATGCGCGCTATAACCACGGCCTGCCGGGCAATCTCTCCGGCGCCCCGGCCGCGCGGGCCATGCTCAACCATGGTTTCAAGGCGGTGCAGATCGGCGCCAGCGCCTGGACCGCCGAGGCGCTCAAGGGCACCCTGCCGGCCAGCGTCTTCTCCCGTTCCACCGAATGCCACAACCAGGACAAGGTCAGCATGGGCACCATCGCCGCCCGCGATGCCCTGCGCGTGCTGGAGCTCACCGAGCAGGTGGCCGCCGCCACCCTGCTGGCCGCCCAGCAGGGCGTCTGGCTCAGGTGCGAGCAGGGCGGGCAACCGCCCGCACCCCTGGCCGCCATGCACCGCGCGCTGGGCGAGACCTTCCCGCCGCTGATCGAAGACCGTGCCCTGGAAGCCGAATTGCGCCAGACCCTGACCCTGATTCGCGCCCGCCACTGGAGGCTCTATGCGTAAGACCGGTGCCCTGCAGGTCGAGGTGGAGATGCAGATCCCCTTCTTCGACGTCGACATGATGGAAATCGCCTGGCACGGCCATTATGTGAAGTACCTGGAGGTGGCGCGCTGCGCGCTGCTCGACCGCCTTGACCATAACTACCTGCAGATGCGCGACTCCGGCTATGGCTGGCCGGTGATCGACCTGCAGATCCGCTACATCCGCCCCCTGCTGTTTCAGCAGCGCGTGCGGGTAAAGGCCGATCTGGTGGAGTGGGAGAACCGCCTCAAGCTTAACTACCTGATCAGCGATGCCGCCACCGGCGAGCGCCTGACCCGCGCCAGCACCGTGCAGGTCGCCGTGGACCTGGCCAGCCGCGAGATGCAGCTGGCCTCGCCCAGGGTCTTCATCGACGCCGTGGAGAGGGCCCTGGCATGCGCACGCTGATCGCTCTGCTATTCATCCTGGCCGCGCCCCTGGCCCAGGCCTTCGATCTCGACGACCTGGCCGCCCAGCTGGCGCGCCCCGCGGCGGTCGCGGGCAGCTTCGTCCAGCAGCGCTATCTGCGCGCCCTGCCGCAGCCGCTGACCAGCAGCGGTCACTTCACCCTGGCCCGCGGCCTGGGCCTGCTCTGGCGGCTGGAAAAGCCGCTGGCGCAGACCTATCGCATCACCCCCGGCGCCATCGCCAAGCAGACGCCGACGGGCTGGACGCCCCTGCCCGGCAGCGACCTGGCCGCGCGCCAGAGCGCGCTGTTCCTGGCCGTGCTCGGCGGTGATCGCAGCGGCCTGGAACGCGGCTTCGAGCTGGCCCTGACCGGCGACGCCAACCACTGGCAGCTGCGCCTGACGCCGCGCGGCGCCCTGCTCAAGCAGGTGTTCGACGCCATCCTCATCCAGGGCGGCGCCCTGGTCGAACAGGTGGAGATCCGCGAGACCCAGGGCGACCGCAGCCTGCTCAAGCTGGACGGCCAGCCTGGCGACACCCTGAGCGCCGAGCAGCGCGCGGTCTTCCAGTGACCCGGCTGCAGCGCCCCTTCCTGCTGTTCCTGCTCGCCCTGCTGGCGCTCAGCGCCTGGCAGTGGCGGCAGGGTCCGCCGGTGGCCGCCGACCTGCTGGCGCTGCTGCCCCAGGGCGCCGGTGATGCCCTCACCCTGCAGGCCGAGGCGCGCATGACCGAGCCGCTCAATCGCGAGGTCCTGCTGCTGGTCGGCCATCCCCAGCGTGAGCGACTGCCGGCCCTGACCGAGCGCCTGGGCCAGGCCTGGTCGCGGGAGCCGCTGTTCGAGAAGGTGCAGTGGCAACTCACGCCGGACCTGCCCGGTCTGCGCCAGCAACTCCTGGCCAGTCGCCTGGCGTTGGCACCAGGGCCGGCGCGCGACGAGTTGCTCAAGACGCCCGACAGCTATCTACAGGCCCGCGCCGCGGCCCTCTTTGATCCCTTCGCCGGCGCCGGCGCCCTGCCCCTGGAGCAGGACTGGTTCGGCCTCGGCCTGCTGCTGCAGCGCCAGCTCACCCCGGCCAGCAAGGTGCAATTCGACGCCGGCAGCGGCCTGCTGCTGACCCAGGGCGACGGCCTGACCTGGGCCCTGATCCGCGCACGTACCCGCGCCGATGCCTTCGACTTCGATGCCCCGCCCCGGGTGGAAGCCCTGATCGAGGCCGCCCGCCGTGAGGTGGTCGCGGAGGGCGGTCAGCTACTCGCCGCCAGCGGCCTGAGATACGCCGCCGCCGGCCAGGCCACCGCCAGTCGCGAGATGTCGCTGATCGGCGGCCTGGCCACCCTTGGCACCCTGGCCCTGCTGCTGGGGCTGTTCCGCCGCTGGCGGGTACTGCTCAGCCTGCTGGCGGTGGGCGTGGCGCTCCTGGCCGGCAGCGCCGCCTGCGTGCTGCTGTTCGGCCAGATCAACGCCCTCACCCTGATCCTCGGTGCCAGCCTGACCGGGGTGGCCGCCGACTATCCGCTGCACTACCTGAGCAAGAGCTGGAAGGGCGGCCCCTGGAATGCCACGGCCATCCTGCGCGAGACGCTGCCGGGATTGTCCCTGAGCCTGGCGACCAATCTGCTGGGCTACCTGGCGCTGGCCTGCACGCCCTTTCCGGCGCTGACCCAGGTGGCGGCGTTTTCCGCCGCCGGCCTGATCGGCGCCTACCTCACCACCGTCTGCCTCTTGCCGGCCTGGTGGCAGCGTCTGGACCTGGCACCGCCCGCCGCGCCGCTGCGGCTGATGCAGCGCCTGCTCGACCTGCGGCTGCGCCTGCTGGCGCGTACCGGCAGCCTGCCGCTGCTGCTGGCGCTGCTGGCCTTTTGCGGCGCGGGCGTCTGGCAACTGCACCTGCAGAACGATCTGCGCCTCTGGCTTGGCCAAGACCCGGCACTGACCCGCGAAGCCCAGGCCATCGCCCGCCTTACCGGGCTGCAACCCACCAGCCAGTTCTTCCTGGTGCGCGGGGCGGATGCCGATGAGGTGCTGCGCCGCCAGGCTGCCCTGGGGCAGCGCCTGGATAGCCTGGTCAGTCAGGGTCAGCTGCAGGGCTATCGCGCCCTCAGTGGTCTGGTCGCCCCTGCCGCAGCCCAGGCCGAATTGCGCCAGGCCCTGGCCGGTTGGGGCGAGCGCCTGCAACCCCTGCTGGCGGTAGGCATACCGGCCGAGGCGCTGGACGCCGAACTCAAGCTATTGCAGCAGCTACCCGACCTGAGTCTCGACCAGGCCCTGGCCGGCCCGCTGGGCGAGCCCTGGCGACCGCTCTGGCTGGGCCGCACGGCCGACGGCAACGCAGCCGGCCTGGTCAGCCTGCAAGGGCTGGGCAACGCCCAGGTGCTGCAGACGGTGGCCGAGGGTTTGCCCGGGGTGCAGCTGGTGGATCGCCTCGGCGAATTGCGCGGACTGTTCCTTCATACCCAGCGCCTGGCGGTGGAACTCAAGCTGCTGGCCTCGGGGGCCATCTTCCTCCTACTGCTCTGGGCCTTCGGTCGCCGCGCGGCGCTACGCATCGTCTGCCTGCCACTGCTGGCGGCCCTCGCGGCCCTGGCCTGCCTGGGCTGGCTGGGCCAGCCGCTGACCCTGTTCAGCCTCTTCGCCCTGCTGCTCATCACCGCCATCGGCGTGGACTACGCCATCCTCATGCACGAGGCCATCGGCGGCGCGGCGGTCAGTCTGCTCGGCGGCCTGCTGTCCGGCGTCGGCAGCTGGCTGTCGTTCGGTCTGCTGATGCTCAGCAGCACCCCGGCCATCGCCAACTTCGGCCTGGCCATCAGCCTGGGGCTGGTATTCAGCTTCCTGCTGGCGCCTTGGGCTTCGCCCCCCGTCTCCCACGAAAAGGACCTTCGTCATGGTTGAACATCACCCCCTGGTCGTCATCGGTGCCGGCCCGGCCGGCGCCGTGGTCGCCGCCCTGCTCAAGCGTCGCGGCCATCCGGTGCTGGTGCTGGAAGCCCAGCACTTTCCGCGCTTTTCCATCGGCGAGAGCCTGCTCTCCCACAGCCTGGACTTCGTCGAGGAAGCCGGGATGCTGCCGGCGGTCGAGGCCGCCGGTTTCCAGACCAAGGTCGGCGCCGCCTTCGCCTGGGGCGAGCGCTACACCGACTTCGACTTTCGCGACACTTATAGCGGTGGCCGCAGCACCTTCCAGGTCCAGCGCGGCCCCTTCGACAAGATCCTCGCCGATGACGCCGCGCGCCAGGGCGTGGCGATCCGCTACGGCCAGCGGGTGACCGCCGTGACCCTGGGCGAAGGCGGTGAAAGGACCCGGATCGAGGTGCTGGGCGACGACGGCCAGGCCTATGCGCTGACCACCGACTTCCTGCTCGACGCTAGCGGCTACGGGCGGGTGCTGCCACGCCTGCTGGACCTGGAAGCCCCTTCGGACTTCCCGGTGCGTCGCGCCCTCTTCACCCATGTCGAGGATCGCATCGACGATCCCGGCTTCGACCGCGAACGCATCCTCATCACCACCCATCCGACCCTGCGCGACGTCTGGTTCTGGACCATTCCGTTCAGCGATGGCCGCACCTCGCTCGGGGTGGTGGCCGCCGCCGAGCGCTATGCCGGACGCGCCCCCGATCTCGCCACCTGTCTGCGCGACTGGGTGGCCGAGACCCCGAGCCTGGCCCGGGTGCTGCACAATGCGGTCTGGGATACCCCGGTGCGCGAACTGGGCGGCTATGCGGCCAACGTCAAGCGCCTGCACGGCCCTGGCTTCGCCCTGCTGGGCAACGCCGCCGAATTCCTCGATCCGGTGTTTTCCTCGGGCGTCACCATCGCCCTGCGCTCGGCCAGCCTGGCTGCGCCCCTGGTGGATCGCCAGCTGCGTGGCGAGGCGGTGGACTGGGAGGGCGAATTCGCCCGACCGCTCAAGGCGGGCGTCGATACGTTCCGTGCCTATGTGGAGGGCTGGTACGATGGCAGCTTCCAGGACGTCATCTATTTCGAGAACGCCGATCCCGAGATCCGCCGCATGATCTGCGCCATTCTCGCCGGCTACGCCTGGGACCTTCGCAACCCCTTCGTCAAGGAGCCCAAGCGGCGCCTGCGCCTGCTTGTCGAGCTCTGCCAGCTGAATTCGGCCCATCCTGCATGACCCTGCCCCGTCCGTTCGTCTTCGCGCTGGCCTGCCTGCTGCTGCTCGCCGCCTGCGCCAGCCAGCCGCCACTGCCCAGCAATCCGCCCCCGCTGGCGCGCGCCCTCGTCTACCAGGTGGAGCGTCAGACCGCCGAGGGCAATGACGCCCTGCTGCTGGCCATCCAGCCGGAAGGTCAGGCCCTGCGCTTTTCGCTGTTCGATCCCCTGGGCGTGCCCCAGGCGCGCCAGCGGCTGCTCGACGGCGCCTGGCACGCCGACGGCCTGCTGCCGCCCAATCCCCGGGCGCGCACCTTCTTCAGCGTGCTGCTGTTCGCCCTGACCCCGACCGACCAGTTGCCGCGGGCCTATGCCGCGGGCGACTGGCACAGGGACGCCGACGGCAGTCGCCGCCTCAAGGACTGGCAGGTGCGCTACCCCGCTGCCGAGCGCCTGGAGCTGGAGGCGCCGGACGGGTCGCGCTATCGCCTGACCCTGCTGCCGGAGTCCGCGCCTTGAGCGCCTACCTGAACGCCCTGGGGCTGCTCTGCGCCCTGGGCCAGGGCAAGGCCGAGGTGGCGCGCGGTCTGTTCGCCGGCGACACGGCGGGCATGCAGCCCACCCCGGGCTGGATTCCCGAGCGCCAGCCACCGGTGGGCACCGTCAGCGCCCCGCTGCCGGCCTGGCCAGCGGCCTGGACGCCCTATTTCAGTCGCAACAACCAGCTCCTGCTGGCGGCCCTGGCCGAGATCGAGCCCCAGGTGCGCCAGGCCATCGAGCGCCATGGCCCCGCCCGCATCGGCGTGGTGCTGGGCACCAGCACCTCGGGCATTCACGAGGCCAGTCAGGGCATCGCCGTGCACCAGCGCAGCGGTCAGCTGCCCGAGGGCTATCAGTACGCCCAGCAGGAACTGGTGGCGCCGGCGGATTTCCTCGCCCGCTACCTGGGCCTGAGCGGCCCCTGCTACGGCCTGTCCACCGCCTGCACCAGCAGCGCCCGCGCCCTGCTCAGCGCCCGTCGGCTACTGGTCCAGGGCCATTGCGATGCCGTGCTCTGCGGGGGTGTCGACAGCCTCTGCGGCCTGACCCTGAACGGCTTCGCCGCCCTCGAAGCGGTCAGCGAGTCGCTGTGCAATCCCTTCTCGGTCAATCGTTGCGGCATCAACATCGGCGAGGGCGCGGCGCTGTTCCTGCTGACCCGCGAACCCGGTCCCATCGCCCTCCTCGGCGGCGGCGCCAGTTCCGATGCCCACCATATCTCCGCCCCCGATCCCAGCGGTCGCGGCGCCGTCCAGGCCATGCAGGCGGCGCTGCGCACCAGCGGTCTGGAGCCGGGCGACATCGGCTATCTCAACCTGCACGGCACCGCCACGCCACATAATGACGCCATGGAAAGCCACGCCACCCATGAGGTATTCCCGGCCGGGGTGCCCTGCTCCTCGACCAAGCCGCTGACCGGCCATACCCTCGGCGCCGCCGGCGCCCTGGAAGCCGCCTTCGCCTGGCTGACCCTGGACCCGCTGCTCAATCCCGCCGGCCAGCTGCCACCGCAGCGCTGGGACGGGCAGGCCGATCCGGCCCTGCCACGCCTGGCGCTGGCCCACGCCGACAGTCGCCTGGACGGTCGTCGCCATGCCATGAGCAACAGCTTCGCCTTTGGCGGCAGCAACGTCAGCCTCATCCTCGGAGCCACGCCATGATCCCCTGGCCCCTTGCCGAGCTGGTGCCCCACGCCGGCGACATGCTGCTGATCGACGAGATCCTCGCCTGCGACGAGGGCGGCATCGAGACCCGCCTGGTGGTCAGGCCTGGTCTCTTCACCGATGCCGCGGGCGCCCTGCCGGCCTGGATCGGCGTGGAGCTGATGGCCCAGAGCGTGGCCGCCTTCGCTGGCTGCCAGGCGCGCCGCCGTGGCGAGGCCCCGGCCCTGGGTTTCCTGCTCGGCACCCGCCAGTTCGCCTGCGACGTGCCGGCCTTTCCCGCCGGCGGTGAGTTGCGCATCCAGGCCCGGCCGGCACTGCAGAACGACGATGGCATGGCCATCTTCGACTGCCACCTGCAGGGTCCTGGCTGCCAGGCCAGCGCCCGCCTGAACGTCTATCGTCCGCCCCGGGCGGATCTGTACCTAGAGGAGCCCGCGCCATGAGCGTCGCCCCCGCTCCGGTCCTGGTGACCGGTTCCAGCCGCGGCCTGGGCCGCGCCATCGCCCTGCGCCTGGCCGCGGCCGGGCACGACCTGGTGCTGCACTGCCGCAGCCGTCGCGAGGACGCCGAGGCCGTCCGTGTCGAGGTGGAGGCCCTGGGCCGCACGGCCCGGGTGCTGCAATTCGACGTCGGCGATCGCGCTGCCTGCGCGGCCATCCTCGAGGCCGATACCGAGGCCCACGGCGGCTACTACGGGGTGGTCTGCAACGCCGGCCTGACCCGCGACGGCGCCTTTCCGGCGCTGACCGGGGAAGACTGGGACGTGGTCCTGCGCACCAATCTCGACGGTTTCTACAATGTCCTGCACCCGGTGGTCATGCCGATGATCCGCCGCCGCGCGCCAGGGCGCATCGTCTGCATCACCTCGGTCTCCGGACTGATCGGCAATCGCGGCCAGGTCAACTACAGCGCCTCCAAGGCGGGGCTGATCGGTGCCGCCAAGGCCCTGGCCGTGGAGCTGGCCAAGCGCAGGATCACCGTCAACTGCGTGGCCCCGGGGCTGATCGACACCGAGATTCTCGATGAGCACGTACCGGTGGACAAGATCCTCGAAATGATTCCCGCCGGGCGCATGGGCACCCCCGAGGAGGTGGCCCACGCCGTGGCCTTCCTGCTCGCCCCCGAAGCCGGCTACATCACCCGCCAGGTGCTGGCGGTCAACGGAGGACTGTGCTGATGAACGGCCGCCGCGTCGTGATCACCGGGATGGCCGGCGTCACCGCCCTGGGCAGTGACTGGCCGACCATCCGCGACCATTTTCTCGCCGGCCACAGCGGCATCCGCCGCATGGACGCCTGGGATCGCTACACCGAGATGAACACCCGCCTGGGTGGACCCATCGTCGACTTCCAGGTGCCCGGCCACTGGACGCGCAAGCAACTGCGCAGCATGGGCCGCGTCTCCCAGCTGGCGGTGGCCGCCGGCGAGCGCGCCCTGGCCGATGCCGGGCTGCTGGACGACGCCCGCATCACCGACGGCCGCATGGGCGTGGCCTGCGGTTCCTCCACCGGCAGCACCGACGACATCAAGGCGCTGGCCAACATGCTGCTCAGCGACGCCGCGGTGGGCCTCAATGCCAACACCTATGTGCGCATGATGCCGCACACGGCGGCCGCCAACCTGAGTCTGTTCTTTGGCCTCAAGGGCCGGCTGATCCCCACCTCCAGCGCCTGCACCAGCGGCAGCCAGGGCATCGGCTACGCCTACGAGGCCATCAAGTTCGGCCGTCTGCCGCTGATGCTGGCGGGCGGCGCCGAAGAACTCTGCCCCAGCGAGGCCATGGTCTTCGACACCCTCTATGCCACCAGCCTGCGCAACGACGCCCCCCACACCTCGCCGCGTCCCTACGACCGCGGACGCGACGGCCTGGTGATCGGCGAAGGCGCCGGCATCCTGGTGCTGGAAGAGCTGGAGCACGCCCTGGCGCGCGGCGCGCACATCCACGCCGAGATCGTCGGCTTCGGCAGCAACGCCGACGGCCAGCATTCCACCCGCCCCGAGCAGGCCACCATGCAGCGCGCCATGGAGCTGGCCCTGGAAGACGCCGGGCTGAGGCCGGAGGCCATCGGCTACGTCAACGGTCACGGCACCGCCACCGAACAGGGCGACATCGCCGAGACCCGCGCCACCCAGGCGCTGTTCGGCGCCCGCATGCCCATCAGCTCGCAGAAGAGCTACCTGGGCCATACCCTCGGTGCCTGCGGCGCCCTGGAATCCTGGTTCAGCATCGCCATGATGAACGAGGAGCTGTTCGTGCCGACGCTCAACCTCGATGACCTGGACCCCCAGTGCGGCGAGCTGGACTATCTGCGTGACGGACCGCGGACCCTGCGTACCGATCACGTGATGAACAACAATTTCGCCTTTGGCGGGGTCAACACCTCGCTGATCTTCCGTCGCTGGTCCTGATGGCCATAGCCCGAGGTACTCCCATGTTGCGTCGCCTGCTGCTCGTCTCCGCGCTGCTGTTCCTGGCGGCCTGCACCCGCGCGCCCCTGGTGACGCCCCAGGAGGTCTTTCCCGCCGACCGCACGGAGAACGCCGCCGATGTCCGCCGCGCCATCGTCGACACCCTCGAACGCCGTGGCTGGAGCGTCGGCCAGGAGAGCCCCGGCCTGGTGGTCGCCAGCATCGTGGTGCGCGATCGCCACCAGGCCTGGGTCGATATCCCCTACAGCACCAAGGGCTACCAGATCCGCTACCGCGACAGCGCCGGCCTCGACTACGACGGCGAACGCATCCATCGCAACTACAACAAATGGGTCCAGCTGCTCGACGCCGACATCCGCCGGCAATTGCAGTTGCCCGCCCCCGCAGCCGACGCGGAATGACCGCCCGTGGCCTGCGCGATAGCGCAGAACGCCGCTCTCCAGGCTGACGGCGCGGACGTTCTGGGTTAAACAGTCATCCCCACCACCACAAGGAAGTCGCCATGCGTACCCTAGCCTCCACCCTCGCCCTTACCCTGAGCCTCGCCACCCTGCTGCCCAGCGCCGCCCAGGCCCGCGACACCACCCTGCAACTGCCCTTCGCCGAAGTCGTCCAGGAAGCCCTGGCCGCCAAGCGTCTGGATGGCAGCGTGAAGTTCTACCTGGCCGGCAACCCGGTGCCGGGCAAGGCCACGGTGGTCAACTCCAGCATCACCACCAACCAGAAGACCAACGCCTTCAACAAGACCGACGAGGTCGCCTGCCGCTGGGTGCTGCAATCGGCGCTGATCCGCCTGCAGGAAGCGGCCAAGGCCGCCGGTGCCAATGCGGTCACCGACATCACCAGCTACTACAAGAAGAACGAGTGGAGCGATCCCACCCGCTACGAGTGCCACGCCGGCGCCCTCATGGCCGGTGTCGCCCTCAAGGGCAAGCTGGTCATCCTCAAGTAGCTCGGAACGGCGGTGCGGCCGGGTGGGTCTTTCTAGAGACCTACCTAGAGGCCGCCGCCATGCCCACGTTTCGCGTCCACTACCGCAAGGACGGCGAGTCCCGCCAGCTCGACCTCGAGCATCCGCAGGCCAGTCTCGCCCCGCACGAAGCCGCCCTGGCGGTGCTGGAACAGCTGCGCGCCGACGCCGAGAACAGCCTGGCGCTGCCGCCCGCCGATGCCCCCGCCGCGGCCATCCTGCGCCAGGCGGAGGTGCATGGACTGACGGATATCCAAGTGGAGCCGCTGGCTTCGTAGGTTGGTGTCGAGCGTCTGGCGCGTGGTCATCCTCACCCAACCCTCTCCCGCAGGGAGAAGGGGCGGTTGGGCTCCGCAGCGCGTAGCGCGGAAAACCGCGCAGCGTTTTCCACTTTTTGCGCCAAATACCAATCGCGGCCATGGGCCGCTCCTACAGGCTTGACCGTAGGAGCGGCCCATGGCCGCGATCAATTGCGCTTACCCGTAGCGTGGAAAACGGCGCAGCCTTTTCCACAGACGAGCTGCGGTGCCAACGGTGGATAAGGCTGCGCCGTTATCCACCCTACCCGTAGCTTGGCGCTGGGCGCCGCAAAGTCCAGCAGGTGGCACCTTCCGGTATGGGGCTACCCTCACCCCAGCCCTCTCCCACAGGGAGAGGGGGCGGTCTGGTCCAGCGTGGGCTTGTGGGCGCATCGCGACCATGGCAGTTCGCCGCTGCGGCCGCTCCTACAACAGCGTCATTCCCTGTAGGAGCGGCCCATGGCCGCGATCATCGCCGTAGCGTGGAAAACGGCGCAGCCTTTTCCACTGAGGGGCTCCGGTGCCAACGGTGGACAAGGCTGCGCCGTTGTCCACCCTACCTGCAGCGAAGCCCAACACCGCCAGATCTCAGCCCAGGAACAACCGGTACGCCGGATTCTCGGTCTCGTCCCAGTAGCGATAGCCGATGGCATCCAGCGTCGCCAGCAGCTCCGGCCGTTCGGCCTGGCTGGCTTCCAGCCCGGCGAACACCCGGCCGTCCGCCGCGCCGTGGTTGCGGTAGTGGAACATGCTGATGTTCCAGCGTCCGCCCAGCTTTTCGAGGAAGTCGAACAGTGCGCCCGGTCGCTCGGGGAATTCGAAACGGAACACCTGCTCCTGGCCCACCCGCGCGGCATGACCGCCCACGGTATGGCGGATATGCAGCTTGGCCAGTTCGTTGTCGGTCAGGTCCAGCACCGGAAAACCCTGGTCGCGCAGCCCCTGCAGCAGGTCCTCGCGCGGATCGCGCTGGGGATGGGTCTGGACGCCAACGAAGATATGGGCCTCTTCGCCGGTGTGGTAGCGGTAGTTGAATTCGGTGATCTGCCGCCGGCCCAGGGCTTCGCAGAAGGCCCGGAAGCTCCCTGGCCGCTCGGGAATGGTCACGGCGATGATGGCTTCGCGCTGCTCGCCCAGTTCGGCGCGTTCGGCCACATGGCGCAAGCGGTCGAAGTTGATGTTGGCACCGGAATCGATGGCCACCAGCACCTGGCCGCCGGAGCCCGCGCGCTCGGCGTACTTCTTGATCCCGGCCACGCCCAGGGCGCCCGAGGGCTCGGTGATGGAGCGGGTGTCGTCGTAGATGTCCTTGATCGCCGCGCAGATCTCGTCCGAGCTGACGGT